>NZ_POVL01000031.1 GCF_002939185.1 Enterobacter sichuanensis | reverse complement strand
TGCAACGCGGCTTTCAGCTCATCGTTGCGAGGTCCCGTATATTACGTTTTCCTCATTCAGAGTCAAGTGATTATTTTCGCTTTTCTCTGCTGGCGTTCATCTCTGAACCCCGCTAACCCGGCGGCCTGTAAGCCGTTGTTCCGTGTCAGTGGAGGCGCATTATAGGGAGTTCTCAGACGTTGACAACCCCTCTTTTAAAAAAAACGTTCAACCGTCTCTTTTTTGCTCAAAACCGTGCTACAGCGCCAGTTTTTCGAGCGTTTCAAAGCCGTAACGACGTAAAACGGGTAAAAGTTGCTCGGTCTCATTCGTGATTGCCATACAAAAAGCAATATTCGCATCGGCTGATTTCGCATCCGGCGCTTCATGCTCCAGCAACCAGGCCGTACGACGGGCGATAGCCGCACCAGAATCCACCAGACGTGTCCCTTCCGGCAACACGGCTAAAAGTTCTTCCTGTAATAGCGGGAAGTGGGTGCAGCCCAGCACAACGGTATCCGGTGGTTCGGGCATCCGCAGCCACGGACGAAGAATACGACGCAACTCTTCGAGTGATACCGCCTTACCATGCAGCTTCGCTTCGGCCATTTCCACCAGCTCAGCCGAACCGAGCATCGCAATCTGGCATTCGTTGGCAAAACGGTCGATCAGCTCGCGGGTATAAGGACGCTTTACCGTGCCTCGCGTTGCCAGCAACCCCACAATACCGTTCGCCGTCAGGCGCGCTGCTGGTTTTATCGCAGGAACGACCCCTACAACCGGAAACTGGAATTTTTCACGCAGGGCAGGAAGGGAAACGGTGCTCGCCGTATTGCAGGCGATAACGGCCAGCGCGAGGGGATAGCGCTTTTGTACCGCAGTAACGATTTCAACCACACGCTCAACAATAAAATCTTCGCTCTTTTCCCCATACGGAAAAGCAACGTTATCGAAGGCATAGATGTAATGAAGATCCGGCAGGAGATGCCGGATCTCATCATAGACCGAAAGCCCACCGACGCCGGAATCAAATACCAGCACGGTGGGACGCGGATTAGAAGGTGTAGCTGCCAGACAAGGTGTATTCCCGTCCTGCAGTTTGGTAGCCATAAACTGTCTCGTAATCTTTATCGAACAGGTTGGCTATTTTACCACGAACTGTGAGGTGTGAGGTGACAGGATACGAAACTGCGACATCCCACAGGCTTACGCCGCCCATTTTGACCTTCTGACTCGGCCATGTACCGAAGTCGGTATCGTACCGCGTACCCAGATAGTGATAGGTCAGACTCCAGTCAAAATCATAGATCTGCGTATCAAGCTGATACTTCACCTGCTGTTTAGCGCGACGATCCAGCAGTTGGTTGGTTGCCGCATTACGCGCATCAACATAGTCATAACTGACAGTATGCATGACCGGGCCAGTATCAAACGAAGCCGTCGCTTCGACACCTTTAATACGTGCCTTGCCAACGTTGTAATACTCCTGAAGGTTATTGTTGAAGTCGATCAGGTTATCAACATCGTTACGATAGGCCGACACGCGCCAGTTCACGCCTGCGGTAAGGCCTTCGAACGCCCCTTCCCACTGCTTGCTCTCTTCAGGATCAAGATGGTCATTACCGTAGAGCCCGTAGAGTTGCCCCAGATTCGGTGCTTTATAGGCCGTACCATAAGAAGCAATGAAACGGTAACCGTCAATAAACTCCCAGCCCGCACTGCTCTGCCAGGTACCATGGCGACCAAACTGCGAGTTATCGTCGCTGCGCGCTGCACCTTCCAGCGTAATATCGCCAAACTTCTGCAACGCCGTCAGGTAGACGCCCGTGTTACGAATGTCGTAGGCATTAGGCACATAGTTGGTGTTAGGTTCTGTGCTCTGTTTTTGCCAGTCGATACCCGCGCCGATATTGCCATGGCCAACGTCCACAGAGTTTGTCCACTGAACGTTGTACTGTTTGATTTCGTCCAGCGTTGCCGTAGCGTCATAACGTCCAAGATGCGGATCGTAGTTAAAATCCTTGCTGTGGCTGTAACTGGAAAGCAGCTGTGAATGGAAGATATCTTCGTTGTAGCGCAGCCCGGCATCCCAGGTCTGGCTGTATAGCTGGCGGGTATCAACTAGCGCGGTTGGACTGTAATAAGCGTCATAGGCAGTACGGTTGCTGTAACCATATCCGCGAACGAAGCCGCTCCATTGCTCAGAGAACGCATGCTCCAGCGCACCGTAGATCGTTTTATTCATGTAGCCGTCGCGATCGGTTTGGGGAACGCCGCCGTTGTTACCGTCCGCCACCACATCAAAGCCTTTGGTATACGTGTAATCACCGGCCAGCGTCACACGCGTGGTTTCACCCAGCGTCTGCTGAGTACTGCCGCCATAATTTTGGTACCCGTGCGAGCCTACGCCTGCATTCAGAGTCGTACCATCTTTGGCGCGGGTGGTAATGATGTTCACTACGCCACCAATCGCATCGGAGCCATACACCGCCGAACGCGGGCCACGGATGTATTCGATACGCTGCACCAGCGCGATCGGAAACTGGCTGAGATCCGATGATCCCGTGACGCCCGCCTGGTTAAGTCGGATCCCGTCGACAAGGATGAGAACATGACTGGAATTCGTACCGCGTATAAAGAGTGAAGAATACTGCCCCATTCCGCCGTTTTGCGCGGTATCTACACCTGGCAGGCGGCGCATAACATCGACAACGGTCGTGGATTGCCAGCGCTCAATATCTTCACGGGTCACCACGGACGTCGGCGCCAGAACAGTTTTTGCGGGTTGTTCAAAACGATTTGCCGTCACCACCAACGAGTCTGCGCTATCCTGCGCCCAGCCCGAAAATGCCGTGACGGACAACGCCGTCAACAGCGATACTTTTTTAATCATTGTTAAAGCATCCACAATATAAGAAGGATGCCGCAGGCCTCATCGATAGCACGCGATGATGAAACCAAATGCGACGTGATCCCGGCAGGTCTTCGGGCTAGGTGGCTTTATAAGGATGAAGACTTCCCATTTTCACAGTGTCTACAACGCTCATCCCGCCAGTCGTTACCGCTGCGCGTCAGCTCCAGATTTACACTGGATTCCCTTTTCACTCTCATGAGACCGGAAACAGAATGCTACAATTAGACACGTATAGATGTCCAGACAGCTATTAGCCATTAAATCTGGACATCCCCTGAACAATCCCTACAATCCCCGCGTAATTCTTTATCACTCAGGACGCATCATGACCCCCGAACACCTCCCGACCGAACAGTACGACGCGCAGCTGGCAGAGAAAGTTGTCCGCCTGCAAAGTATGATGACGCCGTTTAACGCGCCCGTTCCCGAGGTGTTTCGCTCGCCTGTCAGCCACTATCGTATGCGTGCCGAGTTCCGCATCTGGCATGACGGGGATGACCTGTACCACATTATTTTCGATCAGCAGACCAAATCCCGCATTCGCGTGGACAGCTTCCCGGCCGCGAGTGAGCTTATCAACCAGCTTATGACGCTAATGATCGACGGCGTACGTGATAACCCGGTGCTGCGCCACAAGCTGTTCCAGATCGACTATCTGACCACGCAAAGTAACCAGGCTATCGTCTCCCTGCTGTATCATAAAGCGCTGAATGACGAGTGGCGCGAGCAGGCCGAAGCGCTGCGTGATGCGCTTCGGGCGCAGAACATCAACGTTCATCTGATTGGCCGCGCGACAAAAACCAAAATCATGCTCGATCAGGATTACGTCGACGAGCGTCTGCCGGTGGCGGGTAAAGAGATGATTTATCGTCAGGTGGAGAACAGTTTTACCCAGCCGAACGCCGCGATGAATGTGCAGATGCTGGAGTGGGCGCTGAAGGCAACGGAAGGGTCAACGGGCGATCTGCTTGAACTGTACTGCGGTAACGGCAACTTCTCTCTGGCGCTGGCACGTAACTTCGATCGCGTGCTGGCAACGGAAATTGCCAAGCCGTCAGTTGCCGCCGCGCAGTACAACATTGCCGCCAACCATATTGATAACGTGCAGATCATCCGTATGGCCGCTGAAGAGTTTACCCAGGCCATGAACGGCGTACGCCAGTTTAACCGTCTGGAGGGAATCGATTTGAAGAGCTACCAGTGTGAGACGATTTTTGTCGACCCGCCGCGCAGTGGACTCGACAGCGAAACCGAAAAGATGGTGCAGGCGTACCCGCGTATTTTGTACATCTCCTGCAACCCGGAGACGCTGTGCAAGAACCTTGAAACATTAGGCCAGACGCACAGAGTTGAACGTCTGGCACTGTTCGATCAGTTCCCGTATACCCACCATATGGAGTGCGGCGTTTTACTTACCGCACGGTGATCTGTAGGCCGGATAAGCGTTGCGCCATCCGGCGTTTTTGGCAGGTGGCGCTTCGCTTACCTGCCCTACAAATGATTCATTACTCCGGCAACTGGCTTTTGCGGCTACGCATGCGAGCGCCGATCCAGAATACCAGCGCAACAGACAGTACCGCAGGGAAGAAGTTAGAGCCGATATCCGGATACTCCGCGCGCACCACCGTGCTGTAGAGCAGTACACCCAGAATAAAGCAGGCCGCCGCCAGTCCCGGCAACCCGACCGGCATCGTGCGGTTCAGGTAACGTTGATGCAGACAGTAAACGGTCAGCACCAGCGCAATAAGCGGGAAAATTGAAAACGGAACAATGGAGCTAAAAATAGCGGCAAACGTCCCATTAATGGATAAGCCAGCGATCAATGCCAGCAACAGCGTCCCTTTATCCTGACCTGACTGTTTCATTACTCACCTTCACTCTTCGGTTTGATGTGCCAGTTTCTCTTGTTCACGGCGATACCAGTAGTATGCACCTTTGGAGATCATCCTGAGCTGCAATACCAGTCGCTCTTCAAGCTGCTTACGTTGTTCAATGCTGACATCCAGCGCTTCGGCACCCGCGCTGAACACAATCGTCACCATCGCCTCGGCCTGCGCCTCAGTAAACGCACGCGGCATATGATTTTCGAGTTCAAGATAGTCGGCAAGTTCCGCGATGAAATGCTGAATTTCACGCGCGACGGCGGCACGAAACGCCGCTGATGTCCCCGAACGCTCGCGCAAAAGCAGACGAAACGCGTTGGGGTTATTGCCGATAAATTCCATAAAGGTAGATACGGAGGTGCGGATGACGCTGCCCCCTTTGGCGATACGCTGACGCGCCTGGCGCATCAACTGGCGCAGCATCAGGCCGCTTTCATCGACCATGGTCAGGCCCAGTTCATCCACATCACGGAAATGACGATAAAAGGACGTTGGCGCAATCCCGGCCTCGCGTGCGACTTCGCGCAGGCTCAAACTGGCAAAACTTCGCTCAGCACTCAGTTGACTGAATGCGGCTTCCACCAGCGAACGCCGGGTTTTCTCTTTTTGTTGTGCTCTTACGCCCATCACGATAGTTGAATCCTTCCAAAGGCCTGATGGCACTATACCAGAGAATAAAATTAATCTGTTTGCTCAGCTTTGTGAATGATTGTTTACGTGCGGTTTGTGCTCCACTGCCGGAAAAAAGCACAACGATAATTGGGTTAATCGGGCAATGATGTTATGATTCTGTTGCTTTTATGTATAAGAACAGGTAAGCCTTGCCATGCCACATTCCTACGATTACGACGCAATAGTTATTGGTTCCGGTCCCGGCGGTGAAGGTGCTGCTATGGGTCTGGTGAAACAGGGAGCCAGAGTAGCGGTCATTGAGCGCTACCATAATGTCGGCGGCGGTTGCACCCACTGGGGCACCATCCCTTCCAAAGCCCTCCGCCACGCCGTTAGCCGCATTATCGAATTTAACCAGAACCCTCTTTACAGCGACCACTCCCGACTTCTTCGTTCATCCTTTGCTGACATCCTGAACCACGCGGATACCGTCATTAACCAGCAGACACGTATGCGTCAGGGATTTTATGAGCGTAACCACTGTGAGATTTTGCAGGGCAACGCGCATTTTGTGGATGAACACACGCTGGCACTCGAATGCCACGACGGTTCGGTTGAAACCCTTACCGCCGAAAAATTTGTCATCGCCTGCGGTTCACGCCCTTACCATCCGGCCGACGTGGACTTCTCACATCCGCGCGTCTACGACAGTGACTCCATTCTGAGCCTGCACCATGAACCCCGTCACGTCATTATCTATGGTGCGGGAGTCATTGGCTGTGAATATGCGTCGATCTTCCGCGGAATGGATGTCAAAGTTGACCTGATCAACACCCGCGATCGCCTGCTGGCGTTCCTCGATCAGGAGATGTCAGACTCGCTCTCCTACCACTTCTGGAACAGCGGCGTGGTGATTCGCCACAACGAAGAGTATGAGAAGATTGAAGGCTGTGATGACGGGGTGATCATGCACCTCAAGTCCGGCAAGAAGCTGAAAGCTGACTGTCTGCTGTATGCCAACGGCCGTACCGGTAACACCGATTCGCTGCAGCTGGAAAATATCGGGCTTGAAACCGACAGCCGTGGTCAGCTGAAGGTCAACAGCATGTATCAGACCGCCCTGCCGCATATCTACGCGGTTGGCGACGTGATTGGCTACCCAAGTCTGGCCTCTGCCGCTTATGACCAGGGGCGCATCGCGGCTCAGGCGCTGGTAAAAGGCGAAGCGACGGCGCATCTGATTGAAGATATCCCGACGGGCATCTATACCATCCCGGAAATCAGTTCTGTCGGCAAAACCGAGCAGCAGCTGACCTCAATGAAAGTGCCTTACGAGGTAGGACGCGCGCAGTTTAAACATCTGGCGCGGGCGCAAATCGTGGGGATGAGCGTGGGGACGCTGAAGATCCTGTTCCATCGCGAGACGAAAGAGATCCTCGGGATTCACTGCTTTGGTGAACGCGCCGCGGAAATCATTCATATCGGCCAGGCCATCATGGAGCAGAAAGGTGGTGGCAACACCATTGAGTACTTCGTCAACACCACCTTTAACTACCCGACCATGGCCGAAGCCTATCGGGTCGCTGCCTTAAACGGTTTAAACCGCCTGTTTTAACGCACTGTCGAAATGGCCATCCATCGCACCACGGATGGCCTCTGCCAGTTGCTCATAGCGGCTGCGCAGCGGTGAGCCCGGGCGATAGACCAGACCAATGGTTCGACGCGGCTCTGGCTTAATGCACGGCAAGTAAACCACACCATCGCGTTTGCGTTCGCGCGGTACCGCCAGCGCAGGCAGCAGCGTGATTCCGCTTCCCGCCGCGACCATATTACGCAGCGTTTCCAGGCTGGTTGCGCGGAAATGGGTATCCTCATCAGCGCCCGCTTCGAAGCAGAAGCCCATCGCCTGATCGCGCAGGCAGTGGCCGTCTTCCAGCATCAGCAGCTTTTCACCGGCGAGATCGGCCATCGGCACGCGATCGCGATTCGCCCACGGGTGATCTTCGTAGATCGCCAGCATCATTGGCTCATCGAACAGCGGCACTTCAATAAAAGCTTCACTCTCTTTCACCAGCGCCAGAATGGCGCAGTCGAGCTTGCCACTGTCCAGCTGTGCCAGCAGCTGATGGGTTTGCGCTTCATGCAGGTACATTTCGAGTTTCGGGAACGTCTGGTGCAGCATCGGAATGATGTGCGGCAGTAGGTACGGACCAACGGTTGGGATCAGGCCAATATGCAGTGGGCCAGACATCGCCTCTCCCTGCTGGCTTGCCATTTCCTTGAGCACTTTGACCTCGCGCAGCACGGTGCGCGCCTGATCCACCAGCAGTAAACCTGCCTGTGTGAACAGTACCTTACGACTGGTGCGCTCCAGCAACATCACACCCAGCTCGTCTTCCAGCTTGCGGATCTGACCGCTCAGCGTGGGCTGGCTGACGTGGCAGGAATCTGCCGCGCGGCGAAAGTGACGATGCTCGGCTAACGCTACCAGGTATTCAAGATCACGAATATTCATTATTCATCCTCCGTCGCCACGATAGTTCATGGCGATAGATAGCATAGCAACGAACGATTATCCCTATCAAGCATTCTGTTGAATAATACATCACATAGACGAGGCGGCACGTGTTTGACCCTTGACGTCCCCGCCCCGTCATCGAGTTTCTCTCAAAACTCGAACAACTAAAGCCAACGTGAACTTTTGCGGACCCCGTGGTCCGCTTTTTTTTGCGTAAAAAAGCCTGGCGCTAAGCCAGGCTTTGTTTTTCTCCCTCTCCCTGTGGGAGAGGGCCGGGGTGAGGGCACCAACCCGCACAAATCAAACCAACCGGTTTTTCGCATCCGCTATCGCCTGCGCTACCTGCTTCGGCGACACGCCGCCTTTCGCAGCACGCTTATCCAGGCAGGACTGCAGCGAAAGAATCGGATACACATCATCGCCGATCGCCGCGCTGAATTTCTGCAGGTCAGCAAGGGCCAGTTCTTCCAGCGGTTTCCCCTGACGAATCGCTTCCACCACCGCTTCACCGACAATATGGTGTGCTTCACGGAACGGTACGCCTTTCGCTACCAGATAATCCGCCAGTTCAGTCGCGTTCGCGTAGCCCTGCTGGGCCGCTTCCTGGCAGCGTGGACGCTTCACCTGAATGCCGTCCAGCACCAGCGCGCCCATATGCAGACAGTCCAGCCAGGTGTCGAGTGCGTCGAACAGACCTTCTTTGTCTTCCTGCATATCTTTGTTGTACGCCAGCGGGAGCCCTTTCAGGGTCATCATCATGCCGGTCAGCGCACCCTGTACACGGCCACACTTACCGCGGATCAGCTCCAGCGCATCCGGGTTTTTCTTCTGCGGCATCAGCGAAGAGCCAGACGTCACACGGTCAGACAGCTCGACGAAGCCCGCTTCGCCAGAGTTAAAGAAGATCAGGTCTTCCGCAAAGCGCGACAGGTGCACCATACCGATAGACGCGTCAGAGAGCAGTTCCAGCACGTGGTCACGATCGGAGACGCTATCCAGGCTGTTGCGGGTAGCAGAGGCAAAGCCCAGCCAACCTGCCAGCTGTTCACGGTCGATTTCATACGCCGTACCGGCCAGCGCGCCGCTGCCCAGCGGGCTGACGTCCAGACGTTTCAGGGTATCCTGCAGACGGCTTTCATCGCGCGCCAGCATCTCAACATAGGCCAGACACCAGTGCGCAAAGGTCACCGGCTGCGCGCGCTGCAGATGAGTATAACCCGGCATCACCGCATCCTGGTTGTTCTGTGCGGTCTCCACCAGCGCGCTCTGCAGCTGACGGTTGGCCGCCAGCAGTTCGCCAACGGTATCTTTACACCACAGCTTCAGGTCGGTGGCGACCTGGTCGTTACGGCTCCGGCCAGTGTGAAGCTTTTTACCCAGCTGGCCGACTTTGTCGATCAGCTTGCCTTCCACCCAGCTATGAATATCTTCGGCATCGCTCTGCAGGATTTGCTGCGGATCCAGACGCACTTCTTCCAGCAGATTGTTGAGCGCCTCTTCCAGCTGCAGCTGTTCCTCTGCGCTCAGTACGCCCACCGTTACCAGCGCTTTGGACCAGGCCACAGAGCCGACGATATCCTGTTCGGCCAGGCGGTAGTCGAAGCGCAAAGAGTCGTTGAACTGTTTGAACCGCTGATCCGCTGCCTGTGTAAAACGCCCACCCCAAAGTGCCATAACATCGTTCCTTTATTCGTTAGTTCCGCCGGGTGGCGCTACGCTTACCCGGCCTACGGTCATTCATTAAAAACTTACGCTAAAATACGTGTGCCAATCGGCGTGCCGTTAAACAGTGCCGGAAGCTGCTCCGCATGACGCCAGGAGGCGATATCCACCGGGCGACCGAGCGTACGTGCGGCATCCAGCGCCGCATTGACTTTGACGATCATCCCGTCGGTAATAATGCCCTGGGCGATCAGCTGTTCGGCTTTTGCCGCAGTCATTTCCGCGATGCGCTGGCCTTTGCCGTCCAGAATACCGCTCACGTCGGAGAGCAGGATCAGATCCGCGCCCAGCGTCGCGGCCAGCGCGGTCGCCGCCTGGTCCGCATTCACGTTCATCAGCGCGCCCTCTTCGGTCACGCCGATAGAGCTCACCACCGGCAGAAAACCGCCTTCCAGCAGCGTGTTTATCAGCTTAGGCGAACCTGGCTGCGCCAGTCCAACATGGCCGAGCTCTTCGTCGAGCTGGGTCACTTTTACGCTATCGCCATCGCCCAGATAGAGGCCAACGGACGCAATATGGTGTTTCTTTGCCCAGGAGAGCAGCGTTTTGTTCGCCGTACCCGCCAGCGCACCAGTGATGATGTCAATCTGATCGGCAGGCGTCACCCGCAGACCGTTTTTCTTTTTCACCGGCAGGTTGAGCCCTTTCATCAGCTCATCCACCACGCAGCCGCCGCCGTGCACAATCACCAGCGGACGTTGGTGTGATTCGCGATAGTTAACCAGCGCGGTAAAAAGACGCTCCAGCGCTTCTTCGCTGTCCAGCAGTACACCACCGAGTTTGATAATTAATGGGTTCATCATCACACCTTAAATAAGAGCCTGCGTTTCCGGGAAACCGAAACGAATATTTGCACATTGCATTGCCTGAGCGGCAGCGCCTTTGAGTAAGTTGTCTTCTGCGGCCACCACGATCAGATGCTCGCCCTGAACGGCAAAGCCGATATCGCAGAACGGCAGACCGACCACATTTTTCAGCGCCGGCACGCCTTTGTCATACAGACGCACCAGCGGTTTATCTGCATACGCCTGCGTGAAGACCGCCTTCACCTGTTCGCTGGTCACACCCGGTTTCAGGCGGCAGGTAATGGTTTCGAGGATCCCACGCGGGAAGCTGCCCAGATGCGGCGTGAAAATCACGTCCGCGCCCAAATGCGTGGTGATTTCAGGGTGATGGCGGTGATTAAACACGCCATACGGCTGAAGGCTCACTTCGCAGAAGCTGTTGGAGATAGCGGCCTTGCGCCCGGCTCCGCTCACGCCGCTGGTGGCGTTGATCACCGGCCACTGGTTCAGATCGAGCAGCCCGGCGTCGATCAGCGGTTTCAAAGAGAGCTGCGCCGCCGTCGGGTAGCAACCCGGAACGGCAATCAAATCCGCTTCTTTCAGCTTGTCTGCACTCCACTCCGCCAGGCCATACACCGCTTTTTCAAGCAGATCCGGATGCTGGTGAGTGAAGCCGTAATATTTTTCGTAAAACGCGCCGTCGTTAACACGGAACGCGCCGGAGAGGTCAAACACCACGCAGCCGGCCGCCAGGAACTGCGGCGCCAGGTCGTGGCTGACCTCATGCGCGGTGGCTAAAAACACGACGTCGACGCCGTCGGTGAACTCGCTGATGTCAGACATGGGTTGCAAAGGGAGATCAACCATGCCCTTAAGTTGCGGATGCAAATCGGAAATTAACTTTCCCGCATCATTGCTTTGCGCTGACACAGTCAAAGCGGTTATGGTCATATGAGGGTGACGATTTACGTAGCTTACAAGCTCTGCGCCCGCATAACCGCTAGCGCCTACAATCAGCGTATTCAACATCGGGTTCCTTTATGCTCAACGATAATGTATTTTTATTCACATTTATTGCATGAATATTGATACTATCACGACCTAAGGTGTGTCAACAATGAAAATGAACTTACCACCATTTATCGAGATTTACCGCGCCCTGATTGCCACACCGTCCATCAGCGCAACGGAAGAAGCACTGGATCAGAGCAATGCGTCTTTAATCAATCTGCTGGCGGGTTGGTTCAGCGATCTTGGCTTTAACGTTGAGGTTCAGCCCGTTCCCGGAACCCGCCACAAATTTAACCTGCTCGCCAGCACCGGAACCGGCGCAGGCGGCCTGCTGCTTGCGGGTCATACCGACACCGTGCCGTTTGATGATGGCCGCTGGACCCGCGACCCGTTTACCCTGACCGAGCATGACAACAAACTCTACGGGCTGGGCACGGCCGACATGAAAGGCTTCTTCGCCTTTATCCTCGACGCGCTGCGTGACGTGGACGTGACAAAACTGAAAAAGCCGCTCTACATCCTGGCAACCGCGGATGAAGAGACCAGCATGGCGGGTGCACGCTACTTCTCGGAAAACACGTCGATTCGCCCGGATTGCGCGATCATCGGTGAGCCAACCTCGTTACAGCCAATCCGTGCGCATAAAGGCCATATCTCTACCGCAGTGCGTGTCCTGGGCCAGTCCGGTCACTCCAGCGATCCGGCGCGCGGCGTCAACGCGATTGAGCTGATGCATGACGCCATCGGGCGCATCATGACCCTGCGCGACGATCTTAAAGAGCGCTATCACTACGACGCGTTCACCGTGCCGTATCCGACCCTGAACCTCGGCAGTCTGCACGGCGGCGATGCCTCCAACCGTATCTGTGCCTGCTGTGAACTGCATATGGATATCCGCCCGCTGCCGGGCATGACGCTGAGCGATCTCGACGGCTTGCTGAATGAAGCGCTGGCCCCGGTCAGCGAGCGCTGGCCGGGCCGCCTGACGGTCTCCGAACTGCATCCGCCGATCCCGGGTTATGAGTGCCCTCCGGATCATCAGCTGGTCGAAGTGGTAGAAAAATTACTCGGTGAAAAAACCGACGTGGTGAACTACTGCACCGAAGCGCCGTTTATTCAGACCCTGTGCCCGACGCTGGTACTCGGCCCTGGCTCCATCAACCAGGCGCACCAGCCGGACGAATATCTGGAAACCCGCTTTATCAAGCCTACTCGCGAGCTGATCACCCAGGTTGTACATCACTTCTGCTGGCATTAATGACCTTTCCCCTCTCTTCCGGGAGGGGAAAATCTCGCGATCTCCGTCACATTCCCATAAGCATCTCTTATCTGACGCAATGCGAATTAAATTTCGTAAATTACCCGCATTTATTCGTTTGCTGAACCGTTTTCGCAGCAATTGACGACGGGGGTTTTACGTGGCTTTATAAAGGGAGATGACAAAATAATGCCCGGATGCGTTTCGTCTGGGCATAAACAAAAATGATGGGGTGACTGGGTTTTTATGAACGAACAATATTCCGCGTTGCGTAGTAATGTCAGTATGCTCGGCAAAGTGCTTGGAGATACCATCAAAGATGCGTTGGGGGAGAACATCCTCGACCGCGTTGAAACCATCCGCAAGCTGTCTAAAGCTTCCCGTGCCGGTAACGAAGCCAGTCGTCAGGAGCTGCTAACCACATTGCAGAACCTCTCTAACGATGAGCTACTGCCCGTTGCACGCGCATTCAGCCAGTTCCTGAACCTGGCAAACACCGCTGAGCAATACCACAGCATTTCGCCAAATGGCGAAGCGGCCAGCAACCCGGAAGTCATTGCCCGCACCCTTCGTAAACTGAAAGAGCAGCCAGACCTTAACGAAGCCACCATCAAAAAAGCGGTAGAGTCGCTTTCGCTGGAGCTGGTGCTGACCGCCCACCCAACCGAAATCACCCGTCGCACCCTGATCCACAAAATGGTGGAAGTGAATAACTGCCTCAAGCAGTTGGATAATAAAGACATTGCCGACTACGAACGTAACCAGCTGATGCGCCGTCTGCGCCAGCTGATTGCCCAGTCCTGGCACACCGATGAAATTCGCAAGCACCGCCCAAGCCCGGTCGACGAAGCCAAATGGGGCTTTGCGGTGGTGGAAAACAGCCTGTGGGAAGGGGTACCTAACTATCTGCGCGAGCTGAACGAGCAGCTGGAAGAGAATCTGGGCTACCGCCTGCCGGTCGACTTTGTTCCGGTCCGTTTCACCTCCTGGATGGGCGGTGACCGCGACGGTAACCCGAACGTCACCGCGGAAATTACCCGTCACGTCCTGCTGCTAAGCCGCTGGAAAGCGACCGACCTGTTCCTGAAAGACATTCAGGTGCTGATCTCCGAACTGTCGATGGTTGAAGCGACGCCGGAACTGCGCGCGCTGGCCGGAGAAGAAGGCGCCAGCGAACCGTACCGTTTCCTGATGAAAAAACTGCGCAGTCAGCTGATGGCCACCCAGGCCTGGCTGGAAGCGCGCCTGAAAGGCCAGCGCCTGCCGAAGCCGGAAGGTCTGCTGAGCCAGAACGAGCAGCTCTGGGAGCCTCTCTACGCCTGTTATAAATCACTGCAGGCCTGTGGAATGGGCATCATCGCCAACGGCGAACTGCTCGATACCCTGCGTCGCGTGAAGTGTTTTGGCGTGCCGCTGGTGCGTATCGACGTGCGTCAGGAGAGTACCCGCCATACCGAAGCCCTGGGCGAGCTGACCCGCTATCTCGGTATCGGCGACTATGAAAGCTGGTCCGAAGCCGACAAACAGGCCTTCCTGATCCGCGAACTAAACTCGAAGCGCCCTCTGCTGCCGCGCAACTGGGAGCCAAGCAACGAAACCCGCGAAGTGCTCAACACCTGTAAAGCGATCGTGGATGCGCCGAAAGGATCGGTGGCCGCCTATGTGATCTCCATGGCGAAAACCCCGTCCGACGTGCTGGCCGTTCACCTTCTGCTGAAAGAAGCCGGTATCGACTATGCCCTGCCGGTCGCTCCGCTGTTTGAAACCCTCGACGACCTGAACAATGCCAACGACGTCATGACCCAGTTGCTGAATATCGACTGGTATCGCGGCTTCATTCAGGGCAAACAGATGGTAATGATTGGCTATTCCGACTCCGCAAAAGATGCGGGCGTGATGGCCGCATCCTGGGCGCAGTATCAGGCGCAGGATGCGCTGATCAAAACCTGCGAGAAAGCCGGTATTGAGTTGACCCTGTTCCACGGACGTGGTGGATCCATTGGCCGCGGTGGCGCGCCTGCGCATGCGGCACTGTTATCGCAGCCGCCGGGAAGCCTGAAAGGCGGCCTGCGCGTGACCGAGCAGGGTGAGATGATCCGCTTCAAATACGGCCTGCCGGAAGTGACCATCAGCAGTCTGTCGCTTTATACCAGTGCCATTCTGGAAGCAAACCTGCTGCCACCGCCGGAGCCAAAAGCCTCCTGGTGCCATATCATGGACGAGCTGTCAGACATTTCCTGCGATTTGTACCGCGGCTACGTGCGTGAAAACAAAGATTTCGTCCCTTACTTCCGCTCAGCTACACCAGAGCAGGAGCTGGGTAAACTGCCGTTGGGTTCACGTCCTGCCAAGCGTCGCCCGACCGGTGGCGTAGAGTCCCTGCGTGCGATTCCGTGGATCTTCGCCTGGACGCAGAACCGTCTGATGCTGCCCGCCTGGCTGGGTGCCGGTGCCGCGCTGCAAAAAGTGGTGGAAGATGGCAAACAGAGCGAGCTGGAAACCATGTGCCGCGACTGGCCGTTCTTCTCTACCCGTCTGGGTATGCTGGAGATGGTCTTCTCGAAAGCGGACCTGTGGCTGGCGGAATACTACGATCAGCGTCTGGTGAAACCTGAACTGTGGGCGCTGGGCAAAGAGCTGCGCGAACTGCTGGAAGGCGACATTAAAGTGGTGCTGGATATCGCCAACGACTCACACCTGATGGCGGACCTGCCGTGGATTGCCGAGTCTATTCAGCTGCGTAACATCTACACCGATCCGCTGAACGTCCTGCAGGCAGAACTGCTGCACCGTTCCCGTCTGGCAGAAGAGGAAGGGAAAGAGCCGGATCCACGCGTTGAACAGGCGCTGATGGTGACGATTGCGGGTGTTGCGGCGGGTATGCGTAACACCGGCTAAAGCTTTATGCCGGGCGGCGCTACGTTTGCACGGGCCAACGACACGTAGGCCGGGTAAGCGTTAGCGCCACCCGGCAATATCCCGGTTCCCACCTCATGTACCACGATATCACGCACATCCTGACGGATCTGATTAACGGCACATTACCCCTGTATCAGGTGCACTTTGTCGCGCCTGCCGGGAAGCATATCCGAACATCACCTTGTCTCTCAGTTAGCCTGGAAACCCGCTGCGAGGTATGCTTTTCCGCATCCGGGTACGTTCCGCTTCATTCTTCAAACTCTCTCAGAATAAGCTTCGGTAAACAGCAGCTGACGCTTCAGCTCCACCGGGGTAATGCCCTTTTACAACAGCAGCAGGTTGCCAGACGAGGTCCCAGAACGGGCGCGTTTCTCCTGCAAACGCTCAATGAGCTGCACATGCAACCGACTGAGCAGGACACGGCCAGGCTGGTGGTATTAAGTCTGCTCAGCCACTGCCGCGATCTGCTTGGCAGCGAGATCCACACTGATAGCCGCAGCCGCGCGCTCTTTGAAGCCATTCGTCTCTTTATTGACGAACATCATGCCTCAGCGCTGACCCGAGATTCCGTTGCCGAGGCGTTTTATATTTCCCCCAACTACCTTTCCCATCTTTTTCAGAAGACCGGGAACGTCGGGTTCAATGAATACCTGACACAAACGCGTCTGGAACACGCGCGCCAGCTGCTCAAGGGATACGATTTAAAAATCAAGGATATTGCAGCGCGCTGCGGATTTATGGACAGCAACTATTTCTGCCGTCTCTTTCGCAAACACACAGAACGTTCCCCTTCCGAATATCGCCGTCAGTATCACAGCCAGTTGACGGCCAAAAACTAGCATTGTGATCGGCATCTCACTTCGTTAAGCACATTACATTTGTCCAGTATTTGGCAAAATTGACCTGTATCTCCAGTCTGCAGCCCCGCTTTATCCTGTCATCAACCTTTCTGACTTAAGGAAAAATAATGGAACTGTACCTGGATACCGCCAACGTGGCGGAAGTAGAACGCCTGGCGCGCATTTTTCCCATCGCGGGCGCCACCACCAACCCGAGCATTATTGCCGCCAGCCGTGAATCCCTCTGGGATGTACTGCCACGCCTGCAAAACGCCATCGGGCCGGAAGGCACGCTGTTTGCGCAGACCCTGAGCCGCGAGGCAGAAGGCATGGTGGCGGAAGCCAAACGTCTGAGTAACGCCATTCCGGGTATCGTGGTGAAAATCCCGGTGACCGAACAGGGGCTTATCGCGATTAAGGCGCTGAAAAAAGAGGGCATCACCACCCTGGGCACCGCCGTGTACAGCGCAGCCCAGGGCTTGCTCGCTGCGCTGGCAGGGGCAAAGTATGTCGCGCCGTATGTCAACCGTGTCGACGCGCAGGGCGGTGACGGCATCCGCATGGTCCAGGAGCTGCAAACCCTGGTGGAACTGCACGCGCCGGACAGTAAAGTGCTGGCCGCCAGCTTCAAAACGCCGCGTCAGGCGCTGGACTGTCTGCTCGCGGGATGTGAGGCAATCACGCTTCCTTTAGATGTAGCGCAACACATGCTCGGCACCCCGGCGGTAGAGTCAGCCATAGAGAAGTTCGAGCAGGACTGGAAAAACGCGTTTGGTAACCTCAACCTCTAAGGGAGAATTGTTATGGACCGTATCATTCAATCGCCGGGGAAATATATCCAGGGCGCGGATGTGCTGACCCGTCTCGGCGACTATCTGAAACCTCTGGCACAGCGCTGGCTGGTCGTCGGTGATAAATTTGTACTGGGTTTTGCCGAAGAGACCTTGCGACAAAGCTTTAAAAAAGCAGAGCTGCATGCCGAAATCGCACCCTTTGGCGGCGAATGTTCACAAAATGAAATCGATCGTCTGAAAAAACTCGCTGACAGTGCCGACTGTATGGCGGTGCTGGGTATCGGTGGTGGTAAAACGCTGGATACCGCCAAAGCGCTGGCTCACTTTATGGACGTGCCCGTTGCGATTGCGCCGACTATCGCTTCTACCGATGCGCCGTGCAGCGCCCTCTCCGTCATTTACACCGACAGCGGCGAGTTCGATCGCTACCTGATGCTGCCGCACAACCCGAACATGGTGATTGTCGATACGAAAGTGGTTGCGGGTGCGCCTGCGCGTCTGCTGGCCGCCGGGATTGGCGATGCGCTGGCGACCTGGTTTGAAGCACGCGCCTGCTCACGCAGCGGCGCGACCACGATGGCCGGCGGTAAATGTACCCAGGCGGCACTGGCGCTCGCCGAGCTGTGCTACAACACACTGGTTGAAGAAGGTGAAAAAGCGATGCTGGCCGCAGAACAGCATGTGGTCACACCAGCGCTGGAACGCATTATCGAAGCCAATACCTATCTCAGCGGTGTAGGTTTTGAGAGCGGCGGTCTGGCAGCGGCACATGCTATTCATAACGGTATGACGGCGGTACCGGACGCACATCATTTCTATCACGGTGAAAAAGTGGCGTTTGGGACGTTGACGCAGCTGGTGCTGGAAAACGCGCCGGTAGAAGAAATAGAGACCGTCGCAGCGCTTTGCCACAGCGTTGGGCTGCCCATTACGCTGGCGCAGCTGAATATCAAAGACGACATTCCGGCCAAAATGCGTCTGATTGCCGAAGCGTCTTGTGCGGAAGGAGAAACCATCCACAACATGCCGGGCGGCGTGTCGCCGGATCAGGTTTACGCGGCACTGCTGGTGGCCGACCAGTATGGACAGCGTTTCCTGCAGGAGTGGGAATAAATAGCATGAATAAAAATCCCCGCATCGGCGGGGATTTTTTTGCCCGTAGGCCGGGTAAGGCGTAGCCGCCACCCGGCTCCATGATTACTTCACGTCAAACCGATCCAGATCCATCACCCTCGCCCATGCTGCAACGAAGTCGCGGACAAACTTCTCATGCGCATCGTCACTGGCGTAAACCTCTGCCAGCGCGCGCAGCACGGCGTTAGAACCAAAGACCAGATCGGCGCGGGTGGCGGTATATTTCACTTCACCACTGGCGCGATCGCTTCCGGCAAACAGCTCATTGGATTCATCGGTCGCCTTCCACTGGGTATTCATGTCCAGCAGGTTCACGAAGAAATCATTGCTCAACACGCCCTCACGGTTAGTGAACACGCCGTTCTTGCTGCCATCAAAGTTTGCACCCAACACGCGTAGTCCCCCGATCAGCACCGTCAGTTCTGGCGCGGTCAGCGTCAGCTGCTGGGCCTTATCAATCAACAGTGACTCCGTCGTGGACACATCCACCTGCGCACGGTAGTTGCGGAAGCCATCGGCAATCGGCTCGAGCAGGTTAAACATCTCGATATCCGTCTGGTCCTGACGCGCATCCACGCGGCCCGGCGTGAACGGTACGGTGACATACACGCCCGCAGCTTTGGCAGCCTGCTCAACACCTACCACGCCCGCCAGCACGATAATATCGGCCAGGGAGGCTTTGTTGGTGGTGCGCTGGATAGCTTCCAGCGCCGGCAGTGCGCGAACCGCTGCGGCGTTCACGTCCCAGTCACGCTGAGGGGCCAACGCCAGACGCGCGCCGTTGGCGCCGCCACGCTTATCGCCACCGCGGAAGGTTGAGGCTGACGCCCAGGCAACAGAAACCAGTTCGCTGACAGACAGGCCGGACGCGGCAATTTCCGCCTTCAGGCTTTCAATGTCTTCTTTGGTCGGATTGAATACCGCCTCCGGCAGCGGATCTTGCCAGATCAGATCTTCTTTCGGCACTTCCGGACCAAGGTAACGCGATTTTGGCCCCATATCGCGGTGAGTCAGTTTGAACCACGCGCGCGCGAAGGCTTCGTTGAAAGCCTGCGGATCGTTCAGGAAACGGCGAGAAATCTTTTCGAATTCCGGGTCAAAACGCAGCGTCAGGTCGGTAACCAGCATCGTTGGCTTACGTTTTTTCGACGGGTCGAACGGGTCAGGCATGATTTCCGGTGCATCCACGGCTTCAAACTGAATCGCGCCTGCCGGGCTGCGGGTCTGTACCCATTCGTATTTGAACAGGTTCTCGAAGAAGTAGTTGCTCCACTGGGTCGGCGTTTGGGACCAGATGACTTCCAGACCGGAGGTGATGGCGTCAGCGCCAACACCTGTGCCATGCGTGCTGGCCCAGCCAAGACCCTGCGCTTCAATCGGTGAGGCTTCCGGGTCGGTACCCACGTGGGTGGCTTCACCTGCGCCGTGGGTTTTACCGAGTGTGTGGCCGCCCGCAATCAGCGCGACGGTCTCTTCATCGTTCATCCCCATGTTGCCGAAGGTTGCGCGGATCGCCGCTGCCGCTGACAGCGGTTCGCCACTGGCGTTTGGCCCTTCCGGGTTAACGTAAATCAGCCCCATTTCGGTGGCAGCCAGAGGGCGCTTCGCCAGCGCTTCCGGATCGCGGTGGGTCAGCCAGGCTTTTTCATCACCCCAGTTCACGTCCAGATCCGGTTCCCAGACATCTTCACGCCCGGCACCAAAACCAAAGGTGCGGAAGCCGGAGTTCTCCAGCGCCACGTTACCCGCGAGGATGAACAGGTCAGCCCAGGAAATTTTTTGTCCGTATTTTTTCTTGATGGGCCACAGCAGACGGCGCGCTTTATCCAGGCTAACGTTATCCGGCCAGGAGTTCAGTGGCGCAAAGCGCTGTTGACCGCGTCCTGCCCCACCGCGCCCGTCAACGGAGCGATAGGTACCCGCACCATGCCAGGCCATACGGATAAACAGGCCCGCATAGCTGCCCCAGTCGGCAGGCCACCACGGTTGAGAGTCGGTTAAAAGTGCTTTGAGGTCGCCTTTCAGGGCAGAGTAATCAAGCTTGCTGAATTCTTTGCGGTAGTCGAAGTCTTCACCCAGAGGGTTAGAACGGTTGGAATGTTGGTTAAGAAGATCGATGCGGAGTTGTTTTGGCCACCAGTCACGGCTGCCTGTACCTGCCCCCGCGCTGTGATCGACGCCGCCCTGATGGAACGGGCATTTGCCGACTGATGCCGCTTTATTGGAATCGTCTGACGTGCTCATCGCTATGCTCCCTTTTACAGTGTTACCGTTACGATATACACCACTAGCAATAAGATATAGTTGAATTAATCCACAGATTCGATAGCTAATACCTTTTAACTTTTCACGCGACTAAAAAAGCCCTCATGATATGAGGGCTTTATGTTTATTATGCCGGGCGAACACCGAGCGTATGACAAATGGCGTAGCTCATCTCCGCGCGGTTCAGGGTATAGAAATGGAAGTCTTTCACCCCTTCGCGGCTTAAGATCTTCACCATATCCATCGCGATATTGGCACCCACCAGCTTGCGGGTTTCCGGATCATCGTCCAGCCCTTCGTACATTTTGGACATCCACAGCGGGATGCGCACGTTGGTCATATCGGCAAACTTCTTCGCCTGTTTGAAATTAGAGACCGGCAAAATGCCCGGGATAATTTCAACGTCGATGCCCGCGGAGACGCAGCGGTCGCGAAAGCGCAGGTAGCTTTCCACATCAAAGAAGAACTGCGTAATGGCACGGTTTGCCCCGGCATCCACTTTACGCTTCAGGTTAAGCAGATCGGCCTGGGCGCTTTTCGCTTCCGGGTGTACTTCAGGATAAGCGGCAACGGAGATATCAAAGTCCGCGACATCTTTCAGAAGAGCGACCAGATCCGCCGCATACATTTCCGGCTTACCGCTACCCGGCGGCAGGTCGCCACGCAGGGCGACGATATGACGAATGCCGTTGTTCCAGTAGTCCTGAGCGATGGCACGCAGCTCGTCGCGGGTCGCGTCAATACAGGTGAGGTGCGGCGCCGCCTCCAGACCGGTACGATCTTTAATGCCTTTAATGATGCTGTGCGTGCGGTCACGCTCACCGGAGTTCGCGCCGTAGGTCACCGAGACAAACTTCGGTTTCAGGCTGCTGAGACGATCGATAGAGCTCCACAGGGTTTGCTCCATTTCACTGGTGCGCGGCGGGAAAAATTCAAAAGAGACGTTAATCTGGCCGTTTACTTCGGCCAGGCTCTGATTCAGTGCTTCCCGCTGGTTGGCGTGAAAAAAGCTCATACCTTACCTCTATCAATCGCTTGTCATTGTCTGTTGTGTTGTGAACTTCTATACGTTTAGACGTCCAGATGTAAAAATGACGGAAAAGCGCAGGGACGTCAACATAAATAATCAACAATAACGGTGAGGTTTGCTCAGGGAAGATGAAGGAAATTCACGATGAGGGGGAAAAGACCGCACCGGGCAGTCCCCTCTCCCTTTGGGGAGAGGGTTAGGGTGAGGGGGTTACAGCAGCTTAGCCAGACGATTGATGTCGGACTGGATTGCCCCGGCGGTCACATCACGCCCCGCGCCAGGACCGCGGATCACCAGCGGGTTATCGCGGTACCAGCGGCTTTCGATGGCAAAGACGTTATCGCACGGTAGCAGCGCCGCCAGCGGATGTTCAGGACGCACCGCCTCGACACCGACACGCGCTTTTCCATTCGCCTCGAAACGCGCTACGTAACGCAGCACCAGCCCCATCTCGTTCGCCGCTTCCAGACGCTGTACCATCTGCTCGTTAAGCTCTTCACCATTCTCAAAGAAATGATCCACCGAGCCCTCCTCACAGCCAGCAGGCACCAGTGACTCGACGCGGACGGAATCCGGCTCAATGTCATAACCGGCTTCACGCGCCAGGATCACCAGCTTACGCATGACGTCTTTACCGGAGAGGTCAACGCGCGGATCGGGTTCCGTTAAGCCCTGCTGCCACGCCTGATCCACCAGGTCAGTGAACGGCACGGTGCCGTCAAACTGCAGGAACAGCCAGGAGAGCGTGCCGGAGAAGATACCGCTCAGCGCCAGAATGCTGTCACCGCTTTCAATCAGGTCACGTACCGTGTGGTTAACCGGCAGGCCAGCTCCAACCGTGGCGTTGTAGAGCCAGTGGCGTCCTGTTTTTTCAAACGCGTCGTGGATTTGACGGTATTTATCGGTACTGCTTGCCCCTGCCAGTTTGTTCGCACTGATAACGTGGAAGCCGTGGCTGGCAAAATCAAGATACTGATCGGCAAGCTGTTCACTGGCGGTAACGTCCAGCACCACCAGATCGTCATACGGGTGCGCGCGCATCCACAGGAACAGCGACTCTTCATCCTGCTCGACGGCTTCGTCATTAAAGAAGGCAAGCGCACGGCTGGCATCCAGCCCCTCGTAGTTCAGCAGGCTGCGGCGGCTGTCCACGACGCCTGCGAGAATGAATTCAAAGCCGGTACGCGCCGAGAGCGTGACCTGCTCGCGGGCAAACAGCTCCAGCCAGCGGGAACCGATGTTGCCTTTACCAAACAGCACCAGGCCGATGCGTTTTTCGGCGCGGAACAGAGAGGTATGGAGGCCCTGAATCAGGCTTTCGGTAGGACCTTTGCGCAGGACGGCGACCAGGCTAATGCCCTCTTCCGACTGCCAGGTAAATTCCACCGGCTGGCCTTTCAGCTGCTGCCAGAAGCGGTGGCAGTGCAGCGGGTTACGGGTGACGCCAGCCCCCACCATCGCCACCATTGCCAGTCCCTGACGCAGGCGAAGCTCGCCCGGCAGACCCGCTTCATCGAGGATTTTCAGGGCGCTGTCCGCCACTTCAGCGGTGTAGCAGAACTGCAGCAGCTGGCGGTCATTGTGAACCCCCACGGCCAGCGGGCGTACCTGAGCACGCTTTAACACCAGGTCGATCTCTTTATGCGCCAGTTTGAAGTCCTGACCCGCCGGCACCTGGAACTCAATCAGACAGATGTCGTCATGGCTGGTGACGATACGCGCGCCGGTACCGGACGCCAGCACGCGCTCAATGCGCGTGGAGCCTTGATCTGGGGTGTAACTGCAGCGCAGCTGCAGGTCGATATCGCTACCGGAAACCGGCTGCAGCGTACGGGTGTGCAGCACGGGTGCGGCCAGACGGGCCAGCTCGCTGGCTTCATCCAGACGCAGCAGCGGCAGCAGGCAGGCATCTTTCACTTTACGCGGGTCCGCGCTGTAAACACCCGCCACGTCGCTCCAGATGGTGACGCGAGAGACGCCCGCCAGGGCGCCAATCTGCGTTGCCGAGTAGTCGGAGCCGTTACGGCCAAGCAGTACGGTTTCGCCCGCACTGCTGCGGCTGATAAAGCCAGTCACCACAATCCGTTTGCCCGGGTGCTGCACCAGCAGCTGTTGCAGCAGCGGGTAGGACAAGCCTTCATCCACCTGCGGCTGTGCGGCGCGTTCAGCGCGCAGGAAATCGCGCGCGTCGAGCCAGGCGGCGTCCACCCCCAGATGTTGCAGCACAGCGGCCATCAGACGCGCGGACCACACTTCACCGTGGCCCACCACTTCAGCATACACCGCATCGGTAATACCGCTGTCGAGCAGCGCAGCCAGACGCTCAAGGTCATGGGTAAAGGCGCTGATCAGCCCATCAGCCACGTCCGCAGGCAGCAGGCCGGCAATCAACTCGCTCTGATAACGACGTAAGGACTGTTGCACCTGATGCGCAGAAAGGCGATCGGTCTGGCTCAGTTTCAGCCAGCTAATCAACTGGTTGGTGGTGCTGCCTGCCGCAGAGACAACCATCATGTCCCCCGGCTGCGAATACTCGGTCATGATCCCTGCGACACGCAGATAACATTTCACATCAGCAAGACTACTACCACCAAACTTGTGCAGCTGACGACCCTTCGCCCCTGCCTGCGCTATCACACTCATGATTACCCCTTGGCTGCGACCCGGAAGCCATTTTCCAGATCGGCAATTAAATCTTCAGAATCTTCAATACCGGTTGAGATCCGCAGCAGCGTCTCAGAAATCCCGGCGGCGGCACGTGCTTCGGGTGCCATACCTGCGTGCGTCATGGTCGCGGCGTGGGAGATCAAGCTTTCAACCCCACCTAAGGATTCCGCCAGCGTAAACAATGACAGCCCGCTCAGGAAGCGACGCAGCGTTTGCTCGTCACCGTCCAGTTCAAAACTTAACATCGCGCCAAACCCTTTCTGCTGACGCGCGGCAATCTCATGCCCCTGGTTTTCAGGCAGCGACGGGTGATAGAGCTTCTTCACCAGCGGCTGTGTTTTCAGGAAATCGACAATCGCCTGGGCATTGCGCTGCGCCACCTCCATACGCGGCGACAGCGTGCGAATGCCGCGTAACAGCAGATAACTGTCGAAAGCCCCGGCGGTGACGCCAATGTTATTCGCCCACCATGCCAGTTCGGTGACAACATCAGGATCTTTAGCAATCACCACGCCCGCGACCACGTCAGAATGGCCGTTCAGATATTTTGTGCATGAATGCAATACCAGATCGGCACCCAGTGCGAGTGGGTTCTGAAGGGCCGGACTGAGGAAGGTATTATCCACTACACTTATCGCTCCCGCATCCCTTGCGAGCTGACAAATTTTCGCAATATCGACAACGCGCAACAATGGATTGCTTGGACTTTCCACCAGCACCAGCTTCGGTTTCTCTGCCAGCGCCTGTTTCAGCGCCTGTTCGTCGTTTTGATCGACAAACAGCACGCGATAGCAGCCGCGTTTCGCCAGGCTATCAAACAGACGATAGCTGCCGCCGTAGCAATCGTGCGGCGCCACCAGCAGATCGCCCGGTTTCAGGAACACGGTGGTGACCAGATGAATGGCGGACATCCCGGTATTGGTTAATACTGCCCCTGCGCCACCTTCCAGTTCCGCCAGCGCGCGCTGGGTCACGTCACGCGTAGGGTTGCCACGACGCGAGTAATCATGCGCGCGGGGTTCATTAAATCCGGTGAAATTATAGGTACTGGAAAGATGAATGGGCGGGACAACGCAGCCGTACTGCTCGTCATCATTTAATCCGCTACGCACTGCGATAGTGGCCTGTTTACGCGTCATGGTGAGGGCTTCCTGGCGAATGAGGTGAAAAATCAGGCACCAGAGTAAACACTGAAAGTATGGACGTCAATACATCTGGACATCTAAACTTCTTTGCGTATAGATTGAGCAATGCGCAAATAGCCGTTAAAATTATATGCTTTAGTGCACGCTGCAGCGGCAATATCCGTGCCACGGTATCGTCTCTACGGTAAACTAGGCAAGATTGCGGTTCAAAACGGGTGGTTACAGGTTTTGCACCTTTAGATAAATGACTGAGAGGATTAAAGGTATCTCATGGCTGAATGGAGCGGCGAATATATCAGCCCATACGCTGAGCACGGTAAGAAGAGTGAGCAAGTAAAGAAAATTACGGTTTCCATTCCTCTGAAGGTGTTGAAGATCCTCACCGATGAACGTACGCGTCGTCAGGTGAACAACCTGCGCCACGCAACCAACAGCGAACTGCTGTGCGAAGCGTTTCTGCATGCGTTTACCGGTCAACCGTTGCCGAACGATGACGATCTGCGCAAAGAGCGTAGTGACGAAATCCCGGAAGAGGCGAAGGTGATCATGCGTGAACTGGGTATTGACCCGGAGACGTGGGAATACTGAGAAGCGGATACAAAAAAGGCACCTTGCGGTGCCTTTTTTTCGGGAAACTTATTTAGCGCCCGGGATGCTGAAACGCTTGTTGAAGCGGTCAACACGGCCACCGGTTGCAACATCACGCTGCTTACCAGTGTAGAACGGGTGGCATTTGCCGCACACGTCCAGGTTCAGATCGTGACCCACGGTAGAGCGGATCTGGATAGAGTTACCGCAAGAGCAGTTTGCAGTAATCATTTCGTATTTCGGGTGAATATCTTTTTTCATGGGAGAACCTCAGTTAAGGCCGCGTCGCTCTTCCAGCCCTAACGCCAGACACCACGCGATGTTGATTGTAAGTTCTTTGGCGTAAAGTACACCAAAGGCGGCGAATCATACAGAATTTGACCAACGTATGCAAACTGATCCGCACGCCGCTTTCACTAATGTGTATACTAACGCGCCACTTTTCAAGTCAGGAAGATTCGATGCCCGTCGCTCACGTTGCCCTGCCCGTTCCGCTTCCCCGCACCTTTGACTACCTGCTGCCTGACAGCATGAGCGCAAAAGCGGGCTGTCGCGTGACCGTGCCGTTCGGCAAACAGCAGCGTGTGGGGATCGTCGTCTCCGTCAGCGATAAAAGCGAATTACCGCTTAACGAACTGAAATCGATTGTTGAAGTGCTGGACAACGAGCCGGTTTACTCCATCAGCACCTGGCGACTGCTGCTGTGGGCGGCGGATTATTATCATCACCCGATTGGCGACGTTCTGTTCCACGCCCTGCCGATCATGCTGCGCCAGGGCAAGAGCGCCAGCCATGCGCCAATGTGGTACTGGTTTGCGACCGAGCAGGGCCAGGCGGTGGATATCAACAGCCTGAAGCGCTCGCAGAAACAGCAGCAGGCGCTGGCGGCCCTTCGTCAGGGAAAAATCTGGCGTCACCAGGTTGATGAGCTCGAGGTCAGCGAAACGGCGCTACAGGCCTTAAGAAAGAAAGGGCTGAGCGAACTGGCAAGCGAAGCACCTGCCCTGTACGACTGGCGGGAGCGTTTCTCCGTTTCAGGGGATCGCCTGCGTCTGAATACCGAGCAGGCCACCGCCGTCGGCGCGATCCATAGCGCCTCCGACCATTTCTCTGCCTGGCTGCTGGCGGGGGTCACCGGCTCCGGCAAGACCGAAGTCTACCTGAGCGTGCTGGAAAACGTGCTCGCTCAGGGCAAGCAGGCGCTGGTGATGGTGCCAGAAATTGGCCTGACGCCGCAAACCATCGCCCGCTTTCGCGAACGCTTCAATGCGCCGGTTGAAGTGCTGCACTCCGGTCTGAACGACAGCGAACGGCTCAGCGCCTGGCTGAAAGCGAAGAACGGCGAAGCGGCGATTGTCATCGGCACCCGCTCGTCGCTGTTTACGCCGTTTAAAAACCTTGGCGTTATCGTGATCGACGAAGAGCACGACAGCTCCTATAAACAGCAGGAAGGCTGGCGCTATCACGCCCGCGATCTGGCTGTTTATCGCGCCCACAGCGAGCAAATCCCCATTATTCTCGGCTCCGCCACGCCTGCGCTCGAAACGCTGCACAACGTGTGCCAGCGTAAATACCATATGCTGCGCCTGACGCGCCGCGCGGGGAATGCCCGTCCGGCCATTCAGCATGTGCTGGATCTGAAAGGTCAGCAGGTGCAGGCAGGGTTAGCGCCCGCGCTTATTACCCGCATGCGCCAGCATTTGCAGGCGGGGAACCAGGTCATTCTGTTCCTTAACCGACGCGGGTTTGCCCCCGCCCTGCTGTGCCACGACTGCGGCTGGATTGCCGAGTGCCCGCGCTGTGACCATTACTACACCTTCCACCAGGCCCAGCGTCATTTGCGCTGCCACCACTGCGACAGCCAGCGCCCGGTGCCGCGCCAGTGCCCCTCGTGCGGGTCTACGCATATTGTGCCGGTTGGTCTGGGGACGGAGCAGCTGGAACAGGCTCTGGCCCCCTTCTTCCCGGATGTGCCCATTTCCCGTATCGACAGAGATACCACCAGCCGCAAAGGGGCGCTGGAACAGCAGCTGGCGGAAGTGCATCGCGGAGGCGCACGCATACTGATTGGCACCCAAATGCTAGCCAAAGGCCATCACTTTCCGGACGTGACGCTGGTCGCCCTGCTGGATGTGGACGGCGCGCTGTTCTCTGCCGATTTCCGCTCAGCCGAGCGTTTTGCCCAGCTCTATACCCAGGTGGCGGGACGAGCGGGGCGCGCCGGCAAGCAGGGAGAAGTCGTTCTGCAAACGCACCACCCGGAGCACCCGTTGCTGCAAACCCTGTTGCACAAAGGCTATGACGCCTTCGCCGAGCAGGCGCTGGCCGAACGCCAGACCATGCAGCTTCCCCCGTGGACCAGCCACGTTATCATCCGCGCGGAAGACCATAACAACCAGCAGGCGCCGCTTTTCCTGCAGCAGCTGAGAAACCTCCTGCAGGCCAGCCCGCTGGTGGATAATCAACTGTGGATTTTAGGTCCGGTTCCGGCGCTGGCCCCCAAGCGCGGGGGACGTTTTCGCTGGCAAATTTTGCTCCAGCACCCCTCGCGGGTTCGTCTTCAGCATATCGTCAGCGGCGCGCTGGTGCTGATTAACACCCTGCCCGAAGCGCGAAAAGTGAAGTGGGTTCTGGATGTCGATCCCATCGAAGGCTGAAGGCGGATCGAAAAATTTAACGCTCTCACACTTTTTATGAAAATTCTGTAACCGATTCCATTAACTATCTGTAAAAATGGTGACGTCAGAAGTTCGGTGTTCAGGCGAGGAGAAGACGTTGAAGTCCAGGAAAGAGGTTGCTGCGGCGACCATGAAAGACGTTGCCGAGAAAGCACAAGTCTCAACGGCAACCGTGTCCCGCGCATTAATGAACCCGGATAAAGTCTCCCAGGCGACCCGTAACCGGGTGGAGCAGGCTGCGCTGGAAGTGGGCTATTTTCCGCAGGCAATGGGGCGTAACGTGAAGCGCAACGAGTCGCGTACCATTCTGGTGATTGTGCCGGACATCTGCGACCCCTTCTTCAGCGAGATTATTCGCGGAATTGAAGTCACCGCAGCGGAACAGGGCTACCTGGTGCTGATTGGCGACTGTGCCCACCAGAACCAGCAAGAAAAAACCTTTATCGACCTCATTATCACCAAGCAGATTGACGGTATGCTGCTGCTTGGCTCGCGCCTGCCGTTCGACGCCAGTATTGAAGAACAGCGGAATTTACCGCCGATGGTGATGGCCAACGAGTTTGCGCCCGAGCTGGAGCTGCCGACGGTCCATATCGATAACCTCACCGCCGCGTTCAACGCCGTGAACTATCTCCAGGAACTGGGACATAAACGGATTGGCTGCATTGCCGGGCCGGAAGAGATGCCGCTGTGTCACTACCGTCTGCAGGGCTACGTGCAGGCGCTGCGCCGTACCGGCGCCATCGTCGATCCGCACTACATTGCGCGCGGTGACTTTACCTTCGCAGCCGGTGGACAGGCGCTGGAAAGGCTGCTGGATCTGCCAGAGCCGCCAACCGCCGTATTTTGTCACAGCGATGTGATGGCGCTGGGCGCGCTTTCGTACGCCAAACGTCGCGGTCTGCGGATACCGAAAGATTTATCCATCATCGGATTCGATAATATTTCGCTTTCAGAATTTTGCGATCCGCCGCTCTCAACGGTTTCTCAGCCGCGCTACCAAATCGGCCGCGAAGCAATGCTTCTTCTGCTGGATCAGCTTCACGGTCAAACAGTTAGCAGCGGCTCACGGTTGCTGGACTGCGAACTGATTATCCGTGGCACGACCCAGGCATTGACTTAAAGTAAACGTCTTTAGGACACCCTTATCTGGTCAAAGCCCCGCCGCTTAAGTAACATGGCGGACTGACGAACGAATAAATACAGCGAAACGATAGTGGCACAACGAGATTATGTACGTCGCGGCCAGCCGGCACCTTCGCGACGCAAAAAGAGTAGCTCAAGGAAAAAGCAACGTAACCTGCCTGCTGTCTCGCCAGCAATGGTCGCTATTGCTGCGGCTGTAGTCGTCGCCTTTATTGGTGGCCTGTACTTTATCACGCACCATAAAAAAGAAGAGTCTGAGGCGCTTCAGGCCAGTAAGGTGGCCGGAAATGGCCTTCCTCCGAAGCCTGAAGAGCGCTGGCGCTATATCAAAGAGCTGGAAAGCCGTCAGCCTGGGGTACGTGCGCCAACCGAACCTTCTGCGGGTGGTGAAGTGCAGAATGCGAATCAACTGACGGATGAACAGCGTCAGCTGCTGGCACAAATGCAGGCCGATATGCGCCAGCAGCCAACGCAGCTGAATGAAGTGCCGTGGAATGAGCAGACGCCGGAACAGCGCCAGCAGACGCTGCAGCGACGTCAGGCGCAACAGCAGATTCAGCAGCAGCAACAGCAGTGGGCGCAAACCCAGCCGGTACAGCAGCCTAAAGCGCAGCCGCGAGTCACGGAACAGCCGTACCAGCAGCAAACGCGCACGGCGCAGTCCCAGACTGCTCAGCAACAGCCAAAGGCCCAGCCGCAGAAGCAGACGGCTCAGCCGTATCAGGATCTGCTGCAAACGCCTGCGCATACCACCGCACAGCAGCCGAAAACGCAGCAGGCCGCGCCGATCACCAAAGAGACCGAAGCACCTAAGCAGACGGCAGAGAAAAAAGACGAACGTCGCTGGATGGTTCAGTGTGGTTCGTTCAAAGGCGCCGAGCAGGCGGAAACGGTGCGTGCACAGCTGGCTTTTGAAGGGTTTGACTCGCGAATTACCACCAATAACGGCTGGAATCGCGTGGTGATTGGTCCGGTCAAAGGCAAAGAAAATGCCGATGGCACCATTTCTCGTTTGAAACTCGCCGGTCACACAAACTGCATTCGACTCGCATCCGGGGGTTGAAACCCCCAAATTCCCCCCCATCTATCATTCTATTCAGCCCTGGGCACAGGCTCAGGGCTCCTGTTTCCCGATTCTGTAACCAGGGGGTCTGCTCGTGACAACAATAGTAAGTGTACGCCGTAACGGCCATGTGGTAATCGCCGGTGATGGCCAGGCCACGCTGGGTAATACCGTCATGAAAGGCAACGTGAAGAAAGTGCGTCGTCTCTATAACGACAAAGTGATCGCCGGTTTTGCAGGCGGCACGGCTGATGCCTTCACGCTGTTTGAACTGTTTGAACGTAAACTGGAAATGCACCAGGGTCATCTGGTGAAAGCCGCCGTGGAGCTGGCAAAAGACTGGCGTACCGACCGCATGCTGCGCAAGCTCGAAGCGCTGCTGGCGGTGGCCGATGAAACCGCTTCGCTTATCATCACCGGTAACGGTGACGTGATTCAGCCGGAAAATGACCTGATTGCCATCGGCTCTGGCGGCCCTTATGCCCAGGCTGCAGCCCGCGCGCTGTTGGAGAACACCGACATGAACGCGCGTGATATCGCGGTGAAGGCGTTGGATATTGCAGGTGATATCTGCATCTATACCAACCACAATCACACCATCGAAGAATTGACCTCCAAAGCGTAAGGATCTCCCATGTCTGAAATGACCCCACGCGAAATTGTCAGCGAACTGGACAAACATATTATCGGCCAGGACAACGCGAAGCGTTCCGTGGCGATTGCCCTGCGTAACCGCTGGCGCCGCATGCAGCTCGACGAAGAGCTGCGCCATGAAGTGACGCCAAAAAACATTCTGATGATCGGCCCGACCGGCGTCGGTAAAACCGAGATCGCCCGTCGCCTGGCAAAACTGGCTAATGCGCCGTTCATCAAAGTGGAAGCCACCAAGTTCACCGAAGTGGGCTATGTAGGTAAAGAAGTGGACTCCATCATCCGCGATCTGACCGATTCGGCGATCAAAATGGTGCGCGTCCAGGCGATTGAGAAAAACCGCTATCGCGCAGAAGAGATGGCTGAAGAGCGCATTCTCGACGTGCTGATCCCACCGGCGAAAAATAACTGGGGCCAGGCTGAACAGCAGGCTGAACCGTCTGCGGCACGTCAGGCGTTCCGTAAAAAACTGCGTGAAGGTCAGCTGGACGACAAAGAGATTGAGATCGATCTCGCTGCCGCGCCAATGGGTGTGGAAATCATGGCGCCTCCGGGAATGGAGGAGATGACCAGCCAGCTGCAGTCCATGTTCCAGAACCTGGGCGGTCAGAAGCAAAAAGCGCGTAAGCTGAAAATCAAAGACGCGATGAAGCTGTTGATTGAAGAAGAAGCGGCGAAGCTGGTGAACCCGGAAGAGCTGAAGCAGGACGCTATCGATGCGGTTGAGCAGCACGGTATCGTGTTTATCGACGAAATCGACAAAATTTGTAAGCGCGGCGGCAACAGTTCCGGCCCGGATGTTTCCCGCGAAGGCGTTCAGCGCGACCTCCTGCCGCTGGTGGAAGGCTGCACCGTCTCAACCAAGCACGGCATGGTGAAAACGGACCACATCCTGTTTATCGCTTCAGGTGCGTTCCAGGTCGCCAGCCCGTCGGATCTGATCCCGGAACTGCAGGGACGTCTGCCCATCCGCGTTGAGCTGCAGGCGCTGACCACCGAAGATTTCGAACGTATTCTGACCGAGCCAAACGCTTCTGCTACCGTTCAGTACAAAGCGCTGATGGCGACCGAAGGCGTGAACCTCGAATTCACCGAAGACGGTATCAAGCGTATTGCTCAGGCCGCATGGCAGGTGAACGAAACCACCGAGAACATCGGCGCGCGTCGTCTGCACACCGTGCTGGAACGCCTGGTGGAAGATATCTCTTATGACGCGAGCGACCTCAGCGGTCAAACCGTTACCATTGACGCAGACTATGTGAGTAAACATCTGGATGCGTTAGTGGCAGATGAAGATCTGAGCCGTTTTATCCTATAATCGCGGTTACTGCATTCTCATCACGTTTAATGGGGGCTAATGCCCCCATTTTTATTGGCTAAATACTTATGACTGACATCAGCCGTACTCAGGCGTGGCTCGAAAGTTTGCGCCCTAAAACCCTTCCTCTGGCCTTTGCCGCGATTATTGTCGGTACGGCGCTTGCCTGGTGGCAAGGTTATTTTGATCCCCTGGTGGCCGCACTGGCATTGATTACCGCGGGTCTGCTGCAGATCCTCTCCAACCTTGCCAACGATTATGGCGATGCGGTGAAAGGCAGTGACAAGCCGGACCGTATCGGGCCACTGCGTGGAATGCAAAAAGGGGTGATTACTCAGGCGCAGATGAAACGTGCGCTGATAATCACCGTGGTGCTGATCTGCGTATCCGGCCTGGCACTGGTGACGGTGGCGTCTAATACTACCAGCGATTTTATTGGCTTCCTGGTGCTGGGGCTATTGGCCATTATTGCCGCCATCACCTATACCGTCGGTACGCGCCCCTACGGTTATATTGGTCTCGGGGATATCTCCGTGCTGGTGTTCTTCGGCTGGCTGAGCGTGATGGGAAGCTGGTATCTGCAGGCGCATACGGTGATCCCGGCCCTGTTCCTGCCCGCGACCGCCTGCGGTCTGCTGGCGACAGCAGTGCTCAACATCAACAACCTGCGCGACATCGACAGCGATCGCGAGAACGGCAAAAACACCCTGGCGGTCCGTCTGGGGCCAGTGAATGCGCGTCGCTACCATGCCTGCCTGCTGCTGGGTGCCCTGGTCTGCCTCGCGCTGTTCAACCTGATTTCCCTGCACAGTCTGTGGGGCTGGCTGTTTTTGCTTGCCGCGCCGCTGTTGATTAACCAGGCCCGCTTTGTCATGCGTGAACGCAGCCCGGCTGCCATGCCGCCGATGCTGGAGCGCACGGTAAAAGGCGCGCTGCTGACTAACCTGTTGTTCGTCATCGGGATTGTCTTAAGCCAGACGCTGCGTTAGCTGACAAATATCAATTAACAATTGATGATTTTGCCAACAACGCATTTCGCACGATATACTGAACACATTCGCAGCAACTGAGCGTTAACCCTATGAAATACGATACCTCCGAGCTTTGTGACATCTACCAGGAAGATGTCAACGTCGTTGAACCGTTATTCTCCAACTTTGGTGGGCGGTCGTCGTTTGGCGGTCAAATCGTCACGGTGAAATGTTTCGAGGATAACGGGTTGCTGTACGATCTGCTCGAACAGAACGGCCGCGGCCGCGTTCTGGTGATCGACGGCGGCGGTTCCGTGCGGCGCGCCTTGATTGATGCAGAGCTGGCCGGCATTGCCGTCCAGAATGAGTGGGAAGGCCTTGTGGTGTACGGTTCCGTGCGCCAGGTGGACGATCTGGAGGAGCTGGATATCGGGATTCAGGCCATTGCGGCGATTCCGGTAGGTGCGGCAGGTGACGGCATCGGCGAAAGCGACGTGCGCGTTAACTTCGGCGGCGTGACCTTCTTCTCCGGGGACCATCTCTACGCCGATAATACCGGCATTATCCTGTCCGAAGATCCGCTGGATATTGAGTAGTAAAACAGTCAGCGTGAACCATAAAAAAACCGCCAACAACAATGTGGCGGTTTTTTTGTCCCTCGGGATTCGCGGTCCGTTGGGAGAATTTACAGCTCCACACCAGGGACTTTTATCATACCCCTCAATAAGCGGCAGGCAATCCCTCAGACTCTTTATAAAATCTTAATTTTATTTGCACATCTTAACGGCGAGGCTGATGTTAACTATGATGCAGCGTCCCTTTCCGCCATCTCGCAAATGGGCATCGGTCCAGGGAAAGGTATATTCACAACCGTAAAGCAGCCCACGCCAGGGCTTGTGTCCACCGACTTATCACCGGTGGTGAACGGTGGAGCGGTTAGCTGCAGGGACCGCATAATGAAACGCTATTTATGTATCGCGTTCATTGTCGCCAGCGTACTCGTGGTAAAGAGTGATGAACCTGGTGGGTTTGTTGCTTATGCTATGACAGCGCAGGACAAGTAGCGTTAAGGCCGCCATTGGCGGCCTTTTTTATGGTTTGATGTCAGTGAGCGAAAACTATAAAAAAAGCCGGGTGGCGGCTTCGCCTGACCCGGCCTACTCTGTTCTTCTCTATGGGAATCAGACTTCTTCCATACGTCCCAGCAGCGCCTGCAGGCGATCCTGCCAGCCGTTCTGCTGCTCGCGCAGCTGGTTGTTTTCGCGCTCCAGTTCTTCGCGGCTGTGCTGCGCATTCTGAACTTCCTGCGCCAGGCTGTTGTTCTTCTCTTTCAGCTCTTCAATTTCCATCTGCAGCAGCGTGATGGTGTCAATCGCCTGCTGTACTTTCGATTCCAGTTTCTCAAACACTTCTAAAGACATGATGCTACCTCTCCTGAATTGCAAGGCGACGCTTTAACATAAACGCGCACGACATATTCCATCGATTGTATGGAGCGCGGCGCTCTGTGTCCAGCGACACACCGCGCAGATCGCGGTTTGCAACACTTTTAGGTCTGGTCCTGGTGCGTTCACGTCATATACCCCTAAATTGTTAACTCATTCGTTAATGAAATGATTCAGCTCACATTCCGGCGCTGTTGTAAAAATGTGCTTTATGGCGCGAAAACGCTCATTTTATTGACACAGACCACACATTTTGATTTCGATATTTCTCGTTTTTGCTCGTTAACGATAAATTAACACTATGTCTACAGGACATCGTGGCTGTCACGGGCGGCCATGCTAACAATAAACATCAATTTCTTCAGGATTCCGATTATGAGTCAGACATCAACCTTAAAAGGCCAGTGCATTGCCGAGTTCCTTGGTACCGGGTTGTTGATATTCTTCGGAGTGGGTTGTGTCGCTGCACTGAAAGTGGCGGGTGCCAGTTTTGGTCAGTGGGAAATCAGTATCATCTGGGGTCTGGGCGTGGCGATGGCCATCTACCTGACTGCAGGGGTTTCTGGTGCACATCTTAACCCGGCGGTGACTATCGCACTGTGGCTGTTCGCGTGCTTCGACGGACGCAAAGTTGTTCCTTTCATTCTTTCTCAGTTTGCCGGCGCGTTTTGCGCAGCGGCGTTAGTTTACGGGCTTTATTACAATCTTTTCATCGACTTCGAACAGACGCATCATATGGTGCGCGGCAGCGTCGAAAGTCTGGATCTGGCAGGCATCTTCTCAACCTATCCAAACCCGCATATCAATTTTGTGCAGGCATTCGCAGTTGAAATGGTGATTACCGCTATTCTGATGGGCGTAATCCTGGCGCTGACCGACGACGGAAACGGCATTCCGCGCGGCCCGCTGGCTCCTCTGCTGATTGGTCTGCTGATTGCGGTAATTGGCGCATCCATGGGCCCACTGACCGGATTCGCGATGAACCCGGCGCGTGATATCGGACCGAAAGCGTTCGCCTTTATCGCAGGTTGGGGCGACGTCGCCTTTACCGGTGGCAAAGACATTCCTTACTTCCTGGTACCGCTGTTTGCGCCGGTTGTCGGGGCTGCGCTGGGCGCATTTAGCTACCGCAAATTAATTGGTCGCCACTTACCGTGCGACACCTGTGTGGAAGAGGAGAAGGAGACGACTTCTACCGCACAACAAAAAGCTTCGCTGTAATCTGACTACGGGACACATACCATGACCGAAAAAAAATATATCGTTGCGCTCGACCAGGGCACTACCAGCTCCCGCGCTGTCGTAATGGATCATGACGCGAACATCGTCAGCGTGTCACAGCGCGAATTTGAACAAATTTATCCTCGTCCAGGCTGGGTAGAACACGACCCGATGGAGATTTGGGCATCACAAAGCTCCACGCTGGTCGAAGTGCTGGCGAAAGCCGATATCAGTTCCGACGAGATCGCCGCAATTGGTATCACCAACCAGCGTGAAACAACGATTGTCTGGGAGCGTGAAACCGGAAAACCGATTTACAACGCCATCGTCTGGCAGTGCCGTCGTACTTCTGAGATCTGCGAGCAGCTGAAGCGTGATGGCATGGAAGAGTACGTCCGCAGCGCCACGGGTCTGGTGGTTGACCCGTATTTCTCCGGCACCAAAGTGAAGTGGATCCTCGACCACGTGGAAGGGTCACGCGAGCGTGCAAAACGCGGTGAGCTGCTGTTCGGCACCGTCGATACCTGGCTTATCTGGAAGATGACCCAGGGACGCGTTCATGTCACCGACTACACCAACGCCTCGCGTACCATGCTGTTCAACATCAACACCCTGGAGTGGGATGACAAGATGCTGGACGCGCTGGATATCCCACGCGCGATGCTGCCTGAAGTGCGCAAGTCTTCTGAAGTGTACGGCCAGACCAACATCGGCGGTAAAGGCGGTACGCGTATTCCTATCGCCGGTATCGCCGGTGACCAGCAGGCGGCGCTGTTCGGCCAGCTGTGCGTTAAGGAAGGGATGGCGAAGAACACCTACGGCACCGGCTGCTTTATGCTGATGAACACCGGCGAGAAAGCAGTGAAATCAGAAAACGGCCTGCTGACCACCATCGCCTGCGGCCCACGCGGCGAAGTGAACTATGCCCTGGAAGGTGCGGTGTTCATGGCCGGTGCGTCTATCCAGTGGCTGCGTGACGAGATGAAGCTGATCAGCGATGCATTCGACTCCGAGTACTTCGCGACCAAAGTGAAAGACACCAACGGCGTGTACGTGGTGCCTGCATTCACCGGTCTGGGCGCACCGTACTGGGACCCGTATGCGCGCGGCGCGATTTTCGGCCTGACGCGTGGTGTGAATTCTAACCACATTATTCGCGCCACCCTGGAATCCATCGCCTACCAGACGCGTGACGTGCTGGAAGCGATGCAGGCGGACTCCGGCATTCGTCTGCACGCCCTGCGCGTGGACGGCGGCGCGGTGGCGAACAACTTCCTGATGCAGTTCCAGTCCGACATTCTGGGCACCCGCGTGGAGCGTCCTGAAGTGCGTGAAGTCACTGCGCTGGGTGCGGCGTACCTTGCCGGTCTGGCCGTCGGCTTCTGGCAGAACCTGGACGAGCTGCAGGAAAAAGCGGTTATCGAACGCGAATTCCGCCCTGGCATCGAAACCACCGAACGTAACTTCCGTTACAGCGGCTGGAAAAAAGCGGTGAAACGCGCCCTGGCGTGGGAAGAGCACGACGAGTAATCATATATTCCCTCTCCCCTGGGGAGAGGGTCAGGGTGAGGGGCCCGGCCCGCACCGGTCCCCTCGCCCCTCCCCACTCTGTGATAAACTTCGTGCAATTCCTTTTGATTGCACGAGTACCTCATGAAACGTGAACTTGCTATCGAGTTTTCCCGCGTCACCGAAGCCGCCGCCCTTGCAGGCTATAAATGGCTGGGTCGTGGTGACAAAAATACCGCAGACGGCGCGGCCGTCCATGCCATGCGCATTGTGCTTAACCAGGTCAACATCGACGGTACTATCGTGATCGGCGAAGGCGAGATCGACGAAGCGCCGATGCTCTATATTGGTGAAAAAGTGGGTACCGGCAACGGCGATGCCGTGGATATCGCCGTCGACCCGATCGAAGGCACCCGCATGACGGCGATGGGTCAGGCCAATGCCCTGGCGGTGCTGGCTGTAGGCGATAAAGGCTGCTTCCTCAACGCGCCGGATATGTATATGGAGAAGCTGATTGTCGGTCCTGGCGCGAAGGGCGCTATCGACCTCAGCCTGCCGCTGGAAGAGAACCTGCGCAACATCGCCAAAGCGCTGGCCAAACCCCTTAGCGAACTTACCGTGACTATTCTGGCCAAACCGCGCCACGACGCCACCATCGCGCAGATGCAAAAGCTCGGCGTGCGGGTGTTTGCCATTCCGGATGGCGACGTTGCCGCCTCCATTTTGACCTGCATGCCAGACAGCGAAGTGGATGTGCTGTACGGCATCGGAGGCGCGCCGGAAGGCGTGGTATCAGCGGCAGTGATCCGCGCGCTGGATGGCGATATGCAGGCCCGTCTGCTGCCACGTCATGAGGTGAAAGGCGACAGCGAAGAAAACCGCCGTATCGGGGAAAATGAGCTGGCACGCTGCGAAGGGATGGGTATCGAGGCCAATAAAGTGCTCGCGCTGAACGAGATGGCTCGTAGCGATAATGTTGTCTTCTCGGCAACCGGTATTACTAAAGGCGACCTGCTGGACGGCATTACCCGCAAAGGCAATATGGCGACCACTGAAACGCTGCTGATCCGCGGTAAATCGCGCACCATTCGTCGCATTCAGTCAATCCACTATCTCGACCGCAAAGACCCGGACGTGCAGACGCACATTCTGTAAAACCGTTTGATCGATAGAGCTTTCCGGCCCAAAGGGGCTGGAAATCTCCCCGGTAAGTACGGAAGATAGAACAGAGAAACAGCACAGGAGAAGATCATGGCGGACTGGGTAACAGGTAAAGTCACAAAAATACAGTTCTGGACCGATGCGCTATTTAGTCTCACCCTGCATGCTCCCGTCCACCCGTTTAAAGCCGGGCAATTTGCGAAGCTGGGGCTGGATGTCGACGGCGAGCGCGTACAGCGCGCCTACTCATACGTTAACGCCCCTGATAACCCGGACCTCGAGTTTTATCTGGTCACCGTTCCGGACGGCAAACTCAGCCCGCGCCTTGCCGCCCTTAAGCCCGGAGACGAGGTGCAAATTGTGAGTGAAGCCGCCGGCTTCTTTGTGCTCGAGGAAATCCCTGACTGTGACACCCTCTGGATGCTGGCCACCGGTACGGCCATTGGCCCCTACCTCTCTATTCTGCAGTACGGCAAAGACCTGGAACGCTTTAAAAACATCGTGCTGGTTCACGCTGCGCGCTACGCTGCAGACTTGAGCTATTTGCCGCAGATGCAGGCGCTGGAACAGCAGTATGGCGGAAAGTTAAAGATTCAGACGGTGGTCAGCCGCGAAACCGTAGCAGGAACGCTGACTGGCCGCGTACCAGCGTTAATTGAAAGTGGTGCCCTGGAAGAGGCAGTGGGTTTGCCAATGAGCGCCGAAACCAGCCACGTGATGCTGTGTGGCAACCCGCAGATGGTGCGCGACACACAGCAGCTTCTGAAGGATACCCGGCAGATGACGAAACACCTTCGCCGCCGGCCGGGTCATATGACTGCTGAACACTACTGGTGATCAGCGGTACTTCACCTCACCGGTATATTTACCGTATTTGTTTTCGCTCTGGGTGCCAATAAACGCGCCCAGATCGATAACCATCATCACGAATATGACCGACGGCAGCAGCCTGCCCACCACCCACGGCAGGATGGACGGCAGCATCGCCCAGTTTCCTGCCACCAGCATCCACGCCAGAATAATCAGAAATGCCCACGCGCCGGAACGACCACGATCGTGCAGACGTTTCACCACCACGGCGGCCGTTGGCCATAGCAGGCAGACCAGCGCAAAGGCCGCCGTTTGCGTGCTTAGCCAGGCGTTATAAGCAACAAAAAACAGAAGCAGCATGGCGACAACCCACGTCACCATCCAGATCCAGAAATCACGGCGTCCAATACGCCCTTTGAATGAAAACAGCCACTGCTGTATGGTCATGTAAGGTTCCTTATTATCGTATTGCGCGCATTTTACCCTGGAGTTGTGACCTTTTGACAAGCCGACCAGATATCGTTTTAATCATGAGCACTTACGGCCAGGGGCAATGTTGATGAAAAGTTCGGCACGTTATCTCTTCCTGTGTTTAGCACTGCTCAGCGCGGGTTTTCCCCTGCACGCCGCTGAAACGACGGCCCCGACCACCGCACCGTATCTGCTGGCGGGTGCGCCGTCGTTCGATCAGTCCATCAGCCAGTTTCGTGAAACCTTCAATCAGGCCAACCCAACGCTGCCGCTGGATGAATTTCGCGCCATTGATGGTTCCCGCGATACCCCGACCCTGACCCGTGCAGCCAGCAAGATTAACGAGAATTTGTATGCCTCCACAGCGCTGGAGCGCGGTACGTTAAAAATCAAAAGCATGCAAATCACCTGGCTGCCGATACAGGGGCCGGAGCAGAAAGCCGCTAAGGCAAAGGCGCTGGAGTATATGAGCGCTGTGTTGCAGGCTTTTACCCCTGCGCTGACGAAAAAACAGAGCCAGCAAAAGCTGCAAAAACTCCTCACTGCCGGTAAGAACAAGCGTTACTACGCCGATACCGAAGGCGCGATTCGCTATGTTGTGGCGGATAACGGCGAAAAAGGACTGACCTTCGCAGTTGAACCGATTAAGCTGGCACTATCTGACACCCTCGGCGGGGCGAATTAATGACAAAAAGCAAAGCCTTTCGGGGGAAAATCTCTATACTGATTCACAGACCATGCTGCCCGTCAGGGTGGCCATATTCCTTAATTCGCTTATTTAGCGTGGAGAATTGAAATGCGACATCCTTTAGTGATGGGTAACTGGAAACTGAACGGCAGCCGCCACATGGTAAACGAGCTGGTTGCGAACCTGCGTAAAGAGCTGGCTGGCGTGACGGGCTGTGCGGTTGCTATCGCTCCGCCGGATATGTACCTGGATCTGGCTAAACGTGCCGCTGACGGCAGCCACATCGTACTGGGCGCGCAGAACGTTGACGTTAACCTGTCCGGCGCGTTCACCGGTGAAACGTCCGCTGAAATGCTGAAAGATATCGGCGCGAAATACATCATCATCGGCCACTCTGAGCGTCGCACCTACCACAAAGAATCAGACGAGTTCATCGCGAAGAAATTCGCTGTGCTGAAAGAGCAGGGTCTGATTCCGGTTCTGTGCATCGGTGAAACCGAAGCAGAAAACGAAGCAGGCAAAACCGAAGAAGTCTGCGCACGTCAGATCGACGCGGTGCTGAAAACCCAGGGCGCGGCAGCGTTCGAAGGTGCGGTCATCGCATACGAGCCAGTCTGGGCGATCGGTACCGGTAAATCAGCTACCCCTGCGCAGGCTCAGGCGGTTCACAAATTCATCCGTGATCACATTGCCAAAGCCGACGCGAAAGTGGCTGAGCAAGTGATTATCCAGTACGGCGGTTCCGTTAACGCATCCAACGCTGCTGAGCTGTTCACCCAGCCAGACATCGATGGCGCGCTGGTTGGCGGTGCATCCCTGAAAGCTGACGCTTTCGCGGTGATCGTTAAAGCGGCAGAAGCGGCTAAACAGGCGTAATGCTGTTGTGGCGGGTGGCGCTTGCGCTTACCCGCCCTACAAAATCGCTACAAACGACCTAAAACGCTAAACCACAGATAATCCAGCGGCAGCAGCACCAGATACGTGACAATTGCCAGCGCCAGACAGAGCACCATCCCCGCCTTTGCAGGCACCTTCCCTAACCCCATCGCCACCACAATCGGCGACGCCTGATACGGCAAGAGCGGCGTGGAATAACCCAGTACCTGGATCATGATCACTGACAGCAAAGGGAAACCTGTCGCATCCGAAAAACTCTGCGCCAGGGTGGTATACAGCGCCGGAACGCCGTTGGCGGTCATAATAAAGTTGAGCGCGGTGGTAATACCGGTCAGCGCCAGGAAGCTGGTGAACGGTCTCTCTGCATCCAGCGGCATAATGCGGAGCAACGCCTCGCCCACCGCCGTTCCAATCCCGGTTTGCGTGACGACAATCGCCAGCCCCAGAATACCGGCAACATAGATACAGGTACGCATATTCACACCGGCAGAAAACTCCTCTCCGGTGATAAAGCCCACGCGCGGCAGCATAACGATGACCGAGGCCGCCAGCCCCGTCCACGCGGGCCCCACGCCGTGCCAGCTCTCCGTCACCCACATCCCCAGCACTATCGCCAGCAGCCAGGCAAGACGTTTTTCATCCCGGCCCATGGGTTCAGATAACGTCTGTTCCTTCGGGGGTTTTGGATGACCGGGAAAAAGCCAGCAGATAAGGCCAATCAGGATCAGGCCTTTGAGAATACCCAGCACCGGCGTGTGCAGCAGCAGATACGGGACATAGTTCAGGTGGATACCGTACGAGCCTTCCGCCGCGCCGCTCATCACCAGGTTAGGGACGTTTGCAGGCAGGATCGTCGCCGAAAGCTGAAACGTCCCGAACCCCACCGCCAGCGCCAGACCAAACCAGGCGCGGGAGCCGTCAGCAATACCGGCGCGCTTTGCCATCGCGGCGACAATCGGCATCAGCAGCGCAATACGCCCCATATTCGACGGCATAACAAACGCCAGCGCGTAGCTCAGCAGCACCACGCTCGCCACCATCAATACCCAGGAGTCGGTGAGCTTTGCGGACAGCGCCCGGGCGGCCCTGTCCGCCAGCCCGGTTTTGCGGATCGCCACGCCGAGCACAAAACCGCTGAACACCAGCCAGAAAGCCGACGAGGCAAAACCGCCGAAGATAACCTCAGGTGGAGCAATTTTCGCCGTCATCGCTGCGGTGAAGAACAGCAGCGCGGTGATAAACTCCGGCAAGAGCGACGTCGCCCATAGCACGATGGTGACGCCAACGATCAGCGAGGGCAGCAACAGAGGATACGTTGACCAGAGCGACATACCTGTCTCCTGTAGAATTTTTCAGCAAGTCTACGGCGACAGGCAGGTTGAGTAAACGCTATTTATGGTGGGGTTACTTCAGGATATCGCATTGATGATCCTGCAATTCCTCCGCCGATGCGCGGTTCAGCATCAGCAGGTTGCGCTCCGTCGCCAGCAAAACAAACGAACCATCCGACTGCTGCGCCATCGCCAGCGCGAAGCGCCCCATATGGTCACGCGCTTCGGGCAACTCTTCTGCCAGCATCATAAACGGGCTGCGCTGGACCAGTTCATTCTCCGTCACCCGACGAGCAAGATATTCATGCCCTTCCAGCCCGCCCGGGAGCGGGAGCCACTGGGTGGTGATTTCTCCCTGAGACGCATTGAGCTTTTCGCGCACGTCCGGGCGCAGGCAGGAGATATGAATATGGAAATGATTCTGCGTACGGCCCGTCGGGGCGTTAATCGTCAGCGAAATGGCGCTGTCAGGCACCTCGGATCCGCGCTTCAGGGTCATAAAGCTTCGCGACTGCCAGGCCAGCCAGAAAAAGTTCGGCGTATGAGGTTCGGTCAACAGCGGACTTTCGGTGCCGTTGATGCGGTAGGTTGGCATCAGCAGATACTGCAGCGGCCCGTTGCGGTCTTTAAACACCACGTAGCCTGCATCTGTTTTCACCTGCGCACACGGCGCCGGATTACGGTGCTGGATCTGATTCGGCACACACTGGTCGAGAACGATATGTCGCAACGCATTCGGATTACCCGCTTTCATCCAGTACACGCCACCCGCGGCAAGGGCGATAACAATCAGGATCAGTAAGATAATTTTTTTCACAACGCGTTCCCTGTTTTCGATTGAGGCAAAAGAGTAACGCAAAATGATGACCAAATAAAAAACCCGGCGGATTTCTCACGCCGGGTAACCGTGTCATTGATGGATTTTTAGCGCTGGCTGATCTGGTCGAAGGTGCCGCCGTTAGAGAAGTGCTCTTTCTGCGCTTTCGTCCAGCCACCGAACACGTCATCAATGGTGAAGAGTTTCAGTTTAGGGAAGACAGTTTCGTATTTCTTCGCCACCGCAGGATCGCGTGGGCGATAGAAGTTTTTCGCCGCAATTTCCTGCCCTTCTGGTGAGTAGAGATACTTCAGGTAAGCTTCTGCCACCGCTTTGGTATCTTTTTTCTCAACCACCTTATCGACCACAGAGACGGTCGGCTCTGCCAGAATCGACTCGCTTGGGGTCACAATCTCGAATTTATCTTTGCCCAGTTCGTGGGTGGCCAGCAGGGCTTCGTTTTCCCATGCAATCAGCACGTCGCCAATTCCACGCTCGACGAAGGTGTTGGTGGCGCCACGCGCGCCGGAGTCCAGCACCTCAACGTTTTTATACAGCGCTTTCACGAACTCCTGCGCTTTGGCCTGGTCGCCATTGTTGTGATGCAGTGCGTAGCCCCACGCGCCCAGGTAGTTCCAGCGCGCGCCGCCAGAACTTTTCGGGTTCGGGGTGATCACTGACACGCCAGGTTTGATCAGGTCGTTCCAGTCGTGGATCTGTTTTGGGTTGCCTTTACGCACGAGGAAAACAATGGTCGATGTGTATGGTGCGGAGTTATCCGGCAGGCGTTTGATCCAGTTTTTGTCGATGCGGCCACGCTCGGCAATAGCGTCGACATCGTAGGCCAGCGCGAGAGTCACCACGTCGGCTTCAATACCGTTGATGACGGAGGTCGCCTGTTTACCGGACCCACCGTGAGACTGGCGAACCACCACGTTGTCGCCGGTTTCCTGCTTCCAGTGCGCCGCAAACGCTTTGTTGTATTGCTCGTACAGCTCACGCGTCGGGTCGTATGACACGTTCAGTAACTGGATGTCCTTAGCCAGAACGCTGGTCGATGCCAGCAATAATGTTAAACCCACGCCCCATTTATTCATCGCCCAGCTCTCTTGTGTAGTGTTTTGATGATTGCAGCGTGCCAGAAACGGAATCGAGGATTAAAGAATAAAAAAAGATTGGCTATAACTTTGAGGAATAAATAGTGGACAAGTGGCCTGATGCCCTCACCCAAGCCCTCTCCCACGGGAGAGGGAGCAAACATAAAAAACGGTAACCCAGGGGTTACCGTTTTGCATTTACTCTGGATGCCGATCAGTACAGTTTTTTCGCGCAGTCCAGCCAGTCACCTTTGAACGGACGCTTCATGTTTTCAATGGCGTCGATGATGTCGTGGTGAACCAGTTTTTCGTTCTGAATACCGACGCAGCGGCCGCCGTGACCCTGCAGCAGCAGTTCGATAGCATACGCGCCCATACGTGACGCCAGAATACGGTCATAAGGACCCGGGGAACCACCGCGCTGGATGTGACCCAGTACGGTTGCGCGCGTTTCACGTTTGGTTTCGGTTTCGATGTACTTCGCCAGCTCGTCAACGTCACAGATATGCTCGGTGATGGCCACGATCGCGTGTTTTTTCCCTTTCGCGATGCCCGCTTTAATTTCAGCCACCAGATCTTCACGGCTGAATTCCACTTCCGGAACCACCACGAATTCACAACCCCCCGCAATCGCCGCGGCCAGGGTCAGGTCACCACAGTAACGCCCCATCACTTCAACGATAGAGATACGCTGGTGAGAAGAAGAGGTGTCACGCAGACGGTCAATCGCTTCCACAACAGTACCCAGCGCGGTAAAGTAACCGATGGTGTAGTCAGTGCCTTTGATATCGTTGTCGATGGTGCCTGGCAGACCGATGCATGGGAAGCCCATTTCTGTCAGACGTTTTGCACCCATGTACGAGCCGTCACCACCGATAACTACCAGGGCGTCCAGGCCACGTTTTTTCATGTTTTCGATAGCCACTTCACGCACGTGTTCGTCACGGAATTCCGGGAAGCGCGCAGACCCAAGGAAGGTACCGCCACGGTTGATCATGTCAGACACGCTGTAACGGTCGAGCTGTACCATACGGTCTTCATACAGACCCAGGTAACCATCATAGATACCAAAAACTTCCAGACCTTCCGTCAGCGCTGAACGGACAACCCCACGAATTGCCGCGTTCATGCCCGGCGCATCACCGCCGCTTGTCAACACACCGATTTTCTTAATCATGACTACCTCTGAACTTAGGAATGCAAAATTGAAATCTGTTGCCGGAAGAAACTTATCGACCAACGAATACTGCAAATAGTATATCAATCCCTTCCAGCTGAATTGATTCAGGTCAGACCAAATGGCGGTAATTTATACACAAAATGCCGGCCTGGCTCACTTTTTTACAACGAATTACGAAAGCCCAACATGTCCGGGTATAACCGAGCAGGGATCCTGGTGAATGATGACGTCTGAACCAGGAAAACGCTGCAATATCGCCTGCTCGACCTGCTCAGCAATAACGTGAGCCTGAACCAGTGGCAGGTTGTCTTCCATTTCAATATGAATCTGAATAAAGCGGGTCGGCCCTGACTGCCGCGTTCGCAGATCGTGTGCACCGCTGACGCCAGGCCAGGAGGTTACGATTGAAAAAATTTCATTGCGTTCTGAGTCCGGGAGGGCGCGGTCAAGCAGTGATTGCACCGCTTCATACCCCATCCGCAAGGCGCTATATAAAATATAGATGCCAATCCCTAACGCAAACAACGCATCGGCCCGATGCCAGCCATACCAGGCCAGACCGAGCGCAATAAGAATAGCCCCATTCATCATAACATCAGATTGATAATGAAGCATATCTGCCCGTACAGCCTGGCTTTGCGTTTTGCGAACCACCCAGCGCTGGAACGTTACCAGAACAAGTGTGCATATAAGTGCAACGACCGTCACCACCACCCCTACACCGGGATCGTTCATCGGCGTCGGCGAGACGAGGTGCTGAATACCGGTTAAAAAGAGGAACAGCGCAGACCCGGAAATGAACATACTTTGCGCCAGCGCGGCCAGCGACTCCGCTTTACCGTGCCCAAAGGTGTGCTCTTCATCCGCCGGCTGCAGCGAGTAGCGCACCACCAGCAGGTTGGTCAACGAGGCGGCAATGTCCATCAGCGAGTCGACCAGCGCCGCCAGAATACTGACCGAGCCGGTATACCACCAGGCAAAGATTTTAATCAGTAACAGGCTGGATGCCATGACGGTCGCCGCGATGGCGGCCCGGCTGACCAGTCTTCCATAGGATTGATTCATAAACGCTCCTGTCATGTCATGCCGCTAGTATAACGGAAGCAGGAGGGGTCTAAGGATGAATAAACGGTTAACAAATCAGAATGCGGGGCAAAAAAAACCCCCACATCATGTGGGGGAAGACAGGGATGGTGTCTATGGCAAGGAAAACAGGGTTTACTGGTTACTTCGGGTACTGCTATTGCTACTGAAAAACGTCGTTTCTGAGCTTCGCTGCATCCGTGCAACCTTACGCAGCTGGTCCATTCGCTGCTGATGTCTGGTGTTCAAAACCGCTTGCTGCTCGGGCGTTAGCAGATGGAACATCTGGTTGCGGACCTTCGCCATTTCAACCTGGCGAGCAACCTGTTCCTGTGCCATTTTTTCGGCCTGAGCGCGTACAGCGCTTTCGTCAAAATTTTCTGCGGTGACAAGGCGATGCATTGTCTCCATTTCGCTAACATTAACAGGGGGCTGGTCATGTCGTGCCCTCTGCATCAGATCTCGCATCTGTTGACGCTGATGTTCGGTTAAACTTATGCCGTCAAACATATGGCTCTGGCTACTGTGCTGCGTTGTGTCCTCTTGTGAGGAACCGTTATCGCTGATGATAGCTACAGCAGCCTGGCTAAACGCACTGAACGCCAGCGTTGAGGCCATGACGGCAGCGGTAACTTTGCGCATCACTTGCTCCCAAAATCTTTCGTGTCGCGATTCAACGAGAGACAGTCTACGATTCAGGCTGCAAACATGCGTCAGGGGGTGTAAAACAACGTAAAGTCATGGATTAGACAGCCTTGATGTCGTAATTTCTGCCTCGGAGGTATTTAAACAATGAATAAAATCCTGTTAGTTGATGATGACCGAGAGCTCACATCCCTTTTAAAGGAGTTGCTCGACATGGAAGGTTTCAACGTCCTGGTTGCCCATGATGGCGAGCAGGCGCTGAGTCTCCTTGACGACAGCATCGATTTACTTTTGCTCGACGTCATGATGCCGAAGAAAAACGGTATCGATACGTTGAAAGAGCTTCGCCAGACACACCAGACCCCCGTTATTATGCTGACCGCGCGCGGCAGTGAACTTGACCGCGTACTCGGCCTGGAGCTGGGCGCGGATGACTATTTACCCAAGCCGTTTAACGACCGTGAACTGGTTGCCCGTATTCGCGCTATCCTGCGTCGTTCCCACTGGAGCGAGCAGCAGCAAAATACCGAGAACAGCTCACCGACCCTGGAAGTGGACTCCCTGAGCCTGAACCCGGGCCGTCAGGAAGCGAGCTTCGATGGCCAGACGCTGGAATTGACCGGTACGGAGTTCACCCTGCTGTATCTGCTGGCGCAGCACCTCGGCCAGGTGGTATCACGTGAACATTTGAGTCAGGAAGTGCTGGGCAAACGCCTCACCCCGTTTGACCGCGCCATTGATATGCACATCTCTAACCTGCGCCGTAAGCTGCCGGAGCGTAAAGACGGTCACCCGTGGTTTAAAACCCTGCGTGGTCGCGGTTATCTGATGGTTTCCGCTTCATGATTGGAAGCTTAACCGCCCGCATCTTCGCCATCTTCTGGCTGACGCTGGCACTGGTTTTAATGCTCGTACTGATGTTGCCAAAACTCGACTCACGCCAGATGACGGAGCTTCTCGACAGCGAGCAACGTCAGGGCGTGATGATCGAGCAGCACGTGGAAGCCGAGCTGGCAAACGATCCGCCAAACGATTTGATGTGGTGGCGCAGGCTGTTTCGCGCTATCGATAAGTGGGCTCCGCCCGGACAACGCCTTTTGCTGGTCACCAGCGAAGGCCGCGTGATTGGGGCCGATCGCAACGAAATGCAGATCATCCGCAACTTCATTGGTCAGGCGGATAACGCCGATCACCCCCAGAAGAAGAAATATGGCCGCGTAGAGATGGTGGGGCCTTTCTCCGTCAGAGACGGGGAAGACAATTATCAGCTCTACCTGATCCGTCCGGCGAGCAACTCCCAGTCCGATTTTATCAACCTGCTGTTTGACCGTCCTCTCCTGCTGCTGATTGTGACGATGCTCGTCAGCTCGCCGCTGCTGTTATGGCTGGCGTGGAGCCTGGCAAAACCGGCCCGTAAGCTGAAAAATGCCGCCGATGAAGTGGCGCAGGGTAACCTGCGACAACACCCCGAACTGGAAGCCGGACCGCAGGAGTTTCTTGCCGCCGGGACCAGTTTTAACCAGATGGTCAGCGCCCTCGATCGCATGATGACGGCCCAGCAACGTCTGCTGTCAGATATCTCGCACGAACTGCGAACCCCGCTTACGCGCCTGCAGCTTGGCACCGCGCTGCTGCGTCGCCGCAGCGGTGAGAGTAAAGAGCTGGAGCGCATCGAGACGGAAGCCCAGCGTCTGGACAGTATGATCAACGACCTGCTGGTCATGTCGCGCAATCAGCAGAAAAACGCGCTGGTGAGCGAAACGGTGAAAGCCAATCACCTGTGGCATGAAGTGCTGGATAACGCGGCGTTTGAAGCGGAACAGATGGGCAAATCCTTCACCGTCAACTTCCCGCCGGGGCCATGGCCGCTGTACGGAAACCCCAACACGCTGGAAAGCGCGCTGGAGAATATCGTGCGTAACGCCCTGCGCTACTCGCACACGAAGATTGAGGTCGCCTTCTCGGTGGATAAAGACGGGATTACCGTTATTGTGGATGACGACGGTCCTGGCGTCAGCCCGGAAGACCGCGAGCAGATCTTCCGTCCGTTCTACCGCACCGACGAGGCGCGCGACCGTGAATCCGGCGGTACGGGATTAGGCCTCGCGATTGTGGAAACCGCCATGCAGCAACACCGTGGCTGGGTGAAAGCCGACGACAGCCCGCTGGGCGGGTTGCGGTTAACGCTGTGGCTGCCGTTGTATAAGCGTTCGTAGACGTATGTGCCGGGTGGCGGCTTCGCCTTACCCGGCCTACTTTCCACGGGCACTATTTCCCCCACAATCTCCGCGAATTATCTTCGATCTTGCCGTGTAAACGCCGCTTCTGCATCGTTCTCGTCCAGCTGGTCGATAATCCCGCCGCCGACAGCAGGCGATGATATTGCTCGTCATCAAACGGCATATGCCAGGCAATGGCGCAGGCGTCATAAACAGACACCTCACTCAGACGTGATGCCAGTTCCAGCGGCGCATCCGCTGACACCTGCCCCGCCAGCACCACCCGGTACAGCCAGCCGGTTTTACCCGTGTTTTGCAGTTGAGCGGACATGTCATGAATGCCGAAATGGTAGTTGAGCTTGAAGCACGGCGAGCGCGGTTGGGTGACCTGGATCAGGGCATCGCCCCAGCGGTAGATATCGCCAATAAACACGTTCTTTTCGGTCAGCCCTTCGGTGGAGAGGTTCTCGCCAAATGCGGGGGCGACAAAGAGGTCCGCCAGCTCGGGGAACTCGGTTCTCCAGTGCTGATAGTGTTCGCGCGGGTAGTGACACAGCGCGCGATCGGGTCCGCCGTGGATTTTCTTTTCGGCCTGCTCGTCACCCGCAAGTCCGAGGTCGGTTAACATTAGCTCGCCGTCGACCTGAATTTTGGCGATGGCGCTCGGGCGGCTGCCGTCGTACTCCCTTACCTTGCCTGTAAATACATTCACCGGATAATGCATCGCTGCTCCTTTCTGCAGATACAAAAAAAGCGAGTCATCAGACTCGCTTCTCACAGGCGTCAATGCAACCTTATTTTTTCGCGGCGAAACGCGCTGCTGCTTCGTCCCAGTTCACCACGTCCCAGAACGCTTTGATGTAGTCGGGGCGACGGTTCTGGAATTTCAGGTAGTAAGCGTGTTCCCACACGTCCAGGCCCAGGATTGGGAAACCGGATGCGCCAGAGATCGCTTCACCCATCAGCGGGGAGTCCTGGTTAGCGGTAGAAACCACGGCCAGTTTGTCACCTTTCAGTACCAGCCACGCCCAGCCAGAGCCGAAACGGGTGGCCGCGGCTTTTTCGAATTCCGCTTTGAAGTTGTCAACGGAACCAAAATCGCGCTCGATAGCCGCTTTCAGGTCGCCCTGCAGAGTGGTACCGGTTTTCAGGCCTTTCCAGAACAGGCTGTGGTTCGCGTGACCGCCAGCGTTGTTGCGCAGAACGGTTTTCTTGTCTGCTGGCAGCTGGTCCAGCTTGGTGATCAGCTCTTCAACAGGCAGGTTAGCGAACTCTGGCAGGCTTTCCAGCGCAGCATTCGCGTTGTTCACATAGGTCTGGTGGTGTTTAGTGTGATGGATTTCCATCGTCTGCTTGTCGAAATGCGGTTCCAGTGCGTCGTAGGCATACGGCAGGGATGGCAGTGTATAACTCATAATCCTCTCCATTATTGTCGGGCGGCACAGCTGTTAATGCCGCGTAAGCAGTTGGTTCATTATAGTTAATTAAATGATATTGAAAATGATTATCAATGCCGTAGTTTTTATAAGGTTATTCATTTTCTGACCAAAGCTAAAAGGGTGAATGGGATCAGGACGTTAATGGACTTCTACCGCCTTATTGCCTGCCGCAATCTCACGCCTGCTGCTCAGCGTAAAGGCTGACACCACCGTAATCGCCAGCACGAAACAGCCCAGCATCAGGTACGTCTCCTGGAAGCCGATTCGGTCGTACATATTACCGGCAAAGGCAGAAAGGAAAATCGCCGCCGACTGCTTGGCAAACTGGAAGCCAATCAGGTAGATAGTGGCCGACAGACGGGTGTCAAACACCCCGGTGATGTATTTGAACGCCCCCACCAGCAGGAACGGCACCTCCAGCGCATGCAGCATCTTCAGGGCAATCACTTCTACAGCGGTGGTGGCAAATGACGAGCCGATAATGCGCGTCGCCATTATCACCCCGGCGATCAGCAGCGTGTTTTTCGCGCCGATGCGGTTAATGATCCACGGCGAGCAGAACATGATGATGGCGTTACAAATTTCCCCGGCCGTCGTCGCAAAACCAAAAGCGCGGGTCCCCTCCTGAGGCGTCGCGAAGAAGGTTTTGAAGAAGGTGGCAAACTGCTGGTCGAAGACGTCATAGACGCAGGCCACGCCAATTACGTACAGGATAAACATCCACATTCTGCGCTGGCGAAACAGGTTAAAAACGGTTCTGGCTGTAATCTGCGGCTGGTTGGCGCCCAGGGCGTTCATTACCTGCGCCGTCTGGTTGGGCTTCGGCTTCGCGACCACCAGCAATAGCATCAACAGCAGCGCCGCCCCCGACCCCATCCAGAAGACATACGACGGATCGATGCCGAACAGGATGCCCCCCGTTGAGGCGCACAGCCCCCAGCCAAGACAGCCGAACATGCGCGCCTTGCCGTATTCAAAGAAGCTGTTGCGGCTTACGCGTTCGATATAGGCCTCAATCGCCCCCGATCCCGCCGAGAAAACAAAACCGATGTACAGCCCGCCGCTCAGCGCCCCCAGCCAGATATTGGTTTTCAGCAGCGGTGCGAAAACGTACAGGAAGAAGGGGGCAAACAGAAACAGCAGCACGGAGATAATCCACAACAGATGTTTTTTTAACCCCAGCTTGTCCGAAATCACCCCCAGTACCGGCTGGAAGGCGATAGCTGATAGCGAGATGCAGGAGAAAACAATCCCGGTATGGGTTTTGTTTAGCCCGATGATGTCCGACAGCCAGATGGGCAGGAACGGAAAGCAGGTGGCCATGATGAAGAAGTAGAGAAAGAAGAACAGCCCGAAAATCCAGAAGTTAGGGTTGTCTTTGTGGGTACAGGTTGTTGTGTTCATTATTTTTATCCTCAACGGAGGGCCGGGTCTCCGGCCCGTCACCCTTACACGCGTTCCACGCCAATCAGAATGGCGGTTTCCGGATCCAGAATCGGCAGCGCAATCCCTGCCTGCATCAGCCACTCACCGCTCACCGTTTGCGGCGCGTCCATCCACGCCGGCAGCATGCGCATGGTGTGCCCACCCTCACCCGTAATCTGAATATTCGGGTTATCGAGCAGCGTGATGCGGTACTGCGCGCTGGCTTCTAACCCCGGCATGCGCAGCGGCATCATCAGGGTGTAATCCGGCATCGCGAGCTGGCTGACCATAAACAGTCCGTACGTCTTATCTTCGCTCACGATGCCCTGCGCCATCGTGGTGGCGTCCGGCATATCCACGCGCCACTGGGTACCGCGATGGATCACCTCACGCCACTGCTTGTGCAAGGCGGCATAGTGACGATATCCCTCGCGCTCTTTCTCATCCACGGTGAGTGGATCCAGCTCCAGCCCCATATGGCCAAACAGCGCAGTCAAACCGCGGAATTCAATGCTGTGCTGGCGGAAGGTGGCATGACATTTATGATGACCGATATGCGCGCCCATCACTTCCGGCGGGAAAAAATAGCTCATACCGCGCTGGATAGTGTTTCGCTCCAGCGCATCGTTATTGTCGGACGCCCAGAAGCGGTGGCAGCGGGTCAGGACCTCATAATCGATTCGTCCACCACCAGAGGAGCAGGATTCGAATTCGATGTGCGGGAAGCGTTCGCCCAGCACGTCTAATAGACGATAAAACTGACGGGTTTGAGCGTCGGCCGCGGCTTTGCCGTTATGTCCCGGCTGCACCAGCTCGCGATTCATGTCCCATTTCACGTAGTCGACCGCATGCTCGCCCAGCAGCCAGCTCATGCGCGTCAGCAGGTAATCAAACGCGTCCGGAATGTTCAGGTTAAGCACCAGCTGGTGTCGCCCGGTCACCTGGGGGTAGCCTGGCAGCGCCAGAACCCAGTCAGGGTGCGCGCGATACAAATCAGAATCGGGGTTAATCATCTCCGGCTCAACCCAGATACCAAACTCCATGCCAAGCTGTTTGACGTGGTTTATCACCGGCGTCAGGCCATCAGGGTATTTTTTCTCGTCCAGATACCAGTCACCCAGCGCGGCACGATCGTCGTTGCGGCCTTTAAACCAGCCGTCGTCAATGATAAAACGTTCCACGCCCAGCGCTGCGGCCTCGTCGGCCATACGCATGATGTAGTCCGGGTCGTGACTGAAGTAGATCCCCTCCCAGGTGTTGAGGTGGACCGGACGCGGTTTGTTTTCCGGAAAGCGGATGACGTTGTCGCGCAGGTAACGGTGGAACTGCTGGCTCATGCCGTTCAGTCCCTGCGCGGAGTAGCTGGCATACAGGCGCGGCGTCCAGAGCGTGTCGCCCTCTTCAATCGCCACCTCACCCGGCAGGTAGAGCGCTTCGGCCTGAATATAACGGCGACCATCGGTTTTCGCTTCCGCGCGCAGGCGGTGGTTGCCGCTCCAGCCCAGATGCACACCCCAGACGTCGCCGTGCATTTCACTGAACGATGGCGTACCCGAAATCAGCGCCGGGAAGTGTTCGTGGGACGTTTTACCCCGGCGATTTTCAATCACGAAACTGTCGTGCTCAAGCATGACGCGGTGCGGCTGAAATTCACGGATCCAGCGGCCGTGGAAGGCCAGCACCTCCCGCGCTCGCTCGGCGACCGGCAGCGTGACGGCGAAACGGTCCACCTGCCACGCCTGGGATTTCAGGTTGGTTAAGCCATGACGCACCGCCAGCACGCCGCTGGCATCCAGCGCCATTTCGCTGGTCAGGCGCAGGCCCGCATGTTCATCTTCTGCCGTAATTGTCAGGGTTTGTCCCTGCTGCTGTACGTCCGTGGTGGTGAAAACCGGGGAACCGTCCAGCCCCTGTCGGTGCCCCTCAATGCCGGGCGATCCAAACAGGCCGTGCCCCAGTTCAGCCATCAGCGTGACAGGTGAATCAACATCCAGCCTGCCGTTGGCCACCGGACGTGCGAGCGTAGCGACATCCTGCGGCGAAAAGTGGTGAAGGTGCGGCCCCCAGTAGAGAATTTCTGCAAACGGGTGCGTTTTAATCACCACGTCTACCGTGTCGCTTACAAGTCGTAAAATGGGATCGTGCATCAGGCATCTCCTGTCATCGGAATGACCTGAGTGTTGATCCGAAACGTTTCGGATACAAACCAAAACGTTTCGGATCTGTGATCGGGTTTGGAATTTTACGAGATTTAAGCCGTCTGGCCCGGGAAGAACTCCGGCTGCCAGAGTACCTGAAGCGTGTCGATATCGTCGCCATTAATCAGCTGGCGCACCATATCGGCAATCTGCTTTCCGACGCCCTGACGGGTAGACTGGATCACTGCCGCCACGTCGATATCAACAATGCTGTCCTGGGGTAAGCCGTCGTAGACCACCAGCGAGACGGCATTTTCGCCAGTAAGGCGTCCCATCTGCGCCAGCGCCATTGCCGCGCCGTCGCCGTGGGTGTTGCAGTCGGTAATGATGGCCGTGGGAGGCTGCGGCAGAGCGAGCAGCGCTTTCGTGGTGGCATACCCCACGCGGCGCGAAGGGGGCATGGCGCGCAGCCACTCGCTGGACAGCCCGGCTTCCCGTAACGCGTCCAGATAGCCCTGGCGACGCTGGGTGATAAATGCCTGATTGTTGCTTTCGCCCAGTAGCGCAATGCGTTGATGCCCTTTCTCGATCAGCCAGCGGGTGGCGTGATACGTGCCGGCATAGTTGTCGAAATCGAACCACGCATACGGCTGCGGCAGCTGGCTGCGCCCGAGCGCCAGAAAAGGGAACCCGGCGGCCTGAAGTTGCTCAAGACGCGGATCATGATCCAGCGTATGCGCCACAATCAGCGCATCCACGCGCCGGCTTTGAACCATGCGCATATAGCTGTGCTTGTCCGCCAGATCATCATCGGCGATGAGCAGTAAGTCGATTTCATGTCGCGCCAGTTCGTGGCTAATTTCGCCGACCATGTCCATAAAAACGCTGTTATTGAGCGGAACAGGATGCACTGGAAAAACGAGCCCGACGGCATCAATTTTGCCCATCTTCAGGCGGCGGGCAAACGTATTTGGTCGATAGCCACGGCGCTGGGCCTCCGCTTCCACGCGGGCACGCGTCTCGGCGGAGACGTCATCATACCCGTTAAGCGCACGGCTGACGGTGGTGACAGACAGCCCCAGTTCTTTAGCAATTGCTTTAAGCGACATGATTTTCCGTATCTTCGTTAATTTTGTTCCGCCACCAGCAGCGCGTAGGTGTCTGGCTCCAGGGCTTTAAAGATATGCGGCTGGTCTGCGGGGTAGCAAATGTAGTCCCCTGCCCCAAGCTCTTCCGCGGCGTCGAGCAGCCCGACCAGCGCGCGTCCCTGCGTCACAATAATATGTTCAACCGAGCCAGGTGAATGTGGTTGAGAGAGACGATCGGCACCCGGTTGGGTCATCAGAAGGTAGATATCACGGCGTGCACCCGGGGGGCATGCCGCCAGCAAAATGGCTTCGTAGTTCGCCTGCCCGGCGACCACTTTCGTCCCCTCGCCACGGCGGATCACCTGCGTGGTCGGAAGTTGTGGCTCAAGCAAGCGGGCAAAAGGAATATCCAGCGCCACGCAGAGCGACCACAACGTTTCCAGGCTAGGGTTACCGTTGCCGGACTCCAGCTGGGAAAGAGTGGATTTAGCGATCCCGGCACGACGGGCAATTTCCGCCAGTGAAAGTCCGGTTCGCAGGCGTTCTCGCACCAGACTTTTGGCGATCACGCTGATTGGCTGCGTCATAAAACGGCCTCTTGTTCTATAAATCGAACGAATCGTTCATCTTGAAAAACAGTTCAGTTGCGTTCATTATAATGGATAAACGTTCGATATGGCTAAAATTGTATGAAGCATCATCTCTCTTGTCTGAAAGGCGACACCATTAAAGCGATCATCCTGGTTTGCCTCGCGGTCGGCGTGGTCGGGATGTCATACGGCTCCCTGGCAATGGCCTACGGTTTTCCGGTCTGGGTCCCGTTTGTGCTCTCCATTACCGTGCTCGCGGGCGCGTCCGAATTTATGTTTATTGGTATTGTGGCGAGCGGCGGGAACCCGCTGGCAGCGGCGGCGGCGGGGTTGCTGGTCAACGCGCGCCATGTGCCGTTTGGCGTGACGGTGCGTGAACTGGTGGGCAAACGGGGGTTGAGCCTTCTTGGATGCCACATCATGAACGACGAAAGCGTGGTGTTTGGTCTGTCGCAAAAAACGCCCGAACAGCGCAAGGCGGCCTACTGGCTATGCGGTTTAGGGGTGGCCATTATCTGGCCACTGGGGGCCCTGCTGGGCGCCATGGTCGGCAAATTGCTCCCGGATCCGGAAACCATCGGCCTGGATGCGGTCTTCCCGGCCATATTGCTGGCACTTGTGGTTCCCGCGTTTAAAAACCGTACCACGCTCATCCGCGCCTGCAGCGGTGCAGTTCTGTCGCTGGCCGCCGTGCCGTTTGCCCCGGTGGGCTTACCGGTTCTGCTCTCTTTACTGGGTCTCGCGGCGAGGAAAAAATAATGGGAAATATGACGTTTTTTATTCTTGGTATCGCAATTTTGTCTGCGGGAACCTATCTGATGCGTCTTGGCGGGGCAAAACTCGGCAGCAGGCTGGCATTATCGGAGCGTTCACAGGCGCTGCTGTCAGATGCGGCAACGGTGTTGCTGTTTTCCGTGGCGCTGGCGACCACCTTTTATGAAGGTGACCATTTTGCCGGCATGGCACGCGTATTGGGCGTCGCGTTTGCGGTGTTTCTTGCCTGGCGAAAAATGCCGTTAATTGTGGTCATCATAGCGGCGGCAGTAGTCACCGCACTGCTGCGTGTGGCGGGGATCCACTAAGAATGATGCCCGGCATACTACTCTGCCGGGTATCAAAAGGGTTATTACGCAGGAAGGGTATCGACGCTCAGCGTCAGCGTCTCGGTAAGATCGGTGGCATTGGTCACGCTGAAGGCTTTCTCTGACAGGTAGGTCGTCACCATCATGGTTGCGGTGAACTGCTCTCCCGCCACTTCCATCCCGTTAACGGCAGCCAGCGCTTTTTCTGGCGGCAACGTCACTTCTGGCGCCCCACCCTGAACCACCACCGCACCAATATCGACAGCGGCCAGTTGCACACTCTTCCCGTCCATTCGGCCATCCTTGAATGCGATCTTCATCGCGCCGTTATCGGTGTATCGCCAGGCCCTGTTTTGTCGGGCAGCGCCGTTGATTGAGATCCGCATTTTACGCGCATCCGGACACATCACCGACACCCGCAGTTCCCGCGTTACCGAGGCATAACCGTTATAAACTTTGCCCACATGCTCAGCGGAACCCTTTCGCATATCGTCTTTACGATAACGACCGTAGTCGATTGTCTTCACGGCGGACATCATTTTGCATTCGCCATCATCAGCCTGCGCGGCTGCCGGTCCGCAGAGCAACGCGGCCAACATCACGTACTTATGAATGTTATTCAAAGACACTTCCCTGTCACCTCTTCGTAGAATGTATTCGGTTTTTCCTCCGGAAGGGTATACGTCAGCTTGCAACGCTCTCCCTCCACCGTCGCGTAGAGCTGCTGGTTGGCAGAGATATCGTTCAGGAAGATCACGCCGTCTTCGGGTGCCGTAGTGATGTATTCACCCGCTTCGTCCACAATCGGGATACCTTCCGGCAGCGGCGTACCGTCCGCGCGGCTGATAGCCAGCAGCACGCGGCGCTGGCTTAGCATCTCAAACTCCCACTTCGCCACGGCGCCATGAGAGGCCTTGATCGCCGTTCTGCCGTTTCTGACATCCAGGTTGCCTGGCAGCTTTTCGGTGTTGATCTCAATCGTGCTTTCCTGGAATGGTGACAGCACAGGGATCACCGCCTGACCCCATTTATCCGTCCATACCGGGCCACGCGCGGTGCCAATCTCGACGCCTGCCGCTGGTTTATCCAGCTTAGCGATGGCATAGGTGTCAGCCACCTGATAAGGCGAGAAGGTCACGCCGTCGCCGTGCACCACCATCCCGCCGCTCAGCGACGCGGAATAGTTGGTGTTGCTGTTGTTATCGCCCCCAGCCGCCAGCGCCAGGCTGGTGTAATGCAGATTGCTGTTCAGTGAGCTGTCCCAGCTGGTGCTGTTCTCATCATGATCCTGAGAGACGCCAACGGCATACTGGCTCGCCTCATTGAACGATCCCATCGCGCGCGTACCGTAGGAACGCTTGCCTTCGCTATCACGATACCAGGAGCTGGTGCTGACGCCCGTACGGCCGAGCGGGATCGACACGTTCACGTAAAACTGATCGTTATCACTGTCGTCGTTGCGGCTGACATCCGATTCCCAGTTCACACTCAGGTTGAAATATTTGAAGGTTTGCGACCATGAAGAGACGAAACGGCGGCTATTGTTCTCGCTGTTCCATCTCTCGTTGCGGTAGTAGCTAAGGGAGAAGCGGCCAAGCGTGGTGTTGGACCAGTTAATACCTATGTTGGTGTCGTATTTGGTTTGCGACATATCGTCGTCTTCATCGTAAAGCTCCGTCATTTCACGGTAATCCGGCGTACCGTAGCTGCCGCCCATCGAAATGCCGATGCCCCACGGCAGCGCATAGCCTACATCCAGCGTCGTTTTGTTGCCCTTCGTTTGCGTCTGGTTGTCTAACGACGCCAGAAAACCGAGCGAGGCATACAGGTTCTGCGTCGGCGTGGTATCGAGGTTGCCGGAGAAACCGTAATAGCGGTTATCCGCCATCACCATACCGGCGACGACATTCATGCGCCTGTTGATAGACCAGCCGTTATTGGCCGAGACCACCCACGGTTTTTCGAGGCGCGATTCCATGTCGCTTTCAACACGGCCTACCGCCATGCTAAAGCCCGGTGCGCCCCCCACGTGGCTGCTGCGAAAGGTACTCGCCGCCACGGTAAAGCGGTTTTCGCTGCCGTCGGTCTCGGTCACCGTGACGTTCAGGTCGGTGTTGAGGTTAGCCAGCGGTACGTCGTCCAGGCTAAACGGCCCGGCAGGCACCAGCGTCGAATAAATCAGCTGTCCGCCCTGGCGAATATCGACACGCGCCTGAGGATTTCGGGCGATCCCGTTCACTTCCACGCCCGTCCCCGTCTGAGGCGAAAGCGCGTTATCTGGCATCATCTGTACACCGTAAATAACCGGAATACTGAAGCGACTATTGGCCACGTTAATCTGACCGCCCTGCACCATCACGCCATAATCGGTAAAGGTACGCTGGGCGTAGGTATTGAGTGAGGAAAAGTCAAAGCGCTGATCGCTGCCGTCGCTAATAAACTGCGTGCTGCGTACAATCCAGTCCCCGGCGTTAAAGCCCAGTTCTAA
>NZ_POVL01000030.1 GCF_002939185.1 Enterobacter sichuanensis | reverse complement strand
CCCACAGGGAGAGGGAGAAAGGCTTCTCAGCACAACTCTAACTGCAAATTATTATCTTTAATCACCTGCATAACGCCCGCCGGCGGCATCACGTCGGTATAGACCGCATCCACCATGCTGATGCTGCCCATGTTGACCATCGCGTTACGGCCAAACTTCGAGTGATCCACAACCAGCATCACGTGGCGTGAGTTTTCAATGATCGCCCGCTTGGTGCGTACTTCGTGGTAATCAAATTCCAGCAGCGAGCCGTCGCTGTCGATGCCGCTAATCCCGAGAATGCCGAAGTCGAGACGGAACTGAGAGATAAAATCGAGCGTCGCTTCACCGATAATTCCGCCATCGCGGCTGCGCAGTTCACCACCGGCGAGAATAATGCGGAAATCGTCTTTCTGCATCAGGGTATTGGCCACGTTCAGGTTGTTGGTCACGATGCGCAGGTTTTCGTGATCCAGCAGGGCATGGGCCACCGCTTCCGGCGTGGTGCCGATATCAATAAACAGCGTCGCCCCGTTGGGGATCTGGCTGGCCACTTTACGGGCAATGCGCTCTTTTTCTGCCGTTTGCGTGGCTTTGCGGTCGTGCCAGGAGGTGTTGACCGAGCTGGACGGCAGCGCCGCTCCGCCGTGGTGGCGCAGAATGCGGTTTTGATCGGCCAGGTCGTTCAGGTCACGACGGATGGTTTGTGGGCTGACGGCAAACTGCTCAACCAGCTCTTCGGTGCTGACGTATCCCTGTTTTTTTACCAGTTCGATAATGGCGTCATGGCGTTGTGTTTGTTTCATCAATTATCCCTGAGAATTATGTTCGTTTTCGCGCATGGAGCGTGTCGGCAAAGGCCATCGCCAGCCCAACGGCCAGCCCGGTGACGTGCGCACCATTGGCGATAGACATACCAAACAGATCAAACCATCCGGCAATAAGCCATATTAACGCAAAGGTTATTAATCCGCGCTGCAGATAGATGCCACTTTCAGGGTCACGCTCGCCCCTGAGCCAGACATAGCCCATCAGGGCATACACCACGCCGGAGAGCCCGCCAAACCACGGGCCGCTGAATTTGTGCTGCACGTAGCCGCTCAGCAGGGCGCTAATAATGGTGATAACGATCAGCTTCCCGCTGCCCAGACGCTTCTCCACGGCACCGCCGAGATACCACCACCAGAGCAGGTTAAAGAGGATATGCATCACCGAGAAGTGCATCAGCGCGTGGGTAAAGTAGCGCCAGACGTCAAAATCCAGAGACGGGTCATACGGCCACGCCAGGGCGATCATGACGCTCTGGTCGCCCACCACATTCATGATAATGAAGACGATAATGCAGGCCGCCATCAGCAGCAGCGTAAACGGGCCTGCGCGCTCGCGAATGGTGGCAAGAAAGGGAAAGCGGCTGTAGTGCAATCCGCTACCGGTCTGACCCGACTGCCAGCTTGCCGCCAGATAGCGCGGGTCACCAGGGTTTTCCAGAAAACGCGCCAGCTCCTCGTTTACCCGCCCGGCCTGGCTCTCATCGGCCAGCCAGACGTCGGTCTGTGTATGTTGCTGGATGGTCAGAATAACGCCCTGCGTCGCCATATAGTCGACAAACGCCTGGGCGACGCGCGGGTTGGTAAAAGAGGTGATCATCAACATGGGCAGCGGTCGCTTATTTCCACACAAAAGGGGACAGTATAGCGGGATCAGCGCTCAAAAGCGTATTCCACTTCCGCCGGGAAATGGCGATGCCAGGCATCGAAGCCACCGTCGACGCTGTATACCGCCTCGTAACCCTGCTGAAGCAGATACTGCGCCGCGCCTTTACTGCTGTTGCCGTGGTAGCACATCACCATCACCGGCGTGTCGAAGTCGTTATCGCGCATAAAGGCGCCCAGCGTGTCGTTGGTGAGATGGAACGCGCCTGGCGTGTGGCCCATCGCAAAACTCTGCGGATCGCGGATGTCCACCAGCACCGCTTTTCCCTGGTGCATCTTCTGGTGGGCTTCTTCTACGTTAATACATTCAAACTGATCCATGGTGTTCTCTTTACAGTGGTCGGCGACATGATTTTACCGCGTAGTGTACGTCCTGGCGGCGGGTAAACGCCATTATGTTATCCATATCACTCTAAATTGTTTTTTTGATGTTACCAAAAGCGCGTTCCTTTGCTATTATGAGCGATATCGAACATTTCTGAGCTTTAACGAAAGTGCGTGAGGGTGTTATGGAAACCAAAGATCTGATTGTGATAGGCGGTGGCATCAACGGTGCCGGTATTGCGGTCGATGCCGCAGGACGCGGCTTATCCGTACTGATGCTGGAAGCTAACGATCTCGCCTGTGCGACCTCGTCCGCCAGCTCCAAACTGATTCACGGTGGCCTGCGCTACCTGGAACACTACGAATTCCGCCTGGTCAGTGAAGCACTGGCTGAACGTGAAGTGCTGTTAAAAATGGCGCCGCATCTGGCGATTCCGATGCGCTTCCGCCTGCCCCATCGCCCGCATCTGCGTCCGGCGTGGATGATCCGAATCGGTCTGTTTATGTACGATCATCTGGGTAAACGCACCAGCCTGCCGGGTTCGACCGGTTTGCGTTTTGGCTCAGAATCGGTCCTTAAACCTGAAATCGTGCGCGGTTTCGAATATTCCGACTGCTGGGTAGACGATGCGCGCCTGGTGCTGGCCAATGCGCAGATGGTCGAGAAGAAAGGCGGCGAGGTGAAAACCCGCACCCGTGCCACCGCCGCCCGCCGTGAAAACGGCCTGTGGATTGTCGAAGCGGAAGATATCGATACCGGCGAGAAATTCAGCTGGAAAGCGCGCGGCCTGGTGAACGCCACCGGTCCGTGGGTGAAACAGTTCTTTGACGACGGCATGCATCTGCCCTCCCCGTATGGCATTCGCCTGATCAAAGGCAGCCATATTGTGGTGCCGCGCGTGCATACCCAGAAACAGGCCTACATTCTGCAGAATGAAGACAAGCGCATTGTGTTCGTCATCCCGTGGATGGACGAATTCTCGATCATCGGCACCACCGACGTGGAGTACAAAGGCGATCCGAAAAACGTTGAGATCGACGAGAGCGAAGTTAACTACCTGCTGAAAGTGTATAACGCGCACTTTAAGAAACAGCTGTCGCGCGATGACGTGGTCTGGACTTACTCCGGCGTGCGTCCGCTGTGCGATGATGAATCGGATTCCCCGCAGGCCATCACCCGCGACTATACGCTTGATATTCACGATGTAGACGGTCAGGCGCCGCTGCTGTCGGTGTTTGGCGGTAAGCTCACCACCTACCGTAAGCTGGCCGAGCACGCGCTGGAAAAACTGGCACCGTACTACAAAGGCATTGGCCCGGCATGGACCAAAGACGCGGTACTGCCCGGCGGTGATATTGGCGGCAACCGCGATGATTACGCCGCGAAGCTGCGTCGTCGCTTCCCGTTCATCACCGAGGGGATGGCACGCCACTATGCCCGCACCTACGGCAGCAACACCGAACTGCTCCTGGGTGACGCGAAAGCGCTTGCCGATCTGGGCGAACATTTCGGTCACGAGCTGTACGAAGCCGAGCTGCGTTATCTGGTCGAACACGAATGGGTTCGCCGTCTGGACGATGCCATCTGGCGTCGTACCAAAGAAGGGATGTGGCTTAACGCCGAACAGCAGTCCCGCGTGGCGCAGTGGTTGCTGCAGCATGCGGGGAAGCGTGAATTGTCGTTAGCTTCTTGATGTGAAAAAAAAGCCCGGTGGCGCTACCGCTTACCGGGCCTACGGGATCGACCAGGCCGGGTAAGGCGTAGCCGCCACCCGGCTTTCTTTTACAACCGCACCGGATCAATATGCCAGATCGTCTCGGCATACTCCTTGATGGTCCTGTCAGACGAGAAATACCCCATATTGGCGATGTTATGCATCGCGGCACTGGTCCACTTCTCCTGCTGACGGTACAGCTCGTCCACCCTGTCCTGACAATCCACATAGCTGCGATAATCTGCCAGTACCTGGTAGTGGTCACCAAAGTTAATCAGCGAATCCACCAGGTCGCGGTAACGGCCCGGCTCCTCAGGGCTAAACACGCCGGTCGCAATCTGCGTCAGCACCTGACGTAGCTCTTCATCCTCTTCGTAATATTCACGCGGCGAGTAGCCTTTCCGGCGCAGCGCCTCCACCTCTTCCGTCGTATTACCGAAGATAAAGATATTGTCTTCCCCCACATGCTCCAGCATCTCGACATTCGCCCCGTCCAGGGTACCGATAGTCAGCGCGCCGTTGAGGGCAAACTTCATGTTACTGGTGCCGGAGGCTTCCGTTCCCGCGGTGGAGATCTGCTCAGAGAGATCCGCCGCCGGGATGATCAGCTGCGCCAGGCTGACGCTGTAGTTCGGGATAAACACCACCTTCAGCTTGTCACCAATATCCGGATCCTGGTTTACCACCTTCGCCACATCGTTGATCAGATGAATGATGTGCTTCGCCATGTAATAGGCGGAAGCCGCCTTACCGGCAAAGATCTTCACGCGCGGAACCCATTCCGCCGTTGGATCGGCCTTGATGCGGTTGTAATGGGTGATCACGTGCAGCACGTTCATCAGCTGACGCTTGTATTCGTGGATGCGTTTGATCTGCACGTCGAACAACGCTTTCGGGTTAGCCACCACGTTGAGGTGGAGCGCCAGCCAGACCGCCAGCCGTTTTTTGTTCAGCAGCTTGGCTTCGCGCACGGCCTTATTCACCGTCGGGAAATCAATATGCTGTTCAAGCTCGCTCAGTTGGCTCAAATCGGTACGCCAGGTGCGGCCGATATTCTCGTCCAGCACCTCAGAGAGCGGCTGGTTAGCCAGCGCCAGCCAGCGGCGCGGCGTAACGCCGTTGGTAACGTTGCAGAAGCGCGTCGGGAAAATCTTCGCGAAGTCCGCAAACAGCGACTGCACCATCAGGTTTGAGTGCAGCTCAGATACCCCGTTCACCTTGTGGCTGATCACCACCGCCAGCCAGGCCATGCGCACGCGGCGGCCGTTGGATTCATCAATGATGGATGCCCGGCTCAGCAGGCCAGTATCGTTCGGGTACTGCTCCTGCAGGGTCTTGAGGAAGTAGTCGTTAATCTCAAAGATAATCTGCAGATGGCGCGGCAGGATCTTGCCCAGCATATCCACCGGCCAGGTCTCCAGCGCTTCGCTCATCAGCGTGTGGTTGGTGTACGAGAACACCTGGCAGGTCACCTCAAAGGCGTCGTCCCAGCTGAACTTATGCTCGTCAATGAGCAGGCGCATCAGTTCCGGAATGGAGAGCACCGGGTGGGTGTCGTTGAGGTGAATCGCCGTTTTCTCCGCCAGATTGGCGTAGGTTCTGTGCAGCTGATGGTGGCGGCTGAGGATATCCTGAATCGTCGCGGAGACGAGGAAATATTCCTGACGCAGGCGCAGCTCGCGACCGGAATAGGTCGAGTCGTCCGGGTACAGCACGCGGGACACATTCTCGGAGTGGTTTTTATCCTCCACCGCCGCGAAGTAGTCACCCTGGTTAAATTTACCGAGGTTGATTTCGCTACTGGCCTGCGCGCTCCACAGGCGCAGCGTGTTGGTGGCATCGGTGTCGTAGCCGGGGATAATCTGGTCGTAGGCCACGGCCAGGATCTCTTCGGTTTCCACCCAGCGGGATTTTTTCCCTTCCTGCTGAATACGCCCGCCAAAACGCACCTTATAACGCGTATTGTGGCGTTTGAACTCCCACGGGTTACCGTACTCCAGCCAGTAGTCCGGTGACTCTTTCTGGCGCCCGTCGACGATATTCTGTTTGAACATGCCGTAGTCGTAGCGAATACCGTAGCCGCGGCCCGGCAGCGCCAGCGTCGCCAGCGAGTCGAGGAAGCAGGCGGCAAGACGCCCCAGACCGCCGTTACCGAGGCCCGGGTCGTTCTCTTCGTCGATCAGTTCTTCTAGATCTAACCCCATCTCTTCCAGTGCGGTTTTGACGTCGTCATAAATACCGAGCGACAACAGCGCATTGGACAGCGTGCGGCCAATCAAAAATTCCATCGACAGGTAGTAAACCTGTCGCGTTTCCTGCGAGAGCTGGGCGCGGTTTGAGCGCAGCCAGCGTTCCACTAAGCGGTCGCGCACCGCAAACAGGGTGGCGTTCAGCCACTCGTGCTTGTTGGCGATAACCGGATCTTTCCCGATGGTGAACATCAGCTTGTAGGCGATGGAGTGCTTTAACGCCTCAACGCTGAGCGTGGGTGAAGAGTAGCTAAAGGGAGCGTTCATATCAGTAACTTCGCCTCGTTACATCAAGCGTTGATAAAGATCGCGGTACGACTGCGCCGCGACATGCCAGCTAAAGTCCATGGACATCGCCTGACGTTGGACGTAACGCCACAGCGATGGACGGGACCACAAGACGAAAGCACGCCGAATCGCCCGTAGCAGCGACCAGGCATTACTGTCCTCAAAGACAAACCCGCTGGCGATACCGTCCGCCAGGTTTTCCAGAGAGCTATCGGATACCGTATCCGCCAGCCCGCCCGTGCGGCGTACCAGCGGCAGGGTGCCGTATTTCAGACCGTAGAGCTGCGTCAGGCCACAGGGTTCGAAACGGCTTGGCACCAGGATGACGTCTGCGCCGCCCATAATGCGGTGCGAAAACGCCTCGTGATAACCAATCTGCACGCCCACCTGCCCCGGATGTTCCGCGGCGGCGGCCAGGAAACCTTCCTGCAGCACCGGGTCGCCTGCCCCGAGCAGGGCCAGCTGTCCCCCCTGCTCCAGTAAACCGGGCAGCGCCTCCAGCACCAGATCCAGCCCTTTCTGGCTGGTCAGGCGGCTCACTACAGCGAACAGCGGCACTTTGTCGTTAACCTTCAGGCCCATCGCAATCTGCAGCTGGCGTTTGTTTTCCGCTTTGTCTTCCACCGAATCACGGCCATAGCGCGACGCCAGCAGGAGATCGGTTTCCGGGCTCCAGATCTGTTCGTCGACGCCGTTCAGAATGCCCGACAGGCGCCCTTCACGATGGCGCTGGCGCAACAGCCCCTCCAGACCGTAGCCAAACTCAGGCTGGGTAATTTCGCGGGCGTAGGTTGGGCTCACGGCGGTAATATGATCGGCGTAATAGAGCCCGGCTTTCAGGAACGAAATCTGCCCGTTAAATTCCAGCCCATGCATGTTATAGAACGATAATGGCAGATCGATTTCACTCATGTGATGGGCATAGTACATCCCCTGATAGGCCAGGTTATGCACGGTGAAGACCGATTTCGCCGGGTGGCCGCGCGCGGCCAGGTATGCCGGGGCCAGCCCGGCGTGCCAGTCGTGCGCATGCACGACATCCGGGCGCCAGAACGGATCCAGCCCCGTCGCCATTTCTGCACCGACCCAGCCAAGCAGCGCAAAGCGCAACACGTTGTCGGTATAGGCGAACAGGTTCGTATCGTGATACGGGCTGCCCGGTCGGTCGTATAAGTGTGGCGCGTCGATCAGGTAGATCCCTACACCGTTGTAATGCCCAAACAGCAGGGTAATGCGTCCGGCAAACGTGTCACGGCGGGTCACCACTTTCGCATCAGGTATACCGCGCCGGATATCCGGGAAGGCGGGCAGCAGGACTCGGGTATCCACGCCTCCGGCGATTTGCGCCGCCGGTAATGCACCAAGTACATCTGCCAGACCGCCCGTCTTTAATAACGGGAACATCTCAGAACATACGTGTAAAACCTGCATCATCGCTCCTGTTTGATTTGCAGCTTCCGCAACATTTCCCGTGTGACTAACACGATCCCCTCTTCCGAACGGTAGAAACGACGCGCGTCTTCTTCCGCATTCTCCCCAATGACCATCCCTTCAGGGATGACGCAGGCACGGTCGATTACGCAACGACGCAGACGACACGAACGCCCTACCCAGACATCCGGCAGCAAGACTGCCGAATCGATATTACAGAATGAATTTATCCGCACGCGGGGGAACAGTACCGACTGCACCACCACCGAGCCTGAAATGATGCACCCGCCGGACACCAGCGAGTTCAGCGTCATACCGTGGCTACCGGAGCGGTCCTGAACGAATTTGGCCGGCGGCAGCGATTCCATATGCGTACGAATCGGCCAGTTTTGATCGTACATATCCAGCTCAGGCGTGACGGAGGCTAAGTCGAGGTTCGCTTTCCAGTACGCTTCCAGCGTTCCCACATCGCGCCAGTAAGGTTCCGCATTCGGGTCTGACTGCACGCAGGACAACGGGAATGGATGTGCATACGCCATGCCAGCTTTGGTGATTTTCGGAATGATGTCTTTACCGAAGTCGTGGCTAGAATTTTCGTCTTTGTCGTCTTCTTCCAGCAGCTCATAAAGATAATCGGCATCAAAGACATAGATCCCCATGCTGGCGAGGGATTTGGTGTCATCTCCCGGCATGGTTGGCGGGTTCGCCGGTTTTTCAACGAAGTCGATGATTTTGTCATCCGCATCCACGTGCATCACGCCAAACGCCGTCGCTTCAGCAACGGGCACCGGCAGACACGCCACGGTGCAGCGCGCCCCTTTTTCGACGTGGTCGATGAGCATGTGGGAGTAATCTTGCTTGTAGATGTGGTCCCCGGCGAGGATCACGATGTATTCCGCGTTATAGCGGCGAATGATGTCGAGGTTCTGCGTCACTGCATCCGCCGTACCGCGGTACCAGTTTTCCCCGTGAACGCGCTGCTGAGCAGGAAGCAGATCGACAAACTCGTTCATCTCTTCGCTGAAGAATGACCAGCCGCGCTGGATATGCTGAACCAGCGTGTGCGACTGATACTGCGTAATGACGCCAATGCGGCGAATGCCAGAGTTCAGGCAGTTGGAGAGCGCAAAGTCGATAATGCGGAACTTACCACCAAAGTGCACAGCCGGTTTGGCGCGCTTGATGGTCAAATCTTTCAGACGGGTACCACGCCCACCCGCAAGGATCAGGGCAACCGTTTTTAATGGTAGCTGGCGTGCCAACATTAAGGGATCGTTCTTCTCTAATCTAACCATGACTAACTCCTTTTTTATCATCTTTGGAATACGCACACTCCGTGCGCAGGCCCGTGCCAGACAGCCATTACTACCGGATTATCCGCTCCGGCAAAGGGGGGAACGGCGCGCCATTCCCCGTCAGGTAAAACAATCTCTGCGACGTCATCCGTCGCGTTCAGCGTGACCAGCCAGCGATCCGACAACAGGATCTGCAGGCGGGGTACGCCGTGTTGCCACTCTTGCGCGCTTAACGGTTGCGCGTCTTTATTCAGCCAGCGAACGTTTCCGTCACCCTCTTCCCACCAGCGGTCGGCGGTCAGTGCGGGAATGTGCTGGCGAAGATGGATCAGCGCCGCGGTGAAGTGGATCAAACCGCTGTTCGCTTCTCCCCAGTCGAGCCAGGTTAAGGTGTTGTCCTGGCAATACGCATTGTTGTTACCGTGCTGACTGTGGCCATGCTCATCGCCTGCCAGCAACATCGGCGTGCCCTGCGACAATAAAAGCGTTGTCAGCAGCGCATGTACGCTGGCGCGTCGCCGCTCGATAACATCCAGACTTCCGCCTAATCCTTCTATACCATGATTAAAGCTATGGTTATTGTTAGTGCCATCGCGATTCTCTTCGCCGTTTGCCTCATTGTGTTTCTGATTGAAACAAACGCAGTCCCTGAGGGTAAAACCGTCATGCGCCGTTAACAGATTGATGGTGGCTGACGGGTGTTTACCGTCACGCTTAAAGAGATCGCTGGATGCGGCAAAGCGTCCGGCAAATTCCCCCAGCGACAGATTCCGCTCCAGCCAGAAGCGGCGCACGGCATCGCGATAATGATCGTTCCACTCGGCAAACAGCGGCGGGAAATTCCCGACCTGATAGCCGCCTTCACCGATGTCCCACGGCTCCGCGATGAGCTTCACCTGCGAGAGCACCGGACAATTTTTTATCGCCTCAAACAGCGGCGCCTGCTGGCTGAACGCCGGCCTGCGCCCCATGACGGGCGCGAGGTCGAAACGAAAACCGTCGACGTGGAACGTGTCTACCCAGTATTTCAGGCATTCATACGCAAAATGCGTGACCGCCGGATGGCTGAGATTGAGGGTGTTACCGCAGCCGGTCCAGTTCTCATAATCGCCATCCTGCCTGATCCAATAATAGCTACGGTTATCAATTCCGCGCATGGAGAGCGTCGGGCCATCGAGATCGCTTTCCGCACTGTGGTTCAGCACCACGTCCAGAATGACCTCAATACCCGCCGCATGGAGCGCCTTCACCGCGTCGCGAAACTCGTCCCGCGCCTTGTCAGGATGGACGGCATAACGCGGCTCAAGCGCGAACATCGCCAGCGGGTTGTAGCCCCAGTAGTTGCTCAGCCCCAGCCGCTGCAGGCGAGGCTCGCTGGCGAAATGGGCGACGGGCAGCAGTTCCAGGGCGGTAATGCCAAGGTGTTTCAGGTAGGCGACCATCGTCGGATGCCCAAGCGCCTTGTAGGTGCCGCGCATCTCTTTGGGGATCGACGGGTGCAGGTAGGTCAGCCCTTTGACGTGGGCTTCATAAATGACGGTATTGCCCCACGGCGTGTGCGGCGGGGCATCGTCTTCCCAGTCATAGAGATCGTTCACCACCACGCTTTTTGGCGCGACGGGCGCGCTGTCGCGGTGGTCGGGCTCGCCGTAGCCCACGTGGAACAGCGGGTCGTCTTTAAATTCACCGTCCACGCGGTGCGCACACGGGTCAATCAACAGCTTCGCAGGGTTAAACCAGTGTCCCTGCGCGGGTTCCCACGGACCGTGCACGCGAAAGCCATAGTGCAACCCTGGCCGCCCTCCGGCCAGGTAACCGTGCCAGGTATCCCCGGTGCGGGCAGGTAAATCGTAACGGTGCTCGTTACCTTCACCGTCAAACACGCACAGTTCTACTCGCTCAGCATGGGCGGAAAAGAGGGTGAAATTAACCCCCTTTCCGTCAAAACTCGCCCCGAGCGGTTCGGGTTTACCTGCCGTAAGCTGCGTCATTCGCCCTCCCGCACCAGCCAGATAGTGCTAAGCGGCGGCAGCGTCAGGCTCAGGGAGTTTGGCCGACCGTGGCTTTCGATGGCATCGCTCTGTACCAGCCCGCCGTTACCGGCGTTGCTGCCGTGATAATGCATTGAATCGGTGTTGAGAATTTCACGCCATTTACCCGCCTGATTAATCCCGAAGCGGTAATGGTGGCGCGGAACGGGCGTGAAGTTGCTGGCGACGATAATCTCGTTACCCGCCTTGTCACGACGCACAAAGACAAACACCGAGCGCGCATGGTCATCCACCACCAGCCACTCAAAGCCGTAAGGATCAAAGTCCAGCTCGTGCAGTGCCTTGTGGTGGCGATAGGTATGGTTCAGATCGCGCACCAGACGCTGCACCCCGTGATGCCAGTTGTCGCCCCCTTCCAGCAGATGCCAGTCGAGGCTGGCGTCGTGGTTCCACTCCCGCCCCTGGGCAAACTCGTTGCCCATAAACAGCAGCTTTTTACCGGGGAAGGCAAACAGCCAGCCGTAGTAGGCGCGCAGGTTGGCGAACTTCTGCCAGGCATCGCCAGGCATCCGGTCAAGAATCGATTTTTTGCCGTGAACCACTTCATCGTGTGACAGCGGCAACACGAAGTTTTCGGTGTAGTTGTAGAGCATCCCGAAGGTCATCTTGTCGTGATGATAACGACGATAAACCGGATCGAGTTTCATGTAGTCGAGCGTGTCGTGCATCCAGCCGAGGTTCCACTTGTACCAGAAGCCCAGACCGCCCATTGACGGTGGACGGGAGACGCCGGCAAAGTCAGTCGACTCTTCCGCCATCGTCACCGCGCCCTCAACCTGCTCGCCGATAATGCGGTTGGTGTTACGCAGGAACTCAATCGCTTCCAGGTTTTCGCGGCCGCCAAATTCGTTCGGGATCCACTCGCCCTCTTTGCGGCTGTAGTCGCGGTAGATCATCGACGCCACCGCATCCACGCGCAGGGCGTCAATGCCGAAGCGCTCGATCCAGTACAGCGCGTTCCCGACAAGGTAGTTGCTGACTTCACGACGCCCGTAGTTATAGATCAGCGTATTCCAGTCCTGGTGATAGCCTTCACGCGGATCGCTGTGCTCGTACAGCTTTGTGCCGTCAAACTCGGCCAGCGCGAAATCGTCCGCCGGGAAATGGCCCGGCACCCAGTCGAGGATGACGTTCAGCCCGGCGGCGTGCGCGGCATCGATGAAATAGCGGAAGTCATCACGCGTGCCGAAGCGGCGGGTCGGCGCGTACAGCCCGGTGGGCTGATAGCCCCAGCTGCCGTCGAACGGGTGTTCGTTTACCGGCAGCAGCTCAAGGTGGGTAAAGCCCATCCATTTGGCGTACGGCACCAGCTGGTCCGCCAGCTCGCGGTAGCTCAGCCAGAAGTTGTTATCCGTGTGGCGACGCCAGGAGCCGAGATGCACCTCATAGACGGAGATCGGCGCATCGAATCGGTTGGCCTGTTTGCGCTCCTCGGTCTGCACAACTTTCTCCGGCAGGCCGCAGATCAGCGAGGCGGTGTCCGGGCGCATCTGCGCTTCAAAGGCGTAAGGGTCGGATTTAATGCGCAGCTTGCCGTTGGCATCGATCATCTCGAACTTATAGAGCTGCCCGTTGTGCGCCCCGGGGATAAACAGCTCCCAGATGCCGGTTTCCCGGCGCAGGCGCATCGGGTGACGTCGCCCGTCCCAGTAGTTGAACTGCCCCACCACGGAGACCCGCTGGGCATTGGGCGCCCACACGGCAAACCGCGTGCCGGTGATCCCATCCATCGTATCCGCATGGGCACCCAGCGTTTCATAAGGACGCAGATGGGTCCCTTCGGACAGCAGCCAGGCGTCCATCTCTTTTAAGAGCGGGCCAAAGCTATAGGGGTCGTCAATCAGGTTTTGCTGGCCGTGCCAAATGACGGCGAGCTGGTAACGAAAGGGGTTTTTACGACGAGGCATGACGCCTGAGAAGAAGCCACGCGAATCGAGGCATTCCAGATTACCCACCTTGCGGCCGGTTTTGGGTTCAATCACCCAGACTTCCGTCGCATCCGGTAACAACGCACGGACTTCGAGCCCGGCCTCAGTACGGTGCATCCCTAGCACAGAAAAGGGGTCGGCAAAATGACCCGCAATAAGCGCATTAATCACGTCTCTCGAAATACGATCGGACATGGTATTCATCCTGTTTTTTTATGTCGTCCTTTTTAGCGCCCGGGACGACTTTAATGTGACCTGAACGAGCATCCTGTCAGCCCGTCCTAACCTCAGGTAAGAAATGACTCTTCCTTAAAGCATAGCCAACGCTCTACATGACTCCTGATAAAAAATAAGACATCTGCGTTTTACTCCCTGTAGTACGCAAAAAAAGGGGGTGAAAATCACCCCCGGTAGTTAACAAATTATTACGCCAGCTGGCGCAGCATGCGGCGCAGCGGCTCGGCGGCCCCCCACAGCAGCTGGTCACCCACGGTGAACGCGGAGAGATACTCCGGCCCCATGTTCAGCTTACGCAGACGGCCAACCGGCGTGGTTAGCGTGCCGGTTACGGCTGCTGGGGTCAGTTCACGCATGGTGATATCGCGATCGTTTGGCACCACTTTCGCCCACGGGTTGTGCGCGGCCAGCAGCTCTTCCACGGTCGGAATAGACACATCTTTTTTCAGTTTAATGGTGAAGGCCTGGCTGTGGCAGCGCAGCGCGCCGATACGCACGCACAGACCGTCAACCGGAATGGTGTTCGCGGTATTGAGGATTTTGTTGGTCTCGGCCTGGCCCTTCCACTCTTCGCGGGTCTGGCCGTTATCCAGCTGTTTGTCAATCCACGGGATCAGGCCACCGGCCAGCGGTACGCCAAAGTTATCCACCGGCAGCTCGCCGCTGCGGGTCAGCTGGGTGACTTTACGCTCGATATCAAGGATCGCAGACGCCGGGTTGGCCAGCTCGGTCGCGACGCTGTTATGCAACTGGCCCATCTGGGTCAGAAGCTCACGCATATGACGCGCGCCGCCGCCGGACGCCGCCTGGTAGGTCGCCACGGAGACCCACTCTACCAGGTCCTGCGCGAACAGGCCGCCGAGGGACATCAGCATCAGGCTGACGGTACAGTTGCCGCCGACAAAGGTTTTCACGCCCTTGTTCAGACCCTCGGTGATCACGCCCTGGTTAACCGGGTCGAGGATGATAATGGCATCGTCTTTCATGCGAAGCGACGAGGCTGCGTCGATCCAGTAGCCCTGCCAGCCGCTTTCACGCAGCTTCGGATAAATTTCGTTGGTATAATCGCCGCCCTGGCACGTCACAATAATGTCGAGTGCCTTCAGCGCTTCCAGATCGTAAGCATCCTGCAACGTACCGGTGGAACCACCAAAGGACGGCGCAGCCTGGCCAAGCTGGGAAGTGGAGAAGAAGACCGGGCGGATGGCGTCGAAATCGCGCTCTTCAACCATGCGTTGCATGAGTACAGAGCCGACCATACCGCGCCAGCCGATAAAACCAACGTTTTTCATAGCATTTTTTTCCTGCAAGGGGTGTGTGCTGATTGTGCAAGCCAGTATTGAACTGGGATATGCTTCACATTACAAAATGCTGCCAAAGTCGCAAGCGAAATTAATCGATGATTGCCCGGCTATCAGAAAAAGAGCTAATCATCATAATAACCATAGAGAGTTTCAGGGATAATTTACATGAGTGAAATCATTTCCGCCGCGGTTTTATTGATCCTGATAATGGATCCGCTGGGAAACCTGCCGATCTTCATGTCGGTGCTAAAGCATACCGAGCCGAAGCGCCGCCGCGCGATCATGATCCGCGAGCTGCTCATCGCCCTGCTGGTGATGTTTATCTTCCTGTTTGCCGGTGAAAAGATCCTCGCGTTCCTGAACCTGCGCGCCGAAACCGTTTCGATTTCCGGCGGGATTATTCTGTTCCTGATTGCCATTAAGATGATTTTCCCGAGCGCGGAAGGCAGCAGCAGCGGCCTGCCCGCCGGTGAAGAGCCGTTTATTGTGCCGCTGGCGATCCCCCTCGTTGCCGGACCGACCATTCTGGCCACGCTGATGCTGCTGTCGCATCAGTATCCCAATCAGATGAGCCATCTGGTGATTGCTTTACTGATCGCCTGGGGCGGGACATTTATTATCCTGCTGCAGTCGTCGCTGTTCCTGCGCCTGCTGGGCGAGAAAGGGGTGAACGCGCTGGAGCGTCTGATGGGGTTGATTCTGGTGATGATGGCAACGCAGATGTTCCTGGACGGGATCCGGACGTGGATGAAAGGATGACGTTCTCCCTCTCCCTGTGGGAGAGGGCCGGGGTGAGGGCATCAGGCCGCAGAGGGCAGCCCACTTAACCCTTACGAATCAAATACCGATACGGCAGCGCGTCAGTCTGCTGTGCCACCAGCTCATGCTCCATAAAGGTACAAAACCCGGGGATATCGCGGGTCGTTGCCGGATCGTCGGCGATGATCAGCAGCGTTTCTCCGGTCTGCATGTTGCGCACGGTTTTACGTACCATCATTACCGGTTCCGGGCAGCGAAGGCCCTGGGCGTCAAGGGTGTGGTCTGGGCTGGAAAACAGGTCGGTCATGATCTTCTCGGTCAGGTAAAAACGGCTGTAGTTTACGCCCCGTGGCAGTCAATGCAAACCAGGTTAACGATTGCGTAAAAACTAACCATTGCAATGTCCTGCCAAAGCAGTATCATTCTGCGGTTTTTATTGGGTTCCCTCACCCCAACGTATAAAAAGGTCACAATATGACGCAGTTTTCTGAATCACAGCGCGTAAAAGCGTTGTTCTGGCTTTCACTTTTCCATTTGCTGGTGATCACCTCCAGCAACTATCTGGTGCAGCTCCCGATCGCCATTTTTGGTTTTCATACAACCTGGGGCGCGTTCAGTTTTCCGTTTATCTTCCTCGCCACGGATTTAACCGTACGTATCTTTGGCGCACCGCTGGCCCGACGCATTATTTTTGCCGTCATGCTTCCGGCGCTGTTCATCTCGTACGTGATTTCTTCCCTGTTCTATATGGGAAGCTGGCAGGGCTTTGAGGCGTTGACCCACTTCAACCTGTTTGTCGCCCGTATCGCCACCGCAAGCTTTATGGCTTATGCGCTGGGGCAGATCCTCGACGTGCATGTGTTTAATCGCCTGCGTCAGAATCATCGCTGGTGGATGGCCCCCACAGCCTCGACGCTGTTCGGCAACGTCAGCGATACGCTGGCGTTCTTCTTCATCGCCTTCTGGCACAGTCCGGATGCGTTTATGGCCGAACACTGGATGGAGATCGCCCTGGTGGACTACTGCTTCAAGGTGCTCATCAGCATTGTCTTCTTCCTGCCCATGTACGGCGTCCTGTTGAATATGCTGCTGAAAAGGCTGGCAGATAAATCTGAAATCACAGCATTACAGGCTGGTTAAAGGTTCGCTTTATCAGTTGTGATAAGATGAGCGAATGAGCCGTTATGGCCGTTTATCGAAAGGAAGAAGTCAATGCGCAATCTGGTTAAATATGTCGGGATTGGCCTGCTGGTTGTGGGTCTTGCAGCCTGTGATAACAGCGACACGAAAACGCCTGCTCAGGGTGCATCCGCTGAGAGCAACGCAACCGGTCAGCCGGTGAATCTGATGGATGGCAAACTCAGTTTCTCTCTGCCAGCCGATATGACTGACCAGAGCGGCAAGCTGGGTACGCAGGCGAACAATATGCACGTTTACTCCGACGCAACCGGTCAGAAAGCGGTCATTGTGATTGTTGGCGACGACACCAGCGAAGACCTGGCCGTCCTGTCCAAACGCCTGGAAGATCAGCAGCGCAGCCGCGATCCGCAGCTGCAGGTGGTCACCAACAAGTCCATCGAACTGAAAGGCCACACGCTGCAGCAGCTGGACAGCATCATCTCTGCAAAAGGCCAGACCGCTTACTCTTCTGTTGTGCTGGGCAAGGTCGATAACAAACTGCTGACCCTGCAGATCACCCTGCCAGCGGAAGATCAGCAGAAAGCGCAAACGGCTGCGGAAAACATCATTAACACCATCGTGATCCAGTAACGCTTCACGATGATGACGTGGCCTCCGGTGCCTGCACCGGGGGCCATTTTTTTAGCCGCCATGTCAGCATCAAGGCAATCACCACCAGACCCGCCGCGGCCAGATAGATAACCGGTACGCCTGCCCAGGCCATCACCAGACCCGCCAGCGGGCCGGTAATGCCTAATGACATATCCATAAATACCGTATAGGTCGCCAGCGCCGCCCCCTGATTCTGCGGCGGCACGGCTTTAACTGCCACCACACCCAGTGCCGGGAAGACCAGTGAAAAGCCCGCCCCCGCGAGGAAGACGCCCACTTTCGCGACCCATGGTGCCATGGCTATGCCGGTCAACAGCAGGCCAACCATCTCCACCGCAAAGCAGATCATCGCCACGTTCAGCCCGCCCAGACGGTTGATACCGTTAGGGAAAAGTAACCGCGCGCCCACAAACGCACAGCTGAACAGGGTTAACGCAAAGGCGGCGCCGTCCCAGCCTTTGGCATCGTAAAACAGGGTAATGAAGGTGGCGATGACCCCGAAGCCGGTGGTCGCCAGCGCCAGCGCCATCCCGTATGGCCAGACCCGTCCGAGCACCGCCCGGAACGGCAGTGGTTTACCTTTGCTGGCTTTGACTTTCGGGCGCGGCAGGGCAAAGAGGATCGCCACCAGCGCGACCAGCATGATGGTGCCCGCCAGCCCGTAGAGACCGCCATACGCATAACACATCACCCCAAGCGGGGCGCCCAGCGCCATTGCGCCGTAGGTGACAATGCCGTTCCAGGAGATCACCCGTCCAATGTGCGGCGCACCGACCACCCCCACGCCCCACAGCGTTGACCCGGTTCCCGCCAGGCTTTGCCCAATGCCGAGGATGACGCGGCCCAGGCAGAGCAACACCAGACTGACCAGCGGCCAGTGGCTGGTTGTGGCAGCCAGCAGGTAGCTCAGCCCACTCAGGAAACAGCCGCACAACCCGACAACCACGATGCTTTTTGGACCGAACAGGTCCGCGTAGCGCCCGGCATGCGGGCGGCTCAGGAGCGTGGCGAAATACTGCAGGCTAATCACCAGCCCCGCCCAGAATGCGCTGAAGCCCATAACGTCATGGACATAGCCCGGCAAGACCGCCAGCGGCAGGCCGATGGTCAAATAGCTGGCAAAGTTGAAAATCACGACGGACACGATGCGCAGATTGAGGCGCAGTCCGCTCAGCGCCGGTTCAGCGGCAGGTTCGGGCATGGGGTTTTACCTGGAATTTTGCAACAGTGTTTCACTATTACCACGACGCCAACAGAAAATCAGCAGCGACTTTTCAGATTAACGGTGCCAGACGAGGCGGATCCCGCGCACTACACTTAACGGGCAACCACATTAAGGAACACGCATGACCCCTAATCCGTCCGACAAAGCTGGGCTCCATATCTTATTAAAACTCGCCTGTCTGGTGGTTATCCTTGCGGGTATCCATGCCGCCGCCGACATTATTGTCCAGCTCCTGCTGGCGCTCTTTTTTGCCATCGTGCTTAACCCGCTGGTGACCTGGTTTTTACGCCGGGGCGTCAGCCGCCCGGTGGCTATTACCATCGTGGTTATTGTGATGCTGATTGCCCTGACGGCGCTTTTCGGCGTGCTGGCGGCCTCCCTGAGCGAGTTCTCCACGATGCTGCCGCAGTACAACAAAGAGCTGACGCGGAAGATCGTGGCGCTGCAGGAGATGGTCCCCTTTCTGAATCTGCATATCTCACCCGAACGGATGCTGCGCAGGATGGATTCAGAGAAAGTCATGACCTACGCCACCACGTTGATGACGGGCCTCTCCGGGGCGATGGCGAGCATTCTGCTGCTGGTCATGACGGTGGTGTTTATGCTGTTCGAAGTGCGCCACGTTCCCTATAAGCTGCGCTTTGCGCTGAATAATCCCCAGATCCACATTGCCGGCTTACACCGGGCGCTGAAGGGCGTCTCCAAATATCTGGCGCTGAAAACGCTGCTGAGCGTATGGACCGGGATCATTGTCTGGCTGGGGCTGATGCTGATGGACGTGCAGTTCGCGCTGATGTGGGGCGTGCTGGCCTTTCTGCTCAACTACGTGCCCAATATTGGCGCGGTACTCTCTGCCGTACCGCCGATGATTCAGGCGTTTCTGTTTAATGGCTTCTACGAGTGCATGCTGGTGGGGGCGCTGTTCCTCGTGGTGCACATGGTGCTGGGGAATATTCTTGAGCCGCGCATGATGGGCCACCGGCTGGGCATGTCGACGCTGGTGGTGTTCTTATCTTTACTGATTTGGGGATGGCTGCTGGGTCCGGTCGGGATGCTGCTGTCGGTCCCGCTCACCAGCGTGTGTAAGATCTGGATGGAGACCACCAAAGGCGGCAGCAAGCTGGCCATTCTGCTTGGGCCGGGACGACCGAAAAGCCGGTTGCCCGGGTAAGCGCTCTCGTCTGGTTAGCCATTCCTGGGGTCAATGGATTATAGTAATGGTTTCGCCGCGCAACTTTGCGGCTCTCTCTGTTTTGACTGAAGGCCAGACGTTATATGTACCAGGTTTTTCTGGGAAAGATCTCTTCGCTGAGCACCGATCGCTGGGCTGAAGCACTCTGTGAACACGCGCCCGAAGGCGCCCGGCGCGCGCGCTGGCTGGCGGGTCGCGGGCTGCTTTCGCGTCTGCTGGCTCCGAAGCCGCTCCCGGAGATTATCCACAACGAACAGGGGAAGCCCCTTTTTGCGGACGACTACCCGCTGTGGTTCAGCTTTAGCCACTCTCAGGACGATATTGCGTTAATTATCAGCGATGAAGGCAGCGTGGGATGTTCGCTGGAACATATTCGCCCGCAGGACAACTGGCGCACGCTCGCCAATGCCCTCTTCAGTAACGCCGAGCACGATGAACTGGAAAAGGAGACGCCAGCGAGCCAGCTTACGGCATTCTGGCGCATCTGGACGCGAAAAGAAGCGATTGTTAAACAGCGCGGCGGTCACGCCTGGCAAATGGTCAGCATTGACAGTACCGCCAGCGCGTTCCACTCGGTGAGCCACTGCCGGATAGACTCGCTCAGTCTCGCGGTCTGCACCGCAACGCCCTTTGAGCTCAGGGCCGGTTTGATCCACGATGCGCTGGCAGAAATATCACCAGCACGCCCAGTATAATCAACCCGACACCCGCCAGCCCACGCCAGGAAAAATGTTCGTCCCAGCCGGGCAACAGGATCGCCGCGCCCCACACCAGGATATAGCTGAGGCTCAGTAAGGCATACGCTTTGCTGAGCGCCATACGGTGCAGCGCCATATACCAGCAGCCCATAGAGGCGACATACCCCGTTAACCCCAGCAGCAGCGCACCGGTACCGGACGAGAAATGCCAGAGGGCCTGGAGAAATGCGAACGCCTCGCCTACAGAGGGAAGCGCCTGCATGGCGCTTCGCAGCAGCAGCTGCGCGGCGCTGACTAACAGCACGCTGCATAACGCCCACAATGCCCCTTTCACAGGCTCCCTCCCAGGATAATAATCCCCATGATGATGAACCCCACCCCCAGCCAGTGGTGTGACGCGACGTGCTCACGCCAGACGATCTTCGCCGCCAGCGTCACCCAGACAAAATTGAGGCTCAGCATCGGGTAGGCAATGCCGACGGGCAGGCGTTGCAGCACCACCAGCCAGACCAGCATCCCGCAGCCCAGCATCAGCATTGCCAGACCAAGCCACAGCGCGATATGCGCCCCACGCCGCCCGGCTTTCGCCGGACGAGTGGCTTGCTTCTGACACAACTGCCCCGCACAGCTGAGCACGCTTGCCAGTATCAGCCAGATCCAGATCATCATTTCGGCAGATACTGCAGGTAGGCCAGACGGCCCTGGATATAGAGGCTGTCAGGCTCGGGCAGATTCGCCCGGGCAAGGTCATCGCGTTTTGACAGCAGGATAACCAGCGATACGCGTCCCTGCTGACGATGCGCCGCCAGCCACTGCGCGAAGTCATCTTTGCCGACAAAACGATCGTTAACATCGGGATAATCCAGCCCGTAGCGCAGCTCGCCACTCTGACCAAACAGGGTGATGTCATTACGTTTCAGCTCCCACGCCAGGCCGGCGGCCACGCCAACATTGTTGGCCAGCACAAACCGGCTGTTCTGCAGCGGCTCGCGCACGGTATCAACCAGCGACTGCGGCTGTTTGGAATCCACCACCAGGTTAGGAATGGCAAAACCAATCAGCAAAGCCAGTCCCGCAGGACACAAGGCAGCCAGCCACCAGCGCTGCGGGCTCTGTCGGAAGGTAAACCAGCCTACCGCAGCCCAGATGAGGAATGCCACCACCGCACAGAAGACTTTATACAGCTCAACGGATGTCCAGACAGGATGCTTAGCCAGCCCCCACGGCGAGACCACCAGCGCCGCCGCCACGCCGATGACGCCAAACGCCAGGTTAATCCCGCCGTTAATGCGCAGCGCTCTGGCACCTTTTTCCGCCGCGAGGCAGGCATAGCGCGCCATCAGGATCGCCAGCGGGGCAAAACAGGGCAGGATATAGGTCGGCAGCTTGCCTTTGGCAATGCTGAAGAACAGCAGCGGCATCACCACCCAACCCAGCAGATAGAACCCGCCACCCGCGTTTTGTCTGTCATGCCAGCCGAAACGAAACGCGCCGGGCAGCAGCGCCAGCCACGGCAGGCTGCCCGCAATCAGGAACGGCAGGTAATACCAGAATGGTGCTTTGTGCTGCGCGTCGCTCTGAGCAAAACGCTGAATATGCTCCACCCAGAAGAAGTAACGCCAGAAATCAGGCTCACGCTGCGCAATGGCCAGCGCCCACGGCAGAACAATCAGCACGCAGCTCAGGATCGCGAGCCAGCCAAATATCAGCACCTCTTTCCAGCGCTTCTGCGCTATCACCCACGGCAGCACGCCAATCACCGGTACCGCCAGCGCCAGGAAGCCTTTGGTCATCACCCCCATCCCGCACGCCAGCCCAAGCAGCACATAGCCACCGGCTTTTCCGGCCACGGTTTGGGCCTGTGAGGCCAGCCAGAAGCTGCACATCGCCGCCACCAGCCACAGGGTGATAATGGGATCCAGCACCGCATACGTACCAATGCCATAGACAAGGAACAGGGTCAGGAAAATAAGGCCGGAGAAAAGGGCTGTTCGCTTATCCCGCCAGAGACGCCAGGCCATCCAGATAACCAGCAGCGCCGTCAGTCCAGTGGAGAAGATCGCCCCGGCGCGCACGGCAAGGTTCGAGTGCCCGAACAATACTTGCCCGAGACTGTTGATCCAGTAGCCAGCAATCGGTTTTTCAAAGTAACGCAGCCCCAGAAAATGGGGGACCACCCAGTCACCGGAGGCCAGCATTTCGCGGCTGATTTCCGCATAGCGCGTTTCATCAGGCTGCCACAGCAGGCGGATATCGACCGGGATGAGGTAGTAAACGATAAACAGTGCGAGAAGCGCTAAGCCATAACGGGCTGTTTTCATGGGACCGAACTCACGGTTTGTTGAAAGCCAAGCCAGCCTTCCCGGCCAGCCAGTTCATTACGGACAACTTTGCCCACGGGCAGGGTGCTGAGATCGTCAGGCAGCAACTCGCTTAACGGGCAGAAGGTGATCCCCTCCTGCGCGGCCAGGGTCAGCAGCGCATCGAAATCCTGCTGGAAGGCAATCCCTTCCACTTCGGCATGGATGGTATACACCGGCGTACCGGCGTCGCGATGGATGCAGTCCAGAATATAGCGGTTGAACCCGTCGGCGGTCACCTCGCGCCCCACCACTTCATCCCAGGTGGGAAGCGTGACGGGAATTTGCACCGTACCGTAGCGATTTTCGCCCAACAGTGGCAAAAAGGGTCCGGTTCCGCGGCAGTCGCTGTTGTAGCGAAACGCGAAGGGCTCTTTGGCTTTCACCACACGCTGATCCGCGCGCCAGCCTGCCACAGCGGAGCAGCGCACCGGCTGACCGGTAATCGCCTCCAGTTCCAGCATCCCGCGCTCGACTTCGCGGGTCAGGCGGGGGATGTCCCAGACGCCAGCCCAGGCTTGCCAGGCATGGTGATCCCAGGCGTGCAGGCCCACCTCATGATGCTGCGCCGCCTCCCGGATAACCGCTTCATTACCCGCGCCGATGCGCCTGCCGGGCCAGGCGGTGCCGGCCAGCAAAATATCCCAGCCGTAGAGGGATGCGGCGCGCGAGCGCAGCATTTTGAACAGAAACGCCGGTTTAACCAGACGCCATAAATGGCGTCCCATGTTGTCAGGCCCCACGCTGAAGAAAATGCTGGAACGCACACCGTGCCTGCCCAGCAGTTCCAGCAGTTTGGGTACTCCGTCACGCGTCCCCCTGAAGGTGTCGACATCAATGCGTAAACCGACTTTTTTCATGAGGCCTGTTCCGAGAGCTCCACGGTGCGCAGGAAGAAATCGAGCGTTTCATCGATGGTCTGCTCCATCTTCACCGTCGGCGTCCAGTTCAGGCAGCGCTTCGCATTGCGAATGCTGGGCTTACGGTGCTCGACATCCTGGTAGCCTTTGCCATAGTAGCTGCTGCTTTCCACTTCGCGGAAACCGGCAAACGGCGGGAATTTATCGCGCAGCGGATGGCGCTCAAAGCTTGCCAGCAGCATTTCGGCCAGCTCGCGAATGCTCGCTTCGTTATCCGGGTTGCCGATGTTGATGATTTCACCATTGCAGCGGTTATCTTTGTTTTCGATGATGCGGAACAGGGCTTCGATCCCGTCGCTGATATCCGTAAAGCAGCGTTTCTGTTTACCGCCTTCGATAAGCTTAATAGGTGAGCCTTCCACCAGGTTCAGGATCAGCTGGGTGATCGCGCGGGAGCTACCGATACGCGCCGCGTTCAGGTTATCCAGACGGGGTCCCATCCAGTTAAACGGACGGAACAGGGTAAAGCGCAGCCCTTCTTTCTCGCCGTAGGCCCAAATCACGCGGTCCAGCAGCTGTTTAGAGACAGAGTAGATCCAGCGCTGTTTGTTGATCGGCCCGACCACCAGGTTAGAGGTGTCTTCATCGAAGTTCTTATCGGTGCACATGCCGTACACTTCAGAGGTGGACGGGAAGATGATGCGCTTGTCGTATTTCACGCAGTCGCGGATGATCTTCAGGTTCTCTTCGAAATCCAGCTCGAACACGCGCAGCGGGTTACGGGTGTACTCGATTGGCGTGGCAATGGCGACCAGCGGCAGCACCACGTCACATTTTTTAATGTGGTACTCGATCCACTCAGAGTGGATGCTGATGTCCCCTTCCACAAAGTGGAAACGCGGGTTATTGAGAAACCGGCTGATGGCATCCGCGCCAATATCCAGGCCATAAATTTCATAGTTATCGTCTTTGAGCAGGCGTTCGGTCAGGTGGTTACCGATAAAGCCGTTCACGCCGAGGATCAGCACGCGGGTGCGGCGTTTGAGAGCCACCACCGGTGCGCTGGTGATCAGTGCCCCGGCCACCAGCCCCAGAGACTGCGCCAGCTGGGTGCCCTGCACGTACAGGCCGTTGTCGGTTTGCCCGGTGACGATCTCCAGCGCTTGCTCACCACAGCTCACAATCAGCGGGGAGACGGAGACAACAGTGCCCGGTCTGGCGGCCGGAATGTCGTCACGCACGCGAGATTTCCAGACGATAAACTTGCTGACGCCCGCAAAGCTGTATGCGCCCGGCCACGGGTCGGTCACGGCGCGCACCAGGTTGTGCAGCTGGCGGGCCGGCTTGCTCCAGTCCAGACGGCCATCTTCCGGCGTACGGCGGCCAAAGCAGCTTGCATTGCTCTCATCCTGCGCGGTCTCGCTGAAGGTGCCGTTCAGGATGGTCGGCAGCACATCGTGCAGCAACGTCTGCGCCGTCGCATTCAGTTTGTGATGCAGTTGCAGCGCGGTGTCGTCAGCGTCGATAGCGACTTTCTGCTGTGCCACGATGGCGCCCGCATCCGCACGGCGCACCATGCGGTGCAGCGTCACGCCGGTTTCCGTCTCACCGTTCACCAGCACCCAGTTCAGTGGGGCGCGGCCACGGTAGGCAGGCAGCAGAGAGCCGTGAAGATTAAAGGCCCCTTTTGCGGCCAGGCCCAAGATCTCATCGCAGAGCAGGTTGCGGTAGTAGAACGAGAAGATCATATCCGGGGCGAGCGCGCGGATGCGCTCCACCCACAGCGGGTGGTTAACGTCGTCCGGCGCATAAACCGGGATCCCATGCTCGGCGGCGATACGCGCCACAGAGCCGAAAAAGGTATTCTCTCCGGCGGTGTCCGGATGGGTAAAAATTGCAGCAATATCATAGCCCGCGTCCAGCAGGGCCTGCGTGCCCGTGCACCCCATATCGTGATAGGCAAAGACAACAGCTTTCATGGGTGGTTTTCCTCTTGAGATGCTTTGTGTTCCTGACGGACAACACGTTGGATAAAGTAGCGCGGACGCGCGCGAACATCGTTATAGATACGGCCAATGTACTCACCGAGCAGCCCCATCCCGACAAACTGGGCGCCGATGAACATAAACAGCACGGCAAAGAGCATGAAGACCCCTTCCGCCGCCCACTGCGGACCAAAGACCAGGCGCAGGACAACCAGCAGAACGGACAGCGCAAATCCGGCGACGGCGATAATGCTGCCGAAAACGCTCAGCAGGCGCAGCGGCGTGGTGGTCAGGCAGGTGATGAGGTCGTACATCAGGTTGATGAGACGCATAAAGCTGTACTTCGACTCCCCGTGCTCGCGCTCGGCGTGCAGAACCGGGATCTCCGTCGCCTTACGGGCAAAGGTGTTGGCGAGGATCGGAATAAAGGTGCTGCGTTCATGGCAGTGCAGCATGGCGTCGACGATATGGCGGCGGTAAGCGCGCAGCATACAGCCGTAATCGCCCATCGCTTTACCGGTGGTACGCTGGATAAGACGGTTAATGGTGCGTGAAGCCAGCTTGCGGAACAGGCTGTCCTGACGGTTTTGCCGTACCGTGCCGACCACATCAAAGCCTTCATCAGCTTTGGCCACCAGACGCGGGATCTCTTCCGGCGGATTTTGCAGGTCCGCATCCAGGGTGATGACCAGATCGCCCGTAACGTGGCTAAACCCCGCCATAATCGCCGAGTGCTGGCCGTAGTTACGGTTGAGCAACACCGCAACAATGTGGCTGCCTTCAGCCTGCGCGGCTTCGGTCATCATCAGCGCGGAATTGTCGCTACTGCCGTCATCCACCAGCAGAATTTCGTAGGCTTTGCCCATCGTGTCGCAGGCAGCCGTGGTGCGGCGAATCAGTTCAGGCAGGCTCTCCTGCTCGTTATAAACCGGGATAACCACGGAAACTTTTTGTACGGGCGGTGCACTGAACATATCAATGTCCTGCAAGCTGATGGAGCGCGGTAATGACGCGGGTTGTGTCGTCATGAGTCATGTCCGGGAAAAGTGGGAGAGAACAAATACGCGCGCTATTCCATTCAGAATTCGGGAGCGATACTTCAGGAAAACGCTCGCGGTAGTATTTTTGCGTGTGTGCCGCGCGGAAATGGAGGCCGGTGCCAATGCCCTTCTCTTTCAGCGCAGCCATCAGGCTGTCGCGGGAGATCCCGCAGCGCGCTTCATCCACGCGAATAATAAACAGGTGCCAGGCGTGAATGTGCGGCCATGACGGGATAGTCAGCGGCTGGAACGGCGTATCGGCGAGCTCGCGCAGGTAACGTTCAGCGATCGCCTGGCGGCGTTGGTTGGCCTCTTTCAGCTTGCCCAGCTGCACCAGGGCCAGCGCGGCATTGATATCCGCGAGGTTGTATTTGTAGCCCGGCGCGATCACCTCCGCCTGCGGCGCACGGCCGTGCGTCTGGCGGTCATAGGCATCCACCCCCAGGCCATGGAATTTCAGGCTGCGGATCCGCGCAGCAAGCCCGACATTATCCGTAACGACTAAGCCGCCTTCTGCACAGGTCATATTTTTAATGGCGTGAAAGGAGAAAATCGCCGTTCCTTTCCAGCCGACATGACGGTTTTTGTGGTACGTTCCGGCGGCATGGGCCGCGTCTTCAATCACCGGAATACCGTGACGTTCACCGATGGCGTGAATAGCGTCGATATCACAGGGCGCGCCGGCATAATGCACGGGAATAATGGCTTTGGTACGCGGGGTAATTGCCGCTTCAACGGCGTCGGGCGTCACCATCAACGTCTCTTTATCCACGTCAATCATCACCGGCGTGGCGCCCAACAAAACGATCATATTCAGCGTGGAGACCCAGGTCTGGGAGGGGGTAATGACTTCATCACCCGGGCCAATATCCAGCGCCATCAGCGTGACGTGCATTCCTGCAGTGGCTGAACAGACCGCAATCGCGTGCTGATTGCCGGTAAGCTGGCAAAATGCCTCTTCCAGCGCCTGATTTTTCGGCCCGGTCGTGATCCAGCCGGAGGCTAATACCTCCTGCAACGCCGCTAATTCCTCATTGCCCATAGACGGGCGGGAAAAAGGCAAAAAATCACTCATCATTAAATTCCTTGCAATAAGAATGGCATGCTTTTGATATTAACCATTTGCCAGTTCGTTTATTTCAACGAACCATAAACTCATATCAAGGTAGCGCTCATTTCTTAGGGAAAAATTAAGACGAGTATTTAAACCGAAATAAACAACATGAAAATCAGTTTATAATCAACAGATTGCACTTTTATGAATTATTTATTTTGTGATCGTATTCAACCTTTTCAAAATGTAACGTTTAAACCAAACCTCAACAAACAAAAAAAATCCCGGTTCTTCCGAAATAATATGGAGTAACCGGGAACTTTTCTTTTTAGTTAATTGTCGCGCTTATTTTAAGTTATCTGGAAAGTTTTCTGGTAGCTCGCTGGCCGCACACGCAATAACGCTGTCATCGTTTGCACCGCAATCGTGCACAAAGGTAATAGTGGCAAATTCATCAATCACTTCCGTTGGATACGCAGGGCCAGCATCGCGATAGCTGTTCATCAGCGGAATGTGATCGTTCTGGAAGCAGACGGTTTTTTCCGGGTTGTTCATGACCCAGCGCGGGAAGAAGATGGTGCCATGGAACAGTTTATCGCCCAGGTTCACGATCAGGCTGACGTCGGTGCCGGTTGGCTCGGTCCATGAGATTTTGCAGATGCTCTCACCCACGCGAGCGATATACACCCGCTGATCTTTTACCCAACGATTCCCTACCAGACCGCTGTGAATACGGTAGTCGATGGTCGTGTCATTTTTGATATAAATCTCATAGTTCCAGCCATTATCGTAGGTATAAACCAGATGTTTGCCGACGAAGCCGCTTAAATCATGTTTGTCGAAGGTGTTCATAAGATGTCTCCTTTGTTTTGATGAGACGATCGTACCCCTTCAAAAAATGAATGAATAACGCTATGTTCGAATCAAATTCATCCAAATTTTAGATTGATTATGCACAAGACGACGCTTGAGCAATGGTCTTTACTGGCGAAAGTGATTGAGGCGGGCAGCTTTGCCAGAGCCGCAGAAGAGACTCACCGCAGCCAGTCTTCCGTCAGCTATAACCTGTCGCTTTTGCAGGAACGGCTGGGAGTGGCGCTTCTGGTTCAGGAAGGCCGCCGGGCGGTGTTGACCCCCGCCGGGGAACTGCTTCTCAACCAGGTCAAACCGCTATTAAAAGCCTTCGCGTATGTTGAAACCCGCGCGGCGACCCTGCGCAACGGCATGCGCACGCGGCTGGATCTGGTGGTGGATAATATCTTCCCCCGCCGTCGTCTGTTCGCCATCCTGCGTCAGTTCCAGCAACAGTACCCGCAAACGCAGGTGCGCCTCACCGAAGTGCTGGAAAACACCCGCGCCGAGGCGATTAACGATGAAGCCGATGTGATGGTGCTCACCCGCCGCCAGGATATTACCGGGCTGGGCGAATGGCTGATGAACATCGACTTTGTTGCCGTGGCGCATCACCAGCATCCCCTCTTTACGCTCGACGCACCGCTTAGCGATGAGATGCTCCGCCCGTGGCCGCTCATCCAGATTGCGGATAACCAGTCTTCGGCACGCACGGCCGGAGGCTCCTGGACCTTCTCCACCATTGACGCCGCCATTGAAGCGGTGATATCGCAGGTGGGTTACGGCTGGCTGCCGGAGGAGCGCATACAGGCTCAGCTCGAGCAAGGGGTGCTGAAGCTGCTGCCGCTCAGTCACGGCGTGCGCCGGGCCACGCCGCTGCACCTGATCGTTAAGCGCTCCCTCGCCCCGCTTGATGAGCAGGTCGAGACGCTGTTGCGCCTTTTTAGCCAGGAGCCGTCATCATCACCTGCTACGCTTTAAGGTCCGAACGTTAAAACGATAAGGAGCCTGATGATGAAGATCGACCTGACGGGAAAAGTGGCGCTGGTGACCGCCTCAACGGGCGGAATTGGTTTCGCCATTGCCAGAGGGCTGGCTGAAAGCGGCGCGGAAGTGATCGTCAATGGGCGCAGCACCGACTCGGTGAACAAGGGTATTCAACAGCTACAGCAGGTGGTGCCTGGCGTTCAGGTGCGTGCCGCGATCGCCGATCTCGGTTCACATGAAGGGGTGGAGTCGCTGCTGAAGGTCGCGAGCAATGTCGACATTCTGGTCAATAACGCCGGGATTTACGGCCCGCAGGATTTCTATGCCACCGACGATGACACCTGGGAGCGTTACTGGCAGACCAACGTGATGTCCGGCGTGCGCCTCTCCCGCGCTCTGCTTCCCGGTATGGTACAGAAAGGCTGGGGACGGGTGGTGTTTATCTCCTCCGAGTCGGCCTGCAATATTCCGGCGGACATGATCCACTACGGTGTGACCAAAACGGCGCAACTCTCGCTGGCGCGCGGGCTGGCGAAGTTCGTGGCGGGCAGCGGTGTGACGGTCAACAGCGTCTTGCCGGGCCCGACGATGTCGGACGGTTTCGCGGAGATGATGAAAGACGAGATCGAGAAAACCGGAAAATCGCTGGAGCAGCTGGCAAAAGAGTTTGTGATGGCCAATCGCCCCAGCTCGGTGATCCAGCGCGCAGCCACGGTTGAAGAGGTCGCCAACATGGTGGTTTATGTCTGTTCGCCTCAGGCCTCCGCCACCTCGGGCGCGGCGTTGCGCGTCGACGGTGGCGTCGTGGATGACATTATCTGAGCCGATCAGGCCGCACTGCCTGCAACCCGGCGGGCAGTAATATAGTGCGCTTGCCAGTAGCTATCGTTCAGGGTGGACACCGTCACGCCCTGGCTGCTTGAGGCATGAATAAACTGGCTGTCGCCAATGTATACGCCGACGTGCTTCCGGTTCGGGCCGGTCTGGAAGAACACCAGATCCCCGACCTGAAGGCGGTATTGCGCCACCTGCACGCCGCGATGGATCTGCTCACCTGTCGTGCGCGGCAGGTCGAGATGTACGGCATCGCTGAACAGATGCTGCATCAGCGCGGAGCAATCCACCCCGCGATGCGTGGTGCCGCCCCACTGATACTGCGTGCCTTTCCACTTCTGGTATTGATCGAGAATACGTGAGCGCAGCGGACCCGTTTCCGGGTGAAGCAGCGCCGATTTCGCAGGCGCTGCCGCAAGCTCGTTGTTCATCGATAGCATTGATGCCGGCAGTTGAAAACTGAAGGCGGAAAACGAGGCAAAACTTAACGAGAGTATTGAAATAAGCGATCTTAAGGTCATATCAGAGAGCGTATGTGAGTGAATTTTTCCTTACCTGCGGAGGCCAAGGGTCCCCCTAAAAATCGTGATGTGGCGATAATATAGGCAGCTCACTTTTTCACCAACGCTTATCGAGACCAAAATTGGACTCACTTTCAGTTCGCAAGATCGAGAAAAAAATGGTGGTGATCTAAGGACTCCCAGGGTAAAGCAGGTAAACTGATCCGAAGAATGTGTATTTCAGCTAAGACGTATTTATGACCAATATGATTGCCGACGAGACGGTGGCGAAATCCAGCGTGCTCTCTGTCTTTGACTTTGACGGGACATTAACGCACCACGACAGCTTTATCCCTTTCCTGCGGTTTGCCTTCGGGAAACGTTACTTCGCAGGCCGCCTGGTGCGTATGGCGCTGCCAACGCTCCACTGCGTGCGCCGTAAGCTGACGCGCGATGAGCTAAAAGAAGTGCTGATTAAAACGTTCCTGACGGGCGTGGATGAACACTGGTTACGCCAGCAGGCGGAAGCGTTTTGCGAAAAATACTGGGACAAGCTGATGCGCCCCGAAGGGGTTCTGGCGGTTGCGGCTGAGGTGAATTCTGGTGCGGAGGTGACCATCTGCTCCGCGTCGCCGGCGCTGGTGCTCCAGCCCTGGGCCGACAAACTGGGCATTAAGCTGATTGGTACCCAGCTGGAAGTGAAAGACGGTAAGCTGACGGGGCGCATTACCGGACATAACTGCCGCTGCGCTCAGAAAGTGGCCAGGCTGGAAAAAGTGTACGGCGATTTGAACGCCTATCACCTGCGCGCCTGGGGAGACACCCGCGGCGACCACGAACTGCTGGCAGCCGCGCAGGATCCACACTGGCGGCATTTCCATCCCCCGCGCAAGCGCCGGAATTCACCCATCAAGTAGCCTTTTGCCGGGTGGCGGCTGCGCCTTACCCGGCCTACATTCGAACCGTAGGCCCGGTAAGCGAAGCGCCACCGGGCGGTACATCAAGCCTCACGTTTCCCCGGGAACATCACGCTCGCAATAATCCCCAGCGCCAGCACGCCGAGCACGACAAACAGGCTTGCCGTGGCGCCAATGTTGTAACCGTGATGCCAGAAGTGATCGGTGGCATTTAATCCCAGCTTGAACGCCACGAAGAACAGCAGCAACACGACGGCTTTTTCGAGGTGCACCAGATACTGCTTCAGCGCTTCCAGCACGAAGTAGAGCGTACGCAGGCCCAGAATGGCGAACATCATGGCGCTGTAAATAATCAGCGGTTCGCGGCTCACGGCAATAATGGCTGGCACGGAGTCAAAGGCGAACATCACATCGGAGAGTTCGACAACCGCCACGCAAAGCAGCAGCGGCGTCGCATAGCGCTTCGCCTTCTTAACGCGTCCCACCATCACGTCCTGGTTTTCCGGTTTTTCAAGCTCCGCATCCACCTCTTTCTGGGTCAGAATAAAGGCATTGCTGCTGATTTTCGGCCAGACAGGATAGAAGCGTTTCACCAGGCGATACGCGAGATGCCCGGAGTAATCCTCCACCTCGTCGCTCTCTTCATTGCGCTTGAGCATCATCACCGCCGTCCAGCCGACGACCAGCGCGAAAATCACTTCCACGTACGGCCCCAGGCTCAGCAGGCTGGTGCCGATCGCCACGAAAATACCGCGGAAGATAATCGCCCCCAGCACGCCCCAGTAAAGGACGCGGTGACGATACTTATCCGGCACGCCGAACCAGGCGAAGATCGCCATCATCACAAACAGGTTATCGACAGAGAGCACCTCTTCCAGCGCGTAACCGGTAAGGAACAGGCTCGCCATTTCGGCACCATGATGAACATACAGGAACCCGGCGAACGCCATCGCCATCATGACCCAGAAGAGGGACCACATGGCGGCACTTTTCAGCGAGATCGGTTTATCGTGACGGTGCATAAAGAGGTCGATAAACATCGCCCCAACGGCCATCACCACAAAGACAACAACGGTTTCCGTCGGGAAACCGAGATGAGCAGTAGACATACAAAACCCTTTTGGCAGACAAAACACAACACCATGCAAACTGGCGTAAACCAGGAAAAGAAAGGCGTGGGCTGTTACTCAGCCTCTTCACCCTCAAAGCCGTAGCCCTGTCGGCTACGCAAGAAGGGGGTACTTTACCTTACCAGGCGGGGCATGCGCATCTGTCGTTTAGGCGGTCATGCCACGCAAACGCTGCAGCACCGCCACCAGCACCGCCACAGACCAGCCGACCATCAGGGCGCCGATAAGCCCCTCTACGCCGCCGATGAGCCGCCAGTGCTGGGGTAACGTGACATCGCCGTACCCCACGGTGGCGTAACTGACCAGCGAAAAATAGAAGCTGGTATTCCAGTCCTTAAATGCGTCAATGACAAAATAAAACGCAGCAAACAGCCCGGCTTCAAGGAGATGCGCGAAGATCATGGAGATAACGATGCCAACATTGCGTAAGACAATGCGTACCGCTGAATCCACTTCTAGTTTTATGAATTTTAAAACGCCAAACATCCACAGCGAATGGATCACCACGGTAAGGGAAAGCAAAATGATAATACTGAGTAGCTGCATGACGAATGCTCTGACCAAAAGGAATATGGCCCCGCGAACGCAGCGGGGCACCTGGTCGAAGCTTAGTTGAAAGAGCGGGAAAAGTTGGTGCAATAATTGCGTTGCGTGATTATTTCTCTGCCAGCGCCTGTGCGCAGGCCCAGGCACTGGCCCATGCCCACTGGAAGTTATACCCGCCGAGCCAGCCGGTCACATCCATCACTTCACCAATAAAATAGAGCCCCGGCACGTTGCGCGCTTCCATGGTGCGGGAAGAGAGTTCATGCGTATCCACGCCACCCAGCGTCACTTCCGCCGTGCGGTAGCCTTCGGTGCCGTTTGGCTGCACGCGCCAGTTCGTCAGGGTCTCGACCAGCGTCTCCTGCTCGCGGCTGTTAAGCTGGCGGAGCGACACGTCCGGGATCTGGCCTAAAACCTGTAAACACTCCACCAGACGTTTCGGCAGTTGCATGGCCAGGGTATTTTTCAGGCTCTGATTCGGGTGCGCGGCACGCTGCGCGTTGAGGAACGCGTCCAGATCGCAATCGGGAAGCAGGTTAACCGTGACAAACTCCCCCGGCTGCCAGTAGCTGGAGATTTGCAGTACCGCCGGGCCGGAGAGGCCGCGATGGGTAAAGAGCAGATTTTCGCGGAACACCGTCCCGTCTTCAGCGGTAATAACGGACGGAACGGAGACCCCGGAGAGCGTCTGAAGCTGTTCCAGCAGCGGTTTATGCAGCGTAAACGGCACCAGACCGGCGCGGGTCGGTAGCACCTTCAGGCCAAACTGCTCGGCAATTTTGTAGCCGAACGGCGAGGCACCCAGCCCCGGCATCGACAGACCGCCGCTCGCAATCACCAGGTTATCGGCACTGACGGTGTCACCGTTGAGCTGAAGCGTATAGCCCTGTTCGTCACGTGTGACCGCCAGCACCTCCGTGCGCAGGCGCATGACCACACCGCCCTTTTCGCACTCGGCCACCAGCATATCGACAATCTGTTGCGCGGAGTCGTCGCAGAACAGCTGGCCCAGCGTCTTCTCATGCCAGGCGATGCCGTGTTTACCCACCAGATCGATAAAGTCCCACTGGGTGTAACGCGCCAGCGCAGATTTACAAAAATGCCGGTTCTGGCTGAGATACGCCGCAGGTTCAACATAGAGGTTGGTAAAGTTGCAGCGCCCGCCGCCGGACATCAGGATTTTACGGCCTGGCTTTTTACCGTTATCCAGCAGCAGTACGCGACGACCCGCCTGTCCGGCCATCGCCGCACAAAACATACCCGCCGCACCGGCGCCAATTACCACGGCATCAAACCTTTCCACGTCAAAATCCTCATTATTCACTGCCGCGGATTGTAAAGTTTCCTCTGTGGTCACACCAGCGTAAAAAGATATTACAAAGCCATTCCATTGAAATTTAAAGAATATCCTTTCTGGCGCTTTTCCCATTTCAGGTGGTATGTCAAAAAAAGTCTATATTTCACTTTGCCCGTTGCGCATTTGTCCTGGATAATGCGCCGCGTTCATGTCCTCAAAATGGCGTAACGTCCTATGCTACATTTGTTTGCCGGCCTGGATTTACATACCGGGCTTTTACTTTTGCTTGCTCTGGTTTTTGTACTGTTTTACGAAGCGATCAACGGCTTCCATGACACTGCAAACGCAGTAGCAACGGTTATCTACACTCGCGCAATGCGATCGCAGCTTGCGGTTGTTATGGCGGCGGTATTTAACTTTTTTGGTGTCCTCCTGGGCGGACTGAGCGTTGCGTATGCCATTGTGCATATGCTGCCAACGGATCTGCTGCTTAACGTTAGTTCTGGCCATGGCCTCGCTATGGTGTTCTCAATGCTGCTTGCTGCAATTATCTGGAACCTCGGTACCTGGTATTTCGGCCTGCCTGCATCCAGTTCTCACACTCTCATCGGCGCGATTATCGGTATCGGGTTAACCAATGCCCTGATGACCGGTACATCAGTTGTTGATGCGCTGAACCTTCCAAAAGTACTCGGGATTTTCGGCTCTCTGATCATCTCCCCTATCGTGGGTCTGGTGGTTGCGGGTGGATTGATCTTCATCCTGCGTCGCTACTGGAGCAACACGAAGAAACGTGCGCGTATCCACCTGACGCCAGCAGAGCGTGAGAAGAAAGACGGCAAGAAAAAGCCGCCATTCTGGACGCGTATCGCCCTGATCATTTCCGCTATCGGCGTGGCCTTCTCTCATGGCGCGAACGACGGGCAGAAAGGTATTGGTCTGGTGATGCTGGTGCTGATTGGCGTTGCGCCGGCAGGCTTCGTGGTCAACATGAACGCCTCTGGTTACGAAATAACGCGTACCCGTGATGCGGTCAACAACGTTGAAACCTATTTCCAGCAGCATCCTGACCTGCTGAAAAAAGCGACCGGCGTTGACCAGTTAATCCCTTCTCCGGAAGCGGGCGCCACCACGGCACCAGGCGAGTTCCACTGCCATCCGGCAAACGCGATTAACGCGCTGGAACGTGCGAAAGGCATGCTGGGCAACATCGAAAGCTATGACAAACTGGCCGTTGAACAGCGTGGTCAACTGCGTCGTATTATGCTCTGCATCTCTGACGTGACCGATAAAGTCGCGAAGCTGCCAGAGGTGAACGGTGACGACAAGCGTCTGCTGAAGAAACTGAAAAGCGACATGCTCAACACCATTGAGTACGCGCCAATCTGGATCATCATGGCTGTCGCGCTGGCACTGGGTATCGGCACAATGATTGGCTGGCGTCGTGTGGCGACCACCATCGGCGAGAAGATCGGTAAGAAAGGCATGACCTATGCGCAGGGGATGTCCGCGCAGATGACGGCGGCGGTGTCTATCGGTCTGGCAAGCTATACCGGTATGCCAGTCTCCACGACCCACGTTCTCTCCTCGTCCGTGGCAGGTACCATGATTGTTGATGGTGGCGGTCTGCAGCGCAAAACCGTGACCAACATTCTGATGGCCTGGGTGTTCACCCTTCCGGCATCTATCCTGCTCTCTGGCGGGTTGTACTGGATTTCGCTGAAGCTGATTTAATCGGCTGAGGGCGACAAAAAAGCGGGTCAGGAAACTGACCCGCTTTTTTTATGTTTTCTGCTCAGTGCCAAATCATCAATGCAATCATACTGACCACGACCAGCCCACACAGGGCGCTGGTCAAAATGAACTGACGACGCAGACGCTCGCAGCGACGAATAAACTCTTCATCGTGATGATCGCGGTAGCGCTGGTAGTAGATATATCCCACCAGACGCATCTGCTTGCTGGGCTGTCCATGCGAGGTGAAGAAACCTCCACCGTCCACATACTGATAAAGCAACGGATCGCAACCACGAAGTACCACTAATAGCGCACGTAACGATGAGAAGTAGCGCGCCATATTCACTATGCAAACTACGCATAACGCCCAAAACAATGCGACGGTGCTAATCATACATCCTCCCCGGCGTCCGCCCACGAAGCAAGGCTCCTGAGCTACCGCACCCCAATGCCCTGACAGACAGTTCAGTGAAAGAATGACCAAAAGTCGATCCGGTTCGCGTTTTCATATCCGAACGGCTCATTAAATAGTGTAGGAGATCCGTTAATTTTTTTGCCACAAGGTTAATCGTTATCAACACCAAAGCTTGAAAAATATGTTTTACTGGGCCGTAATGAAAGTATCAGACGACGGCTTTCACATTTAGTCATCGATAACTTAAGGAAGGAGTAACACTATGGCTTACAAACACATTCTCATCGCGGTAGACCTCTCTCCGGAGAGCAAAGTGCTGGTTGATAAAGCGGTATCCATGGCACGTCCCTACAACGCGAAAGTTTCCCTGATTCACGTTGATGTGAATTACTCCGACCTTTACACCGGTCTGATCGACGTCAATCTCGGCGACATGCAAAAACGCATCTCTGAAGAGACGCACCACGCCCTGAGCGAGCTCTCCACCAACGCAGGCTACCCGATTACCGAAACCCTGAGCGGCAGCGGCGACCTGGGCCAGGTACTGGTGGATGCGATCAAGAAATATGACATGGACCTGGTGGTTTGCGGTCACCATCAGGACTTCTGGAGCAAGCTGATGTCTTCCGCGCGTCAGCTGATTAATACCGTTCACGTGGATATGCTGATTGTTCCACTGCGTGACGAAGAAGACGAGTAAATACAAAAAAGCCCGGTGGCGCTAACGCTTACCGGGCCTACAAGGTAAAAGCAAAACGGCAACATGGTTGCCGTTTTTAATGTTTGTTCCCTCTCCCTGTGGGAGAGGGTTAGGGTGAGGGCATCAGCCCGCACTCTTCCGGCGTCCCCGGATAAATATCAAACCGGTGCCCTTTGGTGGTCACCGCGTTGGTCGTGGCAACGTCCGCCAGCGGCGGCGCATAGTCAGGACGCTTCACCACCACTCGCTTCGTCGCTAACTGACGAGCGGGCTCCAGCAACCCATCGGCGTCCAGATCCGGCCCCACCAGCGACTGAAACACCCGCATCTCTTTCTTCACCAGCGCGCTTTTCTGCTTATGCGGGAACATCGGGTCGAGATAGACCACCTGCGGGCGCGGGGTGATATCCGTCAGCGCCGTCAGGCTGGAGGCGTGGATCAGCTGCAATCGTTCCTGTAACCACGGGCCGATTTCCGGATCAGCATAGCCCCGCGTCAGACCGTCATCGAGCAGTGCTGCCACCACCGGATTGCGCTCCAGCATCCGCACGCGACAGCCGACCGACGCCAGCACAAACGCATCGCGCCCTAACCCTGCCGTGGCATCCACCACGTCCGGAAGATAGCTTCCCTTGATGCCGACCGCTTTGGCCACCGCCTCACCGCGGCCGCCGCCGAACTTGCGCCGGTGCGCCATCGCGCCGCCGACAAAGTCGACAAAAATCCCGCCGAGTTTCGGCTCGTCGCGTTTACGGAGTTCAAGATGCGCTGACGTCATCACCAGCGCCATCAGGTTCTCTTCATCGTGCTCCAGCCCCCAGCGGGCGGCCAGAACAGATAAGGCGCCGTCTCCGGCGCCTGTTTCATCCACTAAGCAGATCTTCACGTAACAATCAGCCTTTGATCCCGTAATGCTCAAGCATCGCATCCAGCTGCGGCTCGCGGCCACGGAAGCGTTTGAACAGCACCATCGGCTCTTCGGAACCGCCGCGCGTCAGGATGTTATCGAGGAACGACTGGCCGGTTTCGCGGTTGAAGATCCCCTCTTCTTCGAAGCGAGAGAAGGCATCCGCCGCCAGCACGTCGGCCCACAGGTAGCTGTAATAGCCTGCCGCATAGCCGCCCGCGAAGATGTGGCTGAACGCATGCGGGAAGCGGCCCCAGGTTGGCCCTGGAATAACAGCAACCTGCTTTTTAATCTCGGCCAGGGTTTCGAGGATTTTCGCCCCTTGTTCCGGGCTGAACTCGGCGTGCAGGCGGAAGTCGAACAGGCCGAACTCCAGCTGACGCAGGATAAACATCGCCGCCTGGTAGTTCTTCGCCGCCAGCATTTTATCCAGCAGCTCTTTCGGCAGCGGTTCGCCGGTCTCGTAGTGGCCGGAGATAAACGCCAGCGCGTCCGGCTCCCAGCACCAGTTTTCCATAAACTGGCTTGGCAGCTCGACCGCATCCCACGGCACACCGCTGATCCCGGCCACGCCTGCGGTTTCAATGCGCGTCAGCATGTGATGCAGACCGTGCCCGAACTCGTGGAACAGGGTGATCACTTCGTCGTGGGTGAACAGCGCAGGCTTGCCGTTTACCGGGCGGTTGAAGTTACAGGTCAGGTACGCGACCGGCTTTTGCAGAGAACCATCGGCTTTACGCATCTGGCCCACGCAGTCATCCATCCACGCCCCGCCGCGCTTGTTCTCACGGGCGTAGAGATCGAGGTAAAAGCTGCCGCGCAGCTCGTTTTTCTCGTCATACAGCTCGAAGAAGCGCACGTCCGGGTGCCAGACGTCGATGTCGGTGCGCTCTTTGGCGGTGATGCCGTAAATCCGTTTCACCACTTCAAACAGGCCATTGACGGCTTTGTTTTCCGGGAAGTACGGGCGCAGCTGCTCGTCGCTGATGCTGTAGAGATGCTGTTTCTGTTTTTCGCTGTAATAAGCGATGTCCCACGGCTGCAGCTCGTCCACGCCGAACTCCGCTTTGGCGAAGGCGCGCAGCTGGGCCAGCTCTTTTTCACCCTGTGGACGGGCACGTTTAGCCAGATCCGTCAGGAAATCGAGCACCTGCTGCGGGTTCTCGGCCATTTTGGTGGCGAGGGATTTATCCGCGTAGCTGTCAAAGCCCAGCAACTGGGCCAGCTCGTGACGCAGGGCGAGGATTTCCGCCATCACCGGACTGTTGTCCCACTTACCGGCGTTCGGCCCCTGATCGGAGGCGCGGGTGCTGTAGGCGCGGTACATCTCTTCACGCAACGCCTGGTTGTCGCAGTAGGTCATCACCGGCAGATAGCTTGGAATATCCAGGGTCAACAGGTAGCCTTCCTGCTCTTTCGCTTCGGCCTGCGCTTTAGCGGCCGCCAGCGCGCTTTCCGGCATGCCAGCGAGTTCCGCTTCGTCGGTAATCAGCTTCGTCCAGCCCATGGTGGCGTCGAGCACGTTGTTGCTGTACTGGTTGCCCAGCTCAGAGAGACGCGCGGCAATTTCACCGTAGCGGGTCTGCTTCTCTTTTGGCAGACCAATCCCGGACAGCTCAAAATCACGCAGGGCGTTATCGACCGATTTTTTCTGCGCCGTGTTCAGTTCAGCATAATGGTCGCCGTCACGCAGATCGCGATACGCTTTGTAGAGCCCTTCGTGCTGGCCGACCCAGGTGCTGTACTCCGAGAGCAGCGGCAGGGTCTGTTCGTAGGCTTCGCGCAGTTCCGGGCTGTTTTTTACCGAATTCAGGTGGCTCACCGGGGAGAAGATACGCCCCAGCACGTCATCCACTTCGGCCAGCGGCTGACACAGATTTTCCCAGGTGTACGGCGCGCCCTGCGCGACCACGCTTTCTACCGCCGCGCGGCAGTTGTCCAGCGCTTGCGTCACGGCTGGAACCACATGCTCAGGGAGGATTTTAGAAAACGGTGGCAACGAAAAAGGCGTCAGTAATGGATTGGTCATAAACGCTGTCCTGTTGAATAAGATGAATGAAGCGCGCATCCGGCGCTGTGCATATTGTCTGGTAATGGGGTTAAGTGTAGAGGATTTCAATGCCTGCGCTTCGCGGGCCGACGGGTAATCTGTGCCGTTCTGCTGTAAACTGTGGCAAATCGTCATTTCATCGGAATTTCATTACCCATGCTCAGTTATCGCCACAGCTTTCACGCAGGCAACCACGCCGACGTCCTCAAACACACCGTTCAGAGTCTGATTATTGAATCACTCAAAGAGAAAGAGAAGCCGTTTCTCTATCTGGACACGCACGCGGGCGCGGGCCGTTACCAGCTGAGCGGCGAACACGCCGAGCGTACCGGTGAATATCTGGAAGGGATTGCCCGCATCTGGCAGCAGGACGACCTGCCTGCCGAACTGGAGCCGTACATTGGCGTGGTGAATCACTTCAACCGCAACGGCCAGCTGCGCTACTACCCAGGCTCGCCATTGATTGCCCGCCAGCTGCTGCGCGAGCAGGACAGCATCCAGTTGACCGAGCTGCACCCGAGCGACTTCCCGCTGCTGCGTTCTGAATTCCAGAAAGACAACCGCGCCCGCGTGGAAAAAGCCGATGGCTACCAGCAGCTGAAAGCCAAACTGCCGCCGGTTTCCCGTCGCGGCCTGGTGCTGATCGACCCGCCGTACGAAATCAAAACCGACTATCAGGCGGTGGTCACCGGCATCCACGAAGGCTACAAACGCTTTGCCACCGGGACGTATGCCCTGTGGTACCCGGTGGTTCTGCGTGCGCAAATCAAGCGCATGATCAAAGACCTGGAAGCGACCGGCATCCGCAAAATTTTGCAGATTGAGCTGGCGGTACGTCCGGACAGCGACCAGCGCGGCATGACGGCCTCCGGCATGATCGTCATTAACCCGCCATGGAAACTCGAAGCGCAGATGAACAACGTCCTGCCGTGGCTGCACAAAACGCTGGTGCCAGCGGGAACAGGCCACACCAGCGTCAGCTGGATCGTGCCGGAGTAATCGCAGCCATCGGTGGAAACTATTGATTTCAGGTATACAATCGCGGCAATTCACGATTAAGGACAAAAGCTATGACTAAGCATTATGACTACATCGCAATCGGCGGCGGCAGCGGCGGCATCGCCTCCATCAACCGTGCGGCCATGTACGGCCAGAAATGTGCGCTGATTGAAGCCAAAGCGCTGGGCGGCACCTGCGTGAACGTGGGTTGTGTACCGAAGAAAGTGATGTGGCATGCGGCGCAAATCCGTGAAGCTATCCATATGTATGGCCCGGATTACGGCTTTGACATCACCATCAACCATTTCGACTGGGATAAGCTGATCGCCAGCCGTACCGCCTACATCGACCGTATTCACACCTCGTACGACAACGTGCTGGGTAAAAATAACGTCGACGTTATTCACGGCTTCGCCCGTTTTGTAGACGCGAAGACGATCGAAGTGAACGGTGAGACGATCACCGCCGATCACATCCTGATCGCCACCGGCGGTCGTCCGAGCCACCCGAACATCCCGGGCGCGGAGTATGGCATCGACTCCGACGGTTTCTTCGAACTGCCTGCCCTGCCAAAACGCGTTGCTGTGGTGGGCGCGGGCTACATCGCAGTGGAGCTGGCCGGCGTGATTAACGGTCTGGGTGCTGAAGCGCACCTGTTCGTGCGTAAACACGCGCCGCTGCGCAGCTTTGACCCGCTGATCGTGGATACGCTGGTCGAAGTGATGAACACCGAAGGCCCAACCCTGCACACCAATGCCGTGCCAAAAGCAGTGGTAAAAAACGCGGACGGCAGCCTGACGCTTGAGCTGGAAGATGGCCGCAGCCAGACCGTCGATTGCCTGATCTGGGCGATTGGCCGCGAACCTGCCAATGACAACTTCAACCTCGGCGTGACGGGGGTGAAAACCGACGAAAAAGGCTACATCGTCGTTGATAAATTCCAGAACACCAGCGTGCCGGGCATTTACGCCGTTGGGGATAACACCGGCGCGGTTGAGCTGACCCCGGTGGCCGTTGCGGCAGGGCGTCGTCTTTCGGAGCGTCTGTTCAACAACAAGCCGGACGAGCATCTGGACTACAGCAACATCCCGACCGTGGTCTTTAGCCACCCGCCAATCGGCACCGTCGGCTTAACCGAGCCGCAGGCGCGCGAGCAGTATGGCGACGATCAGGTGAAAGTGTATAAATCCGCGTTTACCGCGATGTATACCGCCGTCACCTCGCACCGTCAGCCGTGCCGCATGAAGCTGGTCTGCGTCGGCCCGGAAGAGAAGATCGTCGGTATCCACGGCATTGGCTTCGGCATGGATGAGATCCTGCAAGGCTTCGCGGTGGCACTGAAGATGGGCGCAACCAAAAAAGACTTCGACAACACCGTGGCGATCCACCCAACGGCGGCGGAAGAGTTTGTGACCATGCGCTAATCCTGATGCCCCTCCCCGGAGGGGTATTTTTTTAACATTCATAAATCGTTGCAAAACGAATGCTCCGAAAAGAGTGATCTACCGCACATATTCCTCCCCCTCTACCGAAGCGAATGTCTACGCTTATAGGACGCCCGGAAAAACCTGTCTTTCAGAACATACAACCGGAGGTCCTTATCACCATGTTCAACCAGAAACTACAGGCTAACGAGAACATCGAATTCGAGATTGCAGAAGAGCTGCGCTACGAGACCGATCCCTGCGAGTTAAAACTGGATGAGATGATCGAGGCGGAGCCGGAACCGGAAATGATTGAAGGGCTGCCCGCGTCGGATGCGCTGACGCCCGCAGACCGCTACCTTGAACTGTTTGAACACGTACAGTCGTCACGGCTGTTTGCGGACAGCAAAACCTTCCCTGACTGCGCGCCGAAGATGGACCCGCTGGATATCCTGATCCGCTACCGCAAGGTCAGACGCCACCGGGATTTTGACCTGCGCCAGTTCGTGGAGAACCACTTCTGGATGCCGGAAACGTTCGACTCAGAATATGTTTCCGACCCGGGTCTGTCCCTGAAAGAGCACATTGATAATCTGTGGCCGGTGCTGACGCGCGAGCCGCAGGACCATATTCCCTGGTCCTCCCTGCTGGCCCTGCCGCAGGCCTATATCGTTCCCGGCGGACGATTCAGCGAGACCTACTACTGGGATTCCTACTTCTCGATGCTGGGTCTGGCGGAAAGCGGGCGCAACGATCTGCTGAAGTGTATGGCGGATAACTTCGCGTGGCTGATTGAGCGCTACGGCCATATCCCTAACGGCAACCGTACCTATTACCTCAGCCGTTCTCAGCCGCCGGTCTTTGCCCTGATGGTGGAACTGTTTGAGGAGGATGGCGTGCGCGGTGCGAAACGATACCTTGAGCACCTCAAAATGGAGCACGCCTTCTGGATGGACGGGGCGGAGTCGCTGCTGCTTAACCAGGCTTACCGCAGCGCCGTGCGCATGCCGGATGGCTCGTTGCTGAACCGCTACTGGGATGACCGTGACACCCCGCGCGACGAATCCTGGATTGAGGACGTGGAAACCGCCCGTCACTCCGGGCGTCCACCGAACGAAGTGTATCGCGACCTGCGCGCGGGTGCGGCTTCCGGCTGGGACTACTCGTCCCGCTGGCTGCGCGAGCCGGGTCGGCTTGCCAGTATCCGCACAACGCAGTTTATCCCCATCGATTTGAACGCCTTCCTGTTCAAGCTGGAAAGTGCGATCGCCAATATCTCGGCATCGAAAGGGGATAAAGAGACGGCCGACCTGTTCCGCCAGAAAGCCAGCGATCGCCGGGCCGCGGTGAATCGCTATCTGTGGGATGAAGAGAACGGCTGCTACCGGGATTATGACTGGCGACGCGAAGTGATGGCGCTGTTTTCTGCCGCCAGCATTGTGCCGCTGTATGTCGGTATGGCGACCCATGAGCAGGCTGAACGGCTGTCTGATGCGGTTAAAGCGCGTCTGCTCACGCCGGGGGGGATTCTGGCGACCGAGTACGAAACCGGCGAACAGTGGGATAAACCCAACGGCTGGGCGCCGCTGCAGTGGATGGCCATTCAGGGGTTCAAGCAGTATGGCAACGACTCCCTCGGAGATGAAATCGCCTGGAGCTGGCTGCATACGGTGAACCATTTTTATAAGACCCATCATAAGCTGATTGAGAAGTACCATATCGCCAGCAGTACCCCGCGCGAAGGGGGCGGGGGTGAGTATCCGCTGCAGGATGGCTTCGGCTGGACTAATGGCGTGGTGCGCCGGCTGATTGGGTTGTATGGGGAGCCTTAAGGAGGGTGCGGTCTGATGCCCTCACCTCGGCCCTCTTCCACAGGGAGAGGGAGTAGAGATCAGCGGATCACCTCATAAATGGCCGTCTGGATGGACTGCCATTTTTTGTTGCTGGCATCCGGCTGCGACTGGGCCCGGCGCGTCGCCATGTCGAGATCGTGCTGCTGGCGTTTCACCACCGCAGGCACGGTGCAAAACGCTTTCAGATACTCTTTCCTTACGGAAGTCAGCGACTCGCCGTTCGCCATGGCGTGGCTGAGCGTGTTAATAAAGCGACGACACGGCTTCTCTTCCACCATATTCTGCCGGTAGCGCAGCATCACCTCCAGCACGTCGTCATAACCTGCCGACATCGCCTCTTCGGTCCAGGAGAGCTTCCAGTCCATTCCGCCCTGCAAAAAGAGCTGCGCCACGCGGGTATCGTTGCGGTTGATGGCCGAACGGAAATTATTCTCGTCCCAGGTGACGCCCATCCGCGTGAGTGTTTCACGCGAGGAAGGTGTCTCGCGCATTTCCTGTGGCGGTGCCGCTTCGGCGGCTTTGGCAACGGCAGGCTGCGGTTTACTGCTGGTCACCAGCCAGAAGCCCCCCGCCACAATAGCAATCACCATGACGCCAACCGCCCCCCATAACACACCGGAAATGAGCTGTTCGCGTTGTTCCGGGGTACGCGGCGCGCGCTGCGTCGGCTTTTCAATGGTGTCTCGGACTTCAAACAGATCCCCGCCGGTGACCCGATCCATTTTCTGGGCCTTTTCCCAGAACGTATGTAATTCGCTGGCATCCACCGCCATGAATCCGGCCGGATTGACGCGGGTTCTCCCCTCCTCAAACGCCCGTTGAACCGGCCGCGAGATCTGCGTGTAGTAGCTATCCAGCAGCTGAATTTGCGCCGAACTTAACGCTTTCTGTACGGTGAGGTGGTTGCGGATTTGCCGAATGTCGTCGAGGAAGGTTTGTAGGGTTTTTCGCGGCTCCACCAGAAGCGTGAGCATGGTAGGGTCGTTAAACAGTGAGGCGTAGTAGCGGCTGAACTCTTTTTTATCCACCAGCATCTGCGCCAGTTCACTGAACATCATACCGCTCAGGACATCGTTGATCTCACCCAGTTTCAGCCAGCGTCTGACGCGGTCAGCGTTAAACAGCGTCTTGAGATGGTTGTTGAGGCGCACCGGATCGGGCCAGGCCTGCTGGATAAGCCCTTTTAACATCAGCTCTAGCGCACGCACCTGCTTTTGCGCCTGCTGCTGCTGAAGTTCGCTGCCCGGTGCCAGCTCCGTGCTGTAGGTCAACAGCGGCTGCTGCAGGCGGAGATGTTCCAGCGCGGTCACAAACCGCATCGCCGCAATCAGCTGGTTTTCACTCACATCCTGCCCGCTTTCATACTGCGGCACCCGCTGCTGTAACAGGCGCAGCTGGAGGGTAAATTCCGACATCTCGGCATCATTCAGGTTGAGCTTCTTCGCCACGGCACCCCAGCCGCCCTGGGCTAAGCGCGCGCTGTCGAGCTGCTCCAGAAACCAGCGTGGATCTTTACCCTCCGAAGCATGTACATTCAGAAGAAGTAAAATTTCCACCGACGCATGGCGAATGACTGCCAGACAGTGTTCGAACTGTTCGCGAATATGATGTGATGTGCTGAGAGTCATTATTTTCCTTAAGTGACAACGAAGACATCCGAATGGGCACGTGAAGGCCGTTTTTCTTTTTATTTATACGAGGTTAACCATACCTGACTTTCTGTTTAAATAAAGTGACAACCCTAAAATCATTTAAAAATGTCAGGAGAATCTGAATGCCGGTTTTAATTACCCCTCGCCTTCACTGTTCGCCCCTGCAGGAACAGGACTGGCCCTTTTTTCTGGCGTTACAGCAACATCCCGACGTTATGCGCTTTGTGGCGGAAGACCGCCCCGTCGCGGACATCCGCGCCGCGTTTGAGGCCCGCCTGACGCCCTGGACGCCGGGCAGCGCGCACTGGCTGTGTCTCGTCGTCCGTGATGCCCTCACCCGGGTTCCGCTGGGCGTCACCGGCTATATTCATCGGGAGGAGGATTGCGCAGAAGTCGGTTTTCTTTTCGCACCCGAGGCGCAGGGAAAAGGCTACGGCTTCGAATCCCTGCAGGCGCTCTGCCGCTATGCCTTTGAAGAGGGCGGCATACGCCGACTCACCGCCACCGTTACCGCCGGGAATGTCGCCTCAAGACGTCTGCTGGAAAAAGCCCGGTTTCGCCTCGAAGGCGAATTACGCGAGAGCTATTACCTCGCGGGGCGCTGGCAGAATGACTGGTTATTTGGTTTATTACGGCAGGAATATCTGAACAACAATTCCTGATCAACAGCCATTTGGCGGATATTTATCGTAAATCGTTTCCTCTACAGTGTCGCCTCTTGAGAGGAAACGAATATGAACGGTCTTACGCTGGAAATATCTTCTGCCGCCATTGAATTAATAAAAAAGCATCAGGGGCTTTCTCTGGAGAAATATCGTGACGAACACGGATTATGGGTTATCGGCTACGGCCACGTTATCCGCGATCGGGAGCAGTTTCACGGTCCTGTCACTCCGCTGGAGGCGGACGCGCTGCTTCAGGAGGACATTCGCTTGTGCGAGGCGCTGCTGCGGGAAAATGTGACACGTCCATTAACCCAACAGCAGCATGACACGCTGGTGATGATGATGTTCAGCTTCGGAGAGATACCTTCGCTGCCGGAAGCGATTTTTCAGGCCGTCGCCCGGGTGTAGTACATCGCAGCCTGAGTTCTGTTTTTAACGTCCAGCCGCCGGAAAAGCGCCTCCAGATGCGCTTTTACCGTGGCCGCACTGATGTTGAGGTTGCGCCCAATCTCTTTATTTGACTCCCCCGCCGCCAGCAGTTTCAGCACTTCGCGCTGGCGTTCACTTAATGCCAGTAACGCCTGTGGCGACGACGGCTTTCGAACCCACTCTCCGGGAAAGCAGACCATCCCTCTGGACACCGAGTCCAGAACGGCGGAAAAGCGCTCGGGGCTGGCAGTGCGGGGAATAATGGCCATGATGTTTCGCTGGCGCAATTGTTCAACCCATCTGGCCTCTTTTTTCGCCAGAACCATGATCACGCGTATCGTCGGCAAGCGATGCAGGATGTCATCCAGCACACCACATCCCTCATCCTGAATTAAATTACCGTCAATCAGAACAATAGCAGACGGCGACGCGGACATCTGCGCCCATAAATCTTCTGCCTGACAGGTTCCAGTGATATTTATTTCCGGAATTAACGTCCGCAGACTGTGTATCGCTCCATGAATAAATAGTGACTGCCTGTCAAACATGATTACTCGCATCGTTTTTCTCCCTCTGAGAATAGCGAAGGGGGATTCTACATAGGGGAGATTTGAGAAAAAACTCAATGAACGGAGCGGTTACAAAATCGCCAGAGGTATTTATATCTGCCGTATCCTGACACACTTTACTTAAGGATTTCCTTAAGGGGGTCCGTCCCCTTAAGGTAGCGTATTACAGGAACATCCCGCCAGACACTTCAATACGTTGCGCATTCATCCAGCCCAGTTTATCGCTCAGCAGCGCCGCAATGGCATCGCCAATATCATCTGGCAGGCCAACCCGACCCAGCGCCGTTTGCGAAGCCAGCGTCTGATTCAGCTGGGCGTTGTCGCGCACACTTCCGCCACCAAAATCCGTCTCGATCGCCCCTGGCGCAATAATATTGACGGAGATCCCCCGCGCCCCCAACTCTTTCGCCTGATAGCGAGTGAGCACTTCCATCGCCCCTTTCATCGCCGCATAGGTTCCGGCCCCTGGCTGAGTAAAACGAGCCAGCCCGCTGGAGACGTTGAGGATCCGCCCGCCATCGTTCAGCAAGGGCAGAAGACGCTGGGTCAGGAAAAACGGTCCTTTAAAGTGGATATTCAACGCCTCATCGAACTGGGCTTCCGTCGTCTCGGCATACGGCGTGAATAAACCCGTTCCGGCATTGTTTAATAAATAATCAAAACGTTCACGCTGCCAGACAGACTTAAGGATTTCCTGTAACTGCAGGGCAAAAGTATCGAAACTGGCGATATCCCCGACGTTGAGCTGCAATGCCGCCGCGTTGACCCCTTTTTCCTGAATTTCGCGCACAACATCCAGTGCGTCCTGCTGATTGCGATGGTAAGTCAGGATAATTCCTGTTCCGTCTGCCGCCAGCTTCAGGGCGGCGTTTTTACCCAGACCGCGGCTACCACCAGTCACTAATGCGATACGTTCAGTCATCATAAACCTCGTTTTGGCTGTTAGGGAGATTGAGAAAGAGCTTATTAGGTGATAGAAGATCAATAAAGACAGCAAAGAACGCTTCACTGTTTCATATGCAACAACAATGAGCGGCAGCTATGGATAAAATTCACGCAATGCAGTTGTTTGTTCGCGTCGCGGAGCTGGAGAGTTTTTCCCGCGCGGCGGAAACATTAACGCTGCCGAAAGGCAGCGTTTCACGACAAATTCAGGCCCTGGAGAACCGGCTTGGCACCCAGCTTTTACACCGCACCACGCGCCGCGTCAGCCTGACGCAGGACGGCATGGTCTATTACGAACGGGCAAAAGATCTGCTGGCGAACCTCGATGAACTGGACGGTATGTTTCAGCACGATCCCTCCAGCATCAGCGGACGGCTGCGCGTGGATATGCCCGTCGGCGTTGCACGAAATTTAGTCATCCCTAAACTGCCGACATTTCTGCAGCAGTACCCGGGTATCGAACTGGAGCTCAGCAGCAGCGATCGGCTGGTGGATGTGATCCGTGAAGGGTTTGACTGCGTGGTACGCGTCGGCACGCTGAAGGATTCGGGGCTGATCGCCCGTCCGCTGGGCAAGCTGTCGGTGATTAACTGCGCCAGCCCGGATTATCTGGCGCGTTTCGGCTATCCGGAAACGCTGGATGATTTAGGCTCCCATGCGGTGATTCACTACGCTGCGATGCTGGGAACCCGCCCGCAGGGCTTTGAGTTTTATAACGGCAGTAGCACCCAGTGGATTAAAACGGGCGGGGTATTAACCGTTAACAGTACAGAAACCTACCAGGCAGCCTGTCTGGCCGGGCTGGGGATTATTCAGGTCCCGCGCGTCGGGGTGCGTGATTCTCTGCGGGCGAAGAAGCTTATCGAGATCCTCCCGCAGTACAGGGCTGAACCGATGCCGGTCTCGCTGATTTATCCCCACCGCCGCAACCTCTCCCGCCGTGTACATCTGTTTATGGAGTGGCTTACTGAACTCACAAAAGCTTACGTAGATTAGTCGCAAGCTATAATTCAATAACATCCAGCCAAACGAAAAGGAAAAGACGCGTGACGCCGGAAAACAACCCGCAACGACCCACCCAACAATTAGAGTATGATCCCATCAGGAAGATGGAAACCGGGCCAGAAGAGGCCAAAGCACCTGGCACCGTCAGCAAGGCGCTGGGAACCGTCACCGGCATCGCCGCAAGAATCCAGCAGTTTCCCATGGTGGCGCATCTGATACGCGCAACTGAGCGTTTTAATGACCGCATGGGGAACCAGTTTGGTGCCGCCATCACCTATTTTTCCTTCCTGTCGATGATTCCGATCCTGATGGTGTCGTTTGCGGCGGCCGGGTTTGTGCTCGCCTCACACCCCACGCTGCTGCAGGATATCTTCACGAAGATCCTGAATAACGTCAGTGACCCGACCCTGGCCAGCACGCTTAAAAGCACCATCAATACCGCTGTTCAGCAGCGTACCACGGTCGGCATCGTCGGTTTGCTGATCGCCCTTTACTCCGGCGTAAACTGGATGGGCAACCTGCGCGAGGCCATTCGCGCCCAGTCGCGCGATGTCTGGGAGCGTAAGCCGCAGGATCAGGAGAAGATTTGGGTGAAGTATCTCCGCGACTTTGTTTCGCTGATTGGCCTGCTGGTCGCACTCATCGTGACGCTTTCCATTACCTCGGTGGCGGGCTCGGCGCAGCAGATGATTATCTCCGCGCTCTATCTTGATTATATCGAATGGCTGAAACCCGCCTGGCGTGGCATTGGGCTGGCCATCTCCATCTTCGCCAACTACCTGCTGTTCTTCTGGATCTTCTGGCGTTTGCCGCGCCATCGCCCGCGTAAGAAGGCGCTGATCCGCGGCACGTTGATTGCGGCGATCGGCTTTGAAGTCATCAAAATTGTGATGACTTACACCCTGCCATCGCTGGTGAAATCCCCGTCTGGCGCGGCGTTTGGCTCGGTGCTGGGCCTGATGGCGTTCTTCTATTTCTTCGCCCGTCTGACCTTGTTCTGCGCAGCGTGGATTGCCACCGCCGAGTATAAAGATGACCCGCGGATGCCGGGCAAAACGCACCGCTAGCCCTCCTTCCGGGCTGAAATTTCAGCCCGATTCATCATTTCAGCATATAAATCCAGACCGTAACTTTTATTTAACCGAAAACCAGTGTTATTGACTGATATTTAAAATCTGTGAAGCATTTCATAGACGTGATTTGGCTGGTCTGAAAATTATCCGCTTTTTGTTGCTTTTATCACCGGCTCGCGGCTTTGTTACAGATTGAAATGTCGCTTTTGCTGTGCGTAATATGGCCTTTCGTTCGACAAAAATAAGAAAATATTATGCAAGCAACAGCCACCACACTCGACTCAGGAACGGATAACGTTCCGGTAAACTCGCGCAATAAAGTCGTCGTCGCCTCGCTGATTGGCACCGCCATTGAGTTCTTCGACTTCTATATTTACGCCACCGCCGCGGTTATCGTCTTCCCGCATATTTTCTTCCCGCAGGGAGACCCGACGGCGGCCACGCTACAGTCTCTGGCGACCTTTGCCATCGCGTTTGTGGCGCGTCCGATTGGCTCGGCGCTGTTTGGACACTTTGGCGATCGCATTGGACGTAAAGTGACGCTGGTGGCCTCGCTGCTGACGATGGGGATCTCCACTGTCGCCATCGGCCTGCTGCCTACCTATGAGACCATCGGCATTCTGGCGCCGGTCCTGCTGGCGCTGGCGCGTTTTGGCCAGGGTCTGGGCCTGGGCGGTGAATGGGGTGGTGCGGCGCTGCTGGCGACCGAGAACGCTCCGGCGCGTAAACGCGCGCTGTATGGCTCCTTCCCGCAGCTTGGCGCACCGATTGGCTTCTTCTTTGCGAACGGGACGTTCCTGCTGCTCTCCTGGCTGCTGACGGATGAACAGTTCATGAGCTGGGGCTGGCGTATCCCGTTTGTGTTCTCCGCCGTACTGGTGCTGATTGGCCTGTATGTCCGTGTCTCTCTGCACGAAACGCCGGTGTTCGCGAAAGTCGCCGCGGCGAAAAAACAGGTGAAAGTGCCGCTGGGTACACTGCTGACTAAACACGTCCGCGTGACCGTGCTGGGCACGTTTATCATGCTGGCCACCTACACGCTGTTCTACATCATGACGGTTTACTCCATGACCTTCAGTACCGCCGCCGCGCCGGTTGGGCTGGGGCTGCCGCGTAACGAAGTGCTGTGGATGCTGATGATGGCGGTCATTGGGTTTGGCGTGATGGTACCGATTGCGGGTCTGCTGGCGGATAAGTTTGGTCGCCGTGCGAGCATGATTACGATCACCACGCTCATTATTCTGTTTGCCCTGTTTGTCTTCCCGCCGCTGCTGGGCTCAGGTAGTCCGGCGCTGGTGATGGCCTACCTGCTAATTGGCCTGAGCCTGATGGGGTTGACCTTCGGTCCGATGGGCGCGCTGCTGCCGGAGCTGTTCCCGACGGAAGTGCGTTATACCGGCGCGTCGTTCTCCTATAACGTCTCGTCTATTCTGGGCGCGTCCGTTGCGCCATATATCGCCACCTGGCTGCAGGCGAATTATGGCCTGTTCTATGTGGGCGTCTATCTGGCGGCCATGGCGGCGCTGACGCTGATTGCGCTGCTGCTGACGCACGAGACTAAGCATCAGGCTTTGTAAGCTAATGCCGGGTGGCGGCTATGCCTTACCCGGCCTACGATTCAAATGTAGGCCGGGTAAGCGCAGCGCCACCCGGCAATAACAGACCGCACCTTACTTCTTCATCTGCGACAAAATATTCCGGCACTGATTCGCTTCCCCTTCTGACGGTGAAATCAACGCCAGCAGCGCTGCGGCTGGGGTGACCAGCGTCGCGAGAGCTGCGGCCACCGCGCCGCGTGCAATCAGCGGGCCAGGCTTCACCCCCGCCTGCGGTTTTTTGAAAGTGCCGCGCACATACAGCGGCGAACGCAAGGTGATGATACGGATCCCCTTACTTTCCGGGTCAATGGTCAAATCAAGCTGCTCCGAGGCCATGCTGGCGGTGCCGGTCACGTTGATCACCGCGTTTTCCGTGTCAAAGGCAAAAATCTGCGGACGCGCCACACCGTTCACCAGGTCCAGGTTGGCCGCCGCACAGTTCACCCGCACCTCATCGTCACCGAAGATTTGCCCGATGATATAGTTCCCGACGTTCAGCCCGAGGATCTCCATCAGGTTGCGGCTCACCAGCCCGTCGTTCATCAGCAGCTTGAGGTTACCGTTACTGCTTCCCAGCAGCGCCGCCACGGAGTTCCCCACGCCGCGTATGTCGGCATCGCCGTTCATTTCACCGAGGGTTTTCTGCATCAGCTCCACATCGGGCATCAGCTCTTTCAGCTTGAGCCTGCGGGCCTGAATATCGGCTCGCCCCTGCATCGGCTTTTTATCGCCTTCGAGGTGAATGTTCGACGAGATGGTCCCACCCGCCATACCAAACTTCAGCGGCTGCAGGCGCAGGTCGGCATTTATAAGGAGGATATGGGTCGAAAGATTGCTGATTGGCAGCGTGCTGCCGTGCTCAATTTTTCTGCCTTTGAAACGCACGTCCGCGTCCATCACATCCCACTTATCCGTCTCAAAGCGGTCATAGGGCAGTACTTTCCCGGCTGGCTGGAGATCTTTCTTCACCTCTTTTGACTTCGTCCCTTTGCCGGAATCGACACCAATCAGCGGACCCAGGTCGGCGAGTCGCAGCTGACGGGACTCGACGTCCCCCTCCAGTCTGGGGCGCGGTTTCCCGGTGGTGTAGGTCAGCGAACCGTGGATATCGCTGTCGCCGATGCGGCCGTTAAAATCCCGGTAGTTAAAAACAGAGGATTTTTCGCTGTCGATTTTGGCGACCAGGTGCCCGTCCGTTTCGAACGGCGGGGTATCCGGGAGCAGTACGCCGGTCAGTTCATACAGCTCACCCAGCGAATCACCGGCAAATTTGAGCTGAAGATCGACGCCGCCCATGTTCATCGGGTCGTTGACCGTCCCCACAAACGCCACACGGGTGTTCCCGGAGCGGAAATCCGCCTGCACCGGGAACGGCGTGCCTTCACTGCGGAGCGCCAGCATACCGCCCATTTTCCCTTTTCCGCTGAGCGGCTGGCCGTTGTAGCGCCCTTTTGCCGTCAGGCCGAAGACGTAATCCCCTACGCTTGCGGTGTCGCCTTTGGCTTTCGTGCCCGTCACCTCGCTAAACGGCAGCGGCTTGCCGAGCGGATCGACCAGGATCTCCACATCTGCTTTGCTGACTTTATCGTCGATGGAGATCCGTCCGCGATCGAAGAGAATATTGTCGAGACGGAATGACCAGGACGAGGGCCGGGCATGCGGATCTTTTTCGCCGTCGCTGGCAAGGTTAAAGGTCCAGTTGTTGTTTTTTTCAGAGAGACGGATCAGGCGCGCATCGGGCTGCTGCAGCTTGATCCACGGCAGATAGACCGTTTTGGTGAAGAGCGCGAGCGGAGCCAGCGTAGCTTCAACGCGAGGGAGGTGAACCATGGTCACTTCCGGGATATCGTGCGGGTTGCCGAGAATGATGTCATCGGCGTGGACATGTGGCCAGGGGATCCAGCTTCGCCAGCCGGGCTCCTCCTTCTGACGCTCCCACACTACCCCTAAATCACCGCGTATAGCGAAGGGGCGATTCAGCTCGGTTGAGACTTTCTGGTTGATGGTCGGCTTAAGGCGGTTCCAGTCAAACGTCGCAATAATGATGACGACGACCACAATCAACAACAAGAAAATCCCTGCGGTCCAGGAGATTACCCTGGTTGTTTTCGTCATTTTTATCCCCTTTCCTGATGACCTGTCCTGTAAAACTATAGTCCAGACAAAGGGAAGCGGGCTTATCAGAGGGTCGTTATCACGCTATCGAGGCGATCCATGGGTACCGGGCGAGAGAGGAAATAGCCTTGCGCCGCCGCGGCGGGAGAGTTTTGCACATCACGCCACTCTTCCAGGGTTTCCACACCTTCAACAATCACGCCCTGGCAATAGCGGTTCATCAGCTGTAATAACAGCGTAAACAGATTCCGCCCTTCCGGGGTCTGGCGCAGCATAATAAACAGATCGCGAGCCACTTTAATGTAGTCGTAGCGCACTTCACTCAGGGCGGAGAAGTTCGCCATGCCGGTGCCAAAATCATCCAGCCATAGCGGGCCAAATTCGCACATCGACGCAAACGAGGAGTCCTGCGGCAGGCGGACATGCTCCACCAGCTCAAAGCGCATCCACGGCAGGGTGGCGATCAGTTCCTGCAATTTCGCATTCTGACGCAGCGCCAGCAGAGTCGGGCCATCAACGTTGACCGAGGCGAGGATATCGTGCTGTTCGAAAAAGGTCTGCTTCGTCGCCAGCATACGGAGCTGCTCTTCCAGCACATCCAGACGCTGGCGAACGGCCACTTCGGCAAAGTAGCGATCCGGTGCAATACGCTGAGTAGGGTTTGAGGGGTGCGTCACCACGGTCAATATTTCAATGGCCATCAGTCGGCCATCCGTTCGGTAGATCGGCTGATAGGTGTACGCGCGCTCACATTGCAGCCAGTAGCGATGCTCCTGCAAGTTCTCAATACTTGCCTCAGGCGTAGTGCTCAGCCGCTGGATAACCTGCTCTGACTTCATTTCAGATGTCCTGTTGTTGGGATGGCCTTTCTGGACTCGTCACAGGATTATCGGCGCGGCAATTGAGAACTTTATGTTCAATTAACCCGGAAAATGAAATTAAGATGACAGCAATGAGCAGGAACACGCGCTGGCTCAAATAAAATAATGGAACGTTGTTTTAATATAGTTGACCTGTTAATTCACCCAGCGCACACTAGCGAAAATTACTCTGTTCAGGTTCACGACTATGTCTAAAAAAATTGCCGTGATTGGCGAATGCATGATTGAGCTGTCCCAAAAAGGCGCGGACGTCAGCCGCGGATTTGGTGGCGATACGTTAAACACCTCCGTTTATATTGCCCGTCAGGTTGCGCCTGAGGCGCTCACCGTGAACTACGTTACCGCCCTGGGGACGGACAGCTTCAGCCAGCAGATGCTTGAGGCCTGGCAGAGTGAACATATTGATACCTCACTGATCCAGCGTATGGAAAACCGCCTGCCGGGTTTGTATTACATTGAGACCGACGAGACCGGCGAGCGTACGTTCTACTACTGGCGTAACGAAGCCGCGGCGAAATACTGGCTGGAGAGCGACGACGCCGCCGCCCTTTGCGAAACGCTGGCGACGTTTGACTACCTCTATCTGAGCGGGATTAGCCTGGCTATTCTGAGCCCGTCCAGCCGCGAAAAACTGCTGTCGTTGCTGCGCGAGTGCCGCGCCAACGGCGGGAAGGTGATTTTCGATAACAACTACCGTCCACGCCTGTGGGCCAGCCGCGAAGAGACGCAGCAGGTCTATCAGCAGATGCTGCAATGCACCGACATCGCCTTCCTGACCCTCGACGATGAAGACGCCCTGTGGGGAGAAAAACCGGTAGAGGACGTGATTGCGCGCACGCAGGCGGCGGGCGTGAAAGAAGTGGTGATTAAGCGCGGCGCGGAGTCGTGTCTGGTGGCGATTACGGGGGAAGCGGTGGTTGACGTCCCGGCGGTGAAGCTTGCCAGAGAGAACGTGATTGATACCACGGCGGCGGGTGATTCATTCAGCGCGGGGTATCTGGCGGTGCGTCTGACGGGCGGCACGCCGGAAGCGGCAGCACAGCGTGGGCACCTGACGGCCAGCACCGTCATTCAGTATCGCGGGGCGATTATTCCGCGTGAGGCGATGCCTGTTTAAGTCAGGTGCGGGCTGTTGCCCTCACCCTAACCCTCTCCCACAGGGAGAGGGAATATTTAAGCATTACTGCCCCTGCGGAATATCCGTCGCATCCGGGTGTAAATCATCCGCCGTCGCGGCCTGCGCTGGCTGCGGCGCGGTAGCCATAATGGAATCCCAGGTTGTCTGCAGTTCCTTCATGTCATATTCCGGCTCGCCTTTCGGTTGCAGGAGGATCAACGCCATATCCTGCGACAGCTGCTGACGGAGGTCCTGATTGAGCATCTCGACGGTCAGACCGTTCAGGAAGTCCTGACGAAGCTTCTGGTACTGTTCCGGCGCAATGTCCACCACCTGGTTCTGCAGAGAGCGAATACGCTGGCTGATCAGAATGTCGGTATCGGCGCGAGCGTAAGTCGCAAACAGCTTCTGCAGCTCCAGTTTTTTCTGCGCCACGAGAGCATTGAACTCCTCTTCAGGAAGCCCCTCTTTACGCACTTTTGCGAGCTCTTTCGCGACCACGCCCAGATTTGCATTCAGCTTGTCGCCCGGTGATTCAACGTTAATGGCGCATTGCGCACGCTGGAACAGCACGCGGCAGTCAAAGCCAAGACCGATATTCTTCACGTTGTTCTTACTGAGCGTCTGCTGAACATGCCAGAACAGCGCTTCACGGGCCAGATCGGCACGCCAGTAGCGCAACAGCGCCGCGGACTCACGGATGGGCTGCCAGGCGTTATCCCACATCACGGAGAGTCGGTCCTGACGCACGGTGTCCGTCATGATGCTGACAGGCTCTGCACGCAGCGGAGAGAGAGTCGGCACCGGGGCCGGTGATTCACGCTTGCCTTTCAAATCGCCAAACGCTTTGTTGATCTGCTCAACCACTGCGCGGCTGTCCACGTTACCCACCACGATCAGCGTCATCGCGTCCGGGGTGTACCATTTCTGGTAGAAGGATTTAACTTGTTCGACGTCTACCGGCTGTTTCAGCGGTTCAGCCGGATCGTGCCCCAGTAATGCGGAACCTTTCAGGCGGTAACGCCACCAGTCCTCTTTGGTATCACCAGGCCAGGTCGCCACCATGTCGCTGTTGCTCAACGCATAGTTGACGGTGTCCGGCGTAATCGCCAGATTGCCAGAGGCATCGGAGAGATAAGTGAGGGCTTCTTTAAGCAGATCGTTACGGTTATTAGGCAGGCTCAGGTTAAACATGGTGTAGTCATACGAGACAACAGCCGGTGGGAGTGGGCGTTTCGGATCGATGGCCTGTTGCCAAAGCGAACGCACCTGAACAGCCTGCAAGCTGCCACTCTGAGTGAGCGCCAGCCGGGGAATAAAATGGCTAAAACCGGTTTGCTGAGTGCTTTCCGTAAGGGAACCGGTATTAATGGACAGACGGATTTCAATACGATCGCTGGGACGCTGCGGCGTGGCTAACACCTGCCACTGAAAACCGTTCGCTAATGTTCCTTGTTGCCAGGCCGGGTCTGGCTGGAGCGCATCTGCCTGCACATAACTGGCTGCTGCCATCATCAGCAAACCGCCGGTTAAGAGTCGAATTTTTGTGCCCTGCATGTGAACCTCTGATCAACATTCCTGGTTAAAAAAGAGTGCCTCGCGACGCGCCTCACTCTTAAAGATGACGATGAAAACACGTCGATTAGACCGCGCATTCGGCAAAACGTCACGGTCAGAAGTGAAATATACCCAAAAAAAATCTTGTCGAATTATGACAGGTACGAACAGTTATTATGCGCAGGAGCCCGCATCCCGACAAGGGAATACGGGCATTTGTGACAAGATTAAGAGGATAAACCAGGATTTTTGCTGTCGGATGAACGATTGTTCAGGGTATCGTCGAGCTTTTTGTGATCCAGCTCTTTGACCCATTTCGCCACGACCACCGTAGCCACGCCGTTACCCACCAGGTTGGTCAGGGCGCGCGCCTCTGACATGAAGCGGTCAATACCGAGAATCAACGCCAGACCCGCCACCGGCAGATGCCCCACCGCGGAAATCGTCGCCGCCAGCACGATAAAGCCACTGCCCGTCACGCCTGCCGCCCCTTTAGAAGAGAGCAGGAGCACCACCAGCAGGGTAATCTGATGGACAATATCCATATGGCTGTTGGTCGCCTGGGCGATAAACACCGCCGCCATCGTCAGGTAGATCGAGGTGCCATCCAGGTTGAAAGAGTAACCCGTCGGGATCACCAGCCCTACCACCGATTTACGGCATCCCAGTTTTTCCATCTTATCGAGCATACGCGGCAGCGCCGATTCTGAAGAGGAGGTCCCCAGAACAATCAGCAGCTCTTCGCGGATGTAACGGATAAATTTGAAGATGTTGAAACCTGTCGCACGGGCGATGGAGCCCAGGACCACCACCACGAAAAGGATACAGGTGATATAGAAGCAGATAATCAGCTGCCCCAGCTGCACCAGCGTACCGACGCCGTATTTACCGATGGTGAAGGCCATCGCACCGAAGGCCCCAATCGGCGCCAGGCGCATGATCATATTGATGATGCCGAAAATCACCTGCGAGAAACTTTCAATGACGTTAAAGATGAGCTGGCCTTTGCTGCCCAGACGGTGGAGGGCAAAACCAAACAGCACGGCGAAGAGCAGGACCTGCAGGATATTACCGCTGGCAAACGCGCCAATTACGCTGCCAGGAATGACGTCCAGCAGGAAGGCGACCACACCCTGATCCTTCGCCTGCTCGGCGTAAACCGCGACGGCTTTCGCATCCAGCGTCGACGGGTCGACGTTCATACCCGCGCCTGGCTGCACCACGTTGACGATGATCAGACCAATAATCAGCGCCAGCGTACTGACCACTTCAAAATAGAGCAGCGCCACGGCACCGGTACGGCCAACCGCCTTCATGCTTTCCATGCCCGCGATGCCCGTCACGACCGTACAGAAGATCACCGGGGCGATGACCATTTTGATGAGCTTAACGAACGCGTCGCCAAGCGGTTTCATTTGTGCGCCCAGTTCAGGGTAATAGTGACCCAGCAGAATACCGATGGCGATGGCTGTCAGGACCTGGAAATAAAGACTTTTGAAGAGTGAGGTTTTCATAAGGTGTCCTTGGGAAGAAAAACCACAGGTTTTGTAAGGTTATGCTTAACCTGCGGCTTTAAAATAACACCCACATAACAGGACAGAAATAAACTCAGTTCAAATTTGAAACACAAATGTTAAGAACTTTGAGCTGGCTCGCACAAGCCAGCAACAAAATTACACTTTTGCGTGATGGCCAGCGCCAGAAAGGTAACGTTCTTCAAAGACATCCGCGGGAACCGCCGGGGCAAAAAGGAAGCCCTGTCCACTCTCCACGCCCGCCTCAGCCAGCCAGCTTCGTTGCGCTTCGGTTTCAATCCCCTCCGCAATAAGATGCAGGTTGAGGCTGCGCGCCATATGGATAATCGCCTGCACCATGCTGCTGTCGCCCGGCAGACCGTCGACAAACGCTTTGTCAATTTTCAACACATCCACCGGCAGGGTTTTCATGTGCTGAAGCTGACGCAGCCCGGCGTAACCCATGCCAAAATCATCCAGCGCAATGCGAATGCCGGCATGGCGCAGCGGCTTCAGAATGGCGACGGCCTCATTAGGGTCGTCTATATGCCGACTCTCTGTCACTTCCAGGGTCAGGGTATCCGGTTTGATGCGGTAACGGTGGATAAGCTCCAGCATCTCTGACACCATGGTCGGGTGCTTCAGCTGCAGGGCGGACAAATTGACCGACAGCGGCAACGTCACGCCGCGCTCCTGCCAGGCGGCAAGCTGACGGCAGGTCTCTTCCAGCACCCAGTATCCGATAGTCACCATCAGACCGCAGGATTCAATGCGCTCAATCAGTCCTTCCGGCAACTCCCATGAACCATCCGGCTGTTTCATCCGCAATAGCGCCTCGGCGCTTTTCACGTCTCCCGTGTGCAAATCCACCTGCGGCTGGAGCCAGAGGGCAAACTGGCGGTTATCCAGCGCGGTCAGAATATCGCTCTCTTCCGTCAGGCGCTGCTGCGCCTTTTCCATCTGCTCCGGGTCGAAGAACTGGATCTGATTTTTGCCTTTGCGACGGGCGGTGAACGCCGCCGAAAAGGCGCGGCGATAAAGCTGTTCCGCGGTCAGATCGCCATAGTACATGGCAATCCCGATGCTGGCGCTCGGACGAAGCTGGATACCCTGAATGGGGAGCCGCTCATTAATGACAGTGAGTACTTGCTGACCTAATGTGATTGCATGCCACGGCTCTTTCACCCCGTTTGCAATCACCACCAGGTCATACCCGCTCACCTGGGTCAGCACCATGCGTGGCGCAAGCACAGATTTCACCTTTTCCACCAGGGTGAGCAGCAGCATCTCGCGCTGGCTCTCCTTGAGCACGCCCGCCGTGTCCTGCAGGGTTTCACAGGCGATGACCATCAACGCCGTAGTCTGCTGGCGAGCGACGGTCTGCTCCAGCATTGCCATCAGAAACGCTTTATTGGGGAGCTCCGACACCGGGAAGCGGGTGGCGCTACTGTTCAGCTCATCCTGCTGACGCTGGATGCGTTGCTGGTTAAGGTTGTAGCTACGCACCAGCATGCCGATCTCATCGTCATGATGAAGGCGCGGCAGTTCAAGCTGATGGCCCATCTGGTCCTGTGGAGAAAGGGTGTTCAGCTCCCGGGCGATACGCCGCAGCGGATGCACGATCAGCCGGTTAATGCACCAGGTCAGCGCCACGCTGAGGATCAGCGTCATAAGTAAGCAAGTGGTCACTAACGTGACAAACCAGCTCATGACGAATTTATACATGCGGTACGAGTCCGCCTGCAGGACGAGATAGGCTAGCGGCTGCGGGTTGGCAGGACGCTCAAGCGAGTAAATGGGGAGCGAGATTTGTACCGGCAGTTCAAACAGGCGCATCACCATCATCGGGACAGGACGCTCAGGGATAAAGCTCATCCGCAGCGCCTGGAACTGGTTAGGCAGCACCACGTCTGCGCGGCTGACTACGCCTGCAGGCTGGATGCGTTTTAAAATGGTTTCCGCTTCGGGAATATCACCTTTCAGGATCGAGGCTGAGAGCGGGCCGCGCACCGAGCGAGCAATACTTTCTAATTGCGAAGCCGTGTTATAGCGATTCTGCTGCACGGAATGAAACAGCAAAATTACGCAAAATAGCAGTACAAACAGCATTGTGACGGCAGACACCATCGCCATCTGTTTGATCGTTAAGGAACGGCTGACACGCAAAATGACTCTCCACAGAACTCGAAGCGCAGGGCGCACCAGGGTGTAAACCTGGCGCGCCTGAGTATACCCGATTGCTGCACTTTTAAGAGAGACTTACAAATGGATTAAGTAAAATCCGATTACCAGTCCGCGTAAGGAATGAGCGGCTGCGGCGGTAAGTCCATATCACCCTGCCAGCCTGCGGCAGAGTAGCGTACGTACAGCAGCGCATGGCTTGGGGTATAGTCTTTTGCTTCCTGAATATCCACGCCCAGGCCAACAAACCAGTTGGAGGTCACCCGACGTTCAATAATGGCCCGCGCGGTATAACCGGTGCCTGAAGAGCTGCTGCCGGTTTCCATCGCCCCCCGGTCGGTATAGCGGCCAGGTTCATCGGTTGGAATAAGACTCTGGTCCGGGTAGCGCAGCTCGTCATTGGTTTTGGAGTGCGACCAGGAGACAGATCCCCCCAGTTCCCAGGACCAGTTCTCCGTGCGTTTACGCCAGGTCACCGGCAGGGCGAAGGAGACATACTCCTGCGGGCTGTAATAACCGCCCTGGCCCAGAGTATAGCCACTCAGATCTTTGTCGTAGTGCCACAGCATG
>NZ_POVL01000003.1 GCF_002939185.1 Enterobacter sichuanensis | reverse complement strand
TTTAGAAAAACCCCGTACCGTAAGGTGCGGGGTTTTTTGCTTTGTGTTTTTACTGCTCTGGCCTTTCTCTTAATCCCTTATCCTGCTAATGGAATGTGTGATCTTTGTCTCAATGTTATTTATAACAAAATTATAACATTTCATTTACGAGGTAATTGAGTTTCAGGACTCAATACGCCGTAGTCTATGGCAGGAGCATAATCACAATGACAGAAAGCATTACATCAAACGGGACGCTGGCTAACAGTGATACCCGAAGAAGGGTATGGGCCATCGTCAGCGCCTCTTCAGGGAACCTGGTTGAATGGTTCGACTTTTACGTCTACTCATTCTGTTCACTCTATTTCGCTCATATATTCTTCCCATCCGGCAACACCACTACACAACTCCTACAAACAGCGGGTGTATTTGCTGCAGGATTCTTAATGCGACCCATTGGTGGCTGGTTGTTCGGCCGCATTGCGGATCGTCAGGGGCGTAAGGCCTCCATGCTGATTTCGGTCTGTATGATGTGTTTTGGCTCTCTGGTGATTGCCTGCTTACCGGGCTATGAATCGATTGGTACCTGGGCACCGGCGCTACTTTTACTGGCCCGCTTATTTCAGGGGTTATCAGTGGGGGGCGAATACGGTACCAGTGCGACCTACATGAGTGAGATTGCACTGGAAGGACGGAAAGGCTTTTACGCCTCATTCCAGTATGTCACGCTGATTGGCGGTCAACTGCTGGCCATTCTTGTGGTGGTGATCCTGCAGCAGATCCTGACGGATGAACAGCTTCACACCTGGGGCTGGCGGATCCCGTTCGCAATGGGAGCCGCGCTGGCGATCGTTGCACTTTGGCTACGCCGTCAGTTAGATGAAACTTCTCAGAAAGAGGTCAGAACGCTGAAGGAAGCGGGAACGTTTAAAGGATTATGGCGTAACCGCAAAGCTTTCCTTATGGTGCTAGGCTTTACTGCAGGGGGCTCTCTCAGTTTTTACACGTTTACTACCTATATGCAAAAGTACCTGGTGAACACCACCGGGATGCACGCCAACGTTGCCAGCGTTGTCATGACTGTAGCGCTGTTTGTCTTTATGCTCATACAACCAATCATCGGGGCGCTCTCGGACAAAATTGGCCGACGAACGTCAATGCTTGTTTTTGGTGGATTATCGGCGCTCTGTACCGTTCCTGTTTTGACGGCCCTTCAGCACGTCTCCTCGCCCTATGCCGCATTTACGCTGGTTATGCTGGCGCTGGTGATTGTCAGTTTCTACACCTCGATCAGCGGGATACTGAAAGCCGAAATGTTCCCGGCGCAGGTACGTGCTTTAGGGGTAGGGCTCTCTTATGCGGTCGCCAACGCGTTGTTTGGCGGATCGGCGGAGTATGTTGCGTTGTCTTTTAAATCATGGGGAAGCGAAACGACATTCTTCTGGTACGTAACGGGAATGGGGGCGCTGGCCTTTATTGTCTCTCTGATGTTGCATCGCAAAGGGAAAGGCATTCGACTTTAATAGTGTGCCATCTGCCACACGGCATAGCCGGTCGTTGCGCCAGCGACGTCCCAGGCGAAATCTTTCCAGCTCCAGCCGCTCCCAGCGGGGCGGCTATCCCACAGCTCTTTTGACGCCCCAAGACCGATGGAGAACATCAGCCCAATCGTCGCGCTCCGATCCCGGCTGTATCCCTGATGTTGCGCATACTCATTACCGGCGGCGGACAGCATAGCGGAAGCGAGAAAATGTTGTGCTTTATCCTGTCCGGACCAGTTATCGTTGGCCATATGGCTACAGCCACTCAGTAAGATCACGCTCAGCAACAGAGGAATACGCATCAACGGGCTCCATAAAAAAGCCCTGCGATGGCAGGGCCTGGATATTACAGAATACGGCTGATAAGTCGGTCGATACGGATTCGACGTAAGCGGCGAATAAGCTTGCGAACTTTCACCGGATAATCGGCAATACTCTGCAGTTCGCGGTAGTGATTCACCACGGTTGTATGCGTGCGAATCAGTTCCAGCTCACGTTCACGCTTTGCGGCTAACTCATGCTGAGGGTCATGGATCAGGATAGCGTTTTCCAGATCCAGTCGCCACGCGCGTGGGTTCAGGTTGTTACCTGTCAGCAGCATCCACTCATCGTCTACCCACATGCCTTTCAGATGGTAACTGTTGTCTTCATCTTTCCAGAGACGCACAACCAGTTGGTCGGTATTAACGTAGTATTGTAAACGGCTCAGGAAACGGCGCAGGTTAATCTCATAGAGATAAGGCAGCGCACCGATAATTTTGAACGGTTGATCTTCAGGAATGAAGAAGTCGTTTGCGGTTTTATCACCGACGATGATTTCCACTTTTTTGCCGTCGCGCAGTAGCTGAATGATATTGCGCACCAGCACGGCAGGAAGGTTGAAGTACGGCGTACAAATGGTGAGTTTCTGCTCCGCGCACGGCATCAGATGGAAGATCGTTTTGTTCAGCTGGCTGGATTTACCGAGCCCGACCAGCGGGGTAACGGATAACTCTTCGTTGTTTGCATCACCCTGGAAATGATAGACCGCATCACGCAGCTCCTGACGGAAGGCGCGAACATCATTTTTGATCTCCGGGCTTTTAGGACGCTCAGGATCGTCAAGACGATTAACGCCACGGCCATGGACCAGATTTTTATCAACCCAGTTGAACATGATATCGGCCATCTGCGGATTGCGAATCAGATGGTAACGGTCGTAGCGATACTTATCGAGCTGATGCAGGTAAACATCATTCAGACTGGCGCCGCTGTAAAGCACGCTATCATCGATGATAAAGCCCTTGAAATGAAGGACGCCGAGCGCCTCACGGGTATTGACTGGCACGCCATAAACAGGCACATCAACGCCAGGATTTTCCTGCGCCGTGCGGCAATACCAGTCAGCATTGGTGTTTGAAGCGGCAGCGCCGATACGGCCTCGCTGAGCGCGATGCCAGTCCACCAGCACGCGAACATCCAGCTCTGGACGCTGACGTTTGGCTTCATAAAGTGCGTTCAGGATCGCACGCCCGCCTTCATCTTGTTCAAGATACAGCGCCACAATGCAAATGCGTCGCGTGGCACTGGCAATCTTTTCCAGAAGCGTCTCCCGAAAATGCGCGGGAGCGTAAAAGAACTCTACATCATCAACTGACTGAGAAATCTTCGGTAGTTGAGCAAGGTGTTGTTGATGTTTATTACGCTTAAATTTTGACAACATCACAGTGCGTTTCTTCTCTGTTCATTGAAGGGTTGTTTGTACCATGCAAACAACATAAGCGGACAATGATACCACCAGTCCCGTCCAAAGTGGGTAACATTTCCAGTAGCTTACTCGTGTTTGTCTGCTGATGTCAGGCTCAGGGACAGGGCAACAATACCTTCGTCCAGCTGAATATCAACATCAAATCCAAGTTTTCGCGCCAGGGTCACCATACCGCGATTGTTAGGCATAGTAATGCCATTGAGACGTAACAATCCGTGATCTCGCGTATAACTGATGAGTTTTTCCAGCAGCCGTCTTCCCAGCCCCAGACCTTTGAGGTCGGAGCGTACCAGTACAGCAAACTCTGCATCAACGTTATCCGGGTCAGAAATAGCACGCGTAACGCCGAGGATCTCATCCCCCTTATCAGAGCGACGAACGGCCACAAACGCCATTTCTCGATCGTAGTCGATCTGGGTCATATTGGCTAAATCATCGTGGGTAAATTCGTTGATTTCGCTAAAATAGCGATAATAAAGATCCTCTTTCGTGACCTGAGAGATAAAGGCCCGCAGCTGGGGTTCATCTTCCGGAAGAATAGGACGGAACAGCGAACGTTCTCCATTTTTCATCTCTACCCACTCCTCCAGTTGCAGAGGATATGGACGGATTGCCAGACGGCTCTCGCTGTCTCCTTCAAATGGCGCGATATCCAGCGTCACGTCCAGCGCCGTGAACTCATTGCCGGAGGCAAGGAGCGGATGGATATCCAGCCGCTGGATCTCGGCGCAATCTACAATCAGGTTAGACACCTGGACCAGGAACTGACTTAACCCGGCAATATCGAGCGGACGCAGCGCACTCCGGCCACGGATCTTTTTGCTTTTAATTGCCTGAATGATCAAATAGCGCGCCAGATTCATGTTCAGCGGCGGTAATGCCACCACGGCTTGCTCTTCCGGACGCCACTCAACGCCGCCTTCTCCCAACATGATCAGTGGGCCAAACACGGGGTCGTGTTCAACCACGACCCGCAATTCCTGGGCCCCTGCGCGATTAGCCATGCTTTGCACCAGCAGCCCGTGGATCCTTGCCTGTGGCCAGGCCATTTTGACCCGATCGAAAATGGCATCTGCAGCCTGCTGCACCTCTGTCGCCGTGCGCAGGTATAACATAACCCCCTGAACATCAGACTTATGCGGAATATCCGGGGAGCGCAGCTTCAGGGCCACCGGATAGCCTATCTGCTCGGCAATGTGTACTGCCTCAGCGCTGTCGCTGGCGATCCAGGTCGGCAGGGTTTGCATGCCGTAACTGCCCAGAATGGGCTGGACTTCATGCGTATCAAGCGACGTCGCCCCCTCTTCGATAGCCTGCTGCAACAGGCGGTGAACGTCGACGGTATTCGCCGTCAGATTACCGGGTAGCGCCGGCGTTTCACGCAGCTGTTTCTGGTTGCGGCGATATTCCACCATGTGCATAAACGCGGTGATAGTGCCTTCCGGTGTACGGTAGGTTGGCAGCCCGGCTTCGCTGAACAAGCGTCGCGCCTCCTGAGAGGAAAACTCGCCGCACCAGTTGGTGAGCAGGGTGACATATTTGCCTCGCGGATGAGTACGCACGGCATCAATAAGCGCCCTCGCGCTTTCACTGCCCGGTGCGACCGCGCTGGGGGAGTGGATAATCATCAGCGCATCGAAATCCTGGCTGTCCAGCAAAATGGAGATAGCGCTGATATAGCGCTCGCTGCTGGCGTCATCGCGCAAATCAAGCGGGTTGCCGGGCGTCACGCTGGTCGGCAGCGCGTCTCTCAGGCGCCGCAGCGTCTCTTCACTCAGGGTTGCCAGCTTGCCGAAGCGGCGCCACAGTTCATCCAGCGCGAGGGCGGCAGGCGCGGCGCCGTTACTGACTATCATTAACTTCTCGCCGCGCAGCGGGCGCATATGGCTTAACGTTTCAACGGCGGAAAAAAGCTCGTGCGTATCCTGTACCCGCAGCAAACCCGCGCGTTGAATGGCTGCATCCCAGGCGGGATCCATACCGGAATGGGAATGCAGCAGACGCTGGGCCGCAGGGCTGCGACCGCTTTTGATCACCAGGATCGGCTTATTGCGCGACGCACTTCGCGAAGCCGATACAAAGCGACGGGCGTCGCTAAGGTGCTCAAGATAAAGCAGGATCGCACTGGTTTTGCTGTCTCGTGCGAGAAAATCCAGCAGTTCATCAACGTCGATATCCAGGCTATCGCCCAGGGCAATGAAGTAGGAAAATCCCATTTCACGCTGCTGCGCCCAGTCGAGAATGGTGTTTGATACCGCAGCCGACTGCGAAATAAACGCGAGCTTGCCTTTGCGGATCGGTACCGGAGAGAAGCTGGCATTCAGCCCCTGCCAGGGAGCGAGCAGACCCAGACTGTTTGGCCCAAGAATGCGCATCTGATAGCGGCTGGCGCAGGCCAGAAGTTCGCTTTTTTGCTCAGGGGGAGACGAGAGAATAATGCAGGTTTTACATCCCTTCTTGCCGAGTGATTCCAGCAGTTCCGGATTTCGCTTCGCATTGGTACAGAGTACGGCAAGATCGGGCACGAAAGGCAGGCTTTGCACATCGGGCCAGGCCAGTACGCCCTGAACCGCTTTATAAGCCGGCGTGACGGGCATGACGGGGCCATTAAATCCACCGGCCAGCAGGTTACGCATCATCAGATAGCCTGCACGATCCGGTTTCATTGATGCGCCGATGACGGCAATGGATTTAGGACGAAGTAGCGCTTCTAACCCTCGCTGGCTCATGCAGGCCTCCTGTGAATGCAAGCGACCTGATGATTTTAAACGCTTTCTGGCTCTGTTGCTGTGACACTGCCCTTATGAACGGTTTTTCCCGCCAGATAGCGCTCCCGGAAACGTGAGAAATGGTTGCCCAGGGCACCTGCCGCCGCGGTATCTCCCGCTAAATCCAGAAGCGCTATGGCCACTTCGGCGGTGCAGTATTGCCCGTCAGCATGCGCTTCACGCAGCCGATAGGCGGAGACGCGGGAAAGATCGACAGAAATCACCGGCAGGGCGTCGAGGTAAGGGCTCTTGCGAAACATTTTCCGCGCTTCGGTCCAAGTGCCGTCGAGCATAATAAACAGCGGCGGTTTCCCGGATGGTGGTACCGAAAGCACCTGGCGATCGGCCCCTGCATAAGAGGCGGGAAAAACGACCATCGGCTGATAGTCCGGGCTTGCCACCAGGTCGAGCAGGGCCTGAGGGGGTTCCGTGCGGGACCACTGAAACGCAGCGGTATCCGGCAGAATATCGGCGATCAGACGTCCCGTATTGCTGGGTTTCATCGGCTCAGTATCGAACATGACCAGACAAAAACGACTCTCTGCCGTATCCGGGACCAGCGTCTCACACAGACAAACCTTCAGCGGTAACAGGCAGCGCTGACAGCGACGAATACGATTGCCGCGGGCAAGAAAGGGGCGAGTCGCGCGGGCAAGGCGCTCGGCGCGTAATTGAAGAACAGCGTTATTTGTCATGGGCGAAATGGAGGAAAAACCCTATTTTCGCAGAGGCGGGAACGGGGCACAAGATGTGCCCCGTGAATGTTACAGTGATTCGTTAAGCCAGCTATCAAACGGGGCTTTTGGAACCGCACCGTTGAGCATGTCGACCACTTCACCCTTTTTGAAGATCATAAAGGTCGGAATGCTGCGGATCTGAAAACGCGCGCTAAGCTCACGCTCCGCCTCAGTATTGACCTTAACAAAGCGCATTTTACCGCTGCGCTCTTCGGCGACATCTTCAAAGATCGGCGCGAAGTTTCGGCACGGGCCGCACCATGGTGCCCAGAAATCGACCACCACAGGAAGATCGTCCTTGAGGAGTTTGTCCAGCGTAGCACCCGTCGCGTTAATGACATCGCCATCAAACAATTCATGGCCACAACGTCCGCATTTCGCACCATCTTCGATCCGATCGTCCGGAATGCGATTAAGAGCCTGACAGTTGGCACATACGGTATTCATAACTAACCTCTGATAGAGCCGTGGGACAGCGGCAGTGCGCCGATTATGTTTCCAATATGTTACATATTATCAATGAGCCTGTTTGAAACAACAATGCGTTTTATTCAATGAGAACAATAGTCACAGGCTTTTGTACGAAATTATGGCTATGCGCTGGCACATCGGGTAATCTGCGCGCTTCGCGCAGCGCTGGTGGAGAAAAGCATGAACGACGAAATGAAAAACAAAAGCGGCAAGGTCAAAGTGATGTATGTCCGCAGTGATGATGACTCTGATAAACGCACCCAAAATCCGCGTACCGGAAAAGGTGGCGGGCGTCCGGCGTCTTCTCGTGCAGACGGTGGCCGTCGCCCCGCCCGCGATGACAGAAACAACCGCGGTGATGACCGCAAACGTGATGATCGTAAACGTGACGATCGCAAACGCGATGACTTCTCACGTGATAACGCCTCCCCGTGGCGCACCGTTTCGCGCGCGCCGGGTGACGAGACGCCAGAAAAAGCCGATCACGGCGGTATCAGCGGTAAAAGCTTTATCGACCCGGAAGTGCTGCGTCGTCAGCGTGCGGAAGAGACCCGCGTATATGGCGAGAACGCCTGCCAGGCGCTGTTCCAGAGCCGTCCTGAGTGTATCGTCCGCGCCTGGTTTATCCAGAGCGTAACCCCGCGCTTTAAAGAAGCGCTGCGCTGGATGGCTGCAAACCGTAAAGCTTACCACGTGGTTGATGATGCCGAACTGACCAAAGCGTCAGGAACCGAGCACCACGGCGGCGTTTGCTTCCTGATCAAAAAACGTAACGGCACAACCGTTCAGCAGTGGGTCAGCCAGGCGGATGCCGATGACTGCGTGCTGGCGCTGGAAGATGTCGGCAACCCGCACAACCTGGGCGCAATGATGCGCAGTTGCGCGCACTTTGGCGTGAAAGGCGTGCTGCTGCAGGATGCTGCGCTGCTGGAATCCGGCGCCGCGATCCGTACTGCCGAAGGCGGAGCCGAGCACGTTCAGCCGATCACCGGCGACAGCGTTCTGGATGCCCTGGAGCAGTTCCGTAAAGCGGGCTATTCCATTGTCACAACGTCGAGCCATGCCGGTACGCCGCTGTTTAAAGCGACGCTGCCGCGCAAGATGGTTCTGGTGCTGGGTCAGGAGCGCGATGGTCTGTCTGACGCGGCGCTCTCCAGTGCGGATCTGAGCGTTTCTATCGACGGGACAGGTAATGTGGAAAGTCTGAACGTGTCCGTTGCGACCGGCGTACTGCTGGCCGAATGGTGGCGTCAGAATAAGGCATAAGCCTCTTATGTGCCGGGTCAGCCCCGGCACATTCAAACCTTACTCGCTTTCTGCCGGCAACACAGGCATCCAGTCAATCGGCGTTTCGCCACGTTTTTCCAGCCATTCATTCGCCAGAACAAAATGATTACTGCCAAAGAAGCCGCGATGTGCAGACAGCGGTGACGGATGCGGTGCTTTCAGGACATGATGACGCTGACGGTCGATGATCGCCCCTTTCTTCTGCGCATGCGATCCCCAAAGTAAAAATACCACCCCTTCACGATGCTCATTAATAAGGCTGATGACTTTATCGGTGAACGTTTCCCAGCCCAGGCTGGCGTGCGAGTGCGCCTGGCCCGCCCGTACGGTGAGCACGGTGTTTAATAACAGCACGCCCTGGCGCGCCCAGCTTTCCAGGTAACCGTGAGTGGGACGGGTAAACCCGGGCACGGTTCCCTCAAGCTCTTTATACATATTGAGCAGAGAAGGAGGGATAGCCACGCCCGGACGTACGGAAAACGCCAGCCCGTGCGCCTGGCCCGGACCATGGTAAGGATCCTGGCCAAGGATAACGACTTTAACATCGCTCAGCTCGGTATAGCGAAACGCGTTGAAAACATCCTTCTGCGGAGGATAAATCGTCTGGCCAGACTGTCGCTCTGCCGCAACGGTACTGAGGGTGTTAATAAAGTAGGGTTTCTGTTTCTCTTCTGCCAGCACATCGTGCCATGTCAACGGGGTGGTCATCTCGCTCTCCTGCGGATCTCATTCTGCGTCTAGCTTAACCGTTATAGTCGCGGGTGCAAAATCAGAGGCGGAAATAGGCGTAAGTTACTCAATTTGTGTTGAAATTATGCGTTATAAGTTGAATTGGTAAGATCGTAAAATTGATCTGGAACAATAAAATCAGACCACACTCTTTATGTGGTTGGTGTTTTTGTTGATTTAAATCAATAAATCACCGGGGTGTGAATGATATATATACACACAAGAAACAATGGTTTTACCAATTGGCCGCGCGAGGCCGGCATCAGTTAATGTAGCCTAAGGGAGGCAACACATGATTACAGGTATCCAGATTACTAAAGCTGCAAATGACGATCTGCTCAACTCTTTCTGGCTGCTGGACAGTGAGAAAAACGAAGCGCGCTGTGTCGTCGCGAAAGCAGGTTTTGCTGAAGACGAAATCGTGCCAGTGAGCAAACTGGGCGAGATCGAGTACCGTGAAATCCCAATGGAAGTGAAACCGGAAGTGCGCGTGGAAGGTGGTCAACACCTGAACGTTAACGTGCTGCGCCGCGAAACGCTGATGGACGCGGTTGAGCATCCGGAGAAGTATCCACAGCTGACCATTCGCGTGTCCGGCTATGCTGTGCGTTTTAACTCTCTCACCCCAGAGCAGCAGCGCGACGTTATCGCGCGTACCTTTACTGAAAGCCTGTAATGGCTTCAGGCTGGGTGGAATAAAAAAGCCGGGATTCCCGGCTTTTTTTTACTCTTCTGTTTTTGGCTCTGTCGCGGCAGAGCTTGGCTTACGGCGCTTACCAATATTTTTGGTATCGCGGTGGCGCTGTTTCACGCGCGGCTTCTCTTTTTCTTTCTCTTTTCGCTCAGCACGTTTCGCGAGTGCTTTCTTGGACGGTTTACCCGTCATCTTCTCACTCGGCGCACGTGTGGTCGGGCGGAGTTCGTCGATGACGCGCGCTTTCAGCGGCTCATCAACATAGCGGCCAATTTTCTTCAGCAGCAGGTAGTCATGTGCCTCGACCAGTGAAATCGCAATACCTTTGCGACCCGCGCGGCCGGTACGACCAATACGGTGCAGATAGGTATCTCCGCTGCGCGGCATATCGAAGTTAATGACGTGGCTGACGTCCGGGATGTCGATCCCGCGTGCGGCAACGTCGGTAGCAACCAGCACGTTAACACGGCCATCGGTCAGACGCTTAATGCCTTCAGTACGCTTGATCTGCGCCATCTCGCCTTCAAGATAGCAGTTGTTGATGCCGGCATTACGCAGCATTTCAGCCAGCTCGTGTACACGCTCGCGCTTACGCACGAATACGATGGTACGGGTAGCTTCTTCCTGCTTCAGCAGATGCTTAAGCAACGCCACCTTGTGCTCAAGATTGTCTGCGCGGTAGTACCACTGGTGGATCTTCTTACGCTCGCGTGTGGACGGCGTGGCAGACACTTCAACCGGATCATCCAGCAGACGCTCTGCAAAATCATTAATTGCTTCCCCTTCGAGGGTGGCAGAGAACAGCATCGTCTGGTTACGCCAGCGCGTCTCACCGGCAATGTGCTCGATATCCTGGGCAAAGCCCATGTCCAGCATGCGGTCGGCTTCATCCAGAATCAGCGTTTCAACCGCGCGGCAGTCGAAGTTCTCTTCTTTGATGTACTGCAGCAGACGGCCCGTCGTCGCCACGACGATGTCCTGGTTTTCGCTGAACACTTCGGCGTGGTTCATGTACGCAACGCCGCCGGTGATGGTAGCAATATCCAGATGCGTATTCGCCGCGAGTTCACGCGCGTGATCGGCAACCTGCATAGCCAGTTCGCGCGTAGGCGTCAGGATTAAAATACGCGGCGGGCCAGATTTTTTACGTGGAAAATCGAGCAGATGCTGCAACACAGGCAGCAAATAGGCTGCTGTCTTCCCCGTGCCGGTTGGCGCAGAACCGAGCACATCGCGGCCCTCAAGCGCAGGCGGAATGGCCGCTGCCTGAATGGCGGTCGGGCGTGTAAAGCCTTTGCTCTCAAGGGCATTGAGCAGGCTTTCATCGAGTTCAAGTTCGGAAAAAGTCGTTACAGTCATGTTCTACCTCTGTGTGGGGCGCTGATTATAGACGTTACGGCTGTAATCTTCATCTGTTTGTATGGATATCGCTTTCCGGCCACTTCGCTTTCCCCTATGCTACTCCAGTTTCACTTAGAAGGTTGCCCTGACATGTCTCAACTCAAAGCGCAGCTGCGCCGCGATGGCTTTACGTTTAAACAATTTTTTGTCGCTCACGATCGCTGTGCCATGAAGGTCGGTACAGACGGTATTTTACTGGGAGCGTGGGCGCCTGTCGCAGGCGTTAAGCGTATTCTTGATATCGGTACCGGCAGCGGGCTGGTGGCGTTGATGCTGGCGCAACGTACTGAAAAGCATGTCACCATTGACGCCGTCGAACTGGATGCGCAGGCAGCAGAGCAGGCGAGTGAAAATGTGGCTGAATCCCCGTGGGCGGCCCGAATGAGAGTGGAGTGCGCGGATGTGCTGGCCTGGGCGCCTGAACAGACCGCACGATACGATTTGATCGTCAGTAATCCTCCGTACTACGAGCCCGGCGTTGAGTGCGGTACGCCTGAGCGTGAGCAGGCGCGTTATACCCATTCCCTCGATCATAAAGCCCTGCTCATCAGTGCGGCAGAACTCATCTCTGAAGACGGTTTTTTCTGTGTGGTGCTGCCGGAAAGCACGGGCAACACATTTATTGGTATCGCCCAGGAGATCGGCTGGACGTTACGTCTGCGTACCGATATTTCGGACACGGAAGGTCGGCTGCCGCACCGCGTGCTGCTGGCGCTCTCGCCGAAAGAGGGGGAGTGCTTTAATGATCGAATGGTGATCCGTGGGCCAGACCAGCGGTATTCCGAAGATTACACTGCCCTGACCCAGGCGTTTTATCTGTTTATGTAAACCTGCGGGGCGAGTATTGACGGTCCGGACTCCGCAAGCTGATCCGGATAGTCCAGGGTATAGTGCAAGCCGCGGCTCTCTTTTCGCATCATCGCGCAGCGAACGATCAGCTCGGCAACCTGTACCAGGTTACGCAGCTCCAGCAAATTGTTGGAGACACGGAAATTGGCATAGTATTCATCAATTTCCTGCTGCAGCATGGTGATGCGGCGTAACGCGCGTTCCAGGCGTTTTGTGGTGCGCACAATGCCGACGTAATCCCACATAAACAGCCGTAGTTCATGCCAGTTATGCTGGATCACGACCAGCTCGTCCGGGTTTTCCACACGGCTTTCATCCCAGGCCGGTAAGTGCTCTGTCTCACGGGCATAAGGCATACGTTTCGTGATGTCTTCTGCGGCAGACCAGCCATACACCAGACACTCCAGCAGCGAGTTAGAGGCCATGCGGTTCGCGCCGTGAAGGCCGGTATAACTCACCTCACCGATAGCATACAGGCCATCCACATCGGTACGACCATGATCGTCAACCATTACGCCACCGCAGGTATAGTGGGCGGCTGGGACAATGGGGACCGGATCGCGGGTTAAATCAATGCCCAGACCGAGCAGTTTTTCGTAAATCATCGGGAAATGCTGACGAATAAATTCTGCAGGCTTGTGACTGATATCGAGATACATGCAGTCCACGCCAAGACGTTTCATCTCATGGTCAATGGCGCGAGCGACGATATCGCGGGGGGCCAGTTCGCCCCGGGCGTCAAAGTCCGGCATAAAGCGGGTGCCGTCAGGGCGTTTCAGGTAAGCCCCTTCACCGCGCAGGGCTTCCGTCAGCAGGAAGTTGCGTGCCTGCGGGTGAAACAGGGCGGTCGGGTGAAACTGGTTAAACTCGAGGTTCGCTACGCGACAACCGGCACGCCAGGCCATAGCGATCCCATCTCCGGAGGCAATGTCCGGATTAGTGGTGTACTGATACACCTTGGAAGCCCCCCCCGTCGCCAGCACGACGGCTTTCGCCTGACAGGTTTCCACCTTCTCTTTATTCCGGTTCCAGACCCAGGCACCCACCACGCGACGCGTGCCGGGCAGGCCAATTTTGTCGGAGATAATAAGGTCAACGGCATTATTTCGCTCAAGCACCCGAATATTAGGATGGTTCAGCGCTTTACTGACCAGCGTGGTCTCTACCTCTTTTCCGGTGGCATCCGCTGCGTGCAGGATGCGGCGGTGGCTATGGCCGCCTTCGCGGGTCAGGTGGTAGCTCTCTTCACCGTTGGGTTGGACCTGCGTATCGAATAACACGCCCTGGTCGATGAGCCACTGAACGCAATGACGGGCATTGCTGGCGACAAACTCTGCGGCGTGCGCATCCACGATCCCGGCCCCGGCGATCAGCGTATCGTCGACGTGGGATGCAATGCTGTCTGTTTCATCAAACACGGCGGCAATGCCACCCTGGGCGTAAAACGTGGAACCTTCACTGATCGGCCCTTTACTCAGAACGATTACGTTCTGGTGCTCGGCCAGGCGCAGCGCCAGAGAGAGCCCGGCAGCGCCGCTGCCGATGATCAATACATCACAATGGAGTTCGGGTGTTGTGTTCATGATTGTTGTTTAATTTACTAAACAGTGTTGAGTCAGAATAGCACCCGCGTGCGATATATCGCACGTTTTTTTTAAAGGTTGTTGCAATGGCTAAACGAGTAAGCCGAGGTAAACGGAGGGTAAATGAGTGAAATTATTTTGCGAAGCAGATCGTTAGCGTCAGATTTTGTGGTGAAATAAAGACTGTGTTGCGTTACTCTTCTGGCGGGAAAAAGATGTTTCTTGTCAGAAAGTGGTGCGTATCGTGAACAGACTTATAATGAGAGAAAATGACCAGTCTGCGGCGCGATGAACAAAAACAAAGGCGTTACGGAACTTATTGAAGAACAGACACTCTAATTCGGTGCTTGCTCAAAGTGCAGTGTTTTTAGAGTGGCGTTTCGCTAACGCGTGGAATTTAGGTTTGGGGAGACATTACCTCGGATGAGCGAGCAGTTAACGGACCAGGTCCTGGTTGAACGGGTCCAGAAGGGAGATCAGAAAGCCTTTAACTTACTGGTGGTGCGCTACCAGCATAAGGTGGCGAGCCTGGTTTCCCGCTATGTACCGTCAGGCGATGTGCCTGATGTGGTGCAAGAGTCTTTTATTAAGGCCTATCGCGCGCTGGATTCTTTCCGGGGAGATAGTGCTTTTTACACCTGGCTGTACCGTATTGCGGTCAATACGGCAAAGAACTATCTGGTCGCTCAGGGTCGTCGTCCGCCATCAAGTGATGTGGACGCTATCGACGCCGAAAACTTCGAAAGTGGCGGCGCACTGAAAGAAATTTCGAACCCTGAGAACTTAATGTTGTCAGAAGAACTGAGACAAATCGTTTTTCGCACGATCGAGTCGCTCCCGGAAGATTTACGCATGGCAATTACGTTACGGGAGCTGGATGGTCTGAGCTATGAAGAGATAGCCGCTATCATGGATTGTCCGGTCGGCACGGTACGTTCACGAATTTTCCGTGCGCGAGAAGCCATTGATAATAAAGTTCAACCGCTTATCAGGCGTTGACGATAGCGGGATACTGGAAAAGGTATTAGGCATGCAGAAAGAAAAACTTTCCGCTTTAATGGATGGTGAAACGGTAGATAATGAGCTGCTCAACGAGCTGTCTCATTCTCCCGAAATGCAAGAGACCTGGGAGAGTTATCATCTCATCCGTGACACCCTTCGCGGTGATACCGGCGAGGTTCTCCATTTCGATATCTCAGCACGCGTCATGGCGGCAATTGAGAATGAGCCTGTTCATCAGACCACTCCGCTGATTCCTGAAGCTCAACCCGCGCCCCACCAGTGGCAGAAAATGCCATTCTGGCAAAAGGTGCGTCCGTGGGCCAGCCAGCTTACCCAAATGGGTGTGGCTGCATGCGTATCGCTTGCAGTTATCGTTGGCGTCCAGCACTATAATGCTCAATCTGAAACTAATCAGCAGCCAGAAGCGCCAGTGTTTAATACACTGCCGATGATGGGCAAAGCCAGCCCGGTCAGTCTGGGCGTACCGGCTGATGCTTCCGCCAGCGGCGGCCAGCAACAGCAGGTCCAGGAGCAGCGCCGTCGCATTAATGCGATGTTGCAGGATTACGAGTTGCAGCGTCGTCTGCACTCTGAACAGCTTCAGTTTGAGCAGGCGCAAACACAGCAAGCCGCTGTGCAGGTGCCCGGAAACCAAACTTTAGGAACGCAATCGCAGTAATGAAGCAACTTTGGTTCGCCATGTCTCTGATGGCGGGTAGCCTGTTCTTCTCTGCCAACGCCTCGGCTGATGTTTCATCCGGGGCGTTGTTGCAGCAAATGAATCTGGCCAGCCAGTCACTCAATTACGAGTTGGCATTTATCAGCATTAACAAGCAGGGCGTCGAATCGTTACGCTATCGCCATGCCCGTCTTGATAACCAGCCACTCGCCCAGCTTTTACAGATGGATGGTCCGCGTCGTGAAGTGGTCCAGCGTGGTAACGAAATCAGTTATTTCGAGCCAGGCCTGGAGCCTTTTACGCTGAATGGCGACTACATCGTTGATTCTCTGCCGTCACTGATTTACACCGACTTTAAACGGCTTGCTCCTTACTACGATTTTATTTCGGTAGGGCGTACACGTATCGCGGACCGGTTGTGCGAGGTGATCCGCGTGGTTGCCCGGGACGGAACGCGCTACAGCTATATTGTCTGGATTGACGCGGAAACCAAACTCCCCATGCGTGTAGATCTGCTCGACCGTGACGGTGAAACGCTGGAACAGTTCCGCGTGATCTCCTTCGGCGTGAACAACCAGGTTGGTAACAGCATGCAGAATCTGGCGAAAGCCAGCCTGCCGCCACTGCTTTCTGTTCCGGCCGGGGATTCCGTGAATTTCAACTGGGTACCGTCATGGATCCCACAAGGGTTTAGTGAGGTTTCCAGCAGCCGTCGGCAGTTGCCAACGATTGAAACGCCAGTGGAATCGCGTCTCTATTCCGACGGGTTGTTCAGCTTCTCGGTGAATATTAATCGCGCAACGGCAAACAGCGCCGAACAGATGCTGCGCACCGGGCGTCGTACGGTCAGTACCACGGTACGCGATAACGCTGAGATCACCATTGTGGGCGAGCTTCCCCCGCAAACGGCGAAGCGCATTTCCGACAGCATTAAATTCAGGACCGCACAATGATTAAAGAGTGGGCTACGGTCGTCTCGTGGCAGGATGGCATTGCGCTGGTGAGCTGTGATGTAAAAGCCTCATGTAACAGTTGTGCCTCCAGAGCCGGTTGCGGTAGCCGCGTGCTGAATAAGCTCGGGCCGCAAACTACGCACACGATTTCTGTGCCAAGTGAGCAACCGCTAATGGCAGGGCAGAAGGTAGAGCTGGGTATTGCCGAAGGGAGCTTGCTCAGTTCCGCGATGCTGGTTTATCTCTCTCCGCTGGTCGGGCTGTTTATTATGGGCGGCCTGTTCCAGATGCTGTTTGCTACCGATGTGGCCGCCATGTGCGGTGCTGCACTGGGTGGCGTGGGTGGATTTTGGCTTGCCAAAGGTCTCTCTCCGAAGCTCGCGACGCGTGAGGAGTGGCAGCCTGTCATTCTCAGCGTTGGCCTGGCGCCAGACCAGCTTCGCGTTGAAACGCTCTCTTCTGAGGCCCGGTGATCCATCGGGCTTCATCATTTTTTACGTCCTTAAACAGAAAACGTCCTTTCTTCACGCTATACCTGTCTCTAAGTGCATTTCCAGGTAGCGAGGATGTAGTGTAGAATGCTGCGTTTTCGCACTGAAAAACGTCAGGCTAAGAACAGCGGCCTCCAGGAATTCGTAAGGCATAATTATTTAACTATATGAAGAACATACGTAACTTTTCGATCATTGCTCACATTGACCACGGTAAGTCGACGCTGTCTGACCGTATTATCCAGATTTGCGGTGGCCTGTCTGATCGTGAAATGGAAGCCCAGGTTCTGGACTCCATGGACCTGGAACGCGAACGCGGTATTACCATTAAAGCGCAGAGCGTCACGCTGGATTACAAAGCGGCTGATGGCGAAACCTATCAGCTGAACTTTATCGACACCCCAGGCCACGTTGACTTCTCCTATGAGGTTTCACGCTCGCTGGCGGCCTGTGAAGGCGCGCTGCTGGTGGTCGATGCCGGGCAGGGCGTAGAAGCCCAGACCCTGGCAAACTGCTACACCGCGATGGAAATGGATCTTGAAGTTGTGCCGGTTCTGAACAAGATCGACCTGCCAGCCGCCGATCCTGAGCGCGTAGCGGAAGAGATTGAAGATATTGTCGGCATTGACGCGACCGACGCTGTGCGCTGCTCGGCGAAAACCGGTGTCGGCGTGACCGACGTGCTGGAACGCCTGGTGCGTGATATTCCGGCCCCGGAAGGCGATCCGGATGCTCCACTGCAGGCGCTGATTATCGACTCCTGGTTTGATAACTATCTGGGCGTTGTCTCCCTGGTGCGTATTAAAAACGGCACCCTGCGTAAAGGCGACAAAATCAAGGTAATGAGTACCGGACAGGTCTACAACGCCGACCGTCTGGGTATTTTCACGCCAAAACAGGTCGATCGTACCGAGCTGACATGCGGCGAAGTAGGCTGGCTGGTCTGCGCCATCAAAGACATCCTCGGCGCGCCAGTGGGCGATACCCTGACCGGTGCACGTAACCCGGCAGAAAAAGCGCTGCCAGGCTTTAAAAAGGTCAAACCGCAGGTTTACGCGGGCTTGTTCCCGGTCAGCTCTGACGACTATGAAAACTTCCGTGATGCGCTCGGCAAACTGAGCCTGAACGATGCCTCCCTGTTCTACGAGCCAGAAAGCTCAACGGCGCTGGGCTTCGGCTTCCGCTGCGGCTTCCTCGGTCTGCTGCACATGGAGATCATTCAGGAGCGTCTGGAGCGTGAATACGATCTGGATCTGATCACCACCGCACCGACGGTAGTGTATGAAGTTGAAACCACGTCGAAAGAGGTAATCTACGTCGACAGCCCGTCCAAGCTTCCGCCGCTGAACAACATTCATGAGCTGCGTGAGCCAATTGCAGAGTGTCATATGCTGTTGCCGCAGGAGTACCTGGGTAACGTCATTACGCTGTGCGTTGAGAAGCGTGGCGTGCAGACCAACATGGTTTACCACGGTAACCAGGTGGCGCTGACCTATGAAATCCCGATGGCGGAAGTAGTTCTCGATTTCTTCGACCGTCTGAAGTCGACCTCCCGTGGCTATGCGTCGCTGGATTACAACTTCAAGCGCTTCCAGGCCTCCAACATGGTACGTGTGGACGTGCTGATCAACGGTGAGCGTGTGGATGCGCTGGCGCTGATCACTCACAACGACAATGCGCCATACCGTGGTCGCGAGCTGGTTGAGAAGATGAAAGATCTGATCCCACGCCAGCAGTTTGATATCGCGATCCAGGCGGCCATCGGCAACCACATCATCGCGCGTTCTACCGTGAAACAGCTGCGTAAAAACGTTCTGGCGAAATGTTATGGCGGTGACGTCAGCCGTAAGAAAAAGCTGCTCCAGAAGCAGAAAGAAGGTAAGAAGCGTATGAAGCAGGTCGGTAACGTCGAGCTGCCGCAGGAAGCATTCCTTGCCATCCTTCATGTTGGTAAAGACGGCAAATAACCCTAAGGAGTTGGCATGGCGAACATGTTTGCCCTGATCCTGGTCATTGCTACCCTGGTGACAGGTCTGTTGTGGTGTCTGGATAAGTTTATCTTCGCCCCAAAACGTCGCGAACGTCAGGCTGCCGCGCAGGCAGCCACTGGTGACGGGATTGACGCGAAAACCCTGAAAAAAGTTGGCCCGAAACCGGGCTGGCTGGAAACAGGCGCCTCAGTCTTTCCGGTGCTGGCGATTGTGCTGGTGGTACGTTCGTTTATTTACGAGCCGTTCCAGATCCCATCCGGTTCCATGATGCCAACGCTGCTGATTGGCGATTTTATTCTGGTAGAGAAGTTTGCCTACGGCATTAAAGATCCTATCTACCAGAAAACGCTGATCGAAACCGGTCATCCGAAACGCGGCGACATCGTGGTGTTCAAATATCCGGAAGATCCGCGCCTGGACTACATCAAGCGCGCGGTAGGTCTGCCGGGTGATAAAGTGACCTACGATCCGGTTGCGAAGGAAGTCACCGTTCAGCCTGGCTGCAGCTCCGGTACCGCGTGTGAAAATGCGCTGCCAATCACCTACTCCAACGTTGAGCCAAGCGATTTTGTGCAGACTTTTGCCCGTCGTAACGGCGGTGAAGCGACCAGCGGGTTCTTCCAGGTCCCGAAAGGCGAAACCAAAGAGGACGGTATCCGTCTGGTTGAACGCAAAGAGACGCTGGGGGATGTGACTCATCGCATCCTCACTGTGCCGATCGCGCAGGATCAGCTGGGTATGTATTACAAACAGCCAGGCCAGCAGCTGGCGAGCTGGATCGTACCGCCTGGACATTACTTCATGATGGGTGATAACCGCGATAACTCTGCGGACAGCCGTTACTGGGGCTTTGTGCCGGAAGCGAATCTGGTTGGTAAAGCAACCGCGATCTGGATGAGTTTTGAGAAGCAGGAAGGCGAATGGCCGACCGGCGTACGCCTGAATCGTATTGGCGGAATCCATTAATTCTCATTAAAAGAACACGTAGCCGCGTTATTTCGCGGCTACGTGAATTATTTCCACGATAAATCTCTTCGAACTAACGACATCCCCTGTCGTTGTGTATAGAATATTCCCCCGAAGTTTAAGGTTGGCCCTGCAAGGGTGCCACGGCACACGAAACCGCGTTGGTTTTCTCAGGTCGGTTTCGTGTGCTGCATTTTTGACGCATTCATTTATTGGTATCGCATGAACCCCATCGTAATTAATCGGCTTCAACGGAAGCTGGGCTACACTTTTCATCATCAGGAGTTGTTGCAACAGGCATTAACCCACCGCAGTGCCAGCAGCAAACATAATGAGCGTCTCGAGTTTTTAGGCGACTCTATTTTAAGTTTCGTGATTGCGAATGCGCTTTATCATCGTTTCCCGCGCGTGGATGAAGGTGATATGAGCCGCATGCGTGCCACGCTGGTTCGGGGTAATACCCTTGCGGAAATCGCGCGTGAATTTGAACTGGGCGAATGTCTGCGTCTTGGGCCGGGTGAACTGAAAAGCGGCGGCTTCCGTCGTGAATCTATTCTTGCCGATACGGTCGAAGCATTAATTGGTGGTGTGTTCCTGGACAGCGATATCCAGACCGTAGAAAAGCTGATCCTCAACTGGTATCAGACCCGCCTGGACGAAATCAGCCCGGGCGATAAACAAAAAGATCCGAAAACGCGTCTGCAGGAATATTTGCAGGGTCGTCATCTGCCGCTGCCATCGTATCTGGTGGTGCAGGTTCGTGGCGAAGCGCACGATCAGGAATTTACCATCCATTGCCAGGTCAGTGGCCTGAGTGAACCGGTGGTGGGCACAGGTTCAAGCCGCCGTAAGGCTGAACAGGCTGCCGCCGAACAGGCGTTAAAAATGCTGGAGCTGGAATGAGCATCGATAAAACCTATTGCGGATTTATTGCCATCGTCGGACGTCCGAACGTTGGCAAATCCACCCTGTTAAATAATCTGCTCGGGCAGAAGATTTCCATTACCTCGCGTAAGGCGCAGACCACGCGTCACCGCATCGTGGGCATCCATACGGAAGGCGCGTATCAGGCGATCTACGTCGATACCCCTGGCCTGCATATGGAAGAGAAGCGTGCCATCAACCGTCTGATGAACAAGGCGGCGAGCAGCTCCATTGGCGACGTAGAGCTGGTGATTTTCGTTGTTGAAGGGACCCGCTGGACGCCGGACGACGAGATGGTGCTGAACAAACTGCGTGACGGCAAAACGCCGGTCATCCTCGCGGTCAACAAAGTTGACAACGTGCAGGAAAAGGCCGACCTGCTGCCGCATCTGCAGTGGCTGGGCAGCCAGATGAACTTCCTCGACATCGTTCCGCTGTCCGCTGAGACCGGCCTGAACGTGGATACCATCGCGGGTATTGTGCGTAAGCACCTGCCGGAAGCGATTCACCACTTCCCGGAAGACTACATCACCGACCGTTCTCAGCGCTTTATGGCGTCTGAAATCATCCGTGAAAAGCTGATGCGTTTCCTGGGCGCTGAACTGCCGTACTCTGTGACGGTGGAGATCGAGCGTTTCCAGAGCAACGAGCGTGGCGGCTACGACATCAATGGCCTGATCCTCGTTGAGCGTGAAGGGCAGAAGAAGATGGTGATCGGCAACAAAGGCGCCAAGATCAAAACCATCGGTATTGAAGCCCGTAAAGATATGCAGGAGATGTTCGAAGCGCCGGTTCACCTCGAACTGTGGGTGAAAGTGAAATCTGGCTGGGCCGATGATGAGCGTGCTCTGCGCAGCCTCGGTTACGGCGAAGACCAGTAACCTAAGACGACGAGCATATGGATGGATGGCAGCGTGCCTTTGTCCTTCATAGTCGTCCCTGGAGCGAAACCAGCCTTATGCTGGACGTCTTCACGGAAGAGTCGGGTCGTGTGCGCCTTGTTGCCAAAGGCGCACGTTCTAAACGTTCTAATCTGAAAGGCGCCTTACAGCCTTTCACGCCGCTGCTGGTTCGCTTTGGCGGGCGTGGGGAAGTGAAAACCCTGCGCAGTGCCGAAGCCGTCTCCCTGGCGCTCCCCCTTTCCGGTATCACACTCTATAGCGGTCTGTACGTCAATGAACTCATCTCACGAGTTCTGGAACATGAGACGCGCTTCTCTGAACTGTTTTTCGATTATCTGCACTGTATCCAGGCCCTGGCTGGCGCAACCGGCTCGCCTGAACCCGCCCTGCGTCGTTTTGAACTGGCCCTGCTGGGCCACCTGGGTTACGGTGTTGATTTTCTTCATTGCGCGGGCAGTGGGGAAGAGGTTGATGAGACGATGACCTATCGCTATCGCGAAGAAAAAGGATTTATCGCCAGCGTTGTGATTGATAACAATACCTTTACCGGACGCCAGCTCCGGGCGCTGTATGAGCGTGAGTTTCCCGACCAGGACACCCTGCGCGCAGCAAAACGCTTTACCCGGATTGCGCTCAAGCCGTATCTTGGCGGCAAGCCCTTAAAGAGCCGCGAATTATTCAGGCAGTTTATGCCGAAACGTTAGACCACAGAATCGAAAAGAAAACCGAGGATTGTCATGGCTGAATTACTGTTAGGCGTCAACATTGATCACATCGCCACACTGCGTAATGCGCGCGGCACAGCGTATCCCGATCCGGTTCAGGCGGCGTTTATCGCTGAACAGGCTGGCGCCGACGGCATTACCGTTCACCTGCGTGAAGATCGCCGCCATATTACTGACCGCGACGTGCGCATTCTGCGTCAGACGCTGGATACCCGCATGAATCTCGAGATGGCGGTCACCGAAGAGATGCTGACCATTGCCTGCGAAACCCAGCCGCATTTCTGCTGCCTGGTGCCGGAAATGCGTCAGGAAGTGACGACCGAAGGTGGTCTGGATGTTGCCGGCCAGCTCGATAAAATGCGCGATGCCTGCAAACGCCTGGCGGATGCCGGTATCCTGGTGTCTCTCTTTATTGACGCCGATTTCACCCAGATTAAAGCGGCGGCCGACGTGGGCGCGCCGTATATCGAAATTCACACTGGCTGCTACGCCGATGCCAAAAACGATGAAGAGCAGGCTAAAGAGCTGGAGCGTATCGCAAAAGCCGCGACTTACGCCGCGAGCCTGGGGCTGAAGGTTAACGCCGGACACGGTCTGACCTACCACAACGTGAAAGCCATTGCCGCCCTGCCGGAAATGCATGAGCTGAATATCGGCCATGCGATCATTGGCCGTGCGGTGATGAGCGGCCTGAAAGAGGCGGTCTCAGAAATGAAACGCCTGATGCTGGAAGCGCGTCAGTAATGGCCATTCTGGGCTTAGGCACCGATATCGTTGAAATAGCCCGCATTGAAGCGGTGATCGCCCGCAGTGGCGATCGCCTCGCAAGACGCGTGCTGAGCGATAACGAATGGGCTATCTGGGAAGCGCATCAGCAGCCGGTGCGTTTTCTGGCGAAGCGCTTTGCGGTCAAAGAGGCCGCCGCCAAAGCCTTCGGAACCGGCATTCGTAACGGTCTGGCGTTTAACCAGTTTGAGGTGTTTAACGATGAGCTGGGTAAGCCACGCCTGCGTTTATGGGGCGAGGCGCAAAAGCTGGCAGAAAGGCTGGGCGTGAATCACATGCACGTGACGCTTGCCGATGAACGGCACTATGCCTGCGCGACGGTGATTATTGAAAGCTAGAGTTTGTCCGCATGGTGCATCAGAACAAACTTATCCCATAACTGCTCTTCGCTCTCAACGTGTGCCGGATCCTTCAGGATGGTATTCGGGATCGGGCACACTTTCTGACAGGTCGGCGTTTCATAGTGGCCGACGCACTCAGTGCAGCGGTCGCTGTTAATCTCATAAATGCTGTCGCCCATCGAAATGGCCTGGTTCGGACACTCCGGTTCGCACATATCGCAATTGATGCATTTTTTGGTAATTAACAGCGCCATCAGGAAATTCTCAGAAACAACACAAACTGGGCGGGCATTATACGCGTCAAACCAGTTTCTTTACCAGTTCTTCACTGTGACGAATACGATCTGGCGCATGCTCCAGATCCTGTTGCACCAGCGCCATAAACAGCAGGTCGGTCAACATCATTTGCGCACTCGTCGAGGAGATCGCGGCGCTGCGCGTGGCCTGCTCTTCTGCAATGGTATATAAACAGCGCGTAGCCCGTTGCTGCAGGGCATTTGGCGTAAAACCGGTAATCGCCAGAACTTTACCGCCGACGCGCAGGGCTTCATCGGTGGCCATATTGATTTCACGGCGCTCGCCGGAATAGGAGATCGCCAGCAGCAGATCGTCAGGATCCATCGCCTGTACGGTCGCCAGCAGGGCGTGCATATCCTGCTCGACGATGGCGTTAAGCCCAATTTTTGTCAGCTTCCAGCCAAAGTTACGCGCCACCAGTCCGGACGCGCCGATGCCGGTCAGTATGATACGCCGTGCCCCACGTAGCATCGCCACGCTCTCCAGCAACTTCTCTTCCGTATTCACGTCAAGCGTCGCATGCATCGCCGCGACGTTCTCCTTGATCAGCTTTTCGCCCACCAGCCGCATCGGATCATCACCGCGGATCTGATTATGCAACGGCATAGACTGCGGGTTGGGGTTGCTTGCCAGCGCTTCACTGATCGCCAGCTTCAGGGCGGGGAACCCCTTAAAACCAATCTTCTGGGCAAATTTCACCACGCTTGACTGGCTCACCCCGGCTTCGCTCGCCAGCTGCTGCGAGCTGAGATGACGCGCGCGATCGGGTTGAGAAAGCAGAAAATCCGCCAGCTTTTTGTCGCTTTGAGCAAAGCCTGCATAACGCTGGCGAATGCGAATTAAACAGTTCATAGGTTCTCCTGGCGAAAATGTGATTGTCTGCGCAAATACGAATAGTGCTCGCCTGAATGAATTTTATATTCCATTATAGTGAGATTATTATGAATTAAAAATTCTAGAGGTACAAAAAATGAATCTGGGCTCACTTGTTTCAGAAACCCGTAACCCGCAAACCATGGATCTGGATGCTCTCTCCACGCTGGAGCTGGTTAACCGCTTTAATCAACAGGATACGCTGGTCGCGCAGGCAGTGAAAGAGACATTACCCGAGGTGGCGAAAGCAGTTGATGCGGCAGCGGCGGCGCTCAAAGCCGGGGGGCGCATCATCTACATGGGAGCCGGAACCAGCGGACGTCTTGGGGTGCTGGATGCCTCTGAGTGTCCACCAACCTTTGGGGTGCCGCACGGCCTGGTGGTCGGGTTGATCGCAGGGGGACCTGGTGCGCTGCTGAAAGCCGTTGAAGGGGCGGAAGATAATAAACAGCTGGGGGAGGATGACCTGAAGGCGCTGAACCTGACGGCGCAGGATCTGGTGGTCGGGCTGGCGGCCTCCGGGCGCACGCCATACGTCATTGGTGGTCTGGAGTACGCTAAACAGACAGGCTGCACGACGGTGGCCATCTCCTGTAATCCGGGCTCACCGATTGCCCAGGTGGCGGCTATCGCCATCTCGCCGGTTGTCGGGCCGGAAGCGCTCACCGGATCCACACGCCTGAAATCAGGTACCGCGCAAAAGCTGGTGCTCAATATGATCTCCACCGGCGCGATGGTGAAATTTGGCAAGGTGTATCAGAACCTGATGGTGGATATGCAGGCCACCAACGTCAAGCTGGTGGACAGAGCCTGTCGCATGGTGATGGAAGCGACGGGCGCCAGCCGTGAAGAAGCTGAAGCGGTCCTCAAACAGACCGATCATGACGTTAAACCGGCCATTCTGATGATCTTAAGCGGGCTGGATGCGGCGGCGGCGAGAGCCCGACTCGACGCGCATCATGGCTTCTTACGGGCGGCACTAGAAAACTAACAGAGGCGTGTATGGACAAAACAGCAGCGCTCGCCAGCGATATCCTGCAGGGGATTGGTGGGGAAAAAAATATTCAGCGTCTCGAAAACTGCATGACGCGCGTGCGCGTCGAGGTGCATAACGACGACCAGCTTGATGTGCCGCGTCTGAAGCAACTCTCCGGCGTCAGCGGCTACGTAAAACAGGGTGAGCAACATCAGCTTATCGTCGGGCCGGGAAAAGCGGCGCAGGTTGTTGATGCCATGCGTGCGCTGATGGGCGGTGGGGCGAGCGTGTCGATGGACGATGCTGAACGCACCAAAGCGCAGGCGAAGGCCAAATACAAAGCCCCCATGAGCGATGCGCTGCGACAGCTGGCAAACGTCTTTATTCCGCTGATCCCGGCGTTTATTGCCTCGGGACTGATCACCGGGATCATCAATATCCTCAAGCGACCGGATATTGTGGGGGATTTCGCCACGCAGTATCCAAATCTGTTGGGTATCCTTGGGATCTTCGGCAGCGCGGTGTTTGCCATCATGAACATTCTGGTCGGGGTCAATACCGCGAAGGTGTTTGGCGGCTCGCTGGCCATGGGTGGGGTGATGGCGGGGATCTTGTCCAGCCCGCAGCTGGCGCAGATAACCCTGTTCGGTGAGGCGCTGCAGCCGGGGCGCGGCGGGGTGATTGCGGTGCTGCTGGTGGTCATCCTGATGTGCTGGATCGAGAAAAGGCTTCGCGCGGTTCTGCCGGGCTCCATCGAGCTTATCCTGAACCCGCTGCTAACCACGCTCATTACCGGTAGCGTCGCGGTAGTGGCTCTCCAGCCGTTAGGCGGGTGGATCTCTGAAGCCATTGCCCACGGTGCGTCGCTGGCGATTGACCGTGGCGGCCTGTTAGTGGGGGCGGTGCTGTCAGGTACCTTCCTGCCGCTGGTACTGACCGGCCTGCATCAGGGGCTGGTACCGATCCACGTCGAGCTGGTTCAGGCGCATGGCTATAACGCGCTGCTGCCTATTCTGTCGATGGCGGGGGTAGGGCAGGTCGGCGCGGCGATTGCCGTACTGATGAAAACCCGCAATGCACGTCTGAAAAAAGTGATTAAGGGCGCTCTTCCGGTCGGACTGCTCGGTATTGGCGAACCGCTGATTTTTGGCGTCACGCTGCCGCTGGGCAAACCGTTCCTTGCTGCATGTCTGGGCGGTGCGGTAGGCGGGGCGCTGATCAGCTACTGGAAAGTCGCCACCGTGATCACCTTTGGACTTTCCGGTTTACCGCTGGCGTTAACCATCGTCACCGGAAAAGTCATGCTCTATCTGTTAGGCTATTTAGTAGCAGTGATCGCCGGGTTCCTGTTTACCTGGCTGTTAGGCTTCAACGACCCAGAGGAGTAAGGTTTGGCAAAGCACGCGCGTCGCATTGTCTTTTTTGACCTGGATGGAACGCTGCATCAGCAGGATATGTTTGGCACGTTTATGCGTTACCTGCTGCGGCGTCAGCCTTTGAATGCGCTGCTCGTATTACCGCTCTTACCGGTGATCGGTATCGCGCTGCTGGTGAAAGGTCGTGCCGCGCGATGGCCGATGAGCCTGCTGCTCTGGGGATGCACGTTTGGCCACAGCGAAGCGCGGCTCAAACAGCTTGAGCAGGATTTTGCCCACTGGTTTCGCGGCCATGTCGCCGCGTTTCCTGTCGTACAGGCGCGCCTCACCGGTTACCTCGACGCCAACGATGCCGACATCTGGCTGATTACCGGCTCGCCGCAGACGCTGGTGGAACAGGTCTATTTTGATACCCCCTGGCTTCCCCGCGTCAACCTTATCGCCACGCAAATAGCGCGGGGTTACGGCGGCTGGGTGCTGACCATGCGCTGTCTGGGGCATGAAAAGGTTGTGCAACTGGAGAAACGCATCGGTACGCCGCTGCGCCTGTACAGCGGCTACAGCGACAGCAAACAGGACAACCCGCTGCTCTATTTCTGCCAGCATCGCTGGCGCGTCACTCCCGCGGGCGAACTTCAGCAACTCGAATAGTCTTATCCATAAGGGGTGTGTATAATGCCGCCCGCTTTTCGAGTGGAGTATCAACCGTTGCCAAACCCTGAATACAGTCATGAATACTGGATGCGCCACGCGCTTACGCTCGCGCAGCGTGCCTGGGACGAAGGCGAAGTGCCCGTGGGCGCCGTGCTGGTTCACAACAATCAGGTGATTGGCGAAGGGTGGAACCGCCCGATTGGACGCCACGATCCGACCGCTCATGCCGAAATCATGGCGCTTCGCCAGGGCGGTCTGGTGCTGCAAAACTATCGTCTGCTTGATACCACGCTGTATGTCACGCTTGAGCCGTGTGTGATGTGTTCCGGTGCGATGGTACACAGCCGGATCGGTACCCTGGTCTTTGGCGCGCGGGATGAAAAAACCGGTGCGGCCGGTTCACTGATGGACGTGCTGGGTCATCCTGGAATGAACCACCAGGTGAAGACTATCGGTGGGGTACTTGCACCAGCGTGTTCGGCGCTATTAAGCGATTTCTTTCGAATGCGTCGTCAGCAGAAAAAGCAACAAAAGGCAGAATTGAAGCGCTCGGACGATTAAGCTCGTCCGGCGCCACGACCGGGTAACTTTCTGCCAGCTGTTTTGCCTCTGTTGCCTCTTTCTCTTTCTCCAGCAGATATCCGACCAGGCTAATCTGATATTTACGGATATTTTCCACGTAGGCGTACGCTTCATGGCCGCGCGCGTAACCGTATGTCAGCTTGTTATACCAGGGCTTCTGGCTCAGCAGCGGCAGGCGCTGTTTTACGTCTGACCAACTGTCGGGGTTACCTTTGGTTTTCGCCGTCAACGTGCGTGCATCCAGCATATGCGCGTAGCCCATATTGTAAGCCGCCAGCGCAAACCAGATCCGCTCTTCTTCCGGCACCGTTTCCGGTACTTTAGCCATCATATCCTGCAGGTAGCGCGCGCCGCCGCTGATGCTCTGCTCGGCATCGGTACGGTCATTCACGCCCAGGCTCAGCGCGGTATTTTTGGTTAACATCATCAAACCACGTACGCCAGTCGGAGACGTGGCCTGGGTATCCCAGTGGGATTCCTGATACGAAATAGCCGCCAGCAGTTTCCAGTCAATTTCCTGGGCGTATTTTTCGAACAGCGGTTGCAGGTCCGGCAGGACGCTGTCTACCGCGCGCAGGAAACTGCGGGTGTCAACGTAGTCAAAGTCATCACCATGGCCGAGGTACTTCTCTTCGAGACGCGCCAGGGTACCGTCTTCATTGATGGTGTTGAAGAAATCGAGCATCGCAACAGAGAGGGTCTGGTCGTTGTCAAGCTGGGTAAACCAGGTGACCGGCTGTTCGTCGGTGACGTCCAGCGCCACGGCGATTTCAGGATGCACGCGCTGGAAAAGGCTGATCGCGACCGAATCGGCGATGGTGTACGGCACTTTCTGATCTTTAACCTGCTCCAGCAGCTCCGTCGTGCCGAGTTTCGCCTCCACCGTCCAGCTCAGGTCCGGGTATTTCTTCTCCTTGAGTTCGCGCAGATCGTCAATCACCACATGGCCTGGGGCAATCGTCAGCTGTCGATCGTTAATCGACGCCAGCGAGCGCGGACGCTGGCTCCCGACACGATAGACAAGCTGTTGCGAAACGGAGTAGTAGGTCGGGCCCGGCTGATAGTTCTTGCTGCGCTCGCTGTTATACACCAGCCCGGCGGCGAGGATGTCGGCATCGTCGTTGTCGAGGTCATCAAACAGCTGGTTGATATTCTGACGGACGGTGATTTTAAGCTTCACGCCAAGATAACCGGCGAACTGTTGCGCCAGTTCATAATCCAGACCAATGATTTTGCCGTTGATGTCGCTGTAAATCAGCGGAGAGTTGAGGGTACTGACGCGGAGTTCCCCCCGCTCCTGAATGGCGGCGATACGGTTTTCGGCTTTACCGAACCAGGGGATGGAAGGCCAGAGGGCCACTGCCAGCAGCAACGTCACAATGCCGATGAGCAGATAATTAATCTTTAATTTTTTCAATTAGTTAATTCTCTGCGACGCCGGTTGCCTCAGTCTGCTGTAGCCATGTTAACAATAAGGTTTGCCATTGAATGAGCGGCATTTTGCGTAAACTTGCGCCACTTGGCAACCAATTAGAGAGACAGGTCACAACTATTGTTAAAAGGCGACGTCGATTTTATTTCGACGCAAACGGTTTCGTCGGCGCTCAGGATTCTCTATAATGACGCCCGTTTTCCCCCCTTGCGCACACTGTAAGCGCCCCGGCGCTTCGAAGACGAGAGACTTATGATGGAAATTCTGCGTGGTTCGCCTGCACTGTCTGCCTTCCGTATCAACAAACTGCTGGCACGTTTCCAGGCGGCCGACCTTCCGGTAAGCAATATTTACGCTGAGTATGTCCATTTTGCTGACCTGAATGCCCCCCTGAATGCAGAGGAGCGCGTACAGCTGGAACGCCTGCTCAAGTATGGCCCAAGCCTGAGCAGCCATACGCCAACCGGCAAACTGATCCTTGCGACGCCTCGTCCGGGCACCATCTCCCCCTGGTCTTCCAAAGCCACCGACATCGCCCACAACTGTGGTCTGAGCCAGATTAATCGTCTGGAACGCGGCGTGGCGTACTATGTGGAAGCGTCAACCCTGAGCGACGCACAGTGGCAGGCGGTTGCGGCTGAACTGCACGATCGCATGATGGAGAGCGTGTTTGCCTCTCTCGATGACGCGCAGAAGCTCTTCTCCCACCATCAGCCTGCGCCGGTACAGAGCGTGGACCTGCTGGGGCAAGGGCGTCAGGCGCTGATTGACGCCAACCTGCGTCTCGGCCTGGCGCTGGCAGAAGACGAAATCGACTACCTGCAGGACGCGTTTGTTAAGCTCAACCGCAACCCGAACGACATCGAACTCTACATGTTTGCCCAGGCGAACTCTGAGCACTGCCGCCATAAGATTTTCAATGCCGACTGGATTATCGACGGCGAACAGCAGCCGAAGTCGCTGTTCAAAATGATTAAAAACACCATGGAGAAAACCCCTGACCACGTGCTGTCTGCCTACAAAGACAACGCCGCGGTGATGGAAGGTTCCGAGGTGGGCCGCTTCTTCGCCGATCGCGAAGCAGGGCGCTATGACTTCCATCAGGAGCCTGCGCATATCCTGATGAAAGTGGAAACCCATAACCACCCGACGGCGATCTCCCCGTGGCCGGGTGCGGCGACCGGTTCCGGCGGTGAAATTCGTGATGAAGGGGCGACCGGTCGCGGTGCTAAACCAAAAGCGGGCCTGGTCGGTTTCTCCGTTTCCAACCTCCGTATTCCGGGCTTCGAGCAGCCATGGGAAGAAGATTTCGGCAAGCCGGAGCGCATCGTTACCGCGCTGGATATCATGACCGACGGCCCTCTGGGCGGTGCGGCGTTTAACAACGAATTTGGTCGTCCGGCCCTGAACGGTTACTTCCGTACCTATGAAGAGAAAGTGGAGAGCCACAACGGCGAAGAGCTGCGTGGCTACCATAAACCGATCATGCTGGCGGGCGGGATCGGCAACATTCGTGCCGATCACGTGCAGAAAGGCGAGATCGTCGTTGGCGCGAAGCTGATCGTGCTCGGTGGGCCGGCGATGAACATCGGCCTGGGCGGCGGTGCGGCGTCTTCAATGACCTCCGGTCAGTCTGACGCGGATCTCGACTTTGCCTCCGTTCAGCGCGACAACCCAGAAATGGAGCGCCGCTGTCAGGAAGTGATCGACCGCTGCTGGCAGCTGGGCGACGCGAACCCGATCCTCTTTATTCATGACGTTGGCGCGGGCGGTCTCTCTAACGCCATGCCGGAGCTGGTCAGCGACGGCGGTCGCGGCGGTCGTTTCAACCTGCGCGATATCCTGAGCGACGAGCCGGGGATGAGCCCGCTGGAAATCTGGTGTAACGAATCTCAGGAACGTTATGTTCTGGCGGTTGCCGCAGATCAGCTGCCACTGTTTGACGAGCTGTGCCGCCGCGAGCGTGCGCCGTATGCCGTCATCGGTGAAGCAACCGAAGAGAAGCACCTGACCCTGAGCGACACCCATTTCGACAACCAGCCGATCGATCTGCCGCTGGATGTGCTGCTCGGTAAAACACCGAAGATGACCCGCGACGTGCAGACCCGTAAAGCGGCGGGCAAAGCGCTGGATCGTCAGGGCATCACCGTGGCGGAAGCGGTTAATCGCGTCCTGCACCTGCCGGCTGTCGCTGAGAAAACCTTCCTGGTGACCATCGGCGACCGTACCGTGACCGGTATGGTCTCACGCGATCAGATGGTGGGGCCGTGGCAGATCCCGGTGGCGAACTGCGCCGTGACCACCGCAAGCCTCGACAGCTACTACGGTGAAGCGATGGCGCTGGGCGAACGTACGCCGGTCGCGCTGCTGGACTTCGCCGCCTCTGCCCGTCTGGCCGTTGGTGAAGCCCTGACTAACATTGCCGCGACCCAGATTGGCGATATCAAACGCATTAAACTGTCCGCAAACTGGATGGCCGCAGCCGGTCACCCGGGTGAAGACGCGGGCCTGTATGAAGCCGTAAAAGCGGTGGGTGAAGAGCTCTGTCCTGCGCTGGGGCTGACCATTCCGGTGGGTAAAGACTCCATGTCGATGAAGACCCGCTGGCAGGAAGGCAACGAGCAGCGCGAGATCACCTCTCCGCTGTCGCTCATCATCTCCGCGTTTGCGCGCGTGGAAGACGTGCGTCATACCGTGACGCCACAGCTCCTGACCGAAGACAACGCCCTGCTGCTGATTGACCTGGGTAAAGGGCATAACGCGCTGGGTGCCACCGCGCTGGCGCAGGTTTACCGTCAGCTGGGCGATAAACCTGCCGACGTGCGCGACGTGGCGCAGTTGAAAGGTTTCTATGATGCCATCCAGGCGCTGGTGGCACAGCGCAAGCTGCTGGCCTACCACGACCGTTCCGACGGCGGCCTGCTGGTCACCCTGGCGGAGATGGCCTTTACCGGTCACTGTGGCGTTGAAGCGAACATCGCAACGCTGGGCGAAGACCATCTGGCGGCGCTGTTCAACGAAGAGCTGGGTGCTGTGATTCAGGTGCGTGCGGCAGATCGCGACGCCGTTGAAGCCCTCCTTGCGCAGCACGGCCTGGCAGACTGCGTGCACTATCTCGGTAAAGCCGTTCAGGGCGACCGCTTCGTCATTGAAGCAGACGGTCACGCCGTGTTCAGCGAGAGCCGCACCACGCTGCGTATGTGGTGGGCGGAAACCACCTGGCAGATGCAGCGCCTGCGTGATAACCCGGAATGCGCCGATCAGGAGCATAACGCGAAAGCCAATGACCAGGATCCAGGCCTGAACGTGAAGCTCTCTTTCGACATTAACGAAGACATCGCTGCGCCGTATATTGCGACGGGGGCGCGTCCAAAAGTGGCCGTGCTGCGCGAGCAGGGCGTTAACTCCCACGTTGAGATGGCCGCTGCCTTCCACCGTGCGGGCTTTGATGCTATCGACGTTCATATGAGCGACCTGCTGGCGGGCCGCACCGGTCTGGCAGATTTCCAGGCGCTGGTGGCGTGTGGCGGCTTCTCTTACGGCGACGTGCTGGGCGCGGGTGAGGGTTGGGCGAAGTCCATTCTCTTCAACAGCCGCGTGCGTGACGAGTTCGAAACCTTCTTCCACCGTCCGCAAACCCTGGCGCTGGGCGTGTGTAATGGCTGCCAGATGATGTCTAACCTGCGTGAGCTGATCCCGGGAAGTGAAGCCTGGCCGCGCTTTGTGCGTAACCAGTCTGACCGCTTCGAAGCGCGCTTCAGCCTGGTTGAAGTGACCCAGAGCCCGTCTCTGCTGCTGCAGGGGATGGTCGGTTCGCAGATGCCAATCGCCGTTTCCCACGGTGAAGGTCAGGTCGAAGTGCGTGATGCCGCGCATCTGGCCCAGCTTGAAAGCAAAGGCCTGGTGGCGCTGCGCTTTGTCGATAACTTCGGCAAGGTCACGGAAACCTACCCGGCTAACCCGAACGGTTCCGTCAACGGCATTACGGCGGTGACCAGCGAGAGCGGCCGTGCAACCATCATGATGCCGCACCCGGAGCGCGTGTTCCGTACCGTGAGCAACTCCTGGCACCCGGAAAACTGGGGCGAGGACAGCCCGTGGATGCGTATCTTCCGCAATGCGCGTAAACAACTGGGTTAAGTTTTAGCGTACTCCCTGCAGGCCCGGTAAGCGTGAGCGCTACCGGGCTTTTTTGTGCCTGTCGCAAAATCGCGACAATCCTCGTATCGGGGTGTCTCTAAATGGAGACATCTAACTTGTTGATTTATATATGACAGGAAAGGTTCCTGTTAGGGTGTTGCTTAATGGCGACACTTAGCCTGGAAATTATTCAACCGATAACGAACGGGATAAGTGAGTAAAATTCATATATTTCAATGTGTTAATTTTTTGTTTTGCATTCTGGCACGGGTGTTGCATAATATTAACCAGTGGCTCATTCACCTTCTTATGTCAGCCCCTTCGGGACGTGCTACATAAACTTCGAATGACGCACAAAAAGGTGCCTGCCGTCCAACTACTGATCATAGCGATGCTTTATCAGGCCAGGGCGAAACGTCGAGTTAGGCACCGCCTCATTCCATGACAAAGCCGGGTTTTTACCCGGCTTTGTTGTATCTGAAGGGCAGACTCAGTTACGCTCTGCGTAAACCCCCATTAAGAGAGTAATGCGTTGAAACGCTGGCCCGTTTTTCCCCGCTCCCTGCGACAGCTCGTCATGATGGCCTTCCTGCTGATCCTGCTGCCGCTGCTAATCCTGGCCTGGCAGGCCTGGCAAAGTCTGAACGCGCTGAGTGCGCAGGCGGCATTGACCAACCGTACGACGCTCATCGACGCCCGACGCAGCGAGGCGATGACCAACGCCGCGCTGGAGATGGAGCGAAGCTACCGCCAGTATTGCGTGCTTGACGATCGGACCCTGGAAAAGGTTTATCAGAGTCAGCGTAAACGCTACAGCGAAATGCTGGACGCGCACGCGGGGGTACTGCCTGATGACAAGCTGTATCAGGCGTTACGTCAGGATTTGAACGATCTTGCTCAGCTGCAGTGCCACAATAGCGGGCCGGATGCCGCCGCCGCCGCACGTCTTGAAGCCTTTGCCACCGCCAACACCGAGATGGTGCAGTCAACGCGCACGGTCATTTTCTCTCGCGGCCAGCAACTCCAGCAGGAGATTGCCGAGCGCGGCCAGTTTTTTGGCTGGCAGGCGCTGGTGCTATTCCTGGTGAGTCTTGGGCTGGTACTGCTCTTTACCCGCATGATCATCGGCCCGGTAAAGGGCATCCAGCGTATGATCAACCGCCTCGGGGAGGGGAAATCGCTTGGGGATACGGTCGCCTTTAAAGGCCCGCGCGAGCTACGCTCCGTGGGCCAGCGCATTATCTGGCTGTCCGAGCGCCTGGCGTGGCTTGAATCACAGCGTCATCAGTTCCTGCGCCATATCTCTCATGAGCTTAAAACGCCGCTCGCCAGCATGCGTGAAGGGACTGAGCTGCTGGCGGACGAAGTGGCAGGGCCCCTCACTTCTGAACAGAAAGAAATTGTCGAGATCCTGGATAACAGCAGCCGCAATCTGCAAAAGCTGATTGAGCAGTTGCTGGATTACAACCGCAAGCTGGCGGATGGGGCGGTTGTACTGGAAGATGTCGAGATTGAGCCGCTGGTGGATATGGTGATCTCCGCCCATAGCTTGCCAGCAAGAGCTAAAATGATGCATACCGACGTAGAACTTAATGCGCCGGCGTGCCTGGCTGAACCCATGCTGCTGATGAGCGTTCTGGATAATCTTTACTCCAATGCGGTGCACTATGGTACTGAATCCGGTAACATTTATATCCGAAGCTATACGAATGGTTCACGGGTGTTTATTGACGTCGCAAATACCGGCACCCCGATCCCTGATGACGAAAAAACCATGATCTTCGAACCCTTTTTCCAGGGAAGTCATCAGCGGAAAGGCGCGGTGAAAGGCAGCGGTCTGGGCTTAAGCATCGCCCGGGACTGTATACGACGCATGCAGGGTGAGCTAAACATTGCCACGGACGCACGTTCCGATGTTTGCTTCCGTATCGAACTGCCCCTGAGCCGGAAAAATCAATAAAATGAATCTATGTCTGGTGAGTATGTCACACGTCTTTTTCCGCGCCATACGCGCGGTGTTTTCCCGCAACACGTTTCGCCTGGGCTTGCCCTGTTTAGTGCTGGCAGGCTGTGTTTCTCATGTGCCGCAAAGTGCGATTAGCGGTAAACAAGAAGATAAATGGCCAGATAACCAGCTGGCAGATTTTCTCTCAACCCGCTGCGACGATATCTGGAACCTGTCAGGCCACGACGTCGAAAGCAACCCGCTGTTCTGGCTGCGTGGTATAGATTGCGCCCAGCGTCTTGCGCCGGTTGAGGCCCGCTCGAAAGCGGCGATGCTGGATGACGACACCTGGCAGGACGCTTTCAAGCGCGGCATTTTACTGGCTGATGCCAAAATCACCCCCGTTGAACGCCGCGCCAACGTGACCCGACTGGACACCCTGGTGGTCAACCTGCCGGGACAGGTGCGCCCGGTATACCAGCTCTGGCGTGATGGGCAGACATTACAACTTCAGCTGTCTGAAGAGCGCTCCCGCTACAGTAAGTTGCAGCAGTCCACCGACAGCGAGCTTGATACGTTGCGTCAGCAGCAGCAGCATTTGCGTACGCAACTGGATACCACGACACGTAAGCTGGAAAACCTGACCGATATCGAAAGACAGCTCTCGTCGCGTAAATATCAGCCGGGAAGTTCATCCGCTGTACCGGACAGCGATACGCCGAAACAAGAGGATGTGAAGCATGACGAGCCGTAAACCAGCCCATCTCTTACTGGTGGATGACGATCCCGGGCTGTTAAAGCTGCTGGGGATGCGTCTGGTGAGTGAAGGCTACAGCGTGGTGACCGCGGAAAGCGGGATCGAGGGGCTGAAAATTCTCAGCCGCGAGAAAATTGATCTGGTGATAAGCGACCTGCGGATGGACGAAATGGACGGCATGCAGCTATTCGCGGAGATCCAGAAGCAGCAACCGGGTATGCCCGTGATTATCCTGACGGCGCACGGCTCGATCCCGGATGCGGTTGCGGCGACCCAGCAGGGGGTATTCAGCTTCCTGACCAAGCCGGTGGACAAAGACGCGCTTTATAAGGCGATCGACAGCGCGCTGGAACATGCCGCTCCGGCGGGAGATGAAGCGTGGCGGGAGTCTATCGTCACCCGCAGCCCGATTATGCTGCGTTTGCTCGAACAGGCCCGAATGGTGGCACAGTCAGACGTCAGCGTGCTGATTAACGGCCAGAGCGGAACCGGGAAAGAGATCCTGGCGCAGGCGATCCATAACGCCAGCCCGCGCAGCAAAAATGCCTTTATTGCGATCAACTGTGGCGCGCTCCCGGAACAGCTGCTCGAATCTGAACTGTTTGGCCATGCCCGCGGCGCATTCACCGGCGCGGTCAGTAGCCGGGAAGGGCTGTTTCAGGCAGCGGAAGGTGGCACCCTTTTCCTCGACGAGATTGGTGACATGCCCGCGCCGCTGCAGGTCAAACTGCTGCGCGTGTTGCAGGAGCGGAAAGTTCGCCCGCTGGGCAGCAACCGCGACATCGACATTAATGTGCGTATCATTTCCGCCACGCACCGGGATTTGCCGAAGGTGATGGCCCGCAACGAGTTTCGTGAAGATCTCTACTACCGTCTGAACGTGGTCAATCTGAAGATCCCCGCACTGGCCGAGCGAGCGGAAGACATTCCGCTGCTGGCGAATCATCTTTTGCGCCAGGCGGCCGATCGTCACAAACCCTTCGTGCGCGCGTTTTCCACCGATGCGATGAAGCGGCTGATGGCCGCAAGCTGGCCGGGTAACGTGCGCCAGCTGGTCAACGTGATTGAGCAGTGCGTGGCGCTGACCTCGTCACCGGTGATCAGCGACGCGCTGGTGGAGCAGGCACTGGAAGGGGAAAACACGGCGCTGCCGACCTTTGCCGAAGCGCGGAATCAGTTCGAGTTGAACTATCTGCGCAAGCTATTGCAGATCACCAAAGGCAACGTGACCCACGCGGCGCGCATGGCCGGACGCAACCGCACCGAGTTTTATAAACTGCTGTCACGCCATGAGCTGGAAGCAAACGATTTTAAAGAGTAATGCCGTATGGTACTGTGAGCAACCGATTACGAAGCAGCTTACAGGCAAGAGTTTAAGGACCCACCATGAAAAAGATTGATGCGATTATTAAACCTTTCAAACTGGATGATGTACGTGAAGCGCTGGCGGAAGTCGGCATCACCGGGATGACCGTGACGGAAGTGAAAGGTTTTGGTCGTCAGAAAGGCCACACCGAGCTTTACCGTGGCGCAGAGTACATGGTGGACTTTCTGCCGAAAGTGAAAATTGAAATCGTGGTGAGCGACGATATCGTGGACACCTGTGTGGATACCATTATCCGCACGGCGCAGACCGGCAAAATTGGCGACGGTAAAATCTTCGTCTTTGACGTGGCGCGCGTGATCCGTATCCGTACCGGCGAAGAAGACGACGCGGCGATTTAAAACGTTGCCAGGCCGGGTTTCATCCGGCGAAAAAAAAAGCCCCTCTTTAGAGGGGCTTTTTGCATTACAGCACCTTATGCGGCCCGAAACATTCGTAATGAATGTTGTCTTTATTTATCCCCAGCTCGACCAGCTGCTTCGCGGCATACTGCATAAACGCCACCGGCCCGCAGACGTAGAACTGCATATCCGGCGCGCTGAATGCGCCTTCATGCTGGCTCAAATTCATCAGACCTTCGCTGTCAAAGCGAGCGGCCGCGCGGTCAGCTTCCGTTGGCTGACGATACCAGGTGTGGGCGGTAAAGTGGGGCAGGCTCGCTGCCAGGGTTTTCACTTCATCAGCAAACGCATGCACGTCACCGTTCTCGGCGGCATGGAACCAGTTTACCTGGGCTGCGTGTTTTGACGCCGCCAGTGTATCCAGCATCGCCAGCATTGGCGTTTGTCCCACCCCAGCGGAGATCAGCGTGACCGGGGTAGTCGGTTCAACTGTCATAAAGAAGTCACCCGCCGGCGCGGCCAGATGGACCACGTCACCCACGTTAGCGTCGTTGTGCAGCCAGGTGGATACCTGTCCGCCGTCCTCGCGCTTCACCGCAATGCGATAGGTTTTGCCGTTGGGCTTGCGGGTGAGGGAATACTGGCGGATCTCCTGGTGCGGGAAACCTTCAGGCTTGAGCCATAAGCCCAGATACTGCCCTGGCTGATAATCCGCTACCGGCTGACCGTCTACCGGTTCAAATTCGAAGCTGGTGATTAAAGCGCTGCGCGGCGTTTTCTCAACGATGCGGAACGCGCGGGTGCCTTCCCAGCCGCCTTTCTTACTCGCGTTTTCGTTGTAAATCTGTGCTTCACGGTTGATAAACACATTGGCCAGCACGCCGTAGGCTTTGCCCCACGCGTCCAGAACCTCCTGACCCGGGCTGAACATCTCGTCCAGCGTTGCCAGCAGGTGAGCGCCCACAATATTGTACTGCTCGGGTTGGATCTGGAAGCTGGTATGTTTCTGCGCAATTTTCTCCACCGCAGGCAGCAGCGCCGCCAGGTTTTCAATGTTGCTGGCGTAGGCCGCAATGGCATTGAACAGGGCTTCGCGTTGATCGCCGTTACGCTGGTTGCTCATGTTGAAAATCTCTTTGAGCTCCGGGTTGTGCGTGAACATGCGATCGTAGAAATGGGCGGTCAGTTTGGGGCCGGTTTCGACCAGCAGGGGAATGGTGGCTTTAACGGTAGCGATGGTTTGAGCGTCGAGCATGAGCGCGTCCTTCTGATGTTACTTTAATGATGTATTTTAAATGCATCTTATAAAAAATACCCCTGCGTTGTAAATGGTTCTTTGCAAGATGAAAAATATGCATCACAAACCTGAAAAGAAATCCGCTGGAAATCGCGAGATCTTTATTCCTCAAACCCTTGCGTGGCGGGTAGGAAAACGTTTGCGTAAAATCGTTTGTCAAGACCTGTTATCACAGAACTAATCAGTTATACTGTTGCCCGTCGTCCAACAGGACTGCCTTTTCAGGCCAAAATTTACTTGTTAGCTGAGTCAGGAGATGCGGATGTTAAAGCGTGAAATGAACATTGCCGATTATGATGCCGAACTGTGGCAGGCTATGGAGCAGGAAAAAGTACGTCAGGAAGAGCACATCGAACTGATCGCCTCCGAAAACTACACCAGCCCGCGCGTGATGCAGGCGCAGGGTTCTCAGCTGACCAACAAATACGCTGAAGGTTACCCGGGCAAGCGCTACTACGGCGGTTGCGAGTACGTTGATATCGTAGAGCAGCTGGCTATCGACCGCGCGAAAGCACTTTTTGGCGCTGACTACGCAAACGTTCAGCCGCACTCTGGCTCTCAGGCTAACTTCGCGGTCTATACCGCGCTGCTGCAGCCGGGCGACACCGTTCTGGGTATGAACCTGGCGCAGGGCGGCCACCTGACTCACGGCTCCCCGGTTAACTTCTCCGGCAAACTGTACAACATCATCCCTTACGGTATTGATGAGTCCGGTAAAATTGACTACGAAGACATGGCTAAGCAGGCTAAAGAGCACAAGCCGAAGATGATCATCGGTGGTTTCTCTGCTTATTCCGGTATCGTTGACTGGGCAAAAATGCGTGAAATCGCAGACAGCATCGGTGCTTACCTGTTCGTCGACATGGCGCACGTTGCGGGTCTGATTGCTGCGGGCGTTTACCCGAACCCGGTTCCACACGCTCACGTTGTGACCACCACCACCCACAAAACCCTGGCAGGTCCACGCGGTGGCCTGATCCTGGCGAAAGGCGGTGATGAAGAGCTGTACAAAAAACTGAACTCCGCTGTGTTCCCAAGCGCGCAGGGCGGCCCGCTGATGCACGTTATCGCGGCAAAAGCGGTCGCGCTGAAAGAAGCGATGGAGCCTGAGTTCAAGGTTTACCAGCAGCAGGTGGCGAAGAACGCCAAAGCGATGGTGGAAGTGTTCCTGAACCGTGGCTACAAAGTGGTATCCGGCGGTACTGAAAACCACCTGTTCCTGCTGGATCTGGTTGATAAGAACCTGACCGGTAAAGAAGCTGACGCAGCCCTGGGCCGCGCCAACATTACCGTGAACAAAAACAGCGTGCCAAACGATCCGAAGAGCCCGTTTGTGACCTCCGGTATCCGTATCGGTTCTCCGGCTGTGACTCGCCGCGGCTTTAAAGAAGCGGAAGTGAAAGAGCTGGCTGGCTGGATGTGTGACGTTCTGGACAACATCAATGACGAAGCGGTTATCGAGCGCGTCAAAGGTAAAGTGCTGGATATCTGCGCACGCTTCCCGGTTTACGCATAATTCCTCTGCTTCGCAGAAATAAAAAAGGCCGCGCTTGCGGCCTTTTTTTATGGCTTAACGCCGGTCGAGGGAGATGGCGCCGGGACCCACAATCGCCAGCAATATAAAGGCTCCCGCAATACTGACGTTCTTGTAGAAATTAATCATATTCGGTACGACCGCATCACCGGTCATATCCCAGTAATGGTGGCCAATAATCGCCGTACCCAGCGTATAGAACACAAACAGCACGGCGAGAGGACGGGTGAAAAAGCCCAGCACAATCAGGATCGCGGCAGGCACTTCCATGACTACTGCAATAATGGCCGCCAGCATGGGCATCGGCGTACCCAGCGAGGTCATGTATTGTACGGTCCCGCTAAACCCTGTCAGTTTTGGGTAACCAAAGATAATAAACAGTACGACAAGCGCGATGCGCCCAATCAGCAGCAGCAGATGACGTGACTGACCGAAATCGAGATAGCGAAGTGAGTTCATGGCAGAAATACCTCTGCAAGTGGAGTAATTTAAACGTAATACACATTTTCATTCCCTGCCATAAGCCAGACGACTGCACAAAATGTTATTTTTTCGTTAATTTATAGCAGGCTATCGACTTGCTTAATTTTTATATTCTCGCCAGACTATGGCCTCGATTTCGGGAGGGATTCATGGTCTTGCATTCCACGCGCTGGCTGGCGCTCAGCTATTTCACCTATTTCTTTAGCTACGGTATTTTTCTGCCTTTCTGGAGCGTCTGGCTCAAGGGGATCGGCCTGACGCCCGAGACCATTGGAGTCCTGCTGGGGGCCGGACTGGTGGCGCGTTTCCTCGGCAGCCTGCTGATTGCCCCGCGCGTGAGCGATCCCTCCTTACTGATCAAGGCCGTGCGCATTCTGGCTCTGCTGACCCTGGTCTTTGTGGCCTGCTTCTGGTTCAACCACCAGTTTGCCTGGCTGATGGTGGTGATGGTTGGCTTTAACCTGTTCTTCTCGCCGCTGGTGCCCCTGACGGACGCGCTGGCGAACACCTGGCAAAAGCAGATCACCATGGACTACGGTCGCGTACGCCTGTGGGGCTCCATTGCGTTTGTGATTGGCTCGGCGCTGGTGGGTAAACTGGTCAGCCTTTACGACTACCGTGCCATTCTTGCTCTGTTGAGCATCGGTATTGCCTCGATGCTGCTGGGCATGCTGCTGCGACCATCGGTAATGCCTCAGGGAGAAAGCCGCCATCAGGAGAGCGCAGGCTGGCCCGCGTGGCGGAGTCTGGTTGCACAAAGCTGGCGTTTTCTGGCGTGCGTCTGTCTGCTTCAGGGGGCACACGCAGCGTACTATGGGTTCAGCGCCATTTACTGGCAAGGCGCAGGATATTCGGCCTCTGCCGTGGGCTATCTGTGGTCGCTGGGGGTGGTGGCCGAAGTTGTGATTTTCGCCCTGAGCAAAAAGCTGTTCCGCCGCTTTGGCGCGCGTGATCTGCTGCTGCTTTCCGCCGTGTGCGGGGTGGCGCGCTGGGGCATTATGGGCTGGACGACCGATCTGCCGTGGCTGATTGTGGCACAAATTCTTCACTGCGGCACGTTTACCGTCTGTCATCTGGCGGCGATGCGCTATATCGCGGCGCGCGAAGGCGGGGACGTTATTCGCCTGCAGGCGGTGTATTCAGCGGTCGCGATGGGAGGCAGTATCGCGATCATGACGGTCTTTGCGGGGTTCCTCTATCAGCACCTGGGGCACGGTGTCTTCTGGGTCATGGCGCTGGTGGCCTTACCTGCTATGGTTATTCGCCCTAAAGTGGCCCCTCGCGCGCCGCTATGATTCCAGCATCGCGCGAATATGCTCTTGCTGCTGTGCGTTCAGTGTCTCAACGGCATGAATGAGCGGCGGTGAGAACAGGGGCAGGGCAGTCGGGTAGGGGGTGATAACCAGCGCAGCTTCGCGCGGCGCCCCCTCTTTCTGAAACGCCTGCAGCGTCAGGTAGCGAATGTTGAGCGGCAGCAGCGTTAGCTCGCGAAGCTGCTGTTCAATCCGATCCTCACTGGTTTTATCGTCACCCGTCAGCAGGATCACCTGCTTTTCGTGCAGATCGGTCTCCTGCATCAGCCAGGCACCGAAAATCACCGCAACAAGGCTCATCTCTTCATCGGAAAAACGCAGCCCAAACTCCGCTTCCAGCTCAAACAGCGCTTCTTTGGTGGTGCGTAACAGGCGAGGGTAGAGACGGTGGATCTCCTCCGGCAGGCTATTGTCGATACCGATCTCAAACAGCGAACGGTCCAGCGCCTGTGCAAGATGGATATAGAGCTGATCGGTCAGGCCTTGCTCATCGCTGAAGTTCATCCCGGTCTGTGAGCGGAAACGGGCCACCATGCGCACGATGGCCCGGCGCAAACGTTGATCCTGCTGGTGTTTATCGAGCACCGGATCGGGCGTGCGGAGCATCATAAACAACAGCGCCAGAAACAGCTGTTCATCCCCGTGAGCCCCCTGCGGGACGCGCCGTTTCCAGTGCCGCACGATCTCCTGCGCCGTGAAATACTCCCCTCTCGACTGGGTCCAGCTGCGCTGAGAATGGGAAAACTGGGGCGTGTTTCCCAGCTGATGCTGAATAAGGCAGTATTGCAGATAGAGCTGTAAAAACTGCACGTCGCGGCATTCAAACTGGCGCTGGAGCTTGCGCGAACAGAAGTTGATCAGCGCCCGCAGGTTCGCGTCGTCGTAAAGCGGCCGGGCAATGCCGTGCTGTTTAAGCGCGGTTTTTAATGCAGGGGTAAACTGGTGCGAGACAAACTGCGGGCAAAGCCGCAGCGCCCGGCGCAACCAGTGCAGCAGGCATAAGCGCTGATTCAGGGCTGTGCCTTCAAGCCGGTAACTGCCGTCCTGGTGCGTGACGATATCCAGCCGGTGATAGCGCTGGATTTCATCGCGCGTCTCGGCTATATCTTGCCGTGCCATCGCGTCGTCCACGCCGTTGGCAGCGATTATGCTCTGTGCGGTGACGGCAGCATCGGGCAGGTAAAGCATCAAAAGCACCTGGCAGCGGCGCTGCGAACTGGAAAGCACAGATGGAATTTCAAGCGTCGTCATCATCTGTCGGGTATCCAGTGTGAATGTTTGATAAGAATAGCTAAAGGATGGGCGCTGAAAAGCGCGCCGGCAGGCCTTTCACTCAGGATTGCTGGGGAACATCACAGAATTTTTGACGTGAGGAATTGATGCAAACAGTTAAACAATGCGCGATGACGTTATTTTTGGCGGCGATCGGCTTCACTGCCAGCGCACACCCTCACAGTTTTATTGGCCTTAAAACCGAGCTGGTCACCGACGGCACGCAGCTGAGCGGCCTGAAAATGCGCTGGACGATGGATGAGATCACCTCGGCTGACCTGCTCTATGATGCGGGTAACGCAAAACCCGGCGATGAGATCTGGAAAAAATTGGCAGCGGAAGTGATGGCCAACGTGCTCGGCCAGCACTACTTCACTGAGTTCTGGCATAACGGGCAAAAGGTCAAATTTCTGAACCGTCCCACGGAATACGGTATGACGCGTGACGGGCATCAGGCGGTACTGACGTTTGTGCTTCCGCTGGCGCATCCCCAGCCGCTGGCCGGGCAAAAATATACCTTTTCGACCTTTGATCCCACCTACTACGTCGACATGAGTTACGCCAAAGAGAGCGACGTACAGCTGCCTGCCGCGCTGCAAAAAAACTGCAAACTCTCTGTTCACACCCCGAACCCCAGCGAAGAGACGCGTAACTTTGCGATTTCGCTCGACAAAGAAGATGCCCCACCTGAGGACATGGCGCTGGGCAAACAGTTCGCGCAGGAGGTGACCTTACAATGTCAGTGATTGCTTCTCCTCTTCGAAAACCACGCCGCTGGCTACATCTTTGGCCGCTGGCCCTCTTTTTGCTGTTCGCGGTGTGCGGCGCGCTGTGGCTATGGCAGGCCTGGCCGCAGGTAATGATGAAAAGCATTGTCTGGCAGCGTGAGGTTAACCAGCAGATGAGCGGGTTACTGAAAGCGGTGGCAGAAAACCCAACGAAAGCGGGCGGATCCCTGCTGGCGTTCAGTTTTCTCTATGGCGTTCTGCACGCGCTGGGGCCGGGGCATGGCAAAATCGTCATCACCACCTGGCTTGCCACCCATCCGTCGAAGCTTAAATCGAGCATCGGTCTGACGCTGGCCTCTTCGCTGCTGCAGGGAGGCGTGGCTATCGGGCTGGTGGTGGTGGTTCTTTCGCTGTTGCAGCTTCCCGCGCGCCAGTTGCACATGAGCAGTTTCTGGCTGGAGAAGGGGAGCTATGCGCTGGTGGGCGTGCTGGGGCTGATCCTCTGCTGGCGGGCGTTAAAAAAACTGCGCGCGCTGCTGAAAAAGCCGACATTCAAATCCTTTACCCCGCATCATGTTCATGATGCCCACTGCGGCTGCGGTCATCAGCATCTGCCCACGCAGGAACAGCTGCAGAGCGGCGACGACTGGCGCGCGCGGTTGATGATTGTGTTCTCGATGGGCATGCGCCCGTGTTCGGGAGCCATCATGGTGTTGCTGTTCAGTAAAGTGATTGGCGTGTTCGGCTGGGGCATGTTGTCTGCGCTGGCCATGGCGGCCGGGACGTCATTGACGATTTCGTCGCTGGCTCTGCTGGTTCACAGCTTTCGTCAGCTGGCGGTAAAACTCAGCGGCAGTAAAACGCCGGTGCTGTGGCGACAGATAGGGTGGACAACGCTTGCGCTGGCGGGAGGCGTGATTCTGCTGGTGGCGGCGGTGACGATGTGGATGAGCGCCGTGCCGGTAGGAAGGGGATTGCGGCCTTTTTAAAAGGGGGCGGCCTGATGCCCTCTCCCTGTGGGAGAGGGCATTTTCGGCATTAACGCTTCAGCGCATCGCTCAGCTCATCACGCATGTTTGCCAGCATGGCTTTAACAACGCGTGGGTTACCTGCAACGATGTTGCCGGTAGACATATAGTTATGGCCGCCGGTGAAATCACACACGATCGCGCCAGCTTCACGTGCGATCAGCTCGCCCGCTGCAAAATCCCATGGCTTCAGTGAGAGTTCGAAGTAACCGTCAACGCGACCGGTTGCCACATAGGCCAGATCCAGCGCGGCAGAACCAGTGCGACGGAAGTCCGCGCATTCGGTGAACAGTTTGCCGAGGATATTCATATAGGTGGTCGCGTGCTGTTTCGCCTTGAACGGGAAACCGGTTGCCAGGATGGTGCCATCCAGATCGCGGGCATTGCTGCAGCGCAGACGGTAGCCGTTCAGCTGTGCGCCCTGACCGCGGGTCGCGGTGAACAGTTCGTTACGCATTGGATCGTAAACAACGGCGACTTCAGTACGGCCTTTAATGCGTACGGCGATAGACACAGAGAAGTGGGGCAGGCGTTTAACGAAGTTGGTGGTGCCATCCAGTGGATCGATAACCCATTGAACATCCTGATCGGTACCTTCATGTTCACCGCTTTCTTCGGTGATGATGGTGTGCTGTGGGTAAGATTTGCGGATCGTTTCGATAATAATCGCTTCTGCGGCTTTATCGACGTTAGTCACGAAATCATTGCTGCCTTTCTGGCTGGTTTCTACGGAGTCTGGCGTTTCGTAGTGTTTGGCAATTACATTACCCGCCTTGCGCGCTGCGCGCACGGCGATGGTCAGCATCGGATGCATCGGTCTCTCTCACTGGATGTTAAAGAACAGGAAAATCGGCGCAGAGTATAGCAGCGGGATCGGATTATGTCTCCCGTTTATGATAATATGCCCGAATATTCTTCAGACACTGAATTCAGACATTAAAAATTATGCTGCAAAACATTCGAATCGTGCTGGTCGAAACATCGCACACCGGCAACATGGGCTCTGTTGCCCGCGCTATGAAAACCATGGGCTTAACCAATCTCTGGCTCGTGAACCCGCTGGTGAAACCTGACTCGCAGGCGATTGCTCTGGCGGCCGGTGCCAGCGATGTGATCGGCAATGCACAGATCGTGGACACGCTCGATGAAGCCCTGGCCGGTTGCAGCCTGGTGGTGGGGACGAGCGCGCGCTCACGTACGCTGCCGTGGCCCATGCTCGATCCGCGCGAATGCGGCCTGAAAAGTGTCTCGGAAGCGGAACAGGCGCCGGTTGCGCTGGTGTTTGGCCGCGAGCGCGTTGGCCTGACCAACGACGAACTGCAGAAATGCCACTATCACGTCGCCATTGCGGCGAACCCGGAATACAGCTCGCTGAACCTGGCGATGGCGGTGCAGGTTATCGCTTACGAAGTGCGTATGGCCTGGCTGGCGACGCAGGAGAACGCGGCAGAACCGAAGGAAGAGACGGCGTATCCGCTGGTGGACCATCTGGAGCGCTTCTATGGGCATCTGGAACAGACCCTGCTCTCTACCGGATTTATCCGTGAAGGCCACCCGGGGCAGGTGATGAACAAACTGCGTCGTCTGTTTACCCGCGCCCGTCCGGAAAGCCAGGAGCTGAACATCCTGCGCGGCATTCTGGCGTCGATTGAGCAGAAGAATAAAGAGTAGTGCCGGTTTGTTTTCTCCCTCTCCCTGTGGGAGAGGGGCGGGGTGAGGGCATCAGGCCGCACCCAGGTAAAACGGCACAGAAGGTTAAATACCTGACTAAAACAGTCAAGTAAATAGTTGACCATTTTAGTCAGGAATGTCAGACTTGGCCCTGCTATGCAATACCCCATTTTACTATAAAAAACCCCGGGCAGGGGCGAGTTTGAGGTTAAGTAAGACATGAGACTGACATCTAAAGGGCGTTATGCCGTAACCGCGATGCTGGACGTTGCGCTCAACTCCGAAGCGGGCCCGGTTCCGTTGGCTGATATTTCTGAACGACAAGGGATCTCCCTCTCTTATCTTGAACAGCTGTTCTCCAGACTGCGTAAAAATGGACTGGTTTCCAGCGTTCGTGGTCCGGGCGGCGGTTATCTGCTCGGTAAAGACGCGGGCAGTATTGCAGTCGGCGAAGTGATTAGCGCCGTAGACGAATCCGTTGACGCGACCCGTTGCCAGGGTAAAGGCGGCTGCCAGGGGGGCGATAAGTGCCTGACCCACGCGCTGTGGCGCGATCTGAGCGACCGTCTGACCGGCTTCCTGAACAACATCACCCTCGGTGAACTGGTGAATAACCAGGAAGTTCTGGACGTTTCCGGTCGTCAGCATAGCCATGATTCCCAACGCAGCACTCGCGCGCAGGACGCTATCGACGTCAAATTACGCGCGTAATAAAACGATAAGTATTTCAGAATCAGGCCGGGGCAAAAACATGCCCCGTGTACTCGGTCGTACATCCAGCCGGTTGCCTGATTCCTTGCATTGAAGCGATGTACGGAGTTTATAGAGCAATGAAATTACCGATTTATCTCGACTACTCCGCAACCACGCCGGTGGACCCGCGTGTTGCCGAGAAAATGATGCAGTGTCTGACCCTGGACGGAAACTTTGGTAACCCAGCTTCCCGTTCACACCGTTTTGGCTGGCATGCTGAAGAGGCGGTTGATATCGCCCGTAATCAGATTGCTGACCTGGTGGGTGCCGACCCGCGTGAGATTGTTTTCACCTCCGGTGCGACCGAATCCGACAACCTGGCGATCAAAGGTGCAGCCAACTTTTATCAGAAAAAAGGCAAGCACATCATCACCAGCAAAACCGAACACAAAGCCGTGCTGGACACCTGCCGTCAGCTCGAGCGTGAAGGGTTTGAAGTCACTTATCTGGCGCCACAGAGCAACGGCATTATTGACCTGAAAGAGCTCGAAGCGGCCATGCGTGATGACACCATTCTGGTTTCCATCATGCACGTCAACAACGAAATCGGCGTGGTACAGGACATCGCGACCATCGGTGAAATGTGCCGCGCGCGCGGTATCATCTACCACGTGGACGCGACCCAGAGCGTGGGCAAACTGCCTATCGACCTGAGCCAGCTGAAAGTGGACCTGATGTCCTTCTCCGGCCACAAAATCTATGGCCCGAAAGGCATCGGCGCACTGTACGTTCGTCGTAAGCCACGTATCCGCATCGAAGCACAGATGCACGGCGGCGGTCACGAGCGCGGCATGCGTTCCGGTACCCTGCCTGTTCACCAGATCGTGGGCATGGGCGAAGCGTACCGCATTGCGAAAGAAGAGATGGAAACCGAGATGGCACGCCTGCGTACGCTGCGTAACCGTCTGTGGGACGGCGTGAAAGATATGGAAGAAGTGTATCTGAACGGCGATCTCGAGCAGGGCGCACCGAACATCCTCAACGTGAGCTTTAACTACGTTGAAGGCGAATCGCTGATCATGGCCCTGAAAGACCTGGCGGTTTCTTCCGGTTCTGCCTGTACGTCTGCAAGCCTGGAGCCATCCTACGTGCTGCGCGCGCTGGGTATGACTGACGAGCTGGCACACAGCTCTATCCGTTTCTCTTTAGGTCGTTTCACTACCGAAGAAGAGATTGACTACACCATCAAGCTGGTTCGCAATTCCATCGGCCGTCTGCGCGACCTTTCTCCACTGTGGGAAATGTTTAAGCAGGGCGTGGATCTGAACAGCATTGAATGGTCACATCACTAATCGGTACATAAGGAGAATTCAATCATGGCATACAGCGAAAAAGTCATCGATCATTACGAAAACCCGCGCAACGTTGGCTCTTTTGACAACAGCGATGAATCTGTCGGTAGCGGCATGGTCGGTGCACCCGCGTGTGGCGACGTGATGAAGTTGCAGATTAAAGTCAACAATGAAGGTATCATTGAAGACGCGCGCTTCAAGACCTACGGCTGCGGTTCTGCTATTGCGTCCAGCTCCCTGGTGACCGAATGGGTGAAGGGCAAGTCTCTGGACGAAGCACAGGCAATCAAGAACACGGACATTGCTGAAGAGCTCGAACTGCCGCCGGTGAAAATTCACTGTTCCATTCTGGCAGAAGACGCGATCAAAGCCGCCATTGCGGATTACAAAAGCAAACGTGAAGCAAAATAATTGAGGTTTGAGTATGTCGATTACCCTTAGCGACAGCGCTGCCGCGCGAGTAAGCTCTTTTCTGGCGAACCGTGGTAAAGGCTTTGGCCTGCGACTGGGCGTACGTACCTCCGGCTGTTCTGGTATGGCTTACGTACTGGAGTTTGTTGACGAGCCGGCGTCTGATGACACCGTGTTTGAAGACAAGGGCGTGAAGGTGGTGGTCGATGGCAAAAGCCTGCAATTCCTCAACGGCACTCAGCTGGACTTTGTAAAAGAAGGCCTGAACGAAGGGTTCAAATTCACGAACCCGAACGTCAAAGACGAGTGTGGTTGCGGCGAAAGCTTCCACGTTTAATCGCGCGTTATCCGAAACCCCACCGTGGCGTTACCCGCCACGCGTGGGGTTTGTTCTAACAGGCTACCCCTGAGATTGTTATGGATTACTTCACTCTCTTCGGACTACCCGCTCAATACCCGATTGATCTCCAGGCGCTGACTACCCGTTTTCAGGACCTGCAGCGTCAGTATCATCCGGACAAATTCGCCAGTGGTACGCAGGCGGAGCAGCTGGCTGCGGTATCGCAATCTGCGACCATCAACCAGGCCTGGCAGACGCTGCGCCATCCGCTGGCGCGTGCAGAATATCTGCTTTCGCTCCACGGGTTTGATCTCGCGAGCGAGCAGCACACCGTGCGCGACACGGCGTTTCTGATGGAGCAGCTGGAGCTTCGCGAAGAGCTTGATGAGATTGAACAGGCCAAAGACGAAGCGCGTCTGGAACGTTTCATCACGCGCGTGAAGGGCATGTTCGATATCCGCCATCAGCAGATGGTGGAGCAACTGAACAACGAGACCTGGGACGTGGCGGCAGATACTGTGCGCAAACTCCGTTTTCTCGATAAACTGCGAAGCAGTGCTGAACAACTCGAAGAAAAGCTGCTCGATTTTTAATTTCGGAAGCAATTATGGCCTTATTACAAATTAGTGAGCCTGGCTTAAGTGCCGCACCGCACCAGCGTCGTCTGGCGGTCGGTATTGACCTGGGCACCACCAATTCCCTTGTGGCGACCGTGCGTAGCGGCCAGGCGGAAACCCTGGCTGACGAGCAGGGCCGCCATCTGCTGCCTTCCGTGGTCCACTACCAGCCGCAGGGTCACGCGGTCGGCTATGACGCTCGCGCCAACGCGGCACGCGATCCGGCCAACACCATCAGCTCGGTAAAGCGCATGATGGGCCGCTCGCTGGCCGATATTCAGACCCGTTACCCGCATCTGCCGTATCAGCTGCAGGCAAGTGAAAACGGCCTGCCGATGATTGCCACCGCGGCCGGTCTGCTGAACCCGATCCGTGTTTCTGCAGATATCCTCAAAGCGCTGGCGGCGCGCGCGACGGCGACCCTTGGCGGCGATCTGGACGGCGTGGTCATTACCGTTCCGGCCTACTTTGACGACGCACAGCGTCAGGGCACCAAAGACGCCGCGCGTCTGGCGGGCCTGCACGTGCTGCGCCTGCTGAACGAGCCGACGGCGGCGGCGATTGCCTACGGCCTCGACTCCGGTCAGGAAGGGGTGATTGCGGTCTACGATCTCGGCGGCGGCACCTTTGACATCTCCATCCTGCGCTTAAGCCGCGGGGTGTTTGAAGTGCTGGCCACGGGCGGGGATTCCGCGCTGGGCGGCGATGACTTCGACCATCTGCTGGCGGATTACATCCGCGAGCAGGCGGGTATTGCCGATCGCAGTGATGCCCGCGTACAGCGTGAACTGCTGGATGCGGCCATTGATGCCAAAATCGCCCTGAGCGATGCGCAGTCAGCCAGCGTGAACGTGGCGGGCTGGCAGGGCGAAATCACCCGCGAACAGTTCAACGATCTGATCGCTCCGCTGGTTAAGCGTACCCTGCTGGCCTGTCGTCGCGCGCTGAAAGATGCCGGCGTTGAGGCTGACGAGGTGCTGGAAGTGGTCATGGTGGGCGGCTCCACCCGCGTGCCGCTGGTGCGTGAACGTGTAGGTGAATTCTTTGGCCGCACGCCGCTGACCGCCATCGACCCGGACAAAGTGGTCGCCGTGGGCGCCGCGATTCAGGCCGATATACTGGTCGGCAACAAGCCGGACAGCGAAATGCTGCTGCTGGACGTCATCCCGCTGTCGCTGGGGTTAGAAACCATGGGCGGCCTAGTGGAAAAAGTCATTCCGCGTAACACCACCATTCCGGTGGCGCGCGCGCAGGAGTTCACCACCTTTAAGGACGGCCAGACCGCGATGTCCATCCACGTGATGCAGGGCGAGCGTGAGCTGGTACAGGATTGCCGCTCTCTGGCGCGCTTTGCGCTGCGGGGCATTCCGGCGCTGCCGGCGGGCGGGGCGCATATTCGCGTCACCTTCCAGGTGGATGCGGACGGCCTGCTGAGCGTCACGGCGATGGAGAAATCCACCGGCGTGGAATCGTCCATCCAGGTGAAGCCGTCCTACGGCCTGACCGATGGCGAAATCGCCTCCATGATTCAGGACTCAATGAGTTACGCCGAGCAGGATGTGAAGGCGCGTATGCTGGCGGAACAGAAAGTGGAAGCCGCACGCGTGCTGGAAAGCCTCAACGGCGCGCTCGCTGCCGATGCCGCGCTGTTAAGCGCCGCTGAGCGTCAGGTGATTGACGAGGCTGCCGCGCACTTAAGCGTGGTCGCCCAGGGCCATGACGCTGACGCAATAGAAGAAGCCATTAAAAACGTTGATAAACAAACCCAGGACTTTGCTGCTCGCCGCATGGACAAATCTGTCCGCGTCGCGCTGAAAGGCCAGTCCGTGGACGAGGTTTAATATGCCAAAGATTGTTATTTTGCCTCATGCGGACCTCTGTCCGGATGGCGCTGTTCTGGAAGCGAAGACCGGCGAAACCATTCTCGATGTTGCCCTGCGTGCAGGTATCGAAGTGGAACACGCCTGCGAGAAATCCTGTGCCTGCACGACGTGCCACTGCATCGTGCGTGAAGGTTTTGACTCGCTGGCCGAGAGCACCGAAGACGAAGACGACATGCTGGATAAAGCATGGGGTCTGGAGCCAGACAGCCGCTTAAGCTGCCAGGCGGCGGTGACCGATGAAGATCTGGTCGTGGAATTCCCACGCTACACCATCAACCACGCACGCGAGCACTAATATGGGACTGAAGTGGACAGACAGCCGCGAAATCGGCGAAGCGCTCTACGACGCGAACCCGGATCTCGATCCGAAGACCGTACGATTCACCGACATGCATCAGTGGATCTGCGATTTAGAGGATTTCGACGACGATCCCAACGCATCCAATGAAAAAATTCTGGAGGCGATTCTGTTAGTCTGGTTAGATGAAGCAGAATAAAAAACATAACGGGCTGCCTTCAGGCGGCCCGTTTGCTAGTTGCTAATAAGGAAAAATAAAATGACCGAAGCGATGAAGATTACGCTCTCGAATCAGCCTGCCGACGCGCGCTGGGGCGAGAAAGCCACCTACAGTATCAACAACGACGGTATTACCCTGCACCTGACGGGCAACGATGATTTGGGCCTGATCCAGCGCGCCGCGCGTAAAATTGACGGCCTGGGCATTAAGCATGTCTCTCTGGCAGGCGAGGGTTGGGACACCGACCGCAGCTGGGCGTTCTGGGCTGGCTATAAAGGACCGAAAGGCACCCGTAAAATTGAGTGGGCCAATCTTGACGAAGCTGGTCAAAAAGAGCTGGAAAGCCGCCTGAACATCATCGACTGGGTGCGCGACACCATTAACGCACCGGCGGAAGAGCTGGGACCGGAACAGCTGGCGCAGCGCGCCGTTGACCTGCTGTGCGGCGTGGCCGGCGATAAAATGTCTTACCGCATCACCAAAGGTGAAGATCTGCGCGAGCAGAACTATATGGGGATCCACACCGTGGGCCGTGGTTCTGAGCGTCCTCCGGTGCTGCTGGCGCTGGACTACAACCCAACCGGCGATAAAGACGCGCCGGTCTTTGCCTGTCTGGTCGGGAAAGGCATCACCTTCGATACCGGCGGCTACAGCCTGAAGCAGAGCGCGTTCATGGACTCCATGAAGTCCGACATGGGCGGCGCGGCGACCATTACCGGCGCGCTGGCGTTTGCGATTACCCGTGGCCTGAAAAAACGCGTGAAGCTGTACCTGTGCTGCGCCGACAACATGGTGAGCGGTAACGCCTTCAAGCTGGGCGACATCATTCATTACCGCAATGGCAAAAATGTTGAGGTGATGAATACCGATGCGGAAGGCCGTCTGGTGCTGGCCGATGGTCTGATCGATGCCTCTGCCCAGAAGCCAGAGCTGATTATCGACATGGCGACCCTGACCGGTGCGGCGAAAACCGCCCTGGGTAACGACTACCATGCGCTGTTCAGCTTCGACGACAAGCTGGCTGCCCGCCTGCTGGCAAGTGCGGCGGCAGAGAACGAGCCGTTCTGGCGCCTGCCGCTGGCCGAGTTCCACCGTAGTCAACTGCCGTCTAACTTTGCCGAACTGAACAACACCGCAAGCGCGGCGTACCCGGCAGGGGCAAGCACCGCAGCCGGTTTCCTGTCTCACTTCGTTGAGAACTACCGCGAAGGCTGGCTGCACATCGACTGCTCCGCGACGTACCGTAAAGCGGCGGTTGAGCAGTGGTCCGCAGGCGCGACCGGTCTCGGCGTGCGTACCGTGGCGAATCTGCTGACGGCTGAGTAATTGTTGCCCCTCACCCAAGCCCTCTCCCCAAAGGGGAGAGGGTGTTCAAATTCCCTCTCCCCTTTGGGGAGAGGGTTAGGGTGAGGGGGAAATTCGACATCTGGAATTGTTATGTCCGAAACCAAAAACGAATTAGAAACCCTGCTGGAGCAGGCGGCGACCGAACCCGCCCACCGTCCGGCATTCTTCCGCACGCTGCTGGAATCCACCGTCTGGGTGCCGGGCACGGCCGCGGAAGGGGAGCAGGTTGTGGAAGACAGCGCGCTGGATCTCCTGCACTGGGAGAAAGACGACGGCTCTTCGGTGATCCCGTTCTTTACCTCGCTGGAAGCGCTGCAGAAAGCGGTAGAGGACGAACAGGCATTCGTGGTGATGCCGGTGCGCACCCTGTTTGAAATGACCCTGGGCCAGACGCTGTTCCTCAACGCGAAGCTGCCGACCGGAAAAGAGTTCACCCCGCGTGAAATTAGTCACCTGATCGGTGAAGAGGGTAACCCGCTCAGCACCCAGGAAGTGCTGGAAGGGGGCGAAACGCTGCTGCTGTCTGAAGTGGCCGAGCCGCCCGCGCAGATGATCGATTCCCTGACCACGCTGTTCAAAACCCTGAAGCCGGTACGACGCGCTTTCCTTTGCTCGATCAAAGAGCGTGCAGACGAAAAGCCGGTGCTGCTGATCGGTATTGAAGCCGATGGCGATTTCGACGAGATCGTTCAGGCGGCGGGAAGCGTGGCCACCGACACGCTGCCGGGGGATGAACCGATTGATATCTGCCAGGTGAAGAACGGTGAGAAGGGCATTAGCCACTTTATTACCGAGCACATCACGCCGTTCTACGAACGTCGCTGGGGCGGCTTCCTGCGCGATCTCAAAACCAACCGCATTATCTGATGACAGCGGGGTGAACCATCACCCCGTTGCTTCCAGCAGCAGTAAATCCATCAGCAGTACCAGATTCGACTCAAACGACGTCACGCCTGCGGCTTCGGCGGCGAAATGTACCGCCTCGTCATAGAGGGCAAAGTGCACATCCGCCATCCCCGCCAGCGTATTGGCCGAGGCGCGGGTAAACGCGACGATCGTCATACCGACGTTTTTGGCGATCCGCGCTTTATCCAGCACCTGTTCCGTTTCGCCGCTGCGCGAGACGGCAATAAACACCTCATAGCGGGCGGCATTGCTGAGAAAGATGTTCCGGCTGTCGCCCGGGCCGGAGATAAACGCTGTTTTGCCCAGCACCTGCAATTTCTTGGTCAGGTACTCCGCAAACAGATAGGAAAACCCGGCGCCGTAGAGAAAGAAGCTCTCTTTCTGGCGCAGCAGGTCGGCAAACTGCTGGCGCTTATCGTGCGTCACCCACTGAAAGGTGTGCTGATAGTTGGCGATAAACTGATTAAAAAGCGCTGGCAGTTCAGGGCGCGACTGCCCCTGAGCGGCAATATGCGGGGTGTCGGAGAGTAGCTGTTTGCAGTGCCAGATAAACTCGCTAAATCCGCTGAACCCCAGCTTCTGACACAGCCGCATAATGGTGGCGGTAGAGACGAACGTCGCCTGCGCCAGCTCGCGAACCGTAATCTTGCCCACCAGCAGCGGGTGTTCTGTCAGGTGGGCGAGGACGCGATACTCCGCGCGGGTGAGCGATTCCCCGCGCGTTAACAGCGTGGCCAGGCGGTTATCCATTATTTCGCCGGTTCAACCGGCAGGTCGTCACGCGCACCCCATTCGCTCCAGGCGCCGTCGTAGAGCGTGACGTCGTTAACGCCGAGTGTGGCGAGCGCCAGAATGACCACGCAGGCCGTGACGCCGGAGCCACAGCTGGCGATAATCGGACGGTGTAAATCCACGCCCTGACGCGCAAAGATGGCGCGCAGCTCGTCGGTGGTTTTCAGCTCGCCCTCGAACACCAGATCGCCCCATGGCACGTTCAGCGCACCGGGAATATGTCCGCGCCTAAGTCCCGGACGCGGTTCATCCGCCTCGGCATTGAAGCGTGGCGCAGGTCGGGCATCAACGATTTGGGCCGTTTTTTCGTGGCTTACAACCAGCACGTCGGTCAGGCGTTTCACTACGTGTGCGTCGAACGTGGCATCGAACTCGCCTTCCGGCAGCGTCACGTCGCCCTGCTGAAGCGGCAGTTCGTCACGCTTCCAGCCCGCGAGGCCGCCTGCCAGAATCGAGACTTTTTCCACGCCGAAGTTTTTCAGCATCCACCACGCGCGCGGGGCTGAGAAGAGGTTACCTTCATCATAAACAACGAGGTGTTTGTCTTTGCTGACGCCCAGCTCGCGCATCGCCACGGAAAACGCTTCCGGACGCGGCAGCATGTGCGGCAGGGGAGAGGTGTGATCGGAGAGGGCTTCAATATCAAAAAATACCGCACCCGGCAGATGCCCGGCGCGGTATTCACCGGGCACGTCACGATGCTCTTGTCCCGGAGGGGCCATACGCGCGTCAATAATCTGCACTTCCGGATTGTCGCCGTGCTCAATCAGCCAGTCGGCAGCGACAAAATATGAGGTGGACATGGGTTGCCTCCATTCTTTTCCGTAAAAAAGGATTGTCGGTGTTTTTTCTGACACCGACAAGCAAACCACGTTCAACTCGCGAGCAAGCCCCTATTTTTTCACCGGTTCGCCGTCCTGCCAGGCTTTTTGCAGCGCTGGCCAGTAGTCGCGGTTAGCCTCGATCATCTCATCCAGTATCGCCTTCGCGTGTTCCATGGTCGGCACGGTGCGGTTGAGAGTGAAGGCCTGAAGGGCTTTCTCATAACTCCCTTCAATCGTCGCTTCCACCAGCAGCTGTTCAGAGGCGAGCTGCTGCTGCAAAAGGGTCTGATGGAACAGCGGCACCTGACCGATGCGGACAGGCTCTGGCCCTTCGGAGGTGATATAAGCAGGCACTTCCACCACGGCATCGTAAGGCAGGTTGGTAATCGCGCCGCGGTTTTCCACCATCACCAGATGGCGGCTCCGCAGGTTAAAGGCCAGCGAGCAGGCGACGTCGACGATAAATTCACCGTGCACGCCCACGTGGAAGGCATCCGGCAGGATCCCGGTGCGCTTGTACTCTTCGGCGGCAGCGAACAGCTTTTTCTCGCGCCCGTCCATCACTTCATTGGCGCGGGTATAGTCCGGGTTCTGATGCGCCACAATCTGGTTCGGCATCAGGTAATACTGCAGATACGGGTTCGGCAGGTACTCCGGGAAGTTATCCATGATCGGCTTAATGTTGCGCCAGGTTTTCACCCATGACGGATCCGAATGCTGCGGGTCGGTTTTGGCTGCATCTTCCGTCAGCAGGCCAAACTTTGCGATATGCTTACGCAGCTCCGGCAGCTTATCCTCACCGTCCACCCGCACGCGGGTAAACCAACCGAAGTGGTTCAGACCAAAGTAGTCGACCTCCAGCTTGCGGCGATCGACACCCAGAATCGCCCCCATATTACGCATCGCCGCCACCGGCATATCACAAATGTTCAGCACGCGTGCGTTCGGGCGCAGGCGTCGCACCCCTTCCGCGACGATCGCCGCCGGGTTGGAGTAGTTCACGATCCACGCCTTCTCATGCGCGTAGCGTTCCACCCGATCGATAAGCTCTACTATCGGCAGAATGGTGCGCAGACCATACGCCAGCCCGCCGGGCCCGCAGGTTTCCTGGCCAACCACGCCGTGGCGCAGCGGGATCTTCTCGTCCTGCTCGCGCATCTTGTACTGTCCGACGCGCATCTGGGCGAAGATAAAATGCGCGCCGCTGAAGGCCACTTCCGGGTCACCGGTGACGGTGAATTTAATGCTCTGGCTGTGGTCGCGAATGACCTTCTCGACGACCGGCGCAATGGTGTTCTGACGCGTCTCGTCGATGTCGTAGAGGCGGATTTCAGCCAGCGGGAAATCCTGCAGGCGCACCATCAGGCTTTTCACAATACCCGGCGTGTAGGTGCTGCCGCCGCCGGCAATCGACAGAATGAATGGGGATGTAAACATCTTTAGCTCCTTTCAGAGAAACGTCTCAACGGCTTCTCGCATTTTTTTGACATGCAGCCCGTAGACCACCTGAACGTTGTTACCTTGTTTGATAATCCCTTTCGCGCCGGTCGCCTTCAGGCGCGGCTCGTCGATGAGGTTGACGTCCTTCACCGTGACGCGTAAGCGGGTGTAGCAGTTATCCACCACGTCAATATTTTCCCGACCGCCGAGACCCACCACGATGGATTCGCCCAGCCCGTCGTTGTTACCCTTCGCCTGGTACTCCTGCTTGCTGTAGAGGCGCGTCTCCTTATCGTCATCCTCACGGCCCGGCGTCTTCATGTCGAAGCGCAGGATCAGGAAGCGGAACACCGCGAAGTAGAGGATGAACATGATCAGCCCGACCAGGAGGTACATCGGCCAGTTGGATTTCTCCGTGCCCAGCGGCAGGTTGTAGAGGATGAAATCAATGATCCCGTTAGCGCCGATAGCGTGAACGCCCAGCAGCGAGAACAGCATCATGCCGATGCCGGTCAGGACGGCGTGCACCACGAACAGCAGCGGGGCGACAAACAGGAAGGAGAACTCAATGGGTTCGGTAACGCCGACCAGCAGAGAGGTGAGCGCTGCCGGGATCAGAATGGCTTTCGCAATGGCTTTACGCTCCGGCTTTGCGGTCATGTACATCGCAAGCGCGGCGGCAGGCAGGCCAAACATCTTGCTGATGGCGCGGGCGTCCCACACCACGGTGCTGCTGAGCTGCTTCACGTCCGGGCAGGCCATCTCGGCAAAATAGATATTGCGCGCGCCCTGGTAAACCGTGCCGCACACCTCCTGCGTGCCGCCCAGCTCCGTATACAGGAACGGGGTATAGACCAGATGATGCAGGCCGGTAGGCACCAGAATACGTTCCAGGAACCCGTAGATGGCGACGCCCAAAGGCCCGGAGCCCTTGATGGCCAGCGCCATCGCGCTAATCCCGTGCTGGGCAAACGGCCACACTTCACTCATTACCACGCCGAGCAGCATGGCGACCGGGAGCATCACAATGGCAACAAAGCAGTGGCCGGAGTAAATTGCCATCGCGCCGTTAAACTGTACGCCGGAGTATTTGTTGTACAGATAGCCGGAAAGCGCACCGGTCAGGATCCCGGCAAAAACCCCCATCTCCAGCACCTGCACGCCCAGCACCATCGTCTGCCCGGCGGCTTTCATCTGATCCGCCGCGGCCAGCGCCCCCTGGAGCTGCAGCGTGACGTTCATGGCGTTGATAAACACCACAAAGGTCACCAGGCCAATCAGCGCGGCATAGCCTTTATCGCGCGTCGCGAGGCCAATCGGGATACCGACGGCAAACACCAGCGCCAGGTTGACCAGCACCGACACGGCCGATTTCGCGATAAGCTGACCAAGATGCTGAATAAAAGGATGACCAAGAAACGGCAGATACTCCGCGAGATTACCGTTACCCAGCACGTTACCAAAGGCGATAAACAGACCGACGATCGGTAAGATAAGTACCGGTCCGTACAATGATTTTCCAAAATTTTGTAGGGCGTTCACGGCTCGTTTCATGGCTTTCTCTCTTATTGAACCGCGCACTCGGGGTGCGTCTTGAGCTTAAAACTAGCAGGCTCCCGGCGAGCTTATCCAGCTATCTTCTTGTTTTAAAAACAAATGACGTGAAAGGTTACATGTAACGTTTCACGCTGTGATCGGCGTAGCACCAGCGGGTCGCCGGTTTGACTCACTCTGCGAGGCGCTTTCCAGATTCTAAAATTGGACTTTTTGAATTAATGAAACTTGCGGATAATACTTATCCGGACGACGACCAACGGGCCCCGTGGGCCAGGGACAAAGGATGAAACCGTTTCGCTTAGCCGCGATCTCTCTCGCGCTGCTTACCACATTTACGCTTGTCGGCTGTGATAACAGCGACGATAACACTCAATCTGCGGCTCCCGCCGCTTCCACCCCATCAACACCGAAAGCCGCGGAAAAGCCCGACGCTGACAAGCTGGCAAAACTGGCGGCGCAGAGTCAGGGCAAAGCCTTAACCCTGCTGGATGCCTCAGAAGTGCAGCTGGACGGCGCGGCCACGCTGGTGCTGACATTCTCGGTTCCGCTGAATCCCGATCAGGATTTCGCGAAAACGGTGCATGTCGTGGACAAGAAAAGCGGTAAAGTTGACGGGGCGTGGGAACTTGCGCCTAACCTGAAAGAGCTTCGTCTGCGCCATCTGGAGCCCAACCGCAACCTGGTCGTCACCGTTGAACGTGGCCTGCAGGGGCTGAATAAGGCGACGTTCGGCACTGATTATGAAAAAGCCCTGACCACGCGGGACGTCGAGCCTACCGTCGGCTTTGCCAGCCGCGGCTCGCTGCTGCCGGGCAAAGTGGTCGAAGGTCTGCCGGTGATGGCGCTCAACGTTAACAACGTGGACGTCAATTTCTATCGCGTGAAGCCTGAATCGCTGGCCTCCTTTGTCAGCCAGTGGGAATACCGCAACGCGCTGACCAACTGGGAATCCGACAACCTGCTGAAGATGGCGGAGCTGGTGTACACAGGTCGCTTCGATCTTAATCCGGCGCGCAATACGCGTGAAAAATTGCTGCTGCCGCTAAAGGATATTAAACCGCTCCAGCAGTCTGGCGTGTATATCGCGGTCATGAACCAGGCCGGGCATTACAACTACAGCAACGCCGCAACGCTCTTTACCTTAAGTGATATTGGGCTGTCCGCTCACCGTTATCATAACCGCCTGGATATCTTTACCCAGAGCCTGGAGAACGGCGCGGCGCAATCCGGCGTGACCGTGACCCTGTTAAACGACAAAGGGCAGACGCTCGCCGAAGCGAACAGCGACGGCGATGGCCACGCAAAGCTTGAAACCGATAAAGAAGCTGCGCTGATCCTGGCCAGCAAAGACGGCCAGACCACGCTGCTTGACCTCAAGCTACCGGCCCTTGACCTGGCGGAGTTCGACATTGCAGGGAGCCCTGGCTACAGCAAGCAATTCTTTATGTTTGGCCCACGCGATCTCTACCGTCCGGGCGAAACGGTGATCCTGAACGGTCTGCTGCGCGACAGCGATGGTAAGCCACTGCCCGATCAGCCGGTGAAGCTTGACGTGCTGCGTCCGGACGGACAGGTCGCGCGCACGATTGTCGTCAAGCCAGAGAACGGTCTCTATCGGTTTAACTATCCACTGGACAGCGGGGCGCAGACCGGCATGTGGCATATCCGCGCCAATACGGGCGATAACCTGCAGCGTCTGTGGGACTTCCATGTCGAAGATTTTATGCCTGAGCGGATGGCACTTAACCTGACGGGGCAAAAAGCGCCGGTTTCACCGCAGGATAACGTCGACTTTACTGTGGTGGGCTATTACCTCTATGGTGCCCCGGCCAACGGTAACACTCTGCAGGGACAACTTTTCCTGCGTCCACTGCGCGACGCGGTTCCGGCACTGCCGGGCTTCCAGTTTGGTGATATCGCCGAGGAAAACCTGAGCCGCAGTCTGGATGAAGTTCAGCTTACGCTGGATGAACAGGGGCGTGGCGAGGTCTCTACGGAGAGCCAGTGGAAAGAGGTGCACTCTCCTTTACAGCTGATCCTGCAGGCCAGCCTGCTGGAGTCAGGTGGTCGTCCGGTGACGCGTCGTGCTGAGCAGGCTATCTGGCCTGCAGCGGAATTGCCGGGCATCCGTCCTCAGTTCGCCAGCAAGGCGGTTTATGACTACCGCACCGATACCACCGTCAACCAGCCGATTGTCGACGAGAACGGCAACGCCAGTTTCGATATTGTCTATGCCGATGCCAGTGGGGCAAAAAAGGCGGTTTCCGGGTTACAGGTGCGTCTGATCCGCGAACGTCGGGATTATTACTGGAACTGGTCCGAAAGCGAGGGCTGGCAGTCGCAGTTTGATCAAAAAGATCTGATCGAAGGCGAGCAGGAGTTGACCCTTAAGGCTGATGAAACCGGCAAAGTCACTTTCCCGGTTGAGTGGGGCTCCTATCGTCTGGAGGTTAAAGCACCGGACGACATGGTCAGCAGCGTGCGCTTCTGGGCGGGCTACAGCTGGCAGGATAATAGCGACGGCACCGGGGCTGCGCGCCCTGACCGCGTTACCCTGAAACTGGATAAACCGGGTTATCAGCCTGGCGATACTATCAACCTGCACATTGCTGCACCAGCCGCCGGCAAGGGCTATGCGATGATCGAATCCAACGAAGGGCCGCTGTGGTGGAAAGAGATCGACGTCCCGGCAAACGGGCTGGATCTCGCTATCCCGGTCGACAAAGCCTGGAAACGTCACGATCTTTATCTCAGCACGCTGGTGGTACGCCCTGGTGATAAATCCAAATCCGCCACGCCGAAACGCGCGGTCGGCCTGCTGCATCTGCCGATGGGCGACGAAAATCGTCGCCTGAATATTGCACTGGATAACCCGCAGAAAATGCGTCCAAACCAGACGCTCTCTGTGAAGGTGAAAGCCAGCGTGAAAGAGGGCGCGGTGCCGCAGAAAGTGAACGTGCTGGTCTCGGCGGTGGACAGCGGCGTGCTGAACATTACCGACTACGTCACGCCGGATCCGTGGCAGGCTTTCTTTGGTCAGAAGCGCTACGGCGCGGATATCTACGATATCTATGGTCAGGTCATTGAAGGCCAGGGCCGCCTCGCCGCGCTGCGTTTTGGTGGCGACGGGGATGAGCTGAAGCGCGGCGGCAAACCGCCGGTGAACCACGTCACCATTATTGCCCAGCAGGCACAGCCGGTAACGCTGGATGCCAACGGGGAAGGCACCGTTACGCTGCCAATTGGCGACTTCAACGGCGAGCTGCGTCTCATGGCACAGGCATGGACAGAAGACGATTTCGGCAGCAGCGAAAGCAAAGTGATTGTTGCCGCGCCAGTGATTACTGAACTGAATACGCCGCGCTTCCTGGCAAGCGGCGATACTTCACGCTTAACGCTGGACCTCACCAACCTGACCGATCAGCCGCAAACGCTGAACGTGGCGTTAACCGCGACCGGCAAACTGACGCTGGAAGGGGCGCAGCCGCAGCCGGTGCGACTGCCACCAGGTGCGCGGACGACTCTGTTTATTCCGGTGCGCGCGCTGGACGGCTACGGAGACGGTGAAGTGACTGCGCAGGTGACCGGCCTGCAGCTTCCGGGCGAGACCTTTGCCCCGCAGCAGAAGAGCTGGAAAATCGGTGTCCGTCCGGCGTTCCCGGCGCAGACGGTGAATACCGGGGCCATGCTGAACCCGGGTGAATCCTGGACAGCGCCGGGGCAGCATATCAACGGCTTCTCTCCTGCAACGCTGCAGGGGCAACTGCTGCTGAGCGGTAAACCACCGCTCAATCTGGCGCGCTATATCCGCGAGTTGCAGGCTTATCCTTATGGCTGCCTTGAGCAAACCACCAGCGGCCTGTTCCCGTCGCTCTATACCAACGCGGCACAGCTGAAGGCGCTTGGCATCAAAGGTGATACGGACGACAAACGCCGTACCGCCATTGATATCGGCATCTCCCGTCTGCTGCAGATGCAGCGTGATGATGGTGGTTTCGCGCTGTGGGATAAAAACGGTCCGGAAGAGTACTGGCTGACCGCCTATGTCACTGACTTCCTGGTGCGCGCAGGCGAGCAGGGTTACAGCGTGCCGGCCGACGCGGTCAATAACGCGAATAGCCGTTTGCTGCGCTATCTGCAGGACCCGGGCATGATGTCCATTCGCTACAGTGACGATACGCAGGCCAGCAAGTTCGCTGTGCAGGCCTATGCCGCGTTGGTGCTGGCGCGTCAGCAAAAAGCACCGCTGGGTGCGCTGCGTGAAATCTGGGATCGTCACGATCAGGCGGCTTCCGGTCTGCCGCTGATGCAGCTCGGTATGGCGCTTAAGCTGATGGGCGATGCCCCACGCAGCCAGCAGGCGCTGGATCTGGCGCTCAAAACGCTGCGTAACGACAGTAAAACCTGGATGGCCGATTACGGCAGCACGCTTCGTGATAACGCGCTGATGCTCTCCCTTCTCGAGGAGTACAAGCTGTTGCCGGATGCGCAAAATACGCTGTTGAATGCGTTGTCTGAAGAGGCCTTCAGCCAGCGCTGGTTATCCACTCAGGAGAGCAACGCGCTGTTCCTGGCCGGACGTTCGCTGCAAACCTTGTCCGGTGCGTGGCAGGCTCAAACCTCGCTGTCTGATACCGCATCAGGTGGAGATCAGGCGCAGGTGCAAAACCTCAACGGTGACCAGCTTGGCGCATTGCAGGTCACCAATACCGGCACAACCCCGCTATGGGTACGCCTGGACAGCACAGGTTATCCTGAAGATGCGCCACAGCCGAACTCGAACGTATTGCAGGTTGAACGTCATATTCTGGCAACCGACGGCAGTACGAAATCGCTCTCCTCACTGAAGAGTGGTGAACTGGTACTGGTCTGGCTGGAGGTGAAAGCCAGCCAGAACGTGCCGGACGCGCTGGTGGTGGATCTTCTTCCTGCCGGTCTGGAGCTGGAAAACCAGAACCTGGCAAGCAGCAGCGCCAGCCTGCAGGACAGCGGCAGCGAGGTGCAGAACCTGCTGAGCCAGATGCAACAGGCGGACATTCAGCATATGGAATTCCGCGACGACCGCTTTGTCGCAGCAGTGCCGGTGAACGAAGGTCAGCCGGTCACGCTGGTTTATCTGGCGCGTGCGGTGACGCCGGGCACCTATCAGGTGCCGGTTCCGATGGTGGAGTCTATGTACGTGCCGCAGTGGCGAGCCACGGGGGCGGCCAGTGGCCCGCTGATTGTTGTTCCGTAATATGCTGATGGCTCGTCTGATACGCTCCCGCTGGCTGTGGCTGGCGGGAGCGCTTCTCATTTTATGGGGGCTGATTCTGGCTGCTGACCGCCTGTGGCCGTTGCCTCTGAAAGAGGTTAACCCCGCCCGGGTCGTGGTGGATGAGAAGGGCACCCCACTCTGGCGTTTTGCCGATAGCGACGGCATCTGGCGCTATCCGGTCACGATCGAAGAGGTCTCCCCCCGTTATCTTGAGGCGCTGATCCAGTACGAAGATCGCTGGTTCTGGGATCATCCAGGCGTCAACCCGCTCTCTGTTCTGCGCGCCGCCTGGCAGGATTTAACTTCCGGAAAGGTTGTCTCCGGCGGCAGTACGCTCACCATGCAGGTGGCGCGGTTGCTGGATCCGCATCCGCGGACTCTGGGGGGCAAAATCCGTCAACTCTGGCGGGCGTTGCAGCTGGAGTGGCATCTTTCCAAGCGCGATATTCTCACGCTCTATCTTAACCGTGCACCGTTTGGCGGCACGCTGCAGGGCGTGGGAGCGGCAAGCTGGACCTATCTGGGAAAACCCCCGTCACAGCTCAGCTACTCCGACGCGGCGCTGCTCGCGGTGCTGCCTCAGGCTCCAAGCCGTTTACGCCCGGACCGCTGGCCTGAACGGGCTGAAGCGGCGCGCAATAAGGTGCTCGACCGCATGGCGAGGCAGGGCGTCTGGTCCGCAAAGCAGGTCCAGGAATCCCGTGAAGAGTCGATATGGCTGGCGCCCCGGCAGATGCCGCAGCTGGCTCCGCTCTTTGCACGCATGATGCTCAGTAAAAGCCACGACACGAAAATTGTCACCACGCTGGATGCCGGTTTGCAACGGCAGCTGGAAGAGCTGGCGATGAACTGGAAATCCCGCCTGCCGGCCCGCAACTCGCTGGCGATGATCGTCGTGGATCACACCGATATGAAAGTGCGCGGCTGGGTCGGGTCGGTGGATATCAACGATGACACGCGCTTTAGCCATGTCGATATGGTGAATGCGATCCGATCCCCCGGTTCGGTGCTAAAACCGTTTATCTACGGCATGGCACTGGATGAGGGATTGATCCATCCCGCCTCGTTGCTGCAGGACGTGCCAAGAAAAACCGGCGATTATCGCCCGGGGAATTTTGACAGCGGATTCCACGGGCCGGTCAGCATGAGCGAAGCGCTGGTGCGCTCCCTCAACCTGCCCGCTGTGCAAGTGCTGGAAGCCTACGGGCCAAAACGGTTTACCGGCATGCTCAGTAACGCAGGCTTGCCGCTGATCCTGCCCGCGGGGGCGCAGCCGAATCTGTCCCTGATCCTCGGCGGGGCAGGCGCGCGGCTGGCTGATATCGCCGCGGCCTACAGCGCCTTTGCCCGCCACGGTAAGGCGGGAAGGCTGCGGCTACAGCCTGGCGATCCGCTCATTGAGCGTCCGCTGCTGTCTCCAGGCTCGGCGTGGGTTATACGCCGTATTCTGGCCAACGAGGCGCAGCCGCTACCGGATAACGCGCTGCCGCAGGTTGCGCCGCTGGCCTGGAAAACGGGCACCAGCTACGGCTACCGTGATGCCTGGGCCATCGGTCTGAACGCCCGCTACGTGATAGGCATCTGGACCGGAAGACCGGACGGCACGCCCGTAGCGGGACAGTTTGGTTTTGCCAGCGCCGTGCCGCTCTTAAACCAGGTGAATAACCTGCTTCAGTCACGTTCAACGGTAGACGAAGCCCGCCTGCCGCGCGATCCGCGTCCGGAGAGCGTCGGGCGGGGCGTGATCTGCTGGCCGGGCGGCCAGTCGCTACCGGAAGGCAGCGAAAACTGTCGACGTCGTCTGTCGACATGGCTGCTGGAGGGGAGTGAGCCGCCCACGCTGCTGTTGCCGGAGCAGGAAGGCATTCGTGGGATTCGTTTCCCGGTCTGGCTGGATAAAATGGGCAAACGTGTGGCGGCAGATTGTCCGGATGCAACAGAGAAAGACCTTGACGTCTGGCCGCTGCCGCTGGAACCCTGGCTGCCTGCAAACGAGCGTCGTGCGGTACGCGTCCCACCTCCATCACCAGACTGTCCGCCGCTCTCGCAGGACGCGCCTGCGCCACTCATTCTGACCGGCATACGTGAAGGCGCCGTGATTAAACGCCTGCCGGGAGAATCCCGCGTTTCGCTGCCGCTTCAGGTGACCGGCATTAGCGGCGAGCGCTGGTGGTTTTTGAACGGTGAACCGCTGAATGTGAAAGGGAAAGTTTACACATTACAACTTGATAAAGCGGGCGATTATCAGTTACTCGTTATGGATGAGACCGGGCAGGTTGTGACAGTGAATTTCGCGTTACAGTGACGCAAAAACAGCTTTCAGCGGTGAGCTGTTGCTGAAACTCGTCTTATTTTAAAAAAATGTTACCTGAATCCATAGGCAATGGCGGGATTGCTCATTATAATCCGCGCCACACCATACTCAGGTATGCAAAACAACAGAACATTGACAGAGGTTATCATGGCTATTGAACGTACTTTTTCCATCATCAAACCAAACGCGGTGGCAAAAAACGTTATTGGCAGCATCTTCGCTCGCTTTGAATCAGCAGGGTTCAAAATTGTTGGCACCAAAATGCTGCACCTGACCGTTGAACAGGCTCGTGGTTTCTACGCTGAGCACGAAGGTCGCCCATTCTTTGACGGCCTGGTTGAGTTCATGACCTCTGGCCCAATCGTGGTTTCCGTACTGGAAGGCGAAAATGCGGTACAGCGTCACCGCGACCTGCTGGGTGCCACCAACCCGGACAACGCGCTGGCAGGTACCCTGCGCGCTGACTACGCTGACAGCTTCACCGAGAACGGTACTCACGGTTCTGACTCCGTTGAATCTGCTGCGCGCGAAATCGCTTTCTTCTTCGCTGAAGGCGAAGTGTGTCCACGTACCCGTTAATTTAACGGTTTCGTTTACACATTATTTTCGTAAATGCCACGTCCAGACGTGGCATCCCTGCGTCAGAGTTTGTACAATGCAACGCCCCGGACGAGCAGACCGCTTTCCGGGGCGTTTCTATTCAACCCTCCATGGGCCATAACGTGTAACAACGAGGCCGGTAAATATTATGTCTGAATTAGTGAATACCTCCGAAGTCGCCATTCCTGCGGTTCCCAATAAAAATGGAAAAATCAACCTGCTGGATCTGAACCGTCAGCAGATGCGCGAGTTCTTCAAAGAAATGGGCGAAAAGCCGTTTCGTGCCGATCAGGTCATGAAGTGGATGTACCATTACTGCAGCGACAATTTTGATGACATGACTGACATCAACAAGGCTTTGCGTAATAAGCTCAAAGAAGTGGCTGAAATTCGCGCGCCGGAAGTGGTGGAAGAGCAGCGCTCCGCCGATGGCACCATCAAATGGGCGATTGCGGTTGGCGATCAGCGCGTTGAAACCGTCTACATCCCGGAAGAAGACCGTGCCACACTGTGTGTCTCCTCTCAGGTGGGCTGTGCGCTGGAGTGCAAATTCTGCTCAACTGCGCAGCAAGGCTTTAACCGTAACCTGCGCGTATCAGAAATTATCGGCCAGGTCTGGCGTGCCGCGAAAATCGTCGGTGCGGCAAAAGTGACCGGTACGCGTCCCATCACCAACGTGGTAATGATGGGGATGGGTGAGCCGCTGCTGAACCTGACTAACGTGGTGCCGGCAATGGAAATCATGCTGGATGATTTCGGTTTTGGTCTGTCCAAGCGCCGCGTGACGCTCTCTACCTCAGGCGTTGTGCCTGCGCTGGACAAGCTCGGCGACATGATTGACGTTGCGCTGGCGATCTCCCTGCACGCGCCAAACGATGAAATTCGTGACGAAATTGTGCCGATCAACAAAAAGTACAATATCGAAACCTTCCTCGCTGCCGTGCGTCGCTATCTGGAAAAATCCAACGCCAATCAGGGCCGCGTGACCATCGAGTACGTGATGCTTGACCACGTCAACGACGGTACCGAGCATGCGCACCAGCTGGCGGAGCTGCTGAAAGATACGCCATGCAAAATCAACCTGATCCCCTGGAACCCGTTCCCGGGCGCGCCGTATGGCCGTAGCTCGAACAGCCGTATCGACCGTTTCTCCAAGGTGCTGATGGAGTATGGTTTCACCACCATCGTGCGTAAAACTCGTGGTGATGACATTGATGCCGCATGCGGCCAGCTGGCAGGTGATGTGATTGACCGTACCAAACGTACCCTGCGTAAACGCATGCAGGGTGAGGCCATTGCGGTTAAAGCTGTTTGATTAATATGCACTCACGGCGCATTATTTGCGCCGTGAAGCATAATCTTACTGAATAATCAGTCAGATTCGTGATGACTGAATAATAATTACGGTGCGTTTCATCCGACTTTCGGGCAGTATGTAACGACGTAACAACAGTTTAGCCGTTCGGGCCGTCTGTACTGTCATCTCCCGGCTGACAGTCTTATACTGTCTGTTCAAGGTTAACTGACCAGAAGTTTCGCGGTGCGGGTGGCATTGTGACTCACCGGCACCTGAACCCTTATTTTTCACGTACCAGTAGTTGTAGCGAATGAATACTGAAGCCACTCACGACCAACATGAAGCACTCTCCACTGGCGTTCGTCTTCGCAACGCCCGTGAACAACTCGGACTCAGCCAGCAAGCCGTTGCGGAACGCTTGTGCCTGAAGGTTTCCACGGTTCGCGATATTGAAGAAGATAAGGCGCCTGCCGATCTGGCTTCAACCTTCCTGCGCGGTTATATCCGCTCTTACGCAAAACTGGTGCACATCCCCGAAAACGAATTACTGCCAATGATGGAGAAGCAGGCACCGGTCCGTGCAGCAAAAGTTGCGCCGATGCAGACCTTCTCCCTGGGGAAACGTCGTAAAAAACGTGATGGCTGGCTGATGAGCTTTACCTGGCTGGTGCTGTTTGTGGTGGTCGGTCTGACTGGTGCCTGGTGGTGGCAAAACCATAAGGCACAGCAGGAAGAGATCACCACGATGGCCGATCAATCCTCGGCCGAACTCAACCAGGCCGGAACGGATAACGCCCAGAACGTGCCGCTGAATACCAACGGCGCGGCCTCCTCCAGCGAGCCACAGACGGCCGCGACAGAGACCCCAGCAACAGACGCGCCGGCGACCGGTACAGCACCGGCTCCGGGTGCAACGGCTAACACCGCTGCGCCTCAGGCTCAGGATCAAAACACGGTGGTTTCTCCTTCCCAGGCGAATGTGGATACTGCGGCAAACGCGCCAGCGGCCACGCAGCCTGCAGACAATACCGCAGCGTCTCTGCCAACCAACCCGGCAGGTACTGCAACACCTGAAGCCGATCCCAACGCACTGGTGATGAACTTCAACGCCGACTGCTGGCTGGAAGTGACTGACGCGACAGGTAAAAAGTTGTTCAGCGGCCTGCAGCGTAAAGATGGCACGTTAAACCTAACCGGCCAGGCGCCTTATAAACTTAAAATCGGCGCTCCGGCAGCGGTACAGATCCAGTATCAAGGAAAACCTGTCGACCTGAGCCGCTTTATCAGAACTAACCAGGTTGCACGTCTTACCGTTAATGCCGAACAATCAGCAGCACAGTAACAGACGGGCAACGCGGGAGATTTTTCATGCATAACCAGGCTCCGATTCAACGTAGAAAATCGAAACGGATTTACGTTGGGAATGTGCCAGTCGGCGATGGGGCACCTATCGCCGTTCAGTCGATGACCAATACGCGCACCACCGATGTGGAAGCCACGGTCAATCAAATCAAAGCATTAGAGCGAGTAGGCGCGGACATCGTTCGCGTCTCCGTCCCGACCATGGATGCCGCCGAAGCGTTCAAACTGATCAAACAGCAGGTCAGCGTTCCTCTGGTCGCGGATATCCACTTCGACTACCGTATCGCACTGAAAGTGGCCGAATACGGCGTCGACTGCCTGCGCATTAACCCGGGCAACATCGGTAACGAAGAGCGTATCCGCATGGTTGTGGACTGCGCCCGTGACAAAAATATTCCTATCCGTATCGGCGTTAACGCCGGTTCCCTGGAAAAAGATCTGCAGGAAAAATACGGTGAGCCTACGCCGCAGGCGTTGCTTGAATCCGCGATGCGTCACGTTGATCATCTGGATCGTCTTAACTTTGATCAGTTCAAAGTCAGTGTGAAAGCGTCCGATGTTTTCCTGGCGGTGGAATCTTACCGTCTGCTGGCAAAACAGATCGATCAGCCTTTGCACCTCGGGATCACCGAAGCGGGCGGCCTGCGTAGCGGTTCTGTAAAATCCGCGATCGGTCTGGGGCTGCTGCTCTCAGAAGGGATCGGCGATACCCTGCGCGTGTCGCTGGCGGCCGATCCGGTTGAAGAGATCAAAGTCGGTTTCGATATTCTGAAATCACTGCGTATCCGTTCGCGCGGGATCAACTTCATTGCCTGCCCAACCTGCTCACGTCAGGAGTTTGATGTGATCGGTACGGTGAATGCCCTGGAGCAACGTCTGGAAGATATTATCACCCCGATGGACGTCTCGATTATCGGCTGCGTGGTGAACGGTCCGGGTGAAGCACTGGTGTCAACCCTGGGCGTTACCGGCGGTAACAAGAAAAGTGGTCTCTATGAAGATGGCGTTCGTAAAGATCGTCTGGATAATAGTGACATGATCGACCAGCTTGAAGCCCGTATCCGTGCCAAAGCCGCCATGATGGACGAGACACAGCGTATCAGCGTTCAGCAGGTTGAAAAATAACGTGATGGGAAGCCGCGAGCTTCCCATGTATGATTGAACCCATTCTTTGGGTTTTTTTTGTATATAGAAAGAGAATAAACGTGGCAAAAAACATTCAAGCCATCCGCGGCATGAACGATTATCTGCCTGGCGAAACCGCCATCTGGCAGCGCATTGAAGGCACGCTGAAGCAGGTGCTCGGCAGCTACGGTTACAGCGAAATCCGTTTGCCGATTGTAGAGCAGACCCCGTTATTCAAACGCGCGATCGGTGAAGTGACCGACGTGGTTGAAAAAGAGATGTATACCTTTGAGGACCGCAACGGCGACAGCCTGACCCTGCGTCCGGAAGGTACGGCGGGCTGCGTACGCGCCGGCATCGAACATGGTCTTCTGTACAATCAGGAGCAGCGCCTGTGGTATATCGGCCCGATGTTCCGCCACGAACGTCCTCAGAAAGGTCGTTATCGCCAGTTCAACCAGCTGGGTGTGGAAGTCTTTGGTCTGCAGGGGCCAGACATCGACGCCGAGTTGATTATGCTGACCGCCCGCTGGTGGCGTGCGCTGGGCATCTCTGAGCACGTTTCTCTTGAACTGAACTCTATCGGTTCGCTGGAAGCGCGCGCTAACTACCGTGACGCGCTGGTGGCGTTCCTGGAGCAGCATAAAGATAAGCTGGACGAAGACTGCAAACGTCGTATGTACAGCAACCCGCTGCGCGTACTGGATTCAAAAAATGCAGATGTCCAGGCGCTGCTGAACGATGCGCCTGCTCTGGGTGACTACCTGGACGACGAATCTCGCGAACACTTCGCAGGTCTGTGCAAGCTGCTTGAAGCGGCGGGCATTGCCTACACCGTGAACCAGCGTCTGGTGCGCGGTCTGGACTACTATAACCGCACCGTGTTTGAGTGGGTCACCACCAGCCTCGGCTCGCAGGGCACCGTGTGTGCAGGCGGTCGTTATGACGGTCTGGTAGAGCAGCTTGGCGGTCGCGCCGCGCCTGCGGTTGGCTTCGCGATGGGCCTTGAGCGACTTGTTTTGCTGGTTCAGGCAGTTAATCCGGAATTTAAAGCAGATTCCGTTGTCGATATATACCTGGTAGCCTCAGGCGCGGAAACGCAGTCTGCGGCGATGCAGCTTGCCGAACGCGTGCGCGATGCGCTGCCGACGGTGAAGCTGATGACCAACCATGGCGGCGGCAACTTCAAAAAACAGTTTGCTCGTGCCGATAAGTGGGGCGCAAGTATTGCACTGGTGCTGGGTGAGTCCGAAGTGGCTAACGGCGAAGTCGTGGTGAAAGACCTGCGCTCTGGTGAGCAGACAACGGTAACGCAGGACGGCGTTGCGGCGCACTTGCGCACTCTATTGGGCTAAGGAGAAGGACTGCGTGGAAATTTACGAGAACGAACACGATCAGGTCGACGCGATCAAACGCTTCTTTGCTGAAAACGGCAAAGCACTGGTGGTTGGCGTTATTTTAGGTGTGGGTGCCTTGATTGGCTGGCGCTACTGGAACAATCATCAGGCGGATTCCGCGCGCGGCGCGTCTCTGACCTATGAAAATACCGTGAGTGCCATTCGTGCCGATCAGCCGCAAACGCTGGCGGCGGCAGAAAAATTTGCCGCTGACAACAAAAACACCTACGGTGCACTGGCTGCGCTGGAAGTGGCTCAGCAGTACGTTGATAAAAACGAACTGGATAAAGCCGCTGCCCAGCTGTCCCAGGGCCTTGCTGCGGCCAGCGATGAAAACCTTAAAGCGGTGATCAACCTGCGCCTGGCACGTATTCAGGTTCAGCAGAAAAAAGCTGACGATGCGCTGAAAACGCTCGATACCATCAAAGGCGAAGGTTTTGCTGCCATCGTTGCCGATCTGCGCGGTGAAGCACTGCTGAGCAAAGGTGACAAAGCGGGCGCGCGTAAAGCGTGGCAAGCTGGTGTGGATAGCAAAGCATCACCTGCGCTGAGCGAAATGATGCAGATGAAAATAAATAATTTGTCCGTCTGAGAGGGACCCGATGCAATTGCGTAAATTACTTCTGCCAGGACTGCTTTCTGTTACGTTATTGAGTGGTTGTTCACTGTTCAGTGGCGAAGAAGACGTTGTGAAAATGTCCCCACTGCCGACGGTTGAAAACCAGTTTACTCCCTCCACCGCATGGAGCACCTCCGTGGGCGATGGGATTGGTGATTTCTATTCCAACCTGCATCCGGCTTTTGCCGACAGCGTAATCTATGCGGCTGACCGCAAAGGTACCGTGAAAGCGGTGAACGCAGATGATGGAAAAGAAGTGTGGTCTGTTAACCTGGCGGAAAAAGACGGCTGGTTCTCCCGTAAACCTGCACTGTTGTCTGGCGGCCTGACCGTTGCCGGTGGCCACGTTTACGTGGGCAGCGAAAAAGCACAGGTTTATGCCCTGAACAGCAGCGATGGCTCCATTGCCTGGCAAACGACCGTGGCGGGTGAGTCCCTGTCTCGTCCGGTAGTGAGCGATGGCCTGGTGCTGATTCATACCAGCAACGGCCAGCTGCAGGCGCTGAACGAAGCGGACGGTCTGGTGAAATGGACCGTAAACCTGGATATGCCTGCGCTCTCCCTGCGCGGTGAATCCGCACCGGCTACCGCATTTGGTGCTGCCATTGTGGGCGGTGACAACGGTCGTGTGAGCGCCGTGCTGATGCAGCAGGGCCAGATGATCTGGCAGCAGCGTATCTCCCAGGCCACTGGCTCAACGGAAATTGACCGTCTGAGCGACGTAGACACTACGCCCGTTATCGTTAACGGTGTGGTGTACGCTCTGGCCTATAACGGCAACCTGACCGCGCTGGATCTGCGCAGCGGCCAGATCATGTGGAAACGTGAGCTGGGCTCGGTGAATGATTTCATCGTTGATGGTAACCGCATCTATATGGTTGACCAGAACGATCGCCTGCTGGCGCTGAGCACCGAAGGCGGTGTGACGCTGTGGACGCAAAGCGATCTGCTGCACCGTCTGCTGACTGCGCCGGCACTGTACAACGGTAGCCTGGTGGTCGGTGACAGCGAAGGGTATATGCACTGGATCGATCCGGATAATGGCCGCTTTGTTGCGCAGCAAAAAGTCGACAGCTCAGGTTTCCTGACCGACCCGGTTGTGGCTGACGGCAAACTGCTGATTCAGGCAAAAGACGGCACGCTGTACGCGATCACGCGTTAATTACCCGGCGGTTGTAGTATACTAAACGGCTCCTGTTCACTCAGGAGCCGTTTTGACATTTTTAAAAACGCTGCGAAAGCGACGTTATTTTGAATTTTATGAGGCTTCAAACATGGTACCTGTGGTCGCGCTTGTCGGGCGCCCTAACGTTGGAAAATCCACTCTTTTTAACCGTTTAACACGCACCCGTGATGCGCTGGTTGCGGATTTCCCGGGGCTGACGCGTGACCGTAAGTACGGTCGTGCAGAAGTAGAAGGACGCGAGTTCATCTGTATTGATACCGGTGGTATTGACGGTACGGAAGATGGCGTGGAAACCCGTATGGCGGAACAGTCGCTGCTGGCGATTGAAGAAGCCGACGTGGTGTTGTTCATGGTGGACGCGCGCGCTGGCCTGATGCCGGCGGACTCCGCTATCGCCAAACACCTGCGTTCGCGTGAAAAACCGACCTTCCTGGTGGCGAACAAAACTGACGGTATCGATGCCGATCAGGCTATTGCTGACTTCTGGTCACTGGGTCTGGGTGAGATCTACCCGATTGCCGCATCGCATGGCCGCGGCGTAACCAGTCTGCTGGAAACTGTTCTGCTGCCGTGGGTTGACGAAGTTAACCCGCCGGAAGAGGTGGACGAAGACGCGGAATACTGGGCGCAGTTTGAAGACGGCAAAGCGGGCGAAGAAGAGCCTGAAGACGATTTCAACCCGCAGGATCTGCCGATCAAGCTGGCCATCGTAGGTCGTCCAAACGTAGGTAAGTCTACACTTACTAACCGTATTCTGGGTGAAGAGCGCGTGGTCGTTTACGACATGCCGGGCACCACCCGTGACAGTATTTACATCCCGATGCAGCGCGATGAGCGTGAATATGTTCTCATCGACACCGCCGGGGTGCGTAAGCGCGGGAAAATCACCGATGTGGTGGAAAAATTCTCCGTTATCAAAACCCTGCAGGCCATTGAAGATGCCAACGTGGTGCTGCTGGTCATTGATGCGCGCGAAGGGATCTCCGATCAGGACCTTTCTCTGCTCGGCTTTATCCTCAATAGTGGGCGCTCACTGGTCATCGTGGTCAACAAATGGGATGGCCTGAGCAATGAAGTGCGTGAGCAGGTGAAAGAGACCCTCGACTTCCGTCTGGGCTTTATCGACTTTGCTCGCGTACACTTTATCTCTGCGCTGCACGGCAGCGGTGTGGGTAATCTGTTCGAGTCAGTGCGTGAAGCCTACGATAGCTCCACCCGTCGTCAGAGTACCGCCATGCTGACCCGTATCATGAATATGGCTGCTGAAGACCATCAGCCGCCGCTGGTGCGCGGCCGTCGCGTGAAGCTGAAATATGCTCACGCCGGTGGTTATAACCCGCCAATCGTGGTGATTCACGGCAACCAGGTGAAAGACCTGCCGGATTCCTACAAGCGCTATCTGATGAACTACTTCCGTAAATCGCTGGACGTGATGGGCACGCCTATCCGTATCCAGTTCAAGGAAGGGGAAAACCCGTTCGCCAACAAGCGCAACACCCTGACGCCAAACCAGATGCGTAAGCGTAAGCGTTTGATTAAGCACATTAAGAAAAGCAAATAAACTTTGCTGAACATACGAAAGCCCGCGTTTATCGCGGGCTTTTTTTTGCCCAATCATACCGTCGGTTTTCTCTGTGTGATGTCAATCACTATTCACTTTTAACCATGTTTAAATCTAAGAAAGTAGACAATCGTCGAATTTTCATCTTAAAGTCCAGGGTCCGGTACTAGACAAAACTAGCGCCTGGTTATCAAATGGTTAACCAACTTTTCGCCACAGGTAAAAAATCGGCCAGATACGTAACTGGCCGGCGTACCTGCTGGTGTTTACAAGCACGACGACATACCTTTCGGGAGAATTATGCAATCCTCTGTTAATCAAAAAGAGAGCCGAACGTTCTTCGGCCATCCGTATCCCCTCGGCTCGCTATTTTTCACCGAGATGTGGGAACGTTTCTCGTTTTACGGCATTCGTCCGTTACTGATCCTGTTTATGGCCGCCACCGTCTATGACGGCGGGATGGGGCTGGCGCGTGAAAATGCCTCGGCGATTGTCGGGATCTTTGCCGGCACCATGTATCTGGCCGCGCTGCCGGGGGGCTGGCTGGCCGATAACTGGCTCGGCCAGCAGAGAGCCGTCTGGTACGGTTCAATTCTGATTGCGCTCGGTCACCTGTCGATTGCGCTGTCGGCCATCATGGGCGATAACCTGTTCTTTATCGGCCTGATGTTCATCGTTCTCGGCTCCGGCTTGTTCAAAACCTGTATTTCGGTGATGGTCGGTACCCTGTATAAAAAAGGCGACGCGCGTCGTGACGGCGGCTTCTCGCTGTTTTATATGGGCATCAACATGGGTTCGTTCATCGCGCCGCTGATTTCCGGCTGGCTGATCAAAACCCACGGCTGGCACTGGGGCTTTGGCATTGGCGGTATCGGGATGCTGGTCGCGCTGATTATCTTCCGCGTATTTGCCGTTCCGGCAATGAAACGCTATGACAGCGAAGTCGGCCTGGACTCCACCTGGAACAGCCCGGTCGTGAAACGTAACGGCGTAGGTGCCTGGCTGCTGGCCCTGGCGGTAGGTGTTGCGGTTCTCGTGACGCTGATTGCGCAAGGTGTGATTGTGATTAACCCGGTTGCGGTAGCCAGCGTGCTGGTTTACGTCATCGCGGCATCCGTTGCCCTCTATTTTATTTATCTGTTTGTTTTTGCGGGCCTGAACCGCAAAGAACGCGCCAGGCTGCTGGTCTGCTTTATCCTGCTGATCTCGGCCGCGTTCTTCTGGTCCGCGTTTGAACAGAAGCCAACTTCGTTCAACCTGTTCGCCAACGACTACACTAACCGCATGATCGGTGATTTTGAAATTCCGGCGGTGTGGTTCCAGTCGATCAACGCCCTGTTCATTATTCTGCTGGCACCTGTGTTCAGCTGGGCATGGCCGAAGCTGGCGAGTATGAACATTCGCCCGGGAAGTATCACCAAGTTTGTCATCGGCATTCTGTGTGCCGCGGCGGGCTTTGGCCTGATGATGCTGGCGGCCGAAAACGTGCTGAGCAGCGGCGGGGCGGGCGTGTCGCCGTTCTGGCTGGTGGGCAGCATTCTGATGCTGACGCTGGGTGAGCTCTGCCTGAGCCCGATTGGTCTGGCGACCATGACGCTGCTGGCGCCGGAAAGAATGCGCGGCCAGATGATGGGGCTGTGGTTCTGCGCGAGTGCGCTGGGTAACCTGGCGGCGGGCCTGATTGGCGGCCACGTGAAGGCCGACCAGCTGGATATGCTGCCGGACCTGTTCGCGCGCTGCTCCATCGCGCTGCTGATTTGTGCCGCGGTACTGATCGTCCTCATTGTTCCAGTGCGCCGCATGCTGGAAAATGCGCAGACTAAACCGGCTGCTAGCGCCTCATAACACCTCAGCGTGCCGGGGCAGGCGTTACGCCCCGGCACGCTATTCCCTGCGGTGAAACTATGCAGTTAGGATTTGTAGGTCTGGGCGCGGTCGTGGAAACCGCATATCTCCCCGCGTTGCGTCACCTTTTTGGTCACCCGGTTCGCTGTTTTGGGTTTGATGTTCTCCCCACAAAGCACCCTGAAGGCGTCACGCGCTGCGCCTCGCTTGCGGAGCTTCTTGCCGCACCGCTTGATACCCTGTTTATCACCACCGCTTCGCTGCACCACCTTGAGGTGCTTGAGCAGGCCATTGCCTCGCCCGTTGCGCGGATTGTGGTTGAAAAACCGATTGTCGCCACGCTTTCACAAATCGAAAAGCTCAACGCGCTGCTGGCACGCCCCGGCGTGGCGCCCCGCGTGCTGGCGCTCGACCACTGGATGGCGCGCCTCGAAACGGTGAAAAGGTCGCTGGTAAGCAGCGTCTCTGACATCGTCAAAATCGACGGTTTTTTAGAGGAGCCGAGCGGGTATAACGCCGCAGGTGAACCCATCGCGCTTAACTTTGCCACCGGCGAGCCGGATACCCGCACGCTTCGCCACCCTGACGGCGTGATCCTGGATATTGGTACACATGTGCTGGCGATGCTGCGAGAAACCGTGCGCTATCTGGGCGGTAATGACGATATGACGCTGCGGGTCGTCACGGCTAAAGACCGCCTGGGTCGCGCTATCGCAAAAGGCGACCTAACCACGGCGGAAGGCGAGGCGCATCTTCAGGGGCGTATCAGCGGCGTGCCGGTGGATATCTGGCTTAACAAATATGCGGGACCGGCGGGCGGGAAAAAGGGGATACGCCTCTGCCTGCGCGACGGGCGCATCATCAGTCATGACCGGCGCGGTAGTGAAGATGTGCTGGAGGTGATCGATGGCGAGACGCGCGAATGCTGGACAATTCCCGGCACGATCTACGAACACTGCCTTGCAGAACAGATCCTGGGCACCAGAAGCCTGTTTGAGCGGGATCCGCACGAGGTGAGCCGCACGACGCGCCGCAGGATAGCGGAAGTGCAACTGCTGCTGGCATTACAGCAACAGCTGCGTGGCCCGCACTGACCGCGACGTGGTAAAATCACCTCAGACCTCAACGCTTTGAAGGAGTCACCATGACGATTACCAGCCCGGATTGCCAGGCACCGCTTGAGCCGCAGAATGGGGTAGCGCACTGCGCGAGCTGTGATAAGGATATTGCGCTCGAAGCCCGCTGCCCGGAGTGCCATCAGCCACTCCAGGTCTTAAAAGCCTGCGGGGCGGTGGACTATTTCTGCCAGAACGGCCACGGTCTTATCTCTAAAAAACGCGTGGAGTTTGTTCGGGCCGAAGGTTAATCACACACGCAGCCTTCGCCTTTCTTCCACAGCTCGACCAGCGACTCGGGCGCTTCCTGCTCCGGCACCAGCACGATGATATCGGTGTAGTGCGCCTGATTTTGCCCGGTCCAGATAATCTGGATGCGGAAATAGCGCTGGTCACCGCTGCCGGGTGACGAGGCTTGTCCAGGCGGCTGGCCGCGTGGAAAGGCCTGCTCAAGGATGCTCACCAGACGCTGGCGCTGGGCCTCGTTGAGGGACGAAAGCGCGATGGTACGCTGGCCGCTTAGCTTAGGAATAAAAGCGACGCCGCCTTCCCGGGCCAGCTCAACCACGGCGTCATCCGTCAGTTCCGGAACCTGCATTTACAGCACTCCCACCTGTTCCCAGGCTTGTTTTATGGCCGCCCCAACATCGCTACCGGAGCGTTTCTCTCCGTGCGCTATCGTCAGTTTTGCGAAGGCCTCAAAATCCGCATCCTGCGCCAGATTACGATCGCAAACTGTGTCGTACCAGGCATAACCCGCTTTTTCCCAGGCGTAGCCGCCGATCGCCGTCGCGGCCAGGTAAAACGCCCGGTTGGGGATGCCGGAGTTCAGGTGCACGCCGCCGTTATCCTCACGCGTTTTGATGAAATCTTTCATGTGAGCGGGCTGCGGGTCTTTGCCGAGCAGCGGATCGTCGTAGGCGGTGCCCGGTTCAGACATCGAGCGCAGCCCTTTGCCGTTGATACCTTTTGCCAGCAATCCTTCGCCAATCAGCCAGTCTGCTTTATCGGCGGTTTGCTTCAGATGGTACTGTTTAACCAGCGAACCAAACACGTCTGACAGCGACTCGTTCAGCGCACCCGACTGTTCAAAATAGATAAGCCCGGCTTCGGTCTCGGTGACGCCGTGGCTCAGCTCGTGCGCTACCACGTCAATGGCGATGGTAAAGCGGTTAAAGATTTCCCCGTCCCCGTCGCCAAAGACCATCTGCTGGCCGTTCCAGAAGGCGTTCTGATATTCCCGGCCGTAATGCACGGTGCCGGTTAAAATAAGCCCTTTATTATCGAGCGAATCACGCTGATATTCTTTCCAGAAGAAATCATGGGTGATACCCAGATAATCGTAGGCTTCATCGACCGCCACATCGCCGTTCGACGGCTGACCTTCATAACGCACCTGCGTACCCGGTAGCTCCTGGGTCTGCTTCGCATCGTAGATATCACGCTCCAGCTGTCCGGCTTTGCTCACGTGCGGTGCGGCAGGTTTGCCGGGCATGTGCGCCATCAGCGTCTGGACATGGGTCAGGGTCTGGCGGGCACAGCGCTGCTGCGGCTCTGAACCGCTTTCGATAATACGACGAAGAATATAGGGGGGAATGACACTATAAAGATGGGACATGCTGCTCTCCTTAGTTCTGGCAAGGCCGAATAAAAGGGAATAGCAGCAGTATAGTTTCTAACCGGCGAAGAATTATCCGGTTTTTCGCTGACGCGGTTTTTTCGCCGGTTTAATTGATTTGACTTCGCTTTCGACCCAGCCGTCCGACAGGCGGGTGGTCAGCACATCACCGGCGCTCACCTGTTTGGTTTGCTTCAGCACTTTGCCGTCCGTCGCCGTCGTCACGCTGTAGCCGCGCGCCAGCGTGGAGAGGGGGCTGACCGCTTCAAGATGGGTCACCGCATTACCGAAACGTTCGCGGGTGGTGCTCAGACGCGCCCGGACAGTCTCCGCCAGACGATACTCCAGCTGTTGAATCCGCGTTTGCGCGCGGTAAATTTTCGGCTGCGGGTTCTGCTGATTAAGTCGCTGCGTCACGCGCTGCTGGCACGAGACCGCGCGCTTAAGCTGACTATCCAGCGCGAAGTTCATGCGCTGGCGCAGGCGCTCCAGTACAGTTTGCTGACGCGCCAGACGCAGTTGTGGGTGTTGCTGCTGAAGACGGTGATGAAGCTGGGTAAAGCGACGGGTACGGTTGGCGAGGAAGTAGTCCATCGCCATCTCCAGACGCTGCTGGCCGTTCTGAAGCTGACGCAGCAGCTCCAGTTGGTTGCGGCTCACCACTTCCGCCGCCGCGGATGGCGTAGGCGCACGTAAATCCGCGACAAAATCGGCGATCGTGACGTCGGTTTCGTGGCCGACTGCGCTCACAACAGGGATCTGACTGGCAAAAATCGCCCGCGCCACGCGCTCGTCGTTAAAGCTCCACAGGTCTTCCAGCGAGCCGCCGCCGCGCCCGACGATTAAGACGTCGCACTCCTGACGGGCGTTCGCCAGTTCAATGGCGCGCACAATCTGGCCCGGCGCATCGTCACCCTGAACGGCGGTCGGGTAGATGATGACGGGCAGGGAAGGGTCGCGACGCTTGAGCACGTGCAAAATATCGTGCAGTGCCGCACCGGTTTTTGAGGTGATAACCCCCACGCAGTGGGCCGGTGAGGGCAGGGGCTTTTTGAACTGCTGGTCGAACAGACCCTCTGCCGTCAGTTTCGCTTTTAGCTGTTCATACTTCTGCTGCAGCAGACCTTCGCCCGCAGGCTGCATGCTTTCGACGATAATCTGATAATCACCGCGCGGTTCATACAGGGTGATATTGGCGCGTACCAGCACCTGCTGGCCGTGCTGAGGACGAAACGTGACGCGGCGGTTGCTGTTGCGGAACATCGCGCAGCGCACCTGGGCGGTATCGTCTTTTAGCGTAAAGTACCAGTGGCCGGAGGAGGGCTGCGTGAAGTTAGAGATTTCACCGCTGATCCAGACCTGCCCCATTTCCTGCTCAAGCAGCAAACGCACCGTCTGATTCAGGCGGCTGACAGTAAAAATTGAGGGGGATTGCGAGGATAACATGTGAGCGGGATCAAATTCTAAATCAGCAAGTTATTCAGTCGATAGTAACCTGCTGAGAGGGGAGTGCAAGGTTTTTTTATAAAAAAGTGTGGATGCAATCGGTTACGCTCTGTATAATGCCACGGCAATATTTAACCACCCAGGTCAGAGATATTGCCCATGCTACGTATCGCTAAAGAAGCACTGACGTTTGACGACGTCCTCCTCGTTCCCGCTCACTCCACCGTTCTGCCGAATACTGCCGATCTCAGCACGCAGTTGACGAAAACCATTCGCCTGAACATTCCTATGCTCTCTGCGGCAATGGACACCGTGACTGAAGCGCGCCTGGCTATTGCCCTGGCACAGGAAGGTGGCATCGGCTTTATTCACAAAAACATGTCTATCGAGCGTCAGGCGGAAGAAGTTCGCCGCGTGAAGAAACATGAATCCGGTATCGTGTCTGACCCGCAGACCGTACTGCCGACCACCACCCTGCACGAAGTGAAAGCCCTGACCGAACGTAACGGTTTCGCCGGTTACCCGGTTGTGACCGAAGCGAACGAGCTGGTGGGCATCATCACCGGTCGTGACGTGCGTTTCGTGACTGACCTGAACCAGCCTGTCAGCGTGTACATGACGCCGAAAGAGCGTCTGGTCACCGTACGCGAAGGTGAAGCCCGTGACGTGGTCTTCGCAAAAATGCATGAAAAACGCGTTGAGAAAGCGCTGGTTGTGGATGCGAACTTCCACCTGCGCGGCATGATCACCGTTAAAGACTTCCAGAAAGCAGAACGTAAACCTAACGCCTGTAAAGACGAGCATGGCCGTCTGCGCGTCGGCGCTGCGGTTGGCGCGGGTGCAGGTAACGAAGAGCGCGTTGATGCGCTGGTTGCCGCAGGTGTTGACGTGCTGCTGATTGACTCTTCGCACGGCCACTCCGAAGGCGTGCTGCAGCGTATTCGTGATACCCGTGCTAAATACCCTGATCTGCAGATCATCGGCGGTAACGTGGCAACGGGCGCAGGCGCTCGCGCGCTGGCTGACGCTGGCTGCAGCGCGGTGAAAGTGGGTATCGGTCCTGGTTCTATCTGTACCACCCGTATCGTCACCGGCGTGGGCGTTCCACAGATCACCGCCGTGTCTGACGCGGTGGAAGCGCTGGAAGGCACCGGTATTCCGGTTATCGCTGACGGCGGTATCCGCTTCTCTGGCGATATCGCGAAAGCCATCGCTGCGGGTGCTTCCGCCGTGATGGTGGGCTCCATGCTGGCCGGTACCGAAGAATCCCCGGGCGAAATCGAACTCTACCAGGGCCGTTCTTACAAATCTTACCGCGGTATGGGCTCCCTGGGCGCGATGTCCAAAGGATCCTCTGACCGTTACTTCCAGACCGATAACGCCGCAGACAAACTGGTGCCGGAAGGTATTGAAGGTCGCGTAGCGTATAAAGGCCGTCTGAAAGAGATCATTCACCAGCAGATGGGCGGCCTGCGCTCCTGTATGGGCCTGACCGGCTGTGGTACCATTGACGAGCTGCGTACTAAAGCGGAATTCGTACGCATCAGTGGTGCGGGTATCCAGGAGAGCCACGTTCACGACGTGACGATCACCAAAGAGTCCCCGAACTACCGTCTGGGCTCCTGATAAGTTTCCGCGCCCGGCTTCTGCCGGGCGCTCTGTTTTTGTTTCACTTGCCTCGGAATTAGCGTCAATGACGGAAAACATTCATAAACATCGCATTCTCATCCTGGACTTCGGTTCGCAGTACACTCAACTGGTGGCGCGTCGCGTACGTGAACTGGGCGTTTACTGTGAACTGTGGGCGTGGGATGTCACGGAAGCACAGATTCGCGAATTCAATCCAAGCGGCATCATCTTGTCCGGCGGCCCGGAAAGCACCACCGAAGAGAACAGCCCACGCGCGCCGCAGTATGTGTTCGAAGCTGGCGTGCCGGTATTCGGCGTCTGCTACGGCATGCAGACCATGGCAATGCAGCTGGGCGGCCACGTAGAAGGTTCTAACGAGCGTGAGTTCGGCTATGCGCAGGTAGAAGTGGTGACCGACAGCGCGCTGGTGCGCGGTATCGAAGACTCCCTGACCGCAGACGGTAAACCGCTGCTGGACGTGTGGATGAGCCACGGCGACAAAGTCACCGCCATCCCGTCTGACTTCGTGACCGTTGCCAGCACCGAAAGCTGCCCGTTCGCCATCATGGCAAACGAAGAAAAACGCTTCTATGGCGTGCAGTTCCACCCGGAAGTGACCCACACCCGTCAGGGTATGCGCATGCTGGAGCGCTTCGTGCGTGACATCTGCCAGTGTGAAGCCCTGTGGACCCCGGCTAAAATCATCGACGACGCCGTTGAGCGTATCCGCCAGCAGGTTGGCGATGACAAAGTGATCCTCGGCCTCTCCGGCGGCGTGGACTCCTCCGTGACCGCGATGCTGCTGCACCGCGCCATCGGCAAAAACCTGACCTGCGTCTTCGTGGACAACGGCCTGCTGCGTCTGAACGAAGCTAAGCAGGTGATGGACATGTTCGGCGACCACTTTGGTCTGAACATCGTTCACGTGGAAGGCGAGCAGCGCTTCCTGGACGCGCTGAAAGGCGAGAGCGATCCGGAAGCCAAGCGCAAGATCATCGGCCGCGTCTTCGTGGAAGTGTTCGACGAAGAAGCGCTGAAGCTGGACGACGTGAAGTGGCTGGCGCAGGGTACCATCTACCCTGACGTGATTGAATCTGCCGCCTCCGCCACCGGTAAAGCACACGTCATCAAATCTCACCACAACGTGGGCGGCCTGCCGAAAGAGATGAAGATGGGTCTGGTTGAGCCGCTGCGCGAGCTGTTCAAAGACGAAGTGCGTAAGATCGGTCTGGAACTGGGTCTGCCGTACGACATGCTCTACCGTCACCCGTTCCCGGGCCCGGGTCTTGGCGTGCGCGTGCTGGGCGAAGTGAAGAAAGAGTACTGCGACCTGCTGCGTCGCGCGGACGCGATCTTCATCGAAGAGCTGCACAAAGCTGACCTGTACAACAAGGTAAGCCAGGCGTTCACCGTGTTCCTGCCGGTTCGCTCCGTCGGCGTGATGGGCGATGGCCGCAAGTACGACTGGGTTGTTTCCCTGCGTGCGGTGGAAACCATCGACTTCATGACCGCGCACTGGGCGCACCTGCCGTATGACTTCCTGGGCCGTGTATCTAACCGCATCATCAACGAAGTGAACGGTATTTCCCGCGTGGTGTATGACATCAGCGGTAAGCCACCGGCTACGATTGAGTGGGAGTAATCCTGCGTCCGGTATTAACCGGCACTCGATAGTATGACCTCTAAGCCCGCGTAATTGCGGGCTTTTTATATATTAACGCTGTACGTTTATTTCCTAATTTGTTCGTCCGAAAGTGATTTATAGCGTTTAAGTGAGCTCTTATCGGGTTGTTTAAAAAATAATCAAATGTGTTGCTAATTGCCTGGATGGTTGTTAGTTTGTGTAATGTGTTACCTTACACATTACACTTTGCATTGAGGTGATCTGTCATGGCTAATGATTCATCCCCCGTTCATCCGGGCTCATATGTTCGGAAAAATGTTCTCGAATCTCGTAATCTTACAGTTACAGAAGTAGCGAAGTTGATCGGCGTTAGCCGACCAGGGGTATCAAATTTCCTCAATGGAAAGGTATCTGCAACGCCCGATATGGCAGCACGTTTTGAGCGAGCTTTTGGGATTTCCGCCAAAGCTATCCTCGATTTGCAGACAACATATGACGCACAAGCTGACAAAACGGCAGATGCAGCACAAAAAGTGCACACTTACGTACCTCCTTTTCTAAACATCCAAGCCAACGATCTCGTAAGTTGGTTCACAACGACAATTCTTGCACGAACTAAGCTCTCGATACTGCTAAGAACGCTCATTCACTCCACAGGACGCGACCTTCAGAAAGTGGACTTCCCCGGCAACGACGATGCCGAACGTGCCGGCTGGGACGGCTTTATTGAGGCCAGTTCCGGCACACCTTGGATACCTTCTGGTATTTCTGGGTGGGAGTTCGGTGTCAGCGCGGACATTAAGGCCAAGGCAGACGGGGATTTTGCAAAAAGCATACGAGCGCTTAATAGCGCTGAAAGGGCAAATATTACGTTTGTCTTTGTCACTCCAAGACGATGGCCGGGTAAGGTTGCATGGGTCGCGGAAATGAAGGGCAAGAAGCTCTGGAAAGACATTCGTGCATATGACGCCAGTGATCTTGAGCAGTGGATGGAGCAATCACTCGCGGCCCAGACCTGGTTTGCAAATCAGACGGATCGTCCCTCTAATGGTGTCAGAACACTGGAGCGTTGTTGGAGCGATTGGGCAAACGTAGCTGCCCCCGCGCTTCATCCTTCTCTTTTTGCTACGGCGAACGAGGCGTGGAACGGCAGGATTAAATCCTTCTTGTCGAAAGACGATGTGAACCCCTTAGTGGTAGCGGCTGACTCCGTGGAAGAGGTGCTTGCGTTTTTAAGTCAGGTCCTGGCAACCTCCGAGCTTGAACAGTATAGGGATCGGGTGTTGGTTTTTGACAAGGCAGGCGTAGTGCCGAAACTCGCCCAAGGTACTACCGATTTCATTGCAGTAGCCCATACACGGGAAGTGGAACGCGAGCTTGGACCCTACAGCTCATCGTTGCGAACCATTGTTGTTTATCCCCGCAATGCTACTAGCGTGGAACCTCATATCGTGTTGGAGCCACTCGGGTTCGAGCCATTCACTAGAGCTCTGGAAACGATGGGCAAATCGCGCGATGACATAGCGAAACTAACGAACGCTTCGGGGCGTTCGTTGACAGTTCTTCGACGTCAACTTTCGAATATACCGGCAATCCATACACCTGCTTGGGCTGAAGACCCAAAAATCGCATCGGGGCTTGTCCCGCTTGTACTTATTGGCGCATGGGACACACAGAACAAGGCGGACCGAACTATCCTCTCCCATCTGGCTGAGGCTCCTTTTGAGGTGCTGGAAAAGCGCATTCTTGATTTGCTGCGGCTCAACGACTCTCCAGTGTGGTCAATTGGAGGGTTCCGGGGGGTGATTTCGAAAATCGATTCCCTCTTCGCAATTGCCGGTACGGTTTCCAGGGCCGATCTTGACCGCTTTCTTGATGTTGCGAGGACTGTTCTGGGTGAAGATGATCCTGCTCTCGACTTGCCCGAAGAAGATCGCTGGGCGGCGGCCATGCATGGCAAAAGACGAGAGTACTCCGGTGCTGTACGAGAAGGTATTTCCGAGACTTTGGTTTTGCTGGCTGTGTACGGCAAGAATCTCTTCGGGAAGCACCTTGGCTTTGATGGGGAATTTGAAGCTGCGAAAATTGTGCGTGATCTTCTTGTGCCTGTAACGACTAGAAAGTTAGAGGCTAGCGGGCGTGACCTTCCACTTTATGCAGAAGCGGCTCCTACCGAGTTCCTTGATATCATCGAGCGTGATCTGCGAGCAGAAAAATCCGAAGTCATGGGCTTGCTGAGACCTGCAGATACGGGGCTATTCGGTTCATGTCCTCGTACTGGATTGCTTTGGGCACTCGAAGGACTTGCCTGGAATCCGACTACCTTCCCACGGGTAGTGAAAATTCTGGGTCAGCTTTCTGAGGTAGAGATTAGCGATAACTGGACTAATAAACCTATCGAATCGCTTGGTTCCATACTGCGAGCATGGATGCCGCAGACGGCTGCTAACCACGAGATGCGCCTGAAGGCGGTCACCATGCTTTTAGATAAGCATCCGACGGTCGGGTGGAGGGTTTGTATCCAGCAGTTCGGTGATTACGGAAGTCACGTCGGCGAGTATACCCATAAGCCGAAGTGGCGTCCTGACGGATACGGGTTCGGAGAGCCCTTCGAGACATGGGGACCGATCCAGGCATTCGTCAGAGATATGGTGCAAGTCGCTCTAAGCAGGCCGTCCTACTCGGTCGAGATGTTATGTGACCTTGTGTCAAGGCTGCATGCACTCGCGTCGGAGGACCAGGTGCGCGTATGGGAGATCATCGACGAGTGGCGCAACTCGGGCGCTCTTGACGAGGAAATTGCGAAGATCCGCGAGAAAATTCGTGTGACTGTTCTCTCTCGCCGGGGGCGTAAAAAGGTCAATGAGGAAGGCCAAGCGAGCCTGACGGAGAAAGCCAAGGCAGTCTATGCGGAGTTGCAGCCCAAGGACATTGTGAATAAGTATGAGTGGCTGTTTCGGCAGGGATGGGTTGAGGAGTCGGCAGACGAACTCGCAGGAGACGAGATGGACTTCCGAGCGCGTGAGCAACGCATAGAAAAGCTCCGCGTTGAAGCCCTGACAGACATTGTGCAAGAACGAGGTATTCCGGGCATTCTTGCACTCTCTGAAAAAGGAAATTCCCAACGCCAAATCGGCGCTCACCTGGTGTCCGGCATACTTACCGACGAGCAGATTGAAGATTTGATCTTGCAATGCCTGCGTCCGGCAGAAAATTATTCGGGTCGTGATGGCATTGTCGCCGGTGCTCTCTGGTCGTTGGACGAGGATAGGAGAAAGGCCATATATGCGGGCCTGCGGGATAAAGTGGTCGAAGAGGAAATGCTCCGTCTCTTGTTGCTTTCACCTTACCGGGCTTCTACGTGGGTGCTTGTAGATCAACTATCGGCTGAAGCTCGGAGTCGTTACTGGGTTGAAGTAGTTCCACAATATGTTTTTGACTCGCCTGAGGAAAACAATGAGAGCGTTCGCCGTCTGCTTGAAGTCGAACGTCCGAGGGCAGCCTTCGCATCAATGCATTTCAAGCTTGAAGAAATACACCCACCTCTCCTTGTGCAGACGCTATCTGCCATGGCGAAAAATAGTCAGGATAAAGCTGGGGAGTACCAGCTGCACGACTACGATGTGCGGCGCGCCTTCCAGCTTCTCAATCACAACTCAGACCTCACTCTTGAGGAAAAAGCTGGACTGGAATTCGCATATTTAGAGGTTCTGGCTCGCTCTTTCCGAGGGGGAGACCAGCAGCAGATTCCAAACCTTGAGCGCTACATTGAGGAACATCCTGAACTATTCGTGCAGGCTGTAGTGTGGGCCTATAAGCGCAAAGATCGTGGCGAAGATCCCGCCGAGTTTCGAATTACAGAAGGTCGCGAGCATCTGGCAAAGCGCGGGTACCGCCTCCTTGAAGCCATTGAACGTATCCCTGGTCAAGATAAAGCAACTAAAGAGGAGCAGCAGGAAAAGCTCGCAGAATGGGTTGCAACGGTAAGGCGGTCTTGTGCTGAACTTGACCGCGCGGAGATCGCGGACGTGTGCCTTGGAAAGCTATTCTCTAACGCACCGGCTGGCGAGGATGGCGCGTGGCCGAACGAAGCTGTTCGCGATGTGATGGAGGATCTACGGTCTGAGGACATCAGCAGCGGCGCACATACGGGTTTATACAACGCGCGCGGCGTCCATTGGCGTGGGGAAGGCGGTGGTCAGGAGCGAGAGCTTGCAGACAAGTATCGCACCTGGGCCGACGGCCTGCAATTCACGCATCCTTTTGTGTCGTCATCGTTGTTGATGTCGATGGTCAAAACGTATGAGCGGGAAGCTGAACAACAGGATACTGAAGCAGGTATCCGACGTCGGTTAAGGCATTAAAGGTGAGAATATCGCCAAAATTTGCCCTTCATGGTATGACGATTTTGATTATTTACGTCTGGCAACAGCCTGTACGTGAAAGCAGTAAAGTTCCTCTAAGCCCGCGTAACTGCGGGCTTTTTTGTTTTTGTATCAAGTATTATCTGACAGTTGCTAGCAACGAAATGCATAGCTCTACAGTGCAATGTATCACAGGACGTGACTGAGATTTAGGCGGTTGGCCTCTCGTACCACGAATCAGAGAATTGGATATTTCCATCTACAATACGCCATGTGATTTTTTCATATTGCATAGAGACGGATTCCATATGATTTAACTTATCATTACCTGATAATTTAACATTGGGCACACCACAATTAACACCCGTTATTTTTACATTTTCCATTAATACGGTGTAATAGCACACCTCCTGGCCAGCATCATTGATATGATAAAATCTTACTTCTGCACTTTTTAATGTTTGTCCTGTGGCGGCTGCTTTGTAGAGATAGGGACTGGAACTATCAATTTCTTTTTCAAAGTTAAAAGCTGAATGTTGACGTATTCCGGTTATCTTTCCATTGGCTGTATCGACGGGAAGATTAACACCATGACCCATACTGATTACCTCGATAGAGCCTTCACGATCCTGAACATCTACAGAACCTATGATTGATGTGCCGCCGTCATCTTTAAGCCACAGATAGGGAGGGATAGGCATTTTATTTACTCCTTGTTAATTTAAATAACTTCACTGTTACAATGTATAAGAAGAGAGAGATAAGTACGTTAAATAAAATTAATGCATAATCATAACTGTAGTAAATATCTTCGGGTGCTGGGTTGTTGCTTAACAAACAGGAAATTCTAATGGCTGTTTCGTTACTTATTAATGGATGTTCAGTTAAGTAACTAACATCTAACCATGACACAATAGCGAATATCCCGATGAATAGAGTCGTTCTAAGGGCAAGTTTTCTGATAACCACCAATAATGACCTCAATTGTTCCATAGGATTCTAAATCAATGCCTTTGATCTTTTCTTTTTTTGTTCTTAATAGTGCATCTCTTAATCTATTGTAATCTGATTGGCTTGGTAAAGTTATACACCCTTCTGAAACCTGACCGGGATGTAGCCTGAATCCGCCTCTGGCTACGCTTTCGTAAAAAGTCGAATCATCTACATTTCCATCATCGCGAAACAAAGCAAACCATTCAGAATGGTCAACATGATAACTAAAAGTGCTTTTATATGTATCGACTCCCCAGGCTCTAAACCTGTTAGCCATACTCCCTTTAGGTCTGTCTACTATATAATATTTACCTTTTGGTAACGGTCCAACGTTTGGAATAATTCCACAAGCTCCTTTGTTCCTGTATGCACCGTTACCAGAAAATGCCATAAATACACCAATACCATCAAATGCAAGTGGCGAGTAGTCTGCATCATTTATTGTAAACTTTCCATGTAAAGTCATGAGTCATCCTTTCTTGTATGGATAATTATTAATGTTATCTGCAAATAGTGCAGGTATCAAAAGTAAACTATACAAAAGATGCTTATTTAAATCTATTGGATCCGAAAGTGGTTGTGATGTTTTAGAAAGTAGATCTATATCAAATAAATGGTTACACCAAAGAGCAGATCCTTTCGGGATATACTATTCGGAATGTGCGAATGGCCCAGATTAAAATGTGAAAGACATCCACAGTCGCCGAAAAATGAAGCGCTCGTTAAAGACAACATTCCGGGGAGTTATTAAATGTCTATATGTCATGGGTAAGCCATATGAACGAGTGTCGCTAATATGGCATTAAACCTTCACATGTAAGAATCGGTGCAGACTTTATGGCTACTGAATTCTTATTTTTCTCCTTCCCCCAACCGATACGCCAGCGCCACCACCAGCGACTGCACCAGACACAGCGTCGCCGACTGAGATCGAAACGCGTCCACCTGCGCCTCTTTCACCACAAAGCAGAGATCGCTGAATGTCGCCAGGGGGCTTATCTGGCTGTCCGTGATCACAATCTGCCGCGCGCCGACGCTGGCGGCGGTTTCGCTGACCATCACCGTCTCTTCCGCGTACGGCGAGAAGCTGATCGACACCACAATGTCGCGCGCCTTAATGCGGCTGATCTGCTCGCGCAGCATCCCGCCCATGCCGTCGAGCAGAATCGGGCGGCATTCGAGGTGACTCAGGGCGTAGGTCAGATACGCGGCGACGCTAAAGGAGCGGCGCAGACCGGCGATGTAGATGGTGTCGGCCTCGGCCAGCAGCTGTACCGCGCGCTCCAGCATCTCCGGCTCGGCGCGGGCGGCCAGCTGCTGCAGCGCCTGCGCGTTTGAACGGGCGAACTCCTGCAGGATATCGAGCGGCGTTTCCGGCACGGCCTCGCTCTCCATCTCGCGGAACAGCCGGGCGCGGTCACTGTAGCTGGCGGTCTCCTCCACCAGGTTCATGCGAAACAGCTGTTTCATTTCGTTGAAGCCGGTGAAGTCAAAGGCGTTGGCAAAGCGGATCAGCGTCGACGGCGGCACATCGGCGCGCTCAGCAATGACCGCAACCGTGTCAAACGCCACGCTGTTGGTGTTATCCAGCACATAGCGGGAGACCTGCTGCAGCCTCTTGCTCAGGCTATCGTAGCGATCGCGGATTTGCTGCTGCAGTTCGTTCAGGCTGGTTGCTGTCGTCATGTTATCCCCCAAATACAGTCTTATGATTCTAAACGCAAAACCGCGTCTTTTAAATGTCGGCCATCCATCTGGCAGTAAAAATGAAACAGAAGCTTCAGTCATTTCCTCGCCCGAAATCCCTTAATAGCGCACGCAGCGTCAGTGATGCTGGCTGTTAACATAAAAATCCATCCTTGATCACAATAATCATCATTTATTTTATTTCAACTTAAAATGGAATATTTGTTTCATATATAGTGTTCAGTACACAGTGTTCAGGTCAAGTCACGTATCAACAGCGAGAGGTTAAGGATGGAGACGGTAGCGAATTTTATTCACGGCGAATGTGTCACCGGTTCAGGCCAGCGCGTTCAGGCGATCTTCAACCCGGCCACCGGCGAGCAGATCCGCCAGGTGGTGATGAGTACGGCACAGGAAACGGAGCAGGCGATTGCCGCCGCGCAGCAGGCGTTTCCTTCGTGGGCGCGCCATGCTCCGCTTAAGCGCGCGCGCGTGATGTTCCGCTTCAAGGCGCTGCTGGAAGAGAATATGGAGCGCCTGGCCCGCCTCATCAGCGAAGAGCATGGCAAGGTCTTCTCCGATGCGGTGGGCGAACTGACCCGCGGCCTGGAAGTGGTGGAATTTGCCTGCGGCATTCCGCATCTGCAAAAGGGTGAACACTCGGCGAACGTCGGTACCGGCGTTGACAGCCACTCGCTGATGCAGCCGCTCGGCGTCTGCGTCGGGATCACGCCGTTTAACTTCCCGGCGATGGTGCCGATGTGGATGTTCCCGATCGCCCTGGCGACCGGCAACACCTTCGTGCTGAAGCCGTCGGAAAAAGACCCTTCGCTGGCGCTGGCGCTGGCGCAGCTGCTGAAAGAGGCCGGCCTGCCGGACGGCGTGTTCAACGTGGTGCAGGGTGACAAGGAGTCCGTCGACGTGCTCCTGACCGACCCGCGCGTGCAGGCGGTGAGCTTTGTCGGCTCCACGCCGATTGCCGAATACATTTACCAGACCGCGTCTGCCCACGGGAAGCGCTGTCAGGCGCTGGGCGGGGCGAAAAACCACTGCATTTTAATGCCGGATGCCGACATGGAGATGGCGACCAACGCCATTATGGGCGCGGCCTACGGTGCGGCGGGCGAGCGCTGCATGGCGCTCTCGGTGGTGCTGGCGGTGGGGGATAAAGCCGCCGATGAGCTCTGCGCCCGGCTGGAAAAACAGATTGCCGCGCTGCGCGTTGGGCCAGGACTGGACCAGACGCCGGAGAACGAAATGGGGCCGCTCATCTCCTCCGCGCACCGCAGCAAGGTGCTGGGCTATATCGACAGCGGGGAAGCGCAGGGGGCGACGCTTCGCGTGGACGGTCGCGGCTTCAGCGTGAAGGGCCACGAGCAGGGCTATTTTGTCGGGCCGACGCTGTTCGATAACGTCACCCCGGAGATGACCATCTATAAAGAAGAGATTTTTGGTCCGGTGCTTTCTGTGGTGCGCGTAGCAGATTACGCCAGCGCGGTGGACCTGATTAACCGCCATGAATATGGTAATGGCTCGGCCATTTTCACCCGTGACGGCGGCTGCGCACGCCGCTTCTGCGAAGAGGTGCAGGCGGGTATGGTGGGCGTCAACGTGCCGATCCCGGTGCCGATGGCATTCCACAGCTTCGGCGGCTGGAAGCGCTCGATTTTTGGCGCGCTCAACGTTCACGGCAACGACGGCGTGCGTTTCTACACCCGAATGAAAACCATCACCGCGCGCTGGCCGGAAATGCAGCAGGAGACCGGCGCGGCGTTCTCCATGCCGACGCTGGGCTGACAGGAGGTGTTATGCAAACCGAACGAATGACCATGGCCCAGGCGCTGGTCAGATTCCTTAACCAACAATATGTCAGCGTTGACGGCAACGAAACGCCCTTCGTGGAGGGCGTCGCCACTATCTTTGGACACGGCAACGTGCTCGGTATCGGCCAGGCGCTGGAGCAGGATCCCGGCCATCTGCAGGTGATGCAGGGCTGCAACGAGCAGGGCATCGCCCACATGGCGACGGGATTCGCCAGACAGCACCGTCGTCAGCGCATTTTCGCCGTCACCTCCTCCGTCGGGCCGGGGGCCGCCAATATGATCACCGCCGCGGCGACCGCTACGGCAAACCGCATTCCGCTGTTGCTGCTGCCAGGAGACATCTACGCCAGCCGCCAGCCTGACCCGGTGCTGCAGCAGATTGAGCAGTATCACGATCTCAGCATCAGCACCAACGACTGCTTCCGTCCGGTCTCCCGCTACTGGGACCGTATCAACCGCCCGGAGCAACTCATGAGCGCGATGCTAAACGCGATGCGAACGCTTACTGACCCGGCAGATACCGGTGCAGTGACGATTTGCCTGCCACAGGACGTGCAGGGGGAAGCATGGGATTACCCGCTAAGCTTCTTTGCGCGTCGCGTGCATCACATCGAGCGTCGTCCGCCTGACCCGCAGCGTCTGGCGCAGGCGCGGGCGCTGATCGCCCGTAAACGTCGGCCGCTGGTGGTGTGCGGCGGCGGCGTGCGCTATTCCGGCGCGCATGAGGCGTTTCGCGAATTTGTCGAGACGCTGCAGCTGCCGTTTGCTGAAACCCAGGCCGGAAAGGGGGCGCTGGTAAGTGACCACCCACTTAATCTGGGCGGGGTAGGCGTGACGGGCGGAATGGCCGCCAACCAGCTCGCCCCGCAGGCCGACCTGGTGATCGGCATCGGCACGCGCCTGACGGACTTTACCACCGGTTCCAAGACGCTATTTTGCCATCCGGACGTGGAATTTCTGCTGCTGAACGTGGCCGAATTTGACGCCCTGAAGCTGGACGCCACCGCGCTGATTGCCGATGCCCAAACCGGGCTGCAGGCCTTAACCCACGCGCTCAGGGAGTACCGCAGCGGCTGGGGAGAGGCGATCGTTCAGGCGAAATCCACCTGGCGCGACGAGTGCCGCCGCCTGTGGGATCGCCAGTGGCGTCCTGACGACGCGCCTGAAGTGGCAGGGCATCTCGATGCGCAACTGGCGGAATACGGCGAGACGCTCAACACCCGCCTGACCCAGACGCGGGTGCTGGGGCTCATCAACCAGCATGTGGAAGATAACGCCATCGTGGTGGGGGCGGCTGGATCGCTGCCGGGAGATTTACAGCGCCTCTGGCAGGTCAAAACGCCTGACACCTACCATCTGGAGTACGGCTACTCCTGCATGGGCTACGAGATTGCCGCAGCCATTGGCGCGAAGCTCGCCCGACCCGGGCAGCCGGTGTACGCCATGGTTGGGGATGGCTCCTACATGATGCTGCACTCCGAGCTGCAAACCGCGGTGCAGGAGGGCATTAAGATCACCGTTCTGCTGTTTGATAACGCTAGCTTCGGCTGCATCAACAACCTGCAGATGGGGCACGGCATGGGCAGCTTTGGCACGGAAAACCGCCATCGCAATCCGGAAACCGGGCAGCTTGACGGGCCGCTGGTGAAGGTCGATTTTGCGCAAAACGCGGAAAGCTACGGCTGCCGCGCGTTGCGGGTGCACGATGAGCAAAGCCTGGTGGCAGCGCTGGAGGCGTCCCGCGCGCATTCTGGCCCCACGCTGCTCGACATCAAGGTGCTGCCGAAGACCATGACCCACGATTATGCCTCGTGGTGGCGTACCGGTGATGCGCAGGTGGCGGCGTCACCAGCGGTGCGCGAAGCCGCGGAGCAAACGCAGGCGCAGGTGAAAAAAGCCCGTCAGTATTAAGTTTTCCCTCGTAACGAAATTTTCATTTCATTTTCCCCTCACCCTAACCCTCTCCCCAAAGGGGAGAGGGTTAGGGTTTGGTGCAGTCTTTTCTCCCTCGTCCCTTTGGGGAGAAGGCCGGGGTGAGGGGTGAGCAGCTCCGTCTTCCATGTTGTGAGATTGATAACAGAATTTATCTCATTCATCTCAAAAGTGTTAACTCACGCTCAAAAACATAATTTTCACTATTTATAAAAATGAAATAAATGTTTTATTTATAGGGTCGTTAGTTCACAGCATTCACCAACACCGGGAGCCGTTATGTTTAACATTGCTTTACTGGGCGCTGGCCGAATTGGCCAGGTACATGCAGCTAACATCGCCAGCCACAGCGCGACCACGCTCTGGTCCGTGGTTGACCCGAATCAGGAATTTGCCACCCGTCTCGCCACGCAGTATCAGGCCCGCCAGCAGAGCCTGACTGAGGCGATGACCGACCCTAACGTTCATGCCGTGCTGATTGCCTCTGCCACCGACACCCACGCGGACCTGATTGAAATGGCCGCCCGCCACGGCAAGGCCATCTTCTGTGAAAAGCCGGTACACCTCGACCTTGCCCGCGTGCGCGACTGCCTGAAGGTGGTCAAAGAGTACGACGTGCCGCTGTTCATTGGCTTTAACCGCCGCTTTGACCCGCAGTTCCGCCGCGTGAAAACCGAGGCTCAGGCCGGGCGCATCGGCAAGCCGGAATCACTGCTCATTATCTCCCGCGATCCGTCTCCGCCGCCTGCGGAGTACGTGCGCGTCTCCGGCGGCATGTTCCGCGATATGACCATCCACGACTTTGACATGGCGCGCTTCATTATGGGGGAAGAGCCGGTGTCGGTGTATGCCCAGGGCAGCAACCTGGTGGATCCGGCGATTGGCGAGGCGGGAGATATCGATACCGCGTTTATCGTTCTGAAATATGCCTCCGGCGCGATGGCGACCATCGTCAACAGCCGCCGCTCCTCGTATGGCTATGACCAGCGCCTGGAGCTGCACGGCTCCGAAGGGCTGCTGTGCGCGGGCAACATTCTGGAAAACCAGGTGCAGCACTACGGCAAACAGGGCTGCACCAGCGCGCTGCCGGAACACTTCTTCCTGCAGCGCTACAAATCCGCTTACGCCGCGGAATGGGAACACTTTGTCGCGGTCCTGCGCGGCGAAGCGGTACCTGACTGCAGCGGCAATGATGGTGAACGTGCGCTGTACCTCGCGGATAAAGCGCTGGAATCGCTGCGAAGCCAGCGCGAGATCGTCCTCTAAACACAACCACCCTACACAGAGAGACATAATAATGAAAAAACTGATCGTAGCCGCCCTCATCGCCATGACATCCGGGGCCGCCTTCGCCGAAAACGAGCAAATTGTTTTCAGTACCCCAAACCTGGCCATGCCGTTTGAAGTTCACATGCAGCGCACGGCGGTGAAAGCCGCAAAAGAGATGGGGGTGAAGCTTCAGGTGCTGGACGGCCAGGGCAGCTCGCCAAAACAGGTAGCTAACCTGGAAAACGCCATCACCCGCGGGGCGCAGGGCTTTATCGTCTCCCCGAATGACGTCAACGCGGTCTCAAGCGCGGTGGATGAAATTCAGGATGCGAAGCTGCCGGTCGTCACCCTTGACCGCTCCGTCGACAGCCAGAAAAAAGTGCCGCACTTCGGCGCCAACAACTACAAGGGTGGCCAGGCGATTGGCGATTTTGTGAAAACCAAATTCCCCGACGGCGCGGAGATCATTCTGCTGACCGGTCAGCCGGGCTCCTCCTCCAACATTGAACGCACCAAAGGGATCCGCGACAGCCTGAAGGCGGGCGGGGATAAGTACAAGATCGTCGCCGATCAGACCGGCAACTGGATGCGTTCAGAAGGGATGCGCATCGTTGAAAGCGTCCTGCCTTCGCTGCCGAAACGCCCGCAGGTGATCCTCTCCGCCAATGACGATATGGCGCTGGGGGCGATCGAAGCCCTGCAGAGCCAGGGTGTGAAGCCGGGCGAAATTCTGGTCACCGGCTTTGACGCGGTGCCGGAAGCGCTGGCCCGCGTGCGCGACGGCTGGCTGGCGGTAACGGCGGATCAGCGTCCGGGTTTTGCGGTGCAGACGGCGATGAGCCAGCTGGTGGCCAACGTGCGTGAGAAGAAAGCCATCACCGGGGCTGACTACCCACCGACGCTGATCACCAAAGAGAACCTGCAGCAGGCTGAGCGGATCGGTGAGGCCGGTAACTAATATGTCCCGAGCCGCCTCTGGCGGCTCATCATGAGGAGGAGCAGACCGATGTCGCAACCCTTACTGAAAGTGACCGACCTGGCAAAAAGCTTTTCCGGCGTCTGGGCGCTGAGCAGCGCCCAGCTGACCGTCGGCAGCGGAGAAATTCACGCCCTGCTGGGGGAAAACGGGGCGGGAAAATCGACGCTGCTGAAAGCGCTTGCGGGCGCGCAGCCGCAAACCCGCGGGGAAATCTGGTTTAACGGCGAAACGTTGCCGGTGGATGACTCCCCGGTGGAGCGCCAGAACAAGGGCATTATCACTATCTATCAGGAATTCAACCTGCTGCCCAATATGACCGTCGCGGAAAACATGTTTCTCGGGCGCGAGCCGCGCAAGCGTAACCTGATCGTTGACGAAAAGGCGGTGAACCAGGAGGCGCAGGTCATTCTCGATTACCTGCAGCTGAACGTCGCCCCGACCACGCCCGTCGCCCGTCTGAGCGTGGCGCAGCAGCAAATGGTGGAGATCGCCCGGGCGCTGACCCTCAACGCCCGCTTAATTATTATGGACGAACCGTCCGCCGCGCTGAGCGACAGCGAGGTGGAAAGCCTGCACCGCGTGGTGCGGGAGCTTAAAACCCGTGGCGTGAGCATTATCTATGTCACCCACCGTCTGCACGAAGTGTTCCAGCTTTGCGATCGCTTCACCGTTTTCCAGGACGGCCGCTTCACCGGCACCGGCGCGGTGGCCGAGACCAACGTCGAACAGCTGATCCGCCTGATGGTCGGGCGCGATGTGGCCTTTAACCGTCGTCCCGCCAGCGAAACCCACCATGAGGACAAACCCGTTCGCCTGGCGGTGAAGGGGCTGAGCCGTGAAAAGCCGCCGCTGGATCCGCACGGCATCGCCCTGCACGACATCAGCTTCCACGTCCACGCCGGGGAGGTGTTAGGCATTGCCGGGCTGGTGGGCGCCGGGCGCACTGAAGTGGCGCGCTGCCTGTTTGGTGCAGATGCCTTTACCTCAGGCAGCTTTGAGCTGGACGGCGTGCCGTACCAGCCGCGCGACCCGCTGTATGCCCTCGAGCAGGGCGTGGCGCTGGTACCGGAAGACCGTAAAAAAGAGGGGGCGGTGCTGGGGCTGTCGATTCGCGACAACCTGTCGCTCTCCTGCCTCTCCTCGCTGCTGCACTGGCGCTGGTTCGTGAACACGCGCAAAGAGGACGATCTGATTGAGTCCTACCGCCAGGCGCTGCAGATCAAAATGGTCAACAGCGCGCAGGAGGTGCGCAAGCTCTCCGGCGGTAACCAGCAAAAAGTGATCCTCGCGCGCTGCATGGCGCTCAACCCGCGGGTGCTGATCGTTGATGAGCCGACGCGCGGCATTGACGTGGGAACCAAATCAGAAGTGCACCAGGTGCTGTTTGACATGGCGAAAAAGGGCGTGGCGGTGATCGTGATCTCCTCCGATCTGCCTGAAGTGATGGCGGTTTCCGACCGGATCATCACCCTGAGTGAAGGCCGGGTCACCGGCGAGATCCACGGCGATGAGGCCAACGAAGAGCGGCTGATGACGATGATGGCCATCAACCACAACGCCCTGAACGCGGCATAACGGAGTAACTCATGACGCAGATGATTTCTAAAACGCAGGTCCCGGTTAAACGTGCCGGACGCATCGATCCCATCGCCTTCTTCGAGCGCTTTGGGGTGCTGATTTTCATGATCCTGCTGCTGATCTTCTTCCAGTCGCAGAACAGCAATTTTTTCTCTGAACGCAATATTTTCAACATTCTGACCGAAGTCTCCATCTACGGGATCATGGCAGTGGGGATGACCTTCGTCATCCTCACCGCCGGGATCGACCTCTCCGTCGGCTCCATTCTGGCGGTGTGCGCCATGACCGCGGCCTACGTGATTAAGGGCGACAACTTCACCACCGTTGATCCGAATGCCTGGGGCGGCATGAGCTGGCTGATTGGCCTTGGGATCTGCCTGGCCATGGGCACGGCGATTGGCTTCCTGCACGGTCTGGGCGTCACCCGCCTGCGCCTGCCGCCGTTCATCGTCACCCTCGGCGGGATGACCATCTGGCGCGGCCTGACGCTGGTGATTAACGACGGCGCGCCGATCGCTGGTTTCGATCAGGGCTACCGCTGGTGGGGACGCGGGGAGCTGCTCGGCATCTCTATTCCAATCTGGATTTTTGCCATCGTCGCCGTCGGCGGCTATCTGGCGCTGCATAAAACCCGCTGGGGTCGCTTCGTCTACGCCATTGGCGGCAACCCGGAGGCAGCGCGCCTGGCGGGGGTGAACGTCAGGCGCGTGCTGGTCAGCGTCTACGTGCTGATTGGCTGTCTGGCGGGGCTGGCGGGCTTCATCCTCAGCGCGCGTCTGGGGAGCGCCGAGGCGGTGGCCGGGATCTCCTTCGAGCTGCGCGTCATCGCCTCGGTGGTGATTGGCGGCACCTCGCTGATGGGCGGCTACGGGCGCATCGGCGGCACCATTATCGGCTCCATCATTATGGGCATTCTGATTAACGGCCTGGTGCTGATGAACGTCTCGGCCTACTACCAGCAGATTATCACCGGATTAATTATCGTTCTGGCGGTGGCGTTTGACACCTACGCCAAGAGCCGTCGCGGCGCACTGTGAGGATCACGATGAAAGAGGTTCGTATTGGATTGATTGGCACCGGGTATATCGGCAAGGCGCACGCCATCGCCTATGCCCAGGCCCCGACGGTGTTCAACCTGCGCGGCAGGCTGGTGCGCGAGATGGTGGCGGAAGTCACGCCGGAGCTGGCGGCAGCGCGCGCCCAGGCGTTTGGTTTCAACCGCTCAACCGGAGACTGGCGGGCGCTGGTGGCCGACCCGGCCATTGACGTGGTGGATATTTGTTCCCCCAACCACCTGCATAAAGAGATGGCGCTGGAGGCGATCCGCCACGGCAAGCACGTCTACTCGGAAAAGCCGCTGGCGCTCAACGCCCACGACGCGCGCGAGATGGTCGACGCCGCGAAGCGGGCAGGGGTGAAAACGCTGGTGGGGTTCAACTACATGAAAAACCCGACGGCGCAGCTGGCGAAAGAGATTATCGCCCGCGGCGAGATTGGCGAAGTGATCCACTTCTACGGTACCCACAACGAAGACTATATGGCCGACCCGCTTTCGCCGATCCACTGGCACTGCTTCAAAGAGACCGCCGGGCTGGGGGCGCTGGGCGACCTCGCGGCGCATATCGTCAACATGGCCCAGTACCTGGTGGGGGAGATTGAGCAGGTTTGCGGTGATTTAAAAATCGTGGTTCCGGAACGCCCGGCGAAAGCCGGTTCGTCGGAGATGATCGCCGTGGAAAATGAGGATCAGGCCCACGCGATGGTGCGCTTCGCGGGCGGGGCACAGGGCGTTATTGAGACCTCCCGCGTCGCCTGCGGGCGCAAGATGGGGCTCTCATATGTGATCACCGGGACGAAAGGTGCCATCAGTTTCACCCAGGAGCGCATGGCGGAGCTGAAGCTCTATCTGCATGACGATCCGGTGAACCGTCAGGGGTTCCGCACCCTGCTCGTCGGCCCCGCACACCCGGACTATGGCGCGTTCTGCATGGGGGCGGGCCACGGGATTGGCTTTAACGATCAAAAAACGGTGGAGGTGCGCGACCTGGTGGACGGGATAGCCGCCGACGCGCCGATGTGGCCGGACTTCGAAGAGGGCTGGAAGGTGTCGCGCGTGCTGGACGCGATTGCGCTCTCACACCTGCAGGGCCGCTGGCTGAACGTGAACGACATTGTCTGATGAGGTATCAACGTGGAAAAGCAGTTTGATGTGATATGCATGGGCCGCGTGGCGGTAGACCTCTACAGCCAGCAGATTGGTGCCCGTCTGGAGGATGTCTCGAGCTTCGCCAAATACCTCGGCGGCTCGTCCGGCAACGTGGCGTACGGCACCGCACGTCAGGGCCTGCGCTCGTCGATGCTGGCGCGCGTCGGCGATGAGCATATGGGCCGCTTCCTGCGGGAAGAGTTAAACCAGGTGGGCTGCGATACCAGCCATCTGATTACCGACAAAGAACGCCTTACGGCGCTGGTGCTACTCGGCATTAAAGACCGGGACACCTTTCCTCTGATTTTTTATCGCGATAACTGCGCGGATATGGCCATTACGGCCAGCGATGTGGACGAAAGCTACATTGCCTCCGCACGGTGTCTTGCCATCACCGGGACTCATCTTTCTCACCCGCAGACCCGCGAGGCGGTGCTGACGGCGCTGGGCTATGCCCGCCGTCACGGCGTACGCACGGTGCTGGACATCGACTACCGTCCGGTGCTGTGGGGGCTGACCTCCTTAGGCGACGGCGAAACGCGCTTTATCGCCGCCGATAAGGTCACCCGTGAGCTGCAGGAGGTACTGCACCTCTTCGACGTTATTGTTGGCACCGAAGAGGAGTTTCACATTGCCGGCGGCAGTACGGATACCCTGCAGGCGCTGGGGCAGGTGCGTGCCGTGAGTCAGGCAACGCTGGTCTGCAAGCGCGGCGCGCTGGGGTGTTCGGTCTATACCGGCGCCATTCCGCCCCGTCTGGACGACGGCCTGACGGTGACCGGCGTGCGCGTGGAGGTGCTGAACGTCCTCGGCGCGGGAGACGCGTTTATGTCTGGTCTGCTGCGCGGCTACCTCAACGACGAGGGCTGGGAGCAGGCGTGCCGTTACGCCAACGCCTGCGGCGCGCTGGTGGTGTCGCGCCACGGCTGTGCCCCGGCGATGCCGAGCAAAATCGAGCTGGATGATTATCTCTCGCGCGCCGCAAGGGTGCCGCGCCCGGATCTTGACCCGCGTCTTAACCATCTCCACCGGGTCACCACCCGCCGCCGGGAATGGCCGGAGCTGTGTGTAATGGCCTTCGACCACCGCAGCCAGCTGGAGGACATGGCGCTGCAGTGCGGCGCGTCGATCGGGCGCATTCCGGCGCTGAAGCAGTTGATCCTGCAGGCCAGCCGCGAGGCGGCAAGTCGTGCCGGGCTGGAGGGCAAAGCCGGTCTGCTGTGCGACGGCACCTTTGGTCAGGACGCGCTGAACGCCATTACCGGTGAAGGGTGGTGGATTGGCCGCCCCATTGAGCTGCCCGGCTCGCGTCCGCTGGAGATGGAACACGGCAACATCGGCACCCAGCTTATCAGCTGGCCCCAGGAGCACGTGGTGAAGTGCCTGGTCTTCTTCCATCCGGAAGACGCTCACGGCCTGCGCCTGGAGCAGGAGCAGAAAATCGCCGAGGTGTACCACGCCTGCTGCCAGTCCGGGCATGAGCTGCTGCTGGAGGTGATTCTTCCGGCCAGCATGCCGCGTAGCGATGAACTCTACCTGCGCGCCATCTCCCGCTTCTATAACCTCGGCATTTACCCGGACTGGTGGAAGCTGCCGCCGCTCTCCGCCGACGGCTGGACGGCGCTGAGCGAGATTATCGCGCGCCGGGACCCGCACTGCCGCGGGGTGGTGATCCTCGGGCTGGATGCCCCGGCAGAACAGCTGCGCGCTGACTTCAAAGCCGCAGCGGGACAGGCGCTGGTGAAAGGGTTTGCCGTGGGACGCACGCTGTTTGGCGATGCCTCCCGCGCGTGGCTGAAACACGATATTGACGATGCGCAGCTGGTGGCGCGCATCCGGGACAACTACCTGCAGCTTATCGCCTGGTGGCGCGAGCGCGGACACGCATAATGGAGACGACAATGAGTGTACAACTGGGCATTAACCCGCTGACGTGGACGAATGACGATCTGCCTTCCCTCGGCGCGGAGACGCCGCTGGAAACCTGTCTGAGCGAGGGAAAAGAGGCCGGTTTTGCCGGGTTCGAGCTGGGCAATAAATTCCCGCGCGAAGCGCGCCTGCTCGGCCCCATCCTGCAGCACCATGACCTGCAGCTGGTTTCCGGCTGGTACTCCGGCCGCCTGCTGGAGCGCAGTGTGGAGGAGGAGATCGCCGCCGTGCAGTCTCACCTGACGCTGCTGCGCGAGCTGGGGGCGAAGGTGCTGGTCTTTGCCGAAGTCAGCGGCTGTATTCACGGCGAGCAGCAGACCCCGGTGCACCTGCGCCCGCGCTTCCCGCAGGCGCGCTGGAAAGAGTACGGCGAGAAGCTCACAGAGTTTGCCCGCTATACGCAGCAGCAGGGCGTGCAGATTGCCTACCATCACCATATGGGCACGGTGATTGAGTCCGCCGACGACGTGGACAATCTGATGACCCACACCGGGGCGGAGGTCGGATTGCTGCTGGATACCGGTCATCTGACCTTTGCCGGGGCCGATCCGCTGGCAGTGGCGCAGCGCTGGGCGTCGCGCATCAACCACGTCCACTGCAAAGACGTGCGCGCCGACGTGCTGGCGGACGTGAAAAACCGTAAAACCAGTTTCCTCGACGCGGTGCTGAGTGGCGTATTTACCGTGCCGGGCGACGGCTGCGTGGATTATCCGCCGATTATGCAACTGCTGAAGGCGCAGGATTATCACGGCTGGCTGGTGGTGGAGGCCGAGCAGGATCCGGCAATTGCCCACCCGCTGACCTACGCCCGTCTGGGGTATAACAACCTGAGCCGCCTGGCGCGCGACGCCGGGCTTATCTGAGGAGGTGACATGTCACGTTTGCTATCACGCTGGCAACAGCCGGACGCGGTGGGGCGCACCCAGTGCGTTACGCCGGAACGCGCCGGCTGGGGATATGTCGGCTTTGAGGCGTATGAGCTGCAGGAGGGGCAGACGCTGACGCTGCCCGCCGTCAGCGAAGAGCGCTGTCTGGTGCTGGTCGCCGGGCGTGCCTCCATAAGCACGCCTTCCGCGCAGTTTAACGACATTGGCGAGCGGATGAGCCCGTTCGAGCGCATCAGGCCGTGGGCGGTTTACGTTACCCCGCAGGAGACGGTGCAGGTGAAGGCGCTGACGAGGCTGGAGCTGGCAGTCTGCGCCGCTCCCGGCAAAGGCACATACCCGACACGGTTGATTGCGCCGCAGGATATCGACGCTGAAGCGCGGGGCAAAGGCCATAACCAGCGCTATGTGCACAATATTCTGCCGGAAGATAAGCCCGCCGACAGTCTGCTGGTGGTGGAGGTGTGGACCAATGAGGGCTGCACCAGCTCGTACCCGAGCCACAAGCACGACACGGATAACCCGCCGCAGGAGACGTATCTGGAGGAGACCTACTACCATCGCCTCAACCCCGGGCAGGGGTTCTGCATGCAGCGGGTTTACACCGACGACAGAACGCTGGATGAGTGCATGGCGGTCTACAACCGTGATGTGGTCATGGTGCCGAAGGGCTACCATCCGGTGGCGACGATGGCCGGGTATGACAGCTATTACCTCAACGTGATGGCCGGGCCGGTGCGCAAATGGATGTTCACCTGGGAAGAGGACCACGCGTGGATTAATCGCGATTATCCCGCGGATGGCGGGCGCTGAGGCTGTTTTTTGCCGGGTGGCGCTGCGCTTACCCGGCCTACAATTCGCAAAAAATTACTTTGCTTCAATCGCCTGCTCAATCGTCCGGGCAACGATCTGCGGCTGGCTTACCATCGACACGTGGCTCGCCGCCACCTCCGTGGTTTTCGCATGGATCGTCTTCGCCATCGCACGCTCAAGCGCCGGGTTAATCATCCGGTCATTCTGACTCACCACATACCAGCTCGGTTTGTTGTGCCACGCGGCGTGAGTCACTTTTTCTGCGAAAGCGTCGCCCTTAATTGGCCCCTGCGTGGCCGCAATGGTCTGTTGTTCAGCCGGCTTTACATCCGGCGCGAAGTCCTTCCTGACGGCCTCCGTTGGCAGATATAAATAGCCGTCCGCCGTTTTGGCGATGCCCGCGCTCCCCGGCGGCGCAGGGACGCTTCCCGCGAGATCCGCCGTCGACTGGCCGGAGTCCGGCGCGAACGCCGCCACATACACCAGCGATTTCACCCGCGCATCGTTGCCCGCTTCACTAATCACGGTGCCGCCCCACGAGTGGCCCACCAGCACCACGTCGCCGTGCGCCCGGGCGATGGCTCTCTGCGTGGCGGCCACGTCATCTTTTAGCGAGGTGAGCGGCAGCTGGACGGCAATCACCTCTGCGTGCTGTTTCTGCAACAGGGTAATCACCTTATTCCAGCTGCTGCCGTCGGCAAACGCGCCATGAACCAGTACGACGCTGGTTTTACTCTCCGCGAAGGCGCTGGCGGAAAGGGCCAGCAGGCCTGCCGTCAGTACAGACAGTGCTTTCATCTTCAGATTCCTTAAAAATGGTGGATCGCCGCATGGGGCGGCACGGTGAATTCAAGGGTTTTGTGGTCGACAGGCTTATGGGTCGGATCGGCCAGAATAATCGTGACCTTGTGTTTACCGGCGGGGAGTCCCACCAGAATCACCGGCTCTCCGCTGGTATCTGCCCAGTGCCACGGCGCGTCATCCACCACCACGTGAATGTGTCCGATGCGCGGGGTCACCCGGAGCGCATCAGGGCCGAACACCGGCTCGATACGCAGATTTTCGACACGATACTGAATAAAGACCGCCCCTTTGCTCAGCGGACCGGCGAGCGGTGGATCGACAATCAGCCTGGCGGGGGGCTGCGGGTGTTCCAGCGGGGCAACGGCAGCAGGGCCGTTGACGTCTGCGGCGTTGAGGTTGTCCAGGGGCGCGGCCCAGGCGCTGGCTGACGCCAGGGCAAGTATCGGCAGCAGTAAAAATCGACGATTCATCTTTATCTCCTTATCCGTTGCAAGTGATAACGGAGACAGGAGACCATTTTTATGTATCGGCGATATTTGCCGGAGGGGGCTTTTTGTACCCGTTTGTCAGCGTGTCGTGCTGGATACAGTGCGATACATTCTGCCTGCGCGAACGGCGTACAATCGCTATCGCCAGACCGGTAATCACCAGTGTTAACCCGGTGGAAACCCACATTGCCCCTGCGATACCCAGCGTTTTGTTGAGCCATGCGTAAGCAAACGGCGCCGCTGCCGCCATCAGCTGCGCGGGGATCAGCAGCAGACCTGTGCGGCGGGCATAGTTTTCCGCGCTAAACAGCGCCAGCGGCAGGGTGGCTTTAACGATAGTCACCAGCCCGTTGATGGCCCCATAGCCCAGCACAAACCCGGCGGCGCACCAGACAAACAGGGCGCTGCTTATCCCCACCAGAAAACAGAGCGGCATGGCGAGAGCGGTAAAAAGCGTTAAGGAGAAGGGCGTTAAGCGGGCACCAGCCACGACCTCCAGCGCGCGGGCGCCCGTCTGGCCGAATCCCCACAGCATGCCGATGGCGACCGGCAGGCCGCAGCTTGCAATAAATTCCGGCAGATGGGTGGACGTACCGTTAGAGACAAAGGTGATGAGGGCAATGAAGGCGGCATAAAGCCAGCCGTTACGCCGTTCGTTTTTCAACGGCGGCGCGCTGTAATTTGTCGTCACCGCCAGGCGCTGCCGGGGAAGGGTGCGTATCAGCGCTGAGCTCAGCAGGCCTGTGAGGGCATAGACGCGTAACGCCTCCTGCCAGCTCATGATGTGGAGCAGGCCATCGCCCAGCGGCCAGAAGACGGCGGAGGCCAGCCCGCCCGCCAGCGTGACGCGTGAGATCGTTCTTCGCGCCTGCTGCCCGTAGAGGTTGACCAGCGCGGCGAACAGCGCATCGTACAGCGACAGGCGCATCCCGACGCCGGTGACCAGCCAGGCGCAGTACCAGCCAGACAGCGTCTGGGCAGACGACATCCCTGCGCAACTGATGGCGATCAGCAATGTGCCGCTCATCACCACCGTCTGGCCGCCAAAGCGCGCCAGCAGACGGGCGACAAACGGCGAGACCGCCGCCATCACCAGCATCGCCAGCGTCAGGCCGAGGTAAATCTGCGGGGATGACCATCCCCGGTCGGCTGAAATGGCCAGCGCGAAGGTGCCGGGCATATAAAACGAGATCCCCCAGTTGATGAGCTGATTACAGCCCGCCGCGAGGGCGAGGCGGCGAGGCAGGGCCGGTGTTTCCATTGTTTTCACTCCGTTATGCAGTTGTCCTGAGCATAACGGCCGCGGTATTGTGCTGGCAGGGCAGCAACCTTATGCGCGGTATAAGAGAAACTTTGAATGACGACGCTTAATCTGGGCTATCTCGCGACCTTCCGTCTGGTTCACCAGCGCGGCAGCTTTTCCGCCGCGGCGGATCTGCTGGGCATTTCCCAGCCCGCCGTCAGCCTGCAAATTCGCCAGCTGGAGCAATTTCTGCAAACGCGACTGGTGGAGCGTACCGGGCGGGGCATCAGGGTGACGGCAGCCGGAGAGGCTCTGCTGGCGCATGGGGAGCGCATTCAGCAGGCGGTGGATGAAGCCATTCGTGCCGTGAGCGCCTTCAGCCATGATGTGAGCGGCACCATTACGCTCGGCACGGGCGCAACCGCCTGCATTCATCTGCTGCCGCCGCTGCTGGAACAGCTACGCCGCGACTATCCGCTTCTGAACGTGGGGGTAACCACGGGCAACACCCTGGATATCGTCAGGGCCATCGAGGAGAACCGTCTCGATATGGGGCTGGTGACGCTGCCGGTGAGTAGCAGAGCGCTGGACGTCCTGCCGGTGATGGAGGAAGAGTTTGTTTTTATCGCCTCGCGGGAGCAGCAGGAGGCTTTCAGGGCGTTTACCCCGGAGGCGTTATATGCTCACCCGCTGATTGCCTTTGAATCCGGCAGCGGTACCCGGGCGCTGATTGAGGGCTGGTTTGCTGCCAGTGGCTCAGGGGTCGCGCCGGTGATGCAGCTTGGCAGTATCGAGGCGATCAAGCGCATGGTGCGCGCAGGGCTGGGCTACAGCATTGTGCCGCGCATGGCGGTGGAACAGGAAGCCGATCGTGACGGGCTATGCGTGAGGTCGCTGACGCCGGTGCTGCATCGGCAGCTGGCCGTGGTGATGCGACAGGATAAAATCCTCAGCAAAGGGATAGCAGGCATTATTCGGTTAGTGCAAAACTCTCCGGCGAGCTAGCGGTCAGCCGTGTCGGCGGTCAGGCTGGTTTGCTGAGACTGGAGTTTGTCCTGATGGTGATACCAGGCGCCAATCGAAGAGTAAACGAAGCGGCCAAAGAAAAAGAGGAAGCTGATTAACAGTATGATGCGGGTCATCCGGGTGTTAAATCGATGTCGTTTGCGCATACGCGTGACCTGACTCACTCTGTTTTTCCTGGGTAAGCCCTTTTGGGCGATAAGGATATTAAGGCACAGCGGGAAGATGGGGTCAATTCTGCAATGTGTAAATAACCGTCAACGTTTACATTATCTGATGTTATTGAAATTTATTAATGCATTTACCATCTTGATAACGCGAGGAAAATTATTTCAAGAAAGCGCCGCAAAACGTTATTTGCGTAAATTAGTTTGATTTAGGTCAACGGATTCTCAAGCCTGGTATTTAAAATCCTTCCTCCACACTGTTCGCCCTGCACGTTGCCGGGCGGCGCGTACGTCAGGTCGGATGCCTGTCTTTATGTTCCCCAGGGACTGAAAGGGGTTAAACCGGGCATCTATGAACATTCTCGCTTTCCTGAAACGCAATAAAGACCGCAGGTGGGCGCTGCCGCTTATTTTGCCAGTGGTTTTGCTGCCCGTGCTGAGTGCAGCCAATACCCTGACGCAGCTGGGCGACGGTATTGTGGCGCTCTATTATTTGCCGCTCTCTTTTCTGCTCGCATTAATGCTCTTCTTTGGCTTTGCCGCCGTGCCTGGAATTGTGTTATCGCTGTTTATCCGCTATTACGACGCGGTCGGGCTGTTTGAAACCGTCGCCGGTGTGCTGCATTTTATTGTCCCTCTCGTGCTGAGCTGGGGCGGTTATCGCGTTTTTGCCCCCAGACGCAATATGACGGGGTACGGCGATATCCGGCTGATACCGCAGCGCCTGTTCTGGCAGGTCTTCTGTCCTGCAACGCTGTTTCTGGTGTTGTTTCAGTTTGCGGTCTATCTGGGCGTGTATGAGAGTCGTCAGAGCCTGGCGGGGCTCAACCCTCTCAATATTCGCACGCTCATTAACTATCAGGCGCTGCTGGTCAGCGGGCTGACAGGCGTGCCGTTGAGCTATCTGTTGATCCGCCTGATTCGTCATCCGCGCTATCTCACCCGTTTTAACTCGCAGATCCGTCTTCAGATAGACAAAAAGGTGACGCTCGTTGAGTTTTTGCTGTGGGCGATTACGCTTGGCGGGTTGCTTTCGCTGCTGTTGCTCCCGATGAATGAAAACAGCTCCATTTTCACCACCAACTACACCCTGTCGTTGCTGATGCCGGTGATGCTCTGGGGGGCGATGCGTTTTGGCTATAAGCTGATATCGCTAATCTGGACACCGGTGCTGCTGGTGTCTATTCACTATTTTTACCACTATATCCCGGTGAACGCGGGGTATGACATCCAGCTTGCGATCACCTCTTCCAGTTACCTGGTCTTCTCGTTTGTGGTGATTTATATGTCGATGCTGGCGACTCGTCAGCGTGCGGTGAATAAACGCACCCGCAGGCTGGCGCTGCTCGACCCGGTCGTACATATGCCTAACCTGCGGGCGCTGTCGCGCGATCTGGCGAAGAACCCGTGGTCGGCGCTCTGCCTGCTGCGCATTCCGGAGCTGGAAATTCTGGGCCGAAATTACGGTGTGCTGCTGCGTATTTTGTACAAACAGCAGCTGGCGCAGTGGATTAACGGCACGCTTCAGCCGAATGAGCAGGTATATCACCTGACTGGCTGCGACCTGGCTGTACGGCTTAACGCAGAATCACACCAGCAGCGCATTGATACCCTCGACGAGCATATCAAACAGTTCCGCTTTGTCTGGGATGGCATGCCGCTGCAGCCGCAGGTTGGCGTGAGCTACTGCTATGTCCGCTCCCCGGTTACTCATCTTTATCTGGTACTGGGCGAGCTGGGGGTGGTTGCCGATCTGTCGCTCTCCTCCAACCATCCGGAAAATCTTCAGCAGCGCGGCGCTGTCCATCTTCAGCGCAGCCTGAAGGATAAAGTCGCGATGATGAGTCGCCTGCAAAAGGCGCTCGATCACAACGCTTTTACCCTGCTGGCGCAGCCCGTTCGCGGTCTGCGGGGCGATCGCTATCACGAAATCCTGCTGCGGATGCCGGACGTAGACGGGCTATTGCTCTCCCCCGATCAATTCCTGCCCGTCGCGCAGGAGTTTGGTCTCTCCTCGCGGGTGGATTTGTGGGTGCTGGACCACACCCTGCGCTTTCTGGCAGAACACCGCGAACAACTGCCCGGTCATCGTTTTGCCATTAATCTGGCCCCTTCAACCGTTTGTCGGGTGCAGTTCCCGCTTGAGGTGAGCCGCCTGCTGGCGAAATACGCCATTGAGCCGTGGCAGCTGATTTTTGAGGTGACGGAGTGCAGTACCTTCGGCAACGGGGAGCAGGCACAACACATCCTCCAGCAGCTGCAGAAAATGGGGGTACGCATTGCGATTGATGATTTTGGCACCGGCTATGCCAGCTACGCGCGGCTGAAAAGCGTGGATGCCGATATTCTCAAGATTGACGGCAGCTTTATTCGCAACATCGTCAATAACAGCCTGGATTACCAGATAGTGGCCTCAATCTGCCATCTGGCGCGCATGAAGAAAATGCTGGTGGTGGCTGAGTACGTCGAGACCGAAGAGATACGCAGCGCGGTTCACGCGCTGGGTATCGATTATGTGCAGGGGTATCTGATTGGCAGGCCGGTGGCGCTTGCCTCGCTGCTGGAGGCAGAGGCGTCCGTAGCGGACGCCTGAGCCGTTATGCCGCGACGTCGGCGCTCTCTTCTTCGATCTTGAGCAGCCAGCCGGTGACCGCTTCCCAGTACTGCTGCTCTTTTTCCAGGTCCAGCAGGACCAGCGCGTTCTGGCTAAACCAGTCGTGCGGGAAGCATAGCGTCCAGTGATGGTCGTCGGTTTTCAGCTTCAGCGTGGGCGGGGTGGTGGTGGCCTGACGCTGGTTATTAAGCAGCACGCCCAGGCGCAGCAGCTGAATCAGCGGCAGGAACTGCTTCTTCTTGAACAGCGTGAAGCGCGGTAGATCGTCGAGCTTGATGGCTTTACGGTGATAGCGCACCAGGGTCGCCATCATGGTCTGCTGCTCCTGGTTGAAGCCCGGCAGATCGCTGTTTTGCAAAATGTAGGCCGAATGGCGGTGCATGCCGCTGTGGTTGATGTTCAGTCCCACTTCGTGCAGCATCGCGGCCCATTTCAGCAGGGCGGCGAGCTGCGGATGCGCAAGTTTAGGATTCTGCTCCTGCCATTGTTCGTACATCTGTACGGTGGTTTCCAGCACGCGCTTCGCCTGGTCGCGGTCGATGTTGTACTGGTTTGCCAGGCTTTGCGCGGTGCGGCTGCGAATATCCTGGTGGCGGAAGCGGCCTTCCATCTCGTAGAGCACGCCTTCACGCAGCGCGCCGTCGGAGAGACGCAGCTCCTTGATGGCCAGCGCATCGAACACGCCGCAGAGAATAGCCAGACCCGGTACGAACACCGCTTTACGCTCGTCGGAAAGCCCCGGCAGGCTTAAGGCGTCAAAACTTTTATGTTTCAGCACTTCTTCGGTCAGCAGCGTCAGGCGCTCGGGGGTGATAAACCCGTCTTTTTCACCCATCGCCAGCAGCACTTCATGCGCCGCTTTGATGGTGCCTGATGCGCCCAGCGCCACGTTCCAGCCCTGGATCCGGTACTGCCAGGCCAGGTTTTCCAGTTTCTGGACGGCCGCCATCCGCGCCCGCTGGAAGTTCTCACGGGTGATGGTGCCGCCCGGGAAGTACATCTGCGCGAAGCTGACGCAGCCCATCCGGCGGCTTTCCACCAGACGCGGCTCAAAGTCTTCGCCGATCACAAGCTCTGTAGAGCCGCCGCCGATATCGATAACCAGCTTGCGCCCTTTTTCCGGCTGGGTGTGCTCAACGCCCATAAAAATCAGGCGCGCCTCTTCGTTACCGGAGATGATCTCAATCGGATAGGGGATCACTTTCTCCGCCCGTTTGAGGAACTCTGGCGCGTTCAGGGCCTGACGCAGGGTATGGGTGCCCACGATGCACACGCTGGAGGGCGAAAAGCCCTGCAGACGTTCAGCGAACAGCGACAGGCAGTTTAAGCCGCGCTCCATCGCCTCTTCGCTAAGCATGCTGCGTTCATCAAGGCCATCCGCCAGGTGTACGCGCTGCTTCAGACGACCGATGATCTGCAGCGCGCCATCCACCTCACGGGCGATGACCATGTGGAAACTGTTAGAGCCTAGATCGACCGCGGCGAATTCCTGCGGGCGTGGGGTCTTATCATTTATCGGCATAGGTTAATCGGGTTGCTCGAGTGATTTGATATAGTCGTAAATCGCCAGTTGCGACCGCACTTTACGGCGGTTGCCGCGCGGCACGTAGCGGTTACTCAGTTCTTTGTCGATATAGCGTGCTTTCACGGTATCGCTGAACAGAATCTCGATAATGTCGAGGATCTGCTGCTTCAGACGCGGATCCAGCAGCGGTGCCGCGACTTCAATTCGGTAGTCAATATTGCGCGTCATCCAGTCTGCAGAAGAGAGATAGACCTGCTTATCACCCGCATTATCAAAAATATAGACCCGATCGTGTTCCAGGTAGCGGTCAACAATACTGATCACCCGAATATTGTCGCTGATACCTTCCAGTTCCGGGATCAGCGAGCACATGCCGCGGATCAGCAGATTAACCGGCACGCCGGAGCTGGACGCCGCATACAGGCGGTCTACCAGACCTTTGTCGACCAGGTTGTTGAGCTTCAGGGTGATGCCGGACGACAGCCCTTTCTGAGCATTGGCGATCTCTTTATCGATCATATCGTACAGCAGACGGCGCGAGTTCTGTGGGGATACCAGCAGATAGTCGAAGCTCACCGGGCGGTACGGGTTCTCAATAAAGTTGAACACCCGACGCACCTCGTTGGTGATGCGCGCATCGGCGGTCAGCAGCGAGTAGTCGGTATAAATTCGCGCGGTTTTCTCGTTAAAGTTCCCGGTACCGATGTGGGCATAGCGCACCACGTCGTCACCCTCTTTGCGGGAGATGAGGAACAGCTTGGCGTGAATTTTCAGCCCCGGCGCGGAGAAGATGACGTGTACGCCCGCTTCCGTCAACCGGCGCGCCCAGTGAATGTTCGCCTCTTCATCGAAGCGCGCCTGCAGCTCCACCACCACGGTAACTTTTTTACCGTTGTGCGCGGCGTGGATCATCGCATCGATAATGCGGGAATCTTTGGCCACGCGGTAGATGTTGATTTTGATCGCCAGCACGCTCGGGTCGAAGGAGGCCTGACGCAGCAGCTCCAGCACGTGTTCAAACGTGTGATACGGATAGTAGAGCAGGACGTCGCGTTCGCGGATGGCGTCGAAACCGTTGCGGAATTTATCAAACCACAGATGGCGCAGGCGCGGCAGCGGTTTGTTTACCAGATTGGCCTTGCCGACGTTCGGGAAGCCAATAAAGTCTTTAAAGTTGTGGTAACGGCCACCCGGCACGATGGAGTCATAGCGCGAAATGGTCAGTTTCTCGCGCAGCATTTCCACCATCGCGTCCGGCATATCGCGCTGATAAACAAAGCGCACCGGCTCCGCCGTCAGGCGCTGCTTGAGGCTGGAGGACATCAGCTCCATCAGGCTGGCTTCCATCTCGTGCACCAGGTCATATTCGGCGTCACGGGTCATCTTCATCGAGTAGGCGTTTAACGCGTCGTAATCAAAGAAGCCTTTAAAGATGTCATCCAGACAGTAGCGCAGGATGTTATCCAGCAGGATCATCGGCTTGCGTCTGCGCGGGGTTTCCGGCGGCAGGTTCACAAAGCGCGGCACCTTATCGGACGGGATCTCCAGCAGCGCGTATCGGATGGATTCACCGCGAATAATTTCCACCGCCAGGTAGGTGTAGTCATCTTTCAGGAACTGCACCAGATCGGTTTCGCGGTTGATCAGAATCGGGGTAATGTGCTGGCGCAGATATTGCTTGAAGTAGTGGCGCAGCCAGTTTTGTTGGTTAACGGAAAGCTGACGTTCGTTAATCAGGAAGATTTGATTGCGTGCCATCTCCAGCAGCAGTTCGTTATACAGGCCGTCAAATTCCTGATCGGCTTTCAACACGCGGGACTGGATTTTGCCCAACAGATGACGCGAGTGAGAGTTTAAGCCCTGTTCTTCGCTGATGATGATGCGTCTTTTCAGCTCGGCAAAGCGAACCTTGTAGAACTCATCCAGGTTGTTGGAATAAATGCCCAAAAAACGCATGCGCTCGATCAGCGGGTTACTTTTGTCAGCCGCTTCCTGGAGGACACGTTCGTTAAATGCTAACCAGCTTAGCTCTTTCTCGATATATAACTTTTCCTGACCCATTACAGCTCACACTCCAGTTCAATCACAGGACGTGGTAAATCCGTCTCGTCCTTATTATGGCGAGCATTTCCACGATATGTCCAACAGTGCCAGAAAAGTATGACAGTTATTTTTTTTGTTGAGGATTTTAGAAGGTTGGAGAGGGGGATATCGGGTAAGCGCAGCGCCACCCGACATAACAAATTACTCTTCGGCCGCATAGCCCTGCGGAGGTAACTTCACGCCATCCAGCCATGCCGCGCCGTCGCGCATTTCGAGACGCCCGTCGACAAACCAGCTCACCACCAGCGGGTAAATGGCATGCTCCTGGGTCTGTACCCGTTCGGTCACGTCTTCTTCACTGTCGCCGTCAAAGACCGGGACTTTGGCCTGCAGGATCACCGGGCCGCCGTCCAGTTCGTCGGTCACGAAATGCACCGAGGTACCGTGCTCTTCATCGCCGTTTTCCAGAACCTGGCGATGGGTGTGCAGGCCGGGATATTTCGGCAGAAGCGAAGGGTGAATATTCAGCAAACGTCCGGCGTAGTGCGCGACAAAGGCCGGGCTCAGAATACGCATGTATCCTGCCAGCACCACGACGTCAGGGGCGTAGGCATCAATCTCCTGCACCAGTTCGCGGTCAAACGCTTCACGACCGGCAAACTGGCTGGCTTCCAGCGCGTGCGCGGGAATGTTTGCTTCCCGGGCGCGCTCAAGGCCGAATGCATCGGCCTTGTTGCTGAAGACTGCCCGAATGGTGCCGTTGATTTTCTTCTGTTTGCAGGCGTCAATTATCGCCTGCAAATTGCTTCCGTTGCCGGAAATGAGCACCACGATGTTTTTCATTCAATGACCACACGCTGTTCGGAATCGGAAGCTTTAATCGTACCGATTTTCCACGCGTTTTCACCTTTCTCTGTCAGCAGCTTAACCGCTTTATCCGCTTCACTGGCTGGCAGGGCGATCACCATACCGACGCCGCAGTTAAAGGTGCGATACATTTCGTGAGAGCTCACGTTACCTGCGGTCTGCAGCCAGTTAAAGACGGCCGGCCACTGCCATGAGGATTCGTCGATCACCGCCTGCGTGTTGTCCGGCAGTACGCGAGGAATGTTTTCCCAGAAGCCGCCGCCCGTCAGGTGGGCAATGGCGTGCACGTCAACGTTCTCGATAAGCTCCAGCACGTTTTTCACGTAGATGCGGGTCGGGGCCAGCAGATGATCGGCCAGTGGTTTACCTTCAAGCTCGGTGGTCTGTGGGTCGCAACCGCTCACCTCAAGAATTTTGCGCACCAGGGAGTAGCCGTTAGAGTGCGGGCCGCTGGAGGCCAGCGCGATCAGCACATCGCCATCGGCTACTTTGCTGCCGTCGATAATTTCTGATTTTTCTACCACGCCGACGCAGAAGCCTGCGACGTCATAATCTTCGCCGTGATACATGCCCGGCATTTCAGCGGTCTCACCGCCGACCAGCGCACACCCAGACTGCAGACACCCTTCGGCGATACCGTTAATGACGCTGGCTGCGGTATCCACGTCCAGTTTGCCGGTCGCGTAATAATCGAGGAAGAACAGCGGCTCAGCACCCTGAACCACCAGGTCGTTTACACACATCGCGACCAGATCGATACCGATTGTGTCGTGACGTTTTAAATCCATCGCCAGGCGCAGTTTTGTGCCTACACCGTCAGTACCCGAGACCAGAACAGGTTCACGATATTTTTGCGGCAGCGCGCACAGTGCGCCGAATCCACCCAGACCCCCCATCACTTCCGGGCGGCGGGTTTTTTTCACCACACCTTTGATTCGGTCAACCAGCGCATTACCTGCGTCAATATCAACACCGGCATCTTTGTAGCTGAGAGAAGTTTTGTTGGTCACGGCTCAAGTCCCCACGCGATTGCATAGCTAGTAAGAAAAATCGGCGCAATTCTAACAGTCCAGGCAAACGTTTGCGAGCCTATTCTCGGCGAGAGGATTTTTTTTTCTATTCCCCCTCTGGCGGCGCGCAAACTTGACTCCGTTCACGAAAATGAAACCGGTTTCGGCGATCTGCTTGCCAGCGGTTTGCGGATTGAACATCATGAACTGAAACCGGTTTCAGTTTCATTCAGGAGGGATGAAGTCATGAGCATCGCCGCATTCGATATTGGTGGCACCGCATTAAAAATGGGCATCGCGACAGCGCAGGGAGAGCTTCTGCAAACGGATAAGGCCGCCATTAAGAACAGCGACGGCGAGGCCATCCTTTCGCACATGCTGAGCTGGGTGACGGCGCATCGCGCACTTGACGGGATCGCCATCAGCGCGCCGGGGTATGTTAACCCGCATACCGGGTTTATCGAGATGGGAGGGGCAATCCGCCGCTTTGACCAGTTCGCGTTGCAGGCCTGGCTTGAGGCGCAGACGGGTTTACCGGTGACCGTAGAAAATGACGCCAACTGCGTGCTGCTGGCGGAACGCTGGCAGGGGAAGGCGACGGGGATCGACAATTTCCTGGTGCTGACCATCGGTACCGGGATTGGCGGGGCCATTTTCTGCAACGGCAGGCTGGTTCACGGGGCGCGTTTTCGCGCCGGGGAGTTCGGCTACATGCTTACGGAAAGGGCGGACTCAAGGCGCATTGCCCGCCACTCCATGAATGAAAACTGCACGTTACGCACTCTGCGCAAGCGCTACGCCGACTTTCACGGGCTGGCGCTTGATGAGGTGACCGGCGAAGCCATCTTTGATGGTTATGACGCAGGCGACGTAGTATGCCGCCGCCTGGTGGATGATTTTCTTAACGGCATTGCGACAGGGCTCTACAACCTGGCGAATGTGTTCGATCCGCAGACCATTTTCATTGGCGGCGGTATCGCGGAGCGACCCGGTTTTATGGGTCTGCTTCGCACCCATCTCACATGGTTTGGCATCGCGGATATCGCCGATGTTGTCAGCCACGGCAACCGCGCCGGGTTAATTGGCGCGGTTTACCATTTCAGACAGCAGTATCCGTCAGCAATCCGCAACATCGAATGAGGGAAAGAGTATGTCAGGATTTAAAGCAGGTTTTCTGTGGGGCGGCGCGGTGGCCGCGCACCAGCTGGAAGGCGGCTGGAAAGAGGGCGGTAAAGGGGTGAGCGTCGCCGACGTCATGACCGCCGGCGCCCACGGCGTACCGCGTGAAATCACCAACGGCGTGCTGCCAGGGAAAAACTACCCGAACCACGAAGCCATCGATTTTTACCATCGTTATAAGGAAGACATCAAACTCTTTGCCGAGATGGGGTTCAAATGCTTCCGTACCTCTATCGCCTGGACGCGTATCTTCCCGAAAGGGGACGAGCGGGAGCCTAACGAGGCGGGCCTGAAGTTCTATGACGATCTGTTCGATGAGTGTCTGAAATACGGCATTGAACCGGTTATCACGCTGTCTCACTTTGAGATGCCTTTCCATCTGGTCACGGAATACGGCGGATGGCGCAACCGTAAGCTGATAGACTTCTTCGTTCGCTTCGCAACCGTCGTATTCCAGCGCTATCAGCATAAAGTGAAGTACTGGATGACCTTCAACGAGATAAACAACCAGGCTAACTTCCACGAAGATTTTGCGCCGTTCACCAACTCCGGGCTGAAGTATGCGCCGGGGGAGGACCGGGAGCCGGTGATGTTCCAGGCGGCCCACTATGAGCTAGTGGCCAGCGCCCTGGCGGTGAAGGCGGGACGCGAGATTAACCCGTCGCTGCAGATCGGCTGCATGATTGCCATGTGTCCTATCTATCCGCTGACCTGCTCGCCCGACGATATGATGATGGCGATGAACGCCATGCACCGTCGTTACTGGTTCACCGACGTCCATGTGCGCGGTAAGTATCCGCAGCATCTACTTAACTACTTCGAGCGTCGCGGTTTCGCGCTGGATATTACCGAGGAAGATAAAGCGGCGCTGACCCAGGGCTGCGTGGATTACATCGGCTTCAGCTATTACATGTCTTTCGCCACCAAAGCGACGGCGGACAACCCGGAACTGGATTACGACGAGAGCAAGAGCCTGGTCTCCAACCCGTACGTGCAGAAATCGGACTGGGGCTGGCAGATTGACCCGGTGGGTCTGCGCTACTCCCTGAACTGGTTCTGGGATCACTACCAGCTGCCGCTGTTCATCGTTGAAAATGGCTTTGGCGCCATCGACGTGCAGGAGCGCGACGGCACGGTGAATGATCAGTACCGCATTGACTATCTCGCCGCCCACATCCGTGAGATGAAAAAAGCGGTGGTGGAAGATGGCGTAGACCTGATGGGCTATACCCCGTGGGGCTGTATCGACCTCGTTTCTGCCGGTACGGGCGAAATGAAAAAACGCTACGGTTTTATCTTTGTCGATAAAGACAATGAAGGTAACGGCACGTTGAACCGCAGTAAGAAGAAGTCGTTCGACTGGTATAAGCAGGTGATTGCCAGTAACGGCGATAACCTGTAATTGTCGGGTGGCGCTAACGCTTACCCGACCTACACTACACGTAGCGCCACCGCAGAACCTCGCACATAAGCCGGAGACACCTCTCCGGTTTTTTTGTCTTCGCTTGATCCCTGTCAAGCAAGATGGGTATGGCCTAATCTGAAAAAAGCGGTATAATCCCGCGATTTTTTTGCGGATGCCACCTCAGAGGAGAAAGAGAATGAAGATTGTGGAAGTGAAACACCCACTCGTTAAACACAAGTTGGGCCTGATGCGTGAGCATGACATCAGCACGAAGCGTTTTCGCGAACTGGCATCTGAAGTGGGTAGCCTGCTGACCTACGAAGCGACCTCTGACCTGGAAACCGAAAAAGTGACCATCGAAGGCTGGAACGGCCCGGTGCAGGTTGAGCAGATCAAAGGTAAGAAAATTACCGTAGTGCCAATCCTGCGTGCCGGTCTCGGCATGATGGAGGGCGTGCTGGAGCACGTACCGAGCGCGCGTATCAGCGTGGTGGGTATCTACCGTAATGAAGAGACGCTGGAGCCGGTACCTTACTTCCAGAAGCTGGTGTCTAACATCGACGAGCGTATGGCGCTGGTGGTTGACCCAATGCTGGCGACCGGCGGTTCAATGATCGCCACTATCGACCTGCTGAAAAAAGCAGGCTGCAGCAGCATTAAAGTGCTGGTGCTGGTTGCTGCACCGGAAGGGATCTCGGCGCTGGAAAAGGCGCACCCGGATGTGGAGCTGTATACCGCGTCTGTCGATCAGGGGCTGAACGAGCACGGGTACATCATCCCGGGGCTGGGCGATGCCGGCGATAAGATCTTTGGTACGAAATAATCGAATAACGATAACGAAGCCGACTTTGATAGTCGGCTTTTTTTTGAATAAAACACACATAACTAACCATCTCAGAGGAAAACACTATGACGCGCCGTGCTATCGGGGTGAGTGAAAGACCGCCGCTTTTACAGACAATCCCGCTTAGTTTGCAGCACCTGTTCGCCATGTTTGGCGCAACCGTGCTGGTGCCAATCCTGTTTCACATTAACCCGGCTACCGTGCTGCTATTCAACGGTATTGGTACGCTGCTGTACCTCTTTATCTGTAAAGGCAAAATCCCGGCGTATCTGGGTTCGAGCTTTGCCTTTATCTCGCCGGTGTTGCTGCTGCTGCCGCTGGGTTATGAAGTGGCGCTGGGCGGGTTTATCATGTGTGGCGTGCTGTTCTGCCTGGTCTCTTTCATTGTGAAGAAAGCCGGTACCGGCTGGCTGGACGTGATGTTCCCGCCTGCGGCAATGGGTGCCATCGTTGCCGTTATCGGTCTCGAGCTTGCGGGCGTGGCGGCCAATATGGCCGGTCTGCTGCCTGCTGACGGCCAGTCACCGGATTCCAAAACCATCATCATCTCGCTGGTGACCCTGGGCGTAACGGTGTTTGGCTCCGTGCTGTTCCGCGGTTTTATGGCGATTATCCCGATCCTGATCGGCGTTCTGGCGGGCTATGCACTCTCCTTCGTGATGGGCGTTGTTGATACCACGCCAATCGCTCAGGCGCACTGGTTCGCCCTGCCAACCTTCTACACGCCACGCTTCGAATGGTTTGCTATCTTCACCATTCTGCCTGCCGCGCTGGTGGTCATCGCTGAACACGTTGGTCACCTGGTGGTGACGGCGAACATCGTCAAGCGCGATTTGATCCGCGACCCGGGTCTGCACCGTTCTATGTTTGCCAACGGCTTCTCGACCATTATCTCCGGGTTCTTTGGCTCCACACCAAACACCACCTACGGTGAGAATATTGGCGTCATGGCGATCACCCGCGTTTACAGTACCTGGGTTATCGGCGGCGCGGCGATCATTGCCATTCTGCTTTCCTGCGTCGGTAAACTGGCGGCGGCGATCCAGATCATCCCGGTGCCGGTGATGGGCGGTGTCTCTCTGCTGCTGTACGGCGTGATCGGCGCATCCGGTATTCGCGTGCTGATTGAGTCTAAAGTGGATTACAGCAAAGCGCAGAACCTGATCCTGACCTCCGTTATCCTGATCATCGGCGTGAGCGGTGCGAAGGTACACATCGGCGCGGCCGAGCTGAAGGGGATGGCGCTGGCGACCATCGTTGGCGTGGGCCTGAGCCTGATTTTCAAGCTGATCTCCGTGATCCGCCCGGAAGAGGTGGTGCTGGACGCCGACGAAAGCGAAAAAGCGTCACATTGATCTTATATACACAAAATCATTCAAGCTGCATCAAGGCGGCAAATCTGAGAATCCCCAGGAGCTTACTCAAGTAAGTGACTGGGGTGAGCAGATGCAGCCAACGCAGAGGCAGCTTGAAGGATGACGTGTATAATCGGGCGAAGGATCGCCCGGTTCTCTCCTGGCAGGTTCCGTGTTAAACTCCATGCCGATTTTATGTAAGATCTGGTTGAGGTACTTCTGAACGGACCGGCACAGCTCTCTCTGCCACTCTATCTCCCTGACGACGAAACTTTCGCGAGTTTCTGGCCGGGTGATAACCCCTCTTTACTGGCTGCACTGCAAAACGTGCTGCGCCAGGATCACAGCGGATACATCTATATCTGGTCACGCGAAGGCGCGGGGCGCAGCCACCTGTTGCATGCCGCCTGTGCGGAGCTTTCCGCGCGGGGTGATGCGGTAGGCTATGTGCCGCTGGATAAGCGTACCTGGTTTGTGCCTGACGTGCTGGAGGGAATGGAACACCTCTCCCTGGTCTGCATTGATAATATCGAATGCGTGGCGGGGGATGAGCCGTGGGAAATGGCGATCTTTAACCTCTATAACCGCATTCTGGAATCGGGCAAAACCCGGCTCTTGATCACCGGCGATCGTCCGCCGCGCCAGCTTAATCTGGGGCTGCCGGATTTGGCATCGCGTCTGGACTGGGGGCAAATCTATAAGCTCCAGCCACTGTCCGATGAAGACAAACTGCAGGCGTTACAGCTGCGCGCAAAGCAGCGTGGCTTTGAGCTGCCGGAGGACGTGGGTCGTTTCCTGCTTAAGCGTCTGGATCGGGAGATGCGCACGCTGTTTGATACACTCGATCAGCTCGATCGCGCGTCCATCACCGCCCAGCGCAAGCTGACCATTCCGTTTGTGAAAGATATTCTGAAGCTTTGAGTTTTGTTGCCCGGTGGCGCTGCGCTTACCGGGCCTACGAAAATCCGCCACGATATGTAGGCCGGGTAAGGCGCAGCCGCCGCCCGGCAAAACATTCAGGCACTATCCCGCAATAAATGCTCCACCAGCAGCGGGATCGGCCTCCCTGACGCCACGCTCCGTCCGTTTTCACGCCACAGCGCCGTACCGCTAATATCCAGATGCGCCCACGGGATCGTCGGCGGGCAGAAGTGATGCAGCAGCCATGCCGCCGAGGCGCTGATTGCCGCATTGTTGCTCGGGGTGTTGCACAGATCGGCGATGGCGCTGTCGGTCTGCTTTTTCAGCCGCGCGTCCAGCGGCAGGGACCACACTTCGTCGCCGCTCTGTTTCCCCGCCTGCGTCAGCGCCTTGCGCAGCGGTTCATCCTGCGTCATTAACCCGCTCAGCTCATACCCCAGCGCTTTGACCACCGCACCCGTTAGCGTCGCCATATCAATAATATAGCGCGCCCGGGGATGGCGCAGGCTGGCCCAGGCAATCGCGTCTGCCAGCACCAGTCGACCTTCGGCATCGGTGTTGTTGATTTCAACCGTTGTGCCGTTGCAGGCCCGCGCGACCGTGCCGGGCTGCATGGCGTCCGGACCTATCGCGTTTTCCGCCAGCGCCAGCACGCCCATGATGCGAACGGGAAGACCAAGTTCTGCGACGGCAAGCATCAGGCCCAGTACGTTGGCCGCCCCGCACATGTCGTACTTCATGGTGTACATGCCGGCGCCTTCCTTCAGCCACAGACCACCGGTGTCGAAGGTAATGCCTTTACCTACGTAGCAACGCACCGGACCGTCAGAAACACCCTCATAGTGAATGGCCAGCAGCCGCGGCGGACAGGAAGCGCCTTTACCGACGGCATGAAGTAGCCCCAGACCCTGCGCAACGATCTGCTTTTCATCCAGCACCTCACACCGCAGGGCAGGGACGTCGGCGGCCAATTTTTTCGCCTCTTCGACCACAAACTGTGGCGTACAGCGATCGGAAGGGATATCCGCCAGACGACGCGCAAAGACCATACCCCGGCTGATGGCCTGTTGCTGACGGAAGATAGCTTCCAGCTTGTCCTGCTGTTCCGGCAGGCAAAGAGCGGTAACGTGGTGCATACGCGCTGGCGTAACGTCGGGGCGCTTCAACTGCAGGTCGCTAAGACGGTGCGCCTGGTTGAAGAGAAAGCGCAGCACCTGCACCAGCACAACGTCGTCGATATGGGTGACGTCGATGATCACATCAGGGCTGACAGGGGAGGCCAGCAGGGGGCGCAGTGCCGTCAGTAATCCTTCAGTGAGGCTGTCCTGCCAGAGCGCATCCGGTACCAGCGTGATCCGTGCAAAAGGGGCGCAGCCAAAACGGGTATCGGCAACCCCGTCCTGCCCGCGCATTTCCGCGATAAGCGGGGTGTCCGGCAGTAATGGACAGGCGGTCCGGGCGATGAGGTGACCGTGTAGTCTGGTGTTGGAAAGGGTGGTTGTCAGTTGCCAGGTAATCATTATTCCTCCTCAATCGGCGCGCGGATCCGCGCCGCGTAGGCCTGCATCCATGCTTCATCCACGGCCTGATAATACGTCTTTTCCTGCCGGCGCTCGGCGCGAAATACGGTCAGCGGCTGGCGGGCGGTGGCGACCACAAACGAGAAGGTTTTGATATTGGTCGCCGCGCCGAACTCGCCTTTATTATTCATGCACACCACGGAGAGATCTCCCGCGCGGCCAAAGCGCGACATCAGCTTGTCTTCCAGTTCAAACACCACTGAATCCGCCGCCTGCTGGGGCGTCATGCCCTGGGCCATGCGGCGAACAATTTCGTAGCTGGTACAGCCTTTCATCAGATCTTCCCCCACGCCTGTGGCGGTGGCGGCGCCGGTTTCGCTGTCACAGTAAAAGCCGGAGCCGATAATCGGCGAATCGCCGAGTCGACCGCGTTTTTTCATAAACAGGCCGCTGGTGGAGGTGGCGACGCTCATGGAGCCCTGTTTGTCGAGGCCGATAATCCCGACGGTGTCGTGGCCGTCGTACGGGCTTAGGCCTTTATCCAGCGTCTCCCGGCAGCGCTTGCGGTAATGCTGCATGGCGCGGTCGGTGAGCATGGTTTTGTCCGCAAAGCCCTGGCTCAGGGCCCATTCGCGCGCCCCCTGGCCGACCAAAAGGCTGTTATACCGCTGACGGCTGAGCGCCTGCGCCACGCGCACCGGGTTGGCGATATCCACAAGATTACCCACGGCACCAAACGCCAGCGTGTCGCCGTCCATGTACGCCGCGTCCAGCTCAACCTCGCCGTTTTCAGTAGGTAACCCACCGTAGCCGACGGATTTATAAAACGGAAAATCTTCGACGGCGGCAACGGCATCCACCACTGCCGCAGAGACCGGTTTTCCCGCAGCCAGCGCAGAGGCAGACTCTGTGACGCCTTCAAGCGCCATTCGCCAGGTGGCGATAATTCCCCACATGCTTTACTCCTGTTTTGCAAGTGTCGTGTCGGTTTGCGTAACGGTCGCCACTTCCGCCGCGCGGTACTGCTTGTCCACAATGCGCATGAAAGGCAGATACAGCATGGCGCCAATCAGCAGATTGATAAGCTGCATCACGCTGCCGCTGAGGTGCCCGGTGACGATAAAACCGCTGATCACCGGCGGCAGCGTCCATGGGATAAACACCCCGGTGGTTACGGCGACCGCGCCAATTTTCATCGCCGCGTACTGCACGCTCACCAGCACCAGCGGCACAAGATTGAAGGGGATAAGCATGATCGGGTTCATGATTACCGGCAGACCAAACAGAATCGGTTCGTTGATGTTAAACACCGACGCCCCCGCGCCCAGGCGGGCGACTTCACGCATGTTTTTGCTGCGGGCGAAAATCAGCATCGCAATCACCAGCGACAGCGTAGCCCCTGCGCCACCCATCCAGATCATGTCAAAAAACTGTTCAGTAATGATGTGCGGCGGCGTGGTGCCAGCCTGAATGGCGGCGATGTTATCAGTCTGGTTCTCCATCCACAGGGGACGAATAATGCCGTTAATCATCGAGCCGGAGTTAATGCCCACTGACCACAGAATGGTAATGCTGAATACCGTCATCAGCGCGCCAAAGTAAGAGGTGCCGTAGTGGCGTACCGGCGTGGCCACAACCTCATAAATAAACTGATGGATCGTGTTGTAATGGGTGTTCTCAAAGACGATGCGGATAACCAGCACCAGGATCATCACCAGCAGCGCCGGGATCAGCGCAGCGAACGACTCCTGTACCGCAGGCGGCACGCCGTCCGGCATTTTGATGACCAGATTTTTGCGCTTCAGCCAGCAGAACAGCTCCGTCCACAGCAGCGAGCCAATCATCGCCACGAACAGTCCTTTACTGCCAATCCACTCCACCGGCATCACGGTAATCCCGCCGTTCTCCGCCACTTTGATAAACGGCGTCAGGATCAGAAACGCTACCAGCGCCAGGATGCCGCAGGAGATGCGGTCTTCGCCGTAGTGTTCGGCCAGGCGGAACGCCACCAGGAAGCTGATAAACAGCGACATGGTGGAGAACACCGCGTTGAACGGAATTTCGATGATGGCGCTCCAGCTCTCACCAAAGGCCTGAGACATAAACTGCTGATAGGTTTGATTCGGAAATGACGAGATCACCAGCAGAATCGAACCGACAATGATAAACGGCATGAACGACACGTAGGCGCCGCGAATGGCCCCGAGGTGACGCTGCTGTGCCGTTTTGGCTGCCAGCGGCATCAGCTTTGCTTCAAGAAATCCCAGAACATTGTTCATTGTGAACTCCGTACAAGATTGAGTGGTGCGGTTTATGTTATGTCTGTGGATTATCAGTGAAGCGTGGCGGGCGAAAGGTGAAATCGGTCACAAAGCAACCGCGTGTGCTATATAAATCTCATATGATTAGTTAATGGAATTGTTGCGATGGAAATTAAACTGCATGCTAATGCCACCACCACGCCACGTATTCGTCGTTATCTCCAGCAGTCCGATAAGAGCGACCGAGAGCTGGCGACTGAGCTGGGGATCTCCATCACCACCGTCAGGCGCTGGCGCAACCGTGAGCAGGTTTCAGATAAGCAGACAACGCCAAAATTGATACACAAAGCGATGAGACAAGAGCAGGCTGTTCTGGTGAATGCGCTGCGCGATATCCTGAACGCGCCGCTGGATGAACTGCTGCTTCTGGTTAATAACGTACTGGGGATCCGCGTGTCCCGGGCAACGCTGAATCGCTATCTCAAACCCGCTGGCACCAAACCGAAGCGTGCGCCGCTGCGCGGTAAAAAAGCGCTGAAGGCCGGTGTCGTGCCTCAGCAACTGATGCTGCATCATTTGCCGTTATCGCTTCATATGGACGACGGTGGGGAGCAGCATCTGCTGTGGGCGCGGGAGCCAGTGAGCGGCTGGTGCTATGCGCGGCTCTATGCGGGGTTATCGCCGCAGCTGTTGACGCGATGGACGCAGGCGCTGCTTGAGGCCTGTCCGGCCCCTGTACAATCTGTTGATACTTTTGGTTTTGAGGTCACCCTGCCGGACAGTGAAATTGCCATCAACGAGCATCCCCGGGTCTCCCGGGCGGTGCAGGTCGCGGTACCCTTGCAGGACATTATTCCGCAGGTGAAAACGACGCCTGTCGGGGAGCTGTTGATTCAACTGTGTGAGAGTTACAACCGGGGAAAAGCGCAGAAGACGTTAGGTGAAAGCACGCCGCAGGCCTTTCTGGAAGCGATGCGGCGTAACGATTAGAGGATCTCGAGCACGTCTTCCGGCGGGCGACCAATGCGTGCCTGGCCGTTGGCCACCACAATCGGTCGCTCAATCAGCTTTGGATTTTCAACCATGGCCTGAACCAGCTCGGCTTCGGTGAGACGGCTGTCGTCCAGGTTAAGCGACTTATACAGATCTTCTTTCTGGCGCATCAGCTCTCGTGCACTGCCCATCCCCAGCATGTGTAGCAGCTGACGGAGGGTTTGGGCATCAGGCGGGGTGTCGAGATACAGCACCACCTCAGGCTCAACGCCGTTAGATTTCAGCAGGCTCAGGGTATCGCGGCTCTTGGAGCAGCGAGGGTTGTGATAGATTTTTACGGCGTCTGTCATGACGTACATTCTCCTTTATTACATCTTCTCGTACGGCTTAAAGCGCTGCTGCAGGCCGCGCAGCTGATCGATACGCGCGTCGTAACGGGCCTGCTGGAGGCTGCCGAGTTTGACCTGCGCGCTGGCGCTGCTGAGCGTGGAAATCGCCTGATCGAGGCGCCCCACCAGGGCAAAGCCTTCGGCGCGCGCCGCCAGCTCCTGATCGCGGTTGCCTAACTGGGCTTCAGCCTGTGCAAGCAGGTCCCAGCCGTTTTGATCGTCTTTATTATTAAAGGTGTAGCGGTTCAGAATGGTCGCCGCTTCCCCAGGCTGGCCGCCCTGTAAGTAAGCGTTCGCCAGGTTAAGCTGCAGTACCGGGTTGGTACGAACGTCTTTCGCCCCTTTCAGGCGGTTAATCGCATCGGCAGGTTTCTTCTGCCCCAGATCGATATCCGTGGACAAATCGAGATACCACGGGTTATTCGGGTCGGCGGCCAGAAGCGGCTGCAACGCTTTACGCGCCTCGTCGTATTTACTGGCTTCCATCGCCTGCAGCGCCTGGCCATACTGCGCGGCGTTTTTCTCACGCACGTTACCTTTCGCCAGGGCATCCAGCAGGTCGCTGGTGAGCTGGTTACGTCCGGAATTGTACATCCCCAGCGTTCTCACTTTCGCCATGTAGAAATCCTGCGAAGACTGGACCACCACCGGACGCATCTGGTTGGCACGGTTACGCGCATCTGACAGACGGCTTTCTGGTAACGGGTGCGTAAGCAGAATTTCCGGTGGGCGGGAAGAATAACGGGCCTGATCGAGCAGTTTTTCCAGGAAGCTCGGCATGGCCTGCGGGTCGAAGCCCGAGCGCTGCAGCACCTGGATGCCGATGCGGTCCGCTTCCTGCTCGTTTTGCTGGGTAAAGCTGATCATCCCCTGACGCGTACCGGCCAGCGTACCGGTTAAGGCTGCCATCCCGGCCTGCGGGCTGGCCATTGCCAGCAGAATAGAGCCCAGTGCGCCCACCCAGGTGAGCGGTGCGTTACGCTTCTGGTCTTCCATCGCACGCGCCAGGTGGCGCTGCGTGACGTGCGAAATTTCGTGCGCCATCACCGAGGCCAGCTGGCTTTCGTTGTCTGAGTAACGGAATAACGCCGAATGCAGCACCACGTTACCGCCAAAGAAGGCGAAGGCGTTGATTTCGTCATTATTAATCAAATAGAAGTGGAACGGCGTTTTTACCGAGTCGGCGTGCGCCACCAGACGCATCCCCAGCCCGTTGATGTACTGTACCAGCAAAGGGTCGTTAATCAGCGGAGCGCTGCCGCGCAGCTGACGAACATAGTAATCGCCCATTTGCATCTCTTGCCCAATCGAGAGCGTGCTTCCTGCTGTGGTGCCCATGTCCGGCAATGAATCGGACGAGTCAGCAAAAGCGGGTAATACCTGACCGACCGTCACTGCGGCAATCAGTGTTGCTACCAGTGTTTTTCTCAACTGCCTGAACATAACCACTGTCCTGTATATTGGATGTGCTAATTTGACCGATGAAGCGGCATATCGTTCATCTCTGCTGCCCAGCGAGTGTAGCCGTGTTGCTGCATGAAGAAAATCCCATTCATCATGCTTTTGCGGATTGTGACCGGGATACAAAAAGCGAAAGTCTTTTTTGTGACAGTTAGATACAATTCACCGTCTCACTCCCGCCATTCGATTCAGGGAAGGGTTGTATGCTCGAAATGTTAATGCAGTGGTACCGGCGCCGGTTCAGCGACCCGGAGGCCATTGCTTTGCTGGTTATTCTGGTTGCCGGGTTCGGTATTCTGTTCTTCTTCAGCGGTCTGCTCGCCCCCCTGCTGGTGGCGATTGTGCTGGCCTACCTGCTGGAGTGGCCAACGGCGCGTCTGGAACATATTGGCTGTTCCCGTCGCTGGGCGGCCAGCATCGTCCTGGTGCTGTTTGTCGGTATCCTGCTGTTAATGGCCTTCGTGGTGATGCCGGTAGCCTGGCAGCAGGGGATCTACCTGATCCGCGATATGCCCGGCATGCTGAATAAGCTTTCTGATTTCGCCGCCACGCTGCCGCGCCGTTACCCGGCCCTGATGGATGCCGGGATCATCGACGCGATGGCGGAAAATATGCGCGCCCGCATCATGACTATGGGTGATTCGGTGGTGAAGTACTCTCTGGCGTCGCTGGTGGGGCTGCTTACCCTGGCGGTCTATCTCGTGCTCGTGCCGCTGATGGTCTTCTTCCTGGTAAAAGATAAAGACCAGATGCTCAACGCCGTTCGGCGTATTCTGCCGCGCAATCGCGGTCTGGCGGGGCAGGTCTGGGAAGAGATGAACCAGCAGATCACCAACTACATTCGCGGCAAGGTGCTGGAGATGATCGTCGTGGGGGTCGCCACCTGGATTGGCTTCCTGATCTTCGGTCTGAACTACTCGCTGCTGCTGGCGGTGCTGGTGGGGCTGTCGGTTCTGATTCCGTACATCGGCGCGTTTGTGGTGACCATTCCGGTGGTTGGCGTCGCGCTGTTCCAGTTTGGCCTGGGAACTGAGTTCTGGAGCTGCTTCGCGGTGTACCTGATTATTCAGGGGCTGGACGGTAACCTGCTGGTACCGGTGCTGTTCTCCGAAGCGGTGAACCTGCATCCGCTGGTGATTATTCTGTCGGTGGTGATTTTCGGCGGGCTGTGGGGATTCTGGGGCGTGTTCTTTGCCATTCCGCTGGCGACGCTGATTAAAGCGGTGGTGCACGCGTGGCCGGATGTGCCAGCGGTGGAGGAGAAGTAGATTTTGTGCGGCCTGATGCCCTCACCCCGACCCTCTCCCACAGGGAGAGGGAGAAGGTCGGGTAAGGCGAAGCCGCCACCCGACACTCACTTTCAGGCACTTTGTTTCAGCCAGTTCAACACTACATCGTGGTGGTTGCTGGTTTTGAAGTCGTCAAACACGTGTTCAATTTTACCGTCAGCGTCGATCAGGAAGCTGATGCGGTGAATGCCGTCGTAGGTTTTACCCATAAACGTCTTCTCGCCCCAGATGCCGAACTGTTCGCACACCTGATGATCTTCATCAGAAAGCAGCGTGAAGTTCAGCAGCTCTTTTTCAGCAAATCGTGACAGCTTTTCGGGTTTATCCGTGCTGATACCCAGCACTTCCACGCCGGCTTTTTTCAACTCGTCCATGTTGTCGCGTAAGCCGCAGGCCTGTACGGTGCAGCCGGGGGTCATGGCTTTCGGGTAGAAATAGACCAGAACACGCTGTCCCTGGAAGTCGGTCAAATTTACTTGCTCGCCGTCTTGATCCGGTAAGCTAAATTTCGGTGCGATGTCACCGGCTTTCAGTGGATTCATTACTCAACTCCATCCTGTTCGTGCTGCGAATAATTTACGACGCTTATACTGCCCTGCGCGTTTAATTCTGTACAGAGGGCTTTGAACGCTTGCTCGATATTTGACGCATCCTGTGAAGCAGGGCTGTGTGCGGTAATCTGAATAAAGAGCGTGGGTACGGTGTTCTCGTCGCCCGGCTGTGTGCGGGAAACGAGCTCGGCGATGTTCATCTGATGGCTGTCAAACAGCGCGGTAAAGCGCTCGATCAGATGGGGGGAATCAGGGACTTCAACCTGCACCCAGACGGTAGCGGGCATGGCCGGACGTGGGCGCGCGGTGGTACGTTTCATCACGATGAGCAAATCCAGCTCCGCGCCTTTCAGCGGCAGGGTGGATTCGATAAGCGTAATGGCATTCCATGTTCCGGACAGCAGCATAATAAACGTGAACTCTTCGCCCAGCATCGCCAGACGGCTGTCTTCGATATTACAGCCGCAGCTGCTCACGTGACGCGTGATGGTGTTCACGATACCCGGCCTGTCGGCACCCAGCGCAGTGATAACCAGGTAATGTTGTGATGAGGTTGTCAAACCTGTTCTTCCTTTGCATGGTTAAGTCTTCCTAAGGAAAGCATAAAAAAAACATGCATACAACCGCCTGAGGGCCTCAGGTCGCTTGCTTTTATTACAGTTCCAAACGTACCATTGAGACTCTTGTTCGCACAGAGGATGGCTCATGTTCACGGGAAGTATTGTCGCGCTTGTAACACCGATGGATGAAAAAGGTAACGTCTGCCGGTCTAGCATGAAGAAGCTGATTGATTACCATGTCGCCAATGGAACCTCGGCGATCGTTTCGGTAGGGACTACCGGTGAATCTGCAACGCTGAGCCACGATGAGCACGGTGATGTGGTTATGCTGACCCTCGAACTGGCTGACGGACGTATTCCGGTCATCGCGGGGACAGGGGCAAATGCAACCGCAGAAGCGATCAGCCTGACTAAACGTTTTAACGACAGCGGCATCGTCGGCTGTCTGACGGTGACCCCTTATTACAACCGTCCTACCCAGGAAGGTTTGTTCCAGCACTTCAAAGCCATCGCTGAACATACTGACTTGCCACAAATTCTGTATAATGTGCCGTCCCGTACCGGCTGCGATATGCTGCCGGAAACCGTTGGTCGTCTCTCGGAAGTAAAAAATATTATCGGTATTAAAGAGGCGACAGGGAACTTAAGCCGCGTTCATCAGATCAAAGAGCTGGTTTCAGACGACTTTATCCTGTTGAGCGGTGATGATGCGACCGCGCTGGACTTTATGCAGCTCGGTGGCCATGGCGTGATCTCCGTAACGGCAAACGTTGCGGCGCGCGATATGGCTGAAATGTGCAAACTGGCCGCCGCCGGTCACTTTGATGAAGCGCGTGTCATTAATCAGCGTCTGATGCCGCTGCACAATAAATTATTTGTCGAACCCAATCCGATCCCCGTGAAATGGGCGTGTAAGGAGTTGGGGCTTGTAGCAACCGATACGCTGCGTCTGCCAATGACACCGATTACCGACCACGGTCGTGATATCGTCAGGGCAGCGCTGAAGCATGCCGGTTTGCTGTAAAGTTTAGGGAGATTTGATGGCTTATTCAGTACAGAAGTCGCGCCTGGCGAAGGTTGCGAGTGTTTCGCTTGTTATGCTGCTCGCTGCCTGTAGTTCAGACTCGCGCTACAAGCGCCAGGTGAGCGGTGATGAATCCTATCTGGATGCGACCCCGCTTGCTGAACTTCACGCACCGGCTGGTATGATCCTGCCGATTCAGAACGGCGATTATAATATCCCCGTGACCAACGGCAGCGGCCTGGTCGGTAAAGCGCTTGATATTCGTCCGCCAGCACAGCCTCTGGCGCTGGTGAGCGGGGCGCGTACCCAGTTCACCGGTGATACCGCGTCTCTGATGGTTGAGAGCGCGCGCGGTAGCACCCTGTGGCCGCAGGTTGTCAGCGTTATTCAGTCGAAGAACTACACCATCGATAAACGCGATGACGCCAGCCAGACGTTAACCACCGACTGGATCGAATGGAACCGTCTGGATGAAGATCAGCAGTACCGCGGCCGCTATCAAGTCTCCGTCAAACCACAGGGGTATCAGCAAGCGGTTAACGTGAAGCTGTTGAACCTGGAGCAGGCGGGTAAACCGGTTGCAGATGCCGCGTCCCTGCAGCGTTACAGCACCGAAATGCTGAACGTGATTGCCGCAGGTCTCGATAAGACTGCCACCGATGCCGCCAACGCCGCGCAGAGCCGCAATGGCGCGACCTTCGATGTGCAAAGCGGTGCGGATGATACCGGTCTGCCAATGCTGGTGGTGCGTGCACCGTTTAACCAGACCTGGCAGCGTCTGCCAGCGACCCTGGAAAAAGTGGGCATGAAGGTCACCGACAGCACGCGTTCAACCGGCAGCATGACGGCAACCTACAAGCCGCTCTCCGACAGCGCGTGGCAGGAGCTGGGTGCGAAAGATCCTCAGCTTGCCTCCGGTGACTACAAGATTCAGGTCGGTGACCTTGATAACCGCAGCAGTCTGCAGTTTATCGATCCAAAAGGTCACACGCTGACCCAGTCGCAGAACGATGCGCTGGTCGCTGTCTTCCAGGCGGCATTCAGCAAATAAAAACGAGGGCTGGTGAATCCAGCCCTTTTTATTTTCGTGCTACGCAAACGTGTGCGTGGCATAATATGCCCAGTTTTGAACACAAATCATCACACCAGGAGTAATGAAGATGCAGAAGCAAGCTGAGTTGTATCGTGGCAAAGCGAAGACCGTATACAGCACGGAAAACCCGGATCTGTTGGTGCTCGAGTTCCGCAATGATACGTCAGCAGGGGATGGCGCTCGCATTGAGCAGTTCGATCGTAAAGGCATGGTGAACAACAAGTTCAACCATTTCATTATGACCAAACTGGCCGAAGCGGGTATCCCGACTCAGATGGAAGCGTTGCTGTCCGATACGGAATGTCTGGTGAAAAAACTGGATATGGTTCCGGTTGAGTGCGTGATTCGTAACCGTGCAGCGGGCTCCCTGGTGAAGCGTCTGGGCATTGAAGAAGGTATCGAACTGAATCCACCGCTGTTCGACCTGTTCCTGAAAAACGACGCGATGCACGATCCGATGGTCAATGATTCTTACTGCGAAACCTTCGGCTGGGTGAATAAAGAGAACCTGGCGCGCATGAAAGAGCTGACCTACAAAGCCAACGACGTGCTGAAAAAATTGTTTGATGACGCGGGCCTGATCCTCGTCGATTTCAAGCTGGAGTTTGGTCTGTTTAAAGGCGAGGTGGTGCTGGGCGATGAGTTCTCGCCGGACGGTAGCCGCCTGTGGGATAAAGAAACGCTGGATAAAATGGACAAAGACCGTTTCCGTCAGAGCCTGGGTGGCCTGATTGAAGCGTACGAAGCGGTTGCTCACCGTTTAGGCGTTAAGCTCGACTAACTCCCTCACTTGCCAAAGGATGTTCGCATCCTTTGGCCTCTTACCTTTGTTTCCTATGGTAATCTTGCCGTTAACCGCCTACGATCATAGCTATTATTAATGGAATAGTTCGAGGTGGTTATGCGCTGGCAAGGGCGTCGTGAAAGTGACAATGTAGAAGACAGACGCAGCGATGGTGGTGGCGGTCCTTCCATGGGAGGGCCCGGTTTCCGGTTACCCAGCGGAAAGGGCGGCATCATTCTGCTGATTGTGGTGCTGGTTGCAGGGTATTACGGGGTCGATCTCACTGGCCTGATGACCGGTCAGCCGCTGCAACAGCAGCAACATTCTCAGCGCTCCATCAGCCCGAATGAAGATGAAGCGGCCAAATTTACCTCCGTGATTCTCGCCACCACAGAAGATACCTGGGGTCAGCTGTTCGAGAAGATGGGGCGTACCTACCAGCAGCCGAAGCTGGTGATGTACCGGGGAGCAACCCGCACCGGTTGCGGTACCGGGCAATCGGTAATGGGGCCGTTCTACTGCCCGGCAGACGGCACCGTCTATATCGATCTCTCTTTTTACGATGACATGAAACGCAAGCTTGGCGCGGACGGTGATTTCGCCCAGGGCTACGTGATCGCGCATGAAGTCGGCCATCACGTGCAAAAACTGTTAGGGATTGAGCCAAAAGTACGCCAGCTTCAGCAAAATGCCTCTCAGGCCGACGTGAACCGCCTCTCCGTTAAAATGGAGCTGCAGGCGGACTGCTTCGCGGGCGTCTGGGGCCACAGCATGCAGCAGCAGGGCGTTCTGGAATCCGGCGATCTTGAAGAGGCGTTAAATGCCGCTCAGGCTATCGGTGACGATCGTCTTCAGCAGCAGAGCCAGGGGCGCGTCGTGCCGGACAGCTTCACGCACGGCACCTCGCAACAGCGCTATAGCTGGTTTAAACGCGGTTTCGACAGTGGCGATCCGGCGCAGTGTAATACCTTCGGCAAAGCGATGTAATGCTGCGCTTTGAACAGCTGATAAGCGAGCTTGAGCGCACTGGCCATCGTCGGCTGGTGGTGCTCAGCGGCGATGCGCAGTGGAGCTTAGCCCAGGCAGAAGCGCTGCGAGACGCTCTACCCGGAGACTGGGTAAGGCTTGACGAACATCCTTCAAAAGCCATCAGTAGCCTGCTGGGACGCGAGTTCCGGCATGCTGTTTTTGACGCGTGCTGCGGGTTCGATGTTGCCGCGTTCGCCGCGCTGAGCGGAACGCTGAGCGCCGGGAGCCTTCTGGTGCTGCGGGTTCCGCCGCTTGAGGCGTGGGCCGGGTTTCCTGACCGTGATTCCCTGCGCTGGAGCGACAGCGCCGAAGCGATAGCCACGCCGCATTTTGTCCACCATTTCTGCCGGACCCTTGCCGCCGACCCCGACGCGATTGTCTGGCTTCAGGGCAGCGATTTATCCCTTCCGCCTTTACCCGATGCTCCAGACTGGCGCCCAGCCAGTGGCGCACCGCAGCGCGAGCAGGCGGCGATCCTGGACGTTCTTCAGAAAATGCCGCGGGGCATCGTGGCCGTTACCGCCGCGCGCGGGCGCGGTAAGTCGGCCCTGGCGGGAATGTTACTCCATCGTATTGCGGGCAGCGCCGTCGTCACCGCACCGACGAAAGGGGCGACAGAAAGTATCGCCCGCTTTGCCGGAGAGCGTTTTCATTTTATGGCCCCGGACGCGCTGTTAGCTTCTTCGCATCAGGCTGACTGGCTGATTGTCGATGAAGCTGCCGCGATCCCCGGCCCGCTGCTGGAAAAGCTGGTGAGCCGTTTCCCTCGCGTGCTGTTGACCACCACGGTGCAGGGATATGAAGGGACGGGCAGGGGATTCTTGCTCAAGTTCTGCGGTCGGTTTGCCGGGTTGCAGCGCTACAGCTTATCAACGCCGGTACGCTGGGCGGCAGGTTGTCCGCTTGAGCGGATCGTGGCCAGCGCGCTGCTGTTTGACGACACGCTGCTTGACCGCCGCCCGGAAGGCGAGGTGCGTATCACCTCTCTGACCCCCGCGGCATGGGAACGCCGTCCGGCGCTGGTCGCGAGCGTCTATGAGCTGCTCTGTGCGGCGCATTATCGCACCTCGCCGCTCGATTTACGCCGCATGATGGACGCGCCCGGGCAACAGTTTGCTGTCGCCGAAGCGAACCCGGTCATCGCCGGAGCGCTGTGGCTGGTGGAGGAGGGCGGGTTGTCCCCTGCGCTTAGCCGCGCGGTGTGGGCGGGGTTCCGCCGTCCTCGTGGAAACCTGGTGGCGCAGTCTCTGGCGGCGCACGGCGGCTCTCCGCTGGCGGCAACGCTCAGAGGCCGAAGGGTGACCCGTATTGCCGTACATCCTCACCGTCAGCGGGAAGGAATTGGTCAGGCGCTTATTCGCAGCGCCAGCGGGGAGGATTATCTGTCGGTGAGCTTTGGTTATACCGAAGAGCTTTGGCGTTTCTGGCAGCAGTGCGGCTTTGTGCTGGTGCGGATGGGAAGCCACCGTGAAGCCAGCAGCGGTTGTTACACCGCGATGGCGCTGCTGGCGCAGAGTGAGGCTGGGCATCAGCTGTGTCAGCAGGCGCAGCAGCGTCTGAAGCGCGATGCGCGGGTGTTATCGGCCTGGAACGGTGAAAAGATCCCGGTGGAAGATGAGTGGGAAGCTACGCTTAATCATGACGACTGGCTGGAACTGGCGGGGTTTGCTTTTGCGCATCGCGCGTTTTCCACGTCGGTTGCCGCGTTGACACGGTTGTTGCTCGCCGTCGATATGCCGCTTCCGGCACTGCGGGGGAAGATGGAAGGGAAAACGGAAGACATCGGACAAAAAGCGCTGCTGGTAAAGTTGCGCAGTGAAACGGCGCAAGCGCTTGAAAGTCTTGACTCTCTCCGCTGCCAGCAGCTGAAAGAAGCCATTTTGCAATGGCAATTTTTTCAATGACTTCTTCAGTAAAGTGGCATGGTCATTCCCGCCGCGAGGCGTAGAATCCAGGTCATCTATTAAGGAGACCACCATGAAACATGACCATTTTGTTGTTCAAAGCCCTGACAAACCGGCTAAACAGTTACTGCTTCTGTTTCATGGTGTTGGCGATAATGCCGTCAATATGGGGCAGATCGGCAGCTGGTTTGCGCCGGTTTTTCCGCAGGCACTGATTGTCAGCATCGGTGGCGTCGAGCCGTGTGGTCCGAACGGACGACAGTGGTTCTCAGTTCAGGGCGTGACGGAAGAGAACCGTCAGGCGCGCATTGATGCCATCATGCCCACGTTTATCGACATTGTCCGCTACTGGCAGCAGCAGAGCGGCGTGGGGGCCGACGCAACCGCCCTGATAGGTTTCTCACAGGGGTCAATCATGTCGCTGGAAAGCGTAAAAGCGCAGCCGGGTCTGGTTTCACGGGTGATTGCGTTTAACGGCCGTTTTGCGGCACTACCGACCCACGCGACCACGCAGACGACTATCCACCTGATCCACGGTGGGGAAGACCGGGTGATTGAACTCTCGCATGCGGTCGCCGCACAGGAAGCGCTGATTCGCGAAGGGGGAGATGTGACGCTGGATATCGTTGACGATCTGGGCCACGCGATTGATGACCGTAGCATGCAGTTCGCACTCGACCATCTGCGCTATACCGTACCGAAGCACTACTTTGATGAAGCGCTCAGCGGCGGTAAGCCGGATAATGATAATATTGTTGAGTTTATGTGAGGTTATCCCCTCTCCACAGGAGAGGGGATACAGACCGATTACTTCTTCTGGTCCTTCTTCGGCCAGTCGTCGTCGTCGTCCCACTTGTCGTTAAAATCGCGGTGCGGGGGAAGATCCGGTTTGTTGGCGAGAAATTTTTTATGGTCAACGCGCTTAAGGTCTTTAATCACGTTCAGCAATACGCCGACCAGAAAAACCAACACCAGAACCCACCAGTACTTTGAAAGCCAGTCCATTCGCTATTCCTCTCAGAGCGTTCGTCAGGCGACGAGTTGCTCCATAATACGTTGATACATACGGGCCAGCAGTTGTAAATCTGCCGCATTAACACACTCATTGATTTTATGAATGGTCGCGTTCACTGGTCCCAGTTCGACAACCTGGGCGCCCATACGGGCGATAAAGCGTCCGTCTGAGGTGCCACCCGTTGTCAGCAACTGTGGCTTAATTTCATTATAGTGCTCGATGGCGTTGACCACCGCATCCACCAGCTTGCCGCGCTGTGTCAGGAACGGCTGGCCGGAAAGCCACCAGTCCACGGTGTAGCGCAGATTATATTTTTCCAGCAGGGCGATAACGCGCGCCTTGATCATCTCGTCGGTCAGTTCCGTGCTAAAGCGGAAGTTGAACTGGACGAAGTAATCCCCCGGGATCACGTTATTGCTGCCGGTTCCGGCTTTGACGTTCGCAATCTGCATGCTGGTCGGTGGGAAGAACTCGTTGCCTTTATCCCACTCAATCGCCACCAGCTCGCTCAGCATCGGCGCAGCGCGATGAACCGGATTATCAGCCAGATGCGGATACGCAACGTGCCCCTGAACGCCGTGAATGGTCAGGTTACAGGTCAGCGAGCCACGGCGGCCATTTTTCACCACATCACCCACCACTTCGGTACTGGACGGCTCACCCACCAGGCAGTAGTCCAGGCGCTCGTTGCGGGCCATCAGCGCCTCAACAACCTTTACGGTGCCGTTATGGGCGCTGGCTTCTTCGTCAGAGGTGATCAGAAACGCGAGACGGTTTTTATGGTTCGGATGCTGTGCGACAAAGCGCTCAGCCGCTACCACCATCGCCGCCAGCGAGCCTTTCATGTCTGCCGCCCCGCGGCCGAACAGCATGCCATCGCGGATGGTGGGTTCAAACGGGGGATTGATCCAGCGGTCCGCATCGCCAGCGGGCACCACGTCAGTATGTCCGGCAAAGGCCAGCGTTTCGCCCTGGCCGCGCCAGGCCCAGAAATTCTGGGTGTCGCCAAAATCCATACGCTCCACGGTAAAACCGATAGCGCGCAGGCGCTCAATCATTAATGCCTGACAACCTGCGTCGTCCGGGCTAAGGGAAGGACGGCGAATAAGCTGCTGAGTCAGCTCAATGACCGGGCATGACATAAACTACACCTCAACGAATAAAGTCGGAATAAAGGGTTTCACTGAAACCCAGCAGCATAGGCTTCCCTGGCGCGCAGAGCAATGGGCGTTTGATGATTGCCGGCATGTCGAGCATCAGTTTTGCCGCGCTGTCGGCGTCATTGATGCTGGCGCGAAGAGATTCATCCAGTTTACGCCAGGTGGTGCCGCGGGTATTCAGCAAGGCTTCCCAGCCCAGCTCGTCGATAGCGGTATGCAGAAATTCTGCATCAAGCCCATCGGCACGGTAATCGTGGAAACGGTACTCTACGTTGTTCGCCTCCAGCCAGCGGCGGGCTTTTTTGATGGTGTCGCAATTTTTAATGCCGTACATCACAACCATGGTGAATCCTTTTGTCGTTCTGGTGATTAAATGTTCAGTAAATTCGAAGATATATCCTTAAGTGGAATATAACACATTCAGGAATCGTCTGGATTTATGCGTCATCTTAATTCAACTAACAACTGTACGCTGAATATTCTTTCATCCTTTAAGCATAGATGTCCATAAGCTTTAAATGTCGAGTAAACTCAGCGGGTAAAATAAAACTCACCCGTCCGTAGGGTTATTTCAGAATATTGCTGGCCGTCACAAAAAATTGAGGACTCTCCGTTCATATTTATCATAAATCCCCGTATGACGTGGGGTACAATCGCTGCAATTGGTTAAATAGTCTTCACAATGATGATACGTTTTTGTAGAATGCGCATAATAATAAGAGAGGTTGTTATGATTGAACGTGAACTGGGGAACTGGAAAGATTTTATCGAAGGCATGCTTCGTAAATGACATTCAGTAAGAATTGTAAGAGCACTTAAATAAGTAAAATAACCATAGTGTGAATGAATCACACAATAAAAAGGCGGCCGATTAAGCCGCCTTTTTTTATTTCAACCACTTACTCCGGACGTTCCTTTAGCGGGAAGCGGCGACGCACCAGCACAAAGAACAGCGGAACAAAATAGATGGCCAGGACGGTCGCCGAAATCATACCGCCCATGACCCCTGTGCCGACCGCATGCTGGCTGCTGGAGCCTGCGCCGGTGCTGGTTGCCATCGGCAGTACGCCAAAAACAAACGCCAGCGAGGTCATCAGGATCGGGCGCAGGCGCTGACGGCAGGCGTGCAGCGTGGCGGCCATCAGCTCTTGGCCTTTGGCATTCATCTCGTTGGCAAACTCAACGATCAGAATGGCGTTTTTCGCCGACAGCCCAATCACGGTGAGCAGCCCGACCTGGAAGTAGACATCGTTTTCCAGACCACGCATCCAGGTGGCGAGCAGGGCGCCAATGACACCAAGGGGCACCACCAGCATGACCGAGAACGGCACTGACCAGCTTTCATACAGTGCGGCAAGACAGAGGAAGACCACCAGCAGAGAGAGCGCGTAAAGTGCCGGTGCCTGCGCTCCGGAGAGGCGCTCCTGATAAGACATGGCCGTCCACTCCAGACCAAAACCGGCAGGCAGCTGTTGCACCAGTTTTTCCATGATGTCCATGGCCGTACCGGTACTCACGCCTGGCGCGGCTTCCCCGACGATTTCAACCGCGGAATAGCCGTTATAGCGCTCCAGACGCGGCGAACCGCTCTCCCAGTGTGAAGTCGCAAAGGCAGAGAACGGCACCATTCCCCCGGCACTGTTTCTGACAAACCAGCGGTTAATATCATCCGGCAGCATACGGAATGGCGCGGCGGACTGGACATACACTTTTTTCACGCGGCCGCGATCCATAAAGTCATTCACATAGCTCGAGCCCCACGCCGTTTGCAGGGTGTCGTTGATATCGTTAATCGACACGCCCAGCGCCTGCGCCTTGCGCTGATCGATATCCACCTGAAGCTGCGGGCTGTCATCCAGACCGTTATGGCGAACGCGGGTCAGGCCCGGATCGTTGCCTGCGAGCGCCAGCAGCGTATCGCGCGCCGCCATCAGCGCCGTATGGCCCGCACCGGCGTGATCCTGGAGCTCCATATCAAACCCGGCGGAACTGCCCAGCCCGCTGATGGCCGGTGGGCTGCTGGCAAAGACGCGGGCTTCTTTAATGTGCGCAAAGGCTTTTGTCGCACGCTCAATAATGGCAAACGATGTTCCCGTTTTGCTATCGCGCTCGTCCCAGTCCTTCAGACGAACAAACATGCGGGCGACGTTTTGCCCGTTCCCACCCGGGCCGGACCCGACGGTGGAGAAGACGGAAACAACATTATCTTTCTCTTTGGTGAAGAAGTACTGCTCCACCTTCTGAACCACTTTCAGCGTCTGCTGCTGCGTTGCGCCGCTCGGGAGCTGCACCGAGGTGGTGAACATTCCCCGGTCTTCCATCGGCAGGAATGAGGTGGGCAGGTGCAGGAACAGCCAGACCATCCCGCCCAGCAGCACAACGTAAATCATCATCCAGCGCAGGCTGCGGTGCAGCACGCGACCGACGGCAGATTCATACCGGGCGGCATTGCGGTTGAACATCCGGTTAAACCAACCGAAGAACCCTCTCTGACCGTGATGCTCCCCTTTATGCAGTGGTTTGAGGATGGTGGCGCACAGCGCAGGGGTGAGGATCAGCGCCACCAGCACGGAGAGCACCATTGCCGAGACGATGGTAATGGAGAACTGACGGTAAATCGCTCCGGTGGTGCCACCAAAGAAGGCCATCGGGATAAAGACCGCCGAGAGCACCATCGCAATACCGACTAGCGCCCCCTGAATTTGACCCATCGATTTGCGCGTCGCCTGGCGCGGAGAGAGTCCTTCTTCGCTCATGATGCGCTCGACGTTTTCAACCACCACGATGGCATCGTCCACCAGCAGGCCAATCGCCAGCACCATCGCAAACATCGTCAGGGTGTTAATGCTATAGCCGAACGCGTAAAGCACCGAAAAGGTCCCGAGCAGCACCACAGGAACGGCAATGGTTGGGATCAGCGTCGCGCGGAAGTTTTGCAGGAACAGGTACATGACCAGGAACACCAGCGCGATGGCTTCCAGCAGGGTTTTCACCACGTCCTCAATCGACGCTTTAACGAAGGAGGTGGTTTCATAGGCGACTTTGTACTCCAGCCCGTGCGGGAAATACTGCGACAGCTCATCCAGACGGTCTAACACCAGTTTCGCCGTGGCCATTTCGTTCGCGCCGGAGGCCAGCTTAATCCCCAGACCGGAGGCCTGGTTGCCATTAAAGCGGCTCAGGTAGTCGTACTTTTCTGCGCCCATTTCCACCGTGGCGACATCGCCCAGACGCACTTCCGACCCATCCTGATTCACCCGCAGAGTGATGTTGCGGAACTGCTCCGGCGTCTGCAGCAGGGATTGCGAATTAATGGTGGCGTTCAGGGCCTGCTTATCAACGGACGGGGTTCCCCCGAGCTGCCCTACGGCAATCTGGGCGTTCTGGGCTTTGATGGCATCCGTCACGTCGGTTGCCGTCATCTGGTAGCTGTTGAGCTTGTTGGGATCGAGCCAGATGCGCATTGAATATTGTGAACCGTAAGCGTCGATATCCCCGACGCCGTTAATACGGCTGAGCGGATCCTGAATATTACTGGCGACGTAGTCCGCGATATCCTGTTTATCCATCGAGCCATCTGTCGACACAAACGCGATGGTCAAAATATTGGTGTCGCCGGTTTTACGCACGGTCACGCCCTGGTTCTGTACCGCCTGGGGCAGTTTGCGCATGGCCGACTGCAGCTGGTTTTGTACCTGCTGCACCGCTTCATCCGGGTCAGTGCCAGCCTTGAAGCTCAGGGTCACCGTTGCCTGACCGGTGGCGCTACTTTGCGAGGACATGTACATCAGGTTATCCAGACCCGTCATGTTCTGCTCGATAACCTGCGTCACGGTATTTTCCAGCGTTTGTGCGGACGCGCCGGGATAGTTTGCGGTGACACGCACGTTAGGCGGGGCCAGATCGGGATATTGCTCAACGGGAAGTGACGTAATTGCCAGGACTCCTGTCAGACACAACAGAATGGCAATTACCCAGGCAAAAATGGGGCGATCGATAAAAAAATTCGCCATGAAAAAGTGACCTCGTTTTGCTGCTCGTCATTATTGTTTATTGCCCGCATAACTTTAGCGGTAAGGCTCAGGTCAAACGTGGAGAAAAAAAGGAGATAGTGTAAATTATCATGCGCTTTTCCCTGCGCTTCCTCCTTTACCGTTATTTACCCGCCGGTGCCTGCGGCACGGGGAACGTGACGCTGACCAGCGTGCCCCCGTTTTGTGGCTGCGAAAAGTGCAGTGCTCCCCCAAGCCGTTGCGCGCGTTCACGCATAATGTTCAGACCGTAGTGTCCCGGCGGCTCGCTGGCTTCGCCAATCCCGATGCCATTGTCACGAATGCTGACGCGGTGCGTACCGTCCACAGCCGTCACGCAGCTCACGGTGATCTCGCTGGCCTGCGCGTGCTTAATGGCGTTCAACACCGCCTCACGCACGATCTGTAACAGATGAACCTGCTTTTGCGCGTCGAGCGCCAGCGAGGAGAGGCGACAGTCGAGGTGCAGCTTCGCCTGCGTCTGGCTCTGCAGCGCGTCAAGAGACTCCTGCAACGCCGCGGGTAAATTCGCGTGGTTCAGCGTCAGGCGGAAGGTGGTGAGCAACTCGCGCAACTGCTGCCAGGCGTTGTTCAGCTCGCGGGAGAAATCGGTAATGATGGTCTGCGCCGGGGTGTTCTCCTCCGGCACGGCGCGTTTCAGCAGCGTAAGCTGAATGCGCAGATACGACAACACCTGCGCCAGCGAGTCATGCAGTTCGCGGGCAATGGTGGCGCGCTCTTCCATCAGCAGCAGCTGCTGGTAATGCTTCTGCGCCTGGTTAAAGTACAGTCCACGCCCGAGCATGGTCGCCACGCTTCTCATCAGAGGGAGAGGGACGCTGTCCGTCTCGCTTTGCCAGCGAAGCTCGCCGTAGAGCGTGTCCTGCATCACTACCGGCAGGTTTTGCAGTGGGATGTCGCGTGACGCCGTCCCTTCACACAGCCGCCAGTCGTCGCTGGTGCGCAGTTCCAGATAGTTCATCTGCGTATAGTCATGGACAATCTGCAGGATATGCCGGAAACAGTGGCTGTCTATCTGGCCGGTATTCAGCGCCTGAGAGCACTTGAACAGCATGTCGAGCTGCTGGTGGGCGTCATGCAAATGCCGTGTCTTTTCCGCCACCGAGGCTTCAAGCGAGCGGTAGAGCGTCGCTAACTCGCCGGACATGTGGTTGAAGGCGCGCGAAAGCTGGCCCAGTTCGTTCGGCAGGGCGGTATCCGGCGCAGGGGTGGCAAATTCACCGCGCTCAATCCGTTCGCTGGCGGCCACCAGATTGTTAAGCGGTAACACCACCTGACGACGAATGCGGCGCAGGGTAAACAGCGTCAGCAACAGGATCCCCAGCGCGCCGGCCAGGGAGAGCAGGGTCACCGTCTGAATTTTATGCTCGGTGTAGTGCTGCAGGGCGAGCACAAAGGCATCAATGCGGCCGACAAAATCCTCAATGTGGGTCTGATACCAGGCGCTGTCGCCGCGGTCGATACGTTTATCCATCTCCAGCCAGGCCACCTGCAGCTGCTGATAGCGGGCGTTAACATTGTCCGGGACGTACCAGCGGTCCAGCTTCTGCAGTGCCGGCGCGCGCAACGTCTGTTGCCAGTGCTCGCGGTGCGCGGCAAGGGAAGGGCTGTTGCGCTGCATCTCATAGCCCAGTCGATAGCTCTGCATGCGCAGCGAACCCGCAATATTAATCGCCTCGGCATCACGCTGGCTGCTGGCCAGCGTCAGCAGTGCGACGGTACTGGTCAGCACGGATAAGACAATGATCGAAAAGAAAGCCCAGGCAAGGCTTGCGGAAACGGGTCGTTTAACGGTCACAGAACGGCTCTCTGAATAAAATTGATCTGCCACAGGTTCACTGGAAATAATTGGGTCTTCCGGGCATTTGCACATTGCCCGAACGCGCCGTGATGCGTAAATACCATACTCTTATAAAGAATAAGGATATTGAAGCAAAAACAGGTGTGGTTATGAATCGTTTTATTATGGCTAACAGCCAGCAATGCATTGGGTGTCGCGCCTGCGAAGTGGCCTGCGTCATGGCGCACAACGGTGAGCAACACGTTCTGAGCGAGCGCCATTTTCATCCCCGTATTACGGTCCTGAGGTCCGGCGGGAAGCGAAGCCCCGTCACATGTCATCATTGTGAAAATGCGCCCTGCGCGCAGAGCTGTCCGAACGGCGCCATCAGCAAACGCGATGACAGCGTACAGGTGAATCAACAAAAATGCATCGGCTGTAAGGCCTGCGCGGTGGCTTGCCCGTTTGGCACGATGGAGATCATCGTCACCCCGCTCGACCACGGCGGCGTGAAGGCCTCGGCGAATAAATGCGATCTCTGCCTGACGCGTCCACAGGGCCCGGCCTGTATCGAAAACTGCCCGGCTGATGTCCTCTCCCTTGCGACGCCTGCCGTGCTGGACACGCTGGTCAAATCGCGCCGCCAGCGTGCGGCCTGCCTGGCGGTCCAGCCCTGGCATAGAGAGGTCGTCAGAGACGAGCTCCCGCGCAGTAAGCTGCAGCAGATGCAGATGTCCCTGCCACGCGGTGAGCCAGACAAACTGCCCGCTGCGGAACGCGTGTGCCATTTTCACGAAATTTACCTGCCGTTTCGGGCCGAACAGGCCGCCCGCGAGGCGTCGCGCTGCCTGAAGTGCGGAGAGCACAGCATTTGCGAATGGACCTGCCCGCTGCACAACCACATCCCGCAGTGGATTGAGTGTCTGAATGCGGGGGATATTGCCGGCGCGGTCGAACTTTCTCATCAGACCAACTGCTTGCCTGAAATAACCGGCCGCGTCTGCCCGCAGGACCGGTTATGCGAAGGGGCCTGCACGCTTCGTGACGAGGCGGGGGCCGTTACCATCGGCAACATCGAGCGCTATATCGCCGACAGGGCGCTGGCGATGGGCTGGCGGCCGGATATGTCCGCCGTCACGCCGACGGGTAAACGTGTCGCGATCGTCGGTGCCGGTCCCGCCGGGCTGGCATGCGCCGACGTGCTGGCGCGCAGCGGGGTGAGCGTGACGGTCTATGACCGGCATCCGGAAATCGGCGGTTTACTCACCTTTGGCATTCCGGCATTCAAGCTGGACAAATCGCTGCTTGCGCGGCGCAGGGAGATATTTACCGCGATGGGGATCCGCTTTGCGCTGAACTGCGAGGTGGGCAAGGACGTGTCGATGTCACAGTTAAAGGACGAGTACGACGCCCTGTTCATTGGCGTGGGCACCTATCGCTCGATGAAGGCCGGTATCCCGCACGAAGATGCGCCAGGGGTCTATGACGCGTTGCCTTTCCTGGTGGGCAACACGCGGCATGTGATGGGGCTGGACGCAACGGCCAGCGAACCGTTCATCGATACCCGTGGGCTGAACGTGGTGGTGCTCGGTGGGGGCGATACCGCCATGGACTGCGTACGTACCGCGCTACGCCATGGCGCCGCGAAGGTGACCTGCGCCTATCGCCGGGATGAGGCCAACATGCCGGGGTCGAAGAAAGAGGTGAAGAATGCCAGAGAAGAGGGGGCGGCATTTGAATTTAACGTCCAGCCGGTTGAGCTGACGCAGGCTCCTGACGGGAAGGTCAACGGCATCCGGATGCTGCGTACCCGGCTCGGTGAGCCGGATGCGCAGGGGCGGCGTCGGCCCGTTCCGGTGCCCGGCAGCGAGTTTGTAATGGAGGCTGATGCGGTGATCATGGCGTTTGGTTTTAACCCGCACGCGATGCCGTGGCTGCAGGCGCAGGGTGTTGAAACGGATGAGTGGGGACGCATCGTGGCCTCGGTCGAAAGTCGCTACCGTTACCAGACGAGCAACCCACATATTTTCGCCGGCGGTGATGCGGTTCGCGGCGCGGATCTGGTGGTGACCGCGATGGCGGAAGGGCGTCATGCGGCGCAAGGGATACTCGACTGGCTTGGGGTTAGCGGCCCGAAACATCATTAAAGCGGCGGGCGACAAAGCGGGATTCACGGCGTAGTATAGGACCACTCATTATGTCGTGGAGCCCGTATGACCCTGAAAATTGACGTTATCAAAGACAAAATTCTCTCTGAAAACTACTTTGTCCTGCGTAACATCACCTACGATCTTACGCGCAATAACGGTGAAGTGATCCGCCATAAGCGCGAGGTTTACGACCGGGGTAACGGAGCCACCATTCTGCTCTATAACCGCGAAAAGCAGAGCGTGGTCCTGATCCGTCAGTTCAGAGTGGCGACGTGGGTCAACGGTAACCCTGACGGACGTCTGATTGAAACCTGCGCGGGCCTGCTTGATGACGATGAGCCGGAAGTCTGCATCCGCAAAGAGGCCGTAGAAGAAACGGGCTTTGAAGTGGGCGAGGTCAAAAAAGTCTTTGAGCTGTATATGTCCCCTGGCGGCGTCACGGAACTTATCCATTTCTTCATTGCGGAATACAGCGACGCCCAGCGTACGCACAGAGGCGGTGGCGTGGAGGATGAAGATATCGAGGTGCTGGAGTTGCCTTTCTCCCGGGCGCTGGAAATGATGCGTTCAGGCGAAATCAGGGATGGTAAAGCAGTGATATTGCTGCAGTATTTGCAGAGTACCGGCTTAATGAATGCCACTTTCGAACGGATGTAGAGTGTTTTTCGGATAAATCTATCCGATAAATCCGATTGAGACGACCCGGCCGGAACACGAAGATACTGCCCAGTTACGCGTTTTCGTTCCGGGATTGTGTCATTCATGCGCTATAGCGTCTTTTTATTTTCCCTGTTTTGTCTGCTCCTCGCGCCGCAGGTGAGGGCTGCGCCTGCTCAGCAAGCTTTCTCTGACTGGCAGGTGACCTGCAATAACCAGAACTTTTGCCTGGCCCGCAACACCGGCGAACACCGGGGGCTGGTCATGACACTCACCCGTAGCGCCGGCGCGAAAACGGATGCCACGCTGCGTATCGATCTCGGCGGGCTGGATACGCCCTCCGTCAAAGAGCCGGAGATTGCCTCCCGGCTGCTGCTGGACAATGTGCCTCTGAAGCTGGACAAGCAGCGCTGGCAGCTCACGCCATGGCACCTGAAAACGGACGATGCGGCCACCATCACCGCCTTTCTGAAAAATATTCAGGAAGGGAAGACCCTGACCCTGCGCGGCGGTAAGCAGGTGATTTCCCTGAGCGGTCTGAAAGCCGCGCTGCTGTTTATTGATGCCCAGCAAAAGCGTGTCGGCAGTGAAACCGCGTGGATTAAGAAAGGTGACGATCCGCCGTTAAGCGTGCCGCCCGCGCCCGCCCTGAAAAAGGTGGCGACCGTTAATCCTACTCCAACACCGCTTTCCCACGCCGAACTGAATGACCTGCTGGATTATGGCACCGGGCGGATGAACAGCAGCCAGTGCTCGCTCGATCCTAACCGCCGCGAAGTGCGCGTCACCGCGTTAACCGATGAAAAAGCGCTGTTGATCGTCAGCTGCGAGGCGGGGGCCTATAACACCGTCGATCTGGCATGGCTGGTGTCACGTAAAAAACCGTTCTCTGCCCGCAGCGTCAGGCTACGTCTGCCGTTTACGCCGTCGAGTGGCAGCAGTGAAATGGAGTTAATGAACGCCAGCTTCGATGAGAAGACACGCGAGCTGACCACGCTGGCGCTGGGGCGCGGTTTGGGGGATTGTGGCATCCAGACGCGCTGGCGTTTTGACGGCCAGCGTTTCCGCCTGGTGCGTTATGCCGAGGAGCCCAGCTGCGATAACTGGAATGGGCCAGATGCCTGGCCCACGTTGTGGATCACCCGCTAGCTTTGCCGGGTGGCGGCTTCGCCTTACCCAGCCTACTAAACATCCGAACTCTAGGCCGGGTAAGCGATAGCGCCACCCGGCAATAAACAGACCGCACTACAGCACGCTCAGCGCCTTCTCTACCACGTTCTCAACGGTGAAACCAAAATATGGGAACAGCTTGTCGGCAGGGGCGGACTCACCGTAGCCGCGCATGCCCACAATCGCCCCTTTAAGGCCGACATATTTGTACCAGTAGTCGGCAATACCGGCTTCCACCGCCACGCGCGCCGCGACGTTAGAGGGCAGCACCGACTCACGGTACGCCTCATCCTGGGCGTCAAAAATATCCGTTGAGGGCAGGGATACCACGCGCACCGCGTGGCCTTCGGCGGTCAGTTTTTCCGCCGCTTTCACCGTGATTTCGACTTCTGAACCGGTCGCAATCAGGATCACGTCCGGCTTGCCGCCGCTGTCTTTCAGGATGTAGCCGCCGCGGGCGATATTTTTCACCTGCTCCGGGGTGCGTTCAATCTGCGTCAGGTTCTGGCGTGACAGAATTAATGCCGTTGGGCCATTGTGGCGCTCTACTGCCAGTTTCCAGCCAACTGCTGCTTCGACCTGATCGCACGGACGCCAGGTGCTGAAGTTTGGCGTTAAGCGCAGGCTCGCCAGCTGTTCAACCGCCTGGTGCGTGGGGCCATCTTCCCCGAGACCAATGGAGTCATGGGTATAGACCATAATCTGTCGCGCCTTCATTAAGGCCGCCATGCGCGCTGCGTTACGGGCATACTCGACAAACATCAGGAAGGTGGCGGTGTAGGGCACGAAACCGCCGTGATGAGCGATACCGTTGGCAATGGCGGTCATCCCGAATTCGCGCACGCCGTAGTGGATGTAGTTCCCGGCAATGTCCTCTTTCAGCGATTTCGAGCCGGACCAGATGGTCAGGTTACTTGGGGCCAGATCCGCCGAGCCGCCAAGCAGTTCGGGCAGCAGCGGACCAATGGCATTCAGCGTGTTTTGCGAAGCCTTACGGGTGGCGATTTTCGCCGGGTTGGACTGCAGGTTTTCAATCAGCGCCTGGGTTTTATCGTCCCAGTCTTCCGGCAGGCCACCGCTCATGCGGCGAGAGAATTCGGCGGCCAGTTCCGGGTGTGCTTTTTTGTATGCTGCAAACTTCTCGTTCCAGGCCTGCTGGGCTTTTTCCCCCGCTTCACGGGCGTCCCACGCCCGGTAAATCTCTTTCGGGATCTCAAACGGCGGATGTTTCCAGCCCAGCTTTTGCCGGGTCAGCGCCACTTCCTCTTCGCCCAGCGCCGCGCCGTGCGCCTCTTCCTTGCCAGCCTTGTTCGGTGAACCAAAGCCGATAACCGTGCGGCAGATAATCAGCGACGGTTTGTCCTTCACGCTTTGCGCTTCCTGAATCGCTTTTTTCACCGCCTCAGGATCGTGGCCGTCGATCTCATGTACCACGTGCCAGTGGTAGGCTTCGAAGCGTTTTGCCGTGTCGTCGGTGAACCAGCCCTCGGTTTCCCCGTCGATGGAGATGCCGTTGTGATCGTAGAAGCCAATCAACTTACCCAGCCCCAGGGTGCCCGCCAGGGAACAGACTTCATGGGAAATCCCCTCCATCAGACATCCGTCGCCCATAAACACGTACGTGTAGTGATCGACAATGTCGTGCCCCGGCTGGTTAAACTGCGCCGCCAGCGTGCGCTCGGCAATCGCCAGCCCGACCGCATTGGCCAGCCCCTGACCGAGCGGCCCGGTGGTCGTTTCTACCCCGGGCGTATAGCCAATTTCCGGGTGACCCGGCGTTTTTGAGTGCAGCTGGCGGAAGTTTTTCAGCTCCTCGAGCGGCAGATCATAGCCGGAAAGATGCAGCAGGCTGTAGAGCAGCATCGAGGCGTGGCCGTTGGAGAGAATAAAACGGTCGCGGTCGTACCAGGTGGGGTCATTGGGGTTGTGTTTCAGAAAGTCGTTCCACAACACTTCGGCAATATCAGCCATGCCCATGGGCGCGCCGGGGTGGCCGGAATTGGCTTTTTGCACGGCATCCATGCTGAGGGCGCGAATGGCATTGGCTAGCTCTTTACGGGACATAGTTCACTCCGTGGCAAGGTTAAAGTTTGGCGGCGAGAAGATCTTCAAGTTTGCGCTGGTCAACGGCGAACAGGCGGATACCTTCCGCCAGTTTTTCCACGGCCATGGCGTCCTGATTGTGCTCCCAGCGGAATTCGGCTTCGGTCATGGCTTTCGGTTTTGGCAGCACGGTAGAGGTGGGGATCAGCTTGCGGATAACCGTCTCTTCTTTGTCCTGTAGCTCTTTCAGCAGGTTAGGGGAGATGGTCAGACGGTCGCAGCCGGCCAGGGCGAGGATCTGCTCGGTACGGCGGAAGCTGGCCCCCATCACGATGGTTTCATAGCGGTGCTGCTTGTAATAGTCGTAGATATTACGGACCGATTTCACGCCCGGATCCTCATCCACCACGTACGGATCCATCGGCTGTTTCGCCTGGTACCAGTCGTAGATGCGGCCGACAAACGGTGAGACCAGGAACACGCCGGCTTCGGCACAGGCGCGTGCCTGAGCAAAGGAGAACAGCAGCGTCAGGTTGCAGTGGATCCCCTCTTTTTCCAGCACCTCTGCCGCGCGGATGCCTTCCCAGGTCGACGCCAGTTTGATCAGAATGCGTGATTTATCGATCCCCTGTTCCTGGTAGAGTTCGACCAGGCGGCGGGCCTTATTGATGCTCTTTTCTTTATCGAACGAGAGGCGGGCGTCCACTTCGGTGGAGACGCGTCCCGGGATGCTTTTCAGAATTTCCGCACCGAAATTAACCGCCAGCTTGTCGCTGGCTTCGGCGACCTGCTGCTCCTGCGTTTTCCCGCGCTGTTTACCGTAGGCAATGGCGTCATCAATCAGATGACTAAAATGGGCAAGCCCGGCAGCCTTGAGCAGAAGCGAAGGGTTGGTGGTCGCATCTTCCGGCTGATAGTGGCGAATCGACTCGATATCGCCGCTGTCTGCAACCACGGTAGTGAATTGTTTGATGCCGTCTAGCTGGTTCATAAATGATTACTCCTTGGAAATAAAAGAGTTAGATGAGTGCGTTAGTTCACACTTCTGAGAAAATCATGATGGACTTAACAAAAAAGCATAGCAGACGGGGGAGGCATTGCTTTTGAGACGGGTAACATGGCTGTTATAAATTGATAACAATTTTTAATGTGTGATGGTGAGAGTTTGGCAGCCTTCAAAGTTTATGTGCTGTCCTGAGGCGATACTATCTGACCGATACGTAAAAGGAATAACAAGATGGACGATCAGTTAAAACAGAGTGCCCTCGATTTTCACGAGTTCCCTGTCCCGGGCAAAATCCAGGTCTCCCCAACCAAGCCGCTGGCAACCCAGCGCGATCTGGCGCTGGCCTATTCGCCAGGCGTTGCGGCACCGTGTCTGGAAATCGAAAAAGACCCGCTGGCGGCCTACAAATACACCGCGCGCGGCAACCTCGTGGCCGTTATCTCTAACGGTACGGCGGTACTCGGTCTCGGTAACATCGGTGCCCTGGCGGGTAAACCGGTGATGGAAGGGAAAGGCGTGCTGTTCAAGAAATTCGCCGGTATCGACGTGTTTGATATCGAGGTGGACGAGCTCGATCCTGACAAATTCATTAACGTGGTGGCCGCGCTGGAGCCGACCTTCGGCGGGATTAACCTGGAAGACATCAAAGCGCCGGAATGTTTCTATATCGAGCAGAAGCTGCGCGAGCGTATGAATATTCCCGTGTTCCATGATGACCAGCACGGCACCGCGATTATCAGCACCGCCGCGATTCTGAACGGCCTGCGCGTGGTGGAAAAAAATCTCTCTGACGTGCGCATGGTGGTTTCTGGCGCAGGTGCGGCGGCCATCGCCTGTATGAACCTGCTGGTGGCGCTGGGTATGCAGAAGCACAACATCGTGGTCTGTGATTCTAAAGGCGTTATCTATAAAGACCGCGAGCCCAACATGGCGGAAACCAAAGCGGCGTATGCGGTAGAAGACGACGGCAAGCGCACGCTCGAGGACGTCATTGATGGCGCGGATATCTTCCTTGGCTGTTCGGGCCCGAAAGTGCTGACCCAGGAGATGGTGAAGAAGATGGCGCGCGCGCCAATGATCCTGGCCCTGGCGAACCCGGAGCCGGAAATTCTGCCGCCGCTGGCGAAAGCGGTGCGTGAAGATGCCATTATCTGTACCGGCCGTTCCGACTACCCGAACCAGGTCAACAACGTGCTCTGCTTCCCGTTCATCTTCCGCGGTGCGCTGGACGTTGGCGCAACGGCGATCAACGAAGAGATGAAGCTTGCCGCCGTGCACGCCATTGCGGAACTGGCCCACGCCGAGCAGAGCGAAGTGGTGGCCTCCGCCTACGGCGATCAGGATCTGAGCTTTGGCCCGGACTACATCATTCCTAAACCGTTTGACCCGCGCCTGATTGTCAAAATTGCGCCAGCGGTGGCCAAAGCGGCGATGGATTCCGGCGTGGCGACGCGTCCGATACAGGATTTTGATGCTTACATCGATAAGCTCACCGAGTTTGTCTATAAAACTAACCTGTTCATGAAGCCGATCTTTTCGCAGGCGCGTGCCGACGCGAAGCGCGTGGTGCTGGCGGAAGGGGAAGAGGCGCGCGTGCTGCACGCTACCCAGGAGCTGATCACCTTAGGTCTGGCGAAGCCGATCCTGATTGGTCGTCCGAGCGTGATTGAGATGCGCATTCAGAAGCTGGGTCTGCAGATTAAGCCGGGCGTCGACTTCGAGATCGTCAACAACGAATCCGATCCGCGCTTTAAAGAGTACTGGAGCGAATACTACGCGATCATGAAGCGTCGCGGGATCACCCAGGAGCAGGCGCAGAAAGCCGTCATCAGCAACACGACGGTGATCGGCGCGATCATGGTCCATCGCGGTGAAGCGGACGCATTGATCTGCGGCACCATCGGCGATTACCACGAGCACTTTAGCGTGGTGCAGGAGATCTTCGGCTATCGCGACGGGGTCCATACCGCCGGGGCGATGAACGCGCTGCTGCTGCCGAGCGGCAACACCTTTATCGCTGACACCTACGTTAACGACGATCCGAGCCCGGACGAGCTGGCGGAGATCACCGTGATGGCCGCAGAGACCGTGCGCCGCTTTGGTATCGAGCCGAAGGTGGCGCTGCTGTCGCACTCTAACTTTGGTTCGTCTAAATCTGCGGCGGCCTGCAAAATGCGTGAGACGCTGGCGCTGGTGCGCGAGCGCGCGCCGGAGCTGATGATTGACGGGGAAATGCACGGTGATGCGGCACTGGTGGAAAGCATCCGCAACGAACGTATGCCGGACAGCCCGCTGAAAGGATCGGCGAATATCCTGATTATGCCGAACGTGGAAGCGGCGCGTATCAGCTACAACCTGCTGCGCGTCTCCAGTTCTGAAGGGGTGACCGTAGGCCCGGTGCTGATGGGCGTGGCGAAACCGGTGCACGTGTTAACGCCGATTGCCTCTGTGCGCCGTATCGTGAATATGGTGGCCCTGGCGGTGGTTGAGGCGCAGACCCAGCCGCTGTAATTTTTACCCTCACCCTAACCCTCTCCCAAAGGGAGAGGGGATTTATACTCCCTCTCCCTTTGGGAGAGGGCCGGGGTGAGGGGGGTTAAACCCAGTCTCGTACTTTCAGAAACTCACTCAAGGCAGCCTCCGGGCTGCCTTCTTTTGGCTCGTAGCAGTACTCCCAGCGCACCAGCGGCGGCATCGACATCAAAATCGATTCCGTGCGCCCGCCGGTCTGCAGGCCAAACAGCGTCCCGCGATCCCACACCAGATTAAACTCCACGTAGCGCCCGCGACGATAAAGCTGGAATTCGCGCTCGCGCACACCGTAGTTAGTGTCTTTACGGCGTTCGACGATGGGCAGATAAGCGTCGGTATACCCTTCGCCCACCGCGCGCATAAAGCGGAACGCGGTATCAAAATCAGGCGTGTTCAGATCGTCAAAGAACAGCCCGCCAATGCCGCGCTGCTCGTCGCGATGCTTCAGGTAGAAGTAGTCGTCGCACCATTTTTTAAACTTCGGGTAGATGTCTTCACCAAACGGCAGGCAGAGGTTTCGCGCGGTGGTGTGCCAGTGCACGGCATCTTCTTCAAACCCGTAGTAGGGCGTAAGGTCGAAACCGCCGCCAAACCACCAGACCGGATCGGCCCCCGGTTTTTCCGCAATGAAAAAGCGGACGTTGGCGTGGCTGGTCGGCACAAACGGGTTGTGTGGATGCACCACCAGCGAGACGCCCATCGCTTCAAAACTGCGGCCCGCAAGTTCAGGACGGTGCGCGGTCGCAGACGCGGGCATGGCGTCTCCGTGAACGTGGGAGAAATTCACGCCCGCCTGTTCAAAGATACCGCCATTGCGCAGCACCCGGCTGCGCCCGCCGCCGCCGGCTTCACGCTGCCAGTTATCTTCCTGGAATTCACCACCGTCCGCGGCGGCCAGTTTGCGGCAAATCTCATCCTGCAGCTGCAGCAGGAAGGTTTTAACCAGTTGAGCATTGGGTTTCATCAACGTTTCCTGGAGTGCGCTTTTTGGTTATCGAACCAGTTGAAGTAACTGATAATGCCGGAGGCGATGGCGTTGGCGATCTTCTGGCGAAACGCCGTGGTGCCGAGAAGACGCTCTTCATCCGGGTTGGTGATAAACGAGGTTTCCACCAGCACGGACGGAATAGACGGTGATTTCAACACCACAAATGCCGCCTGTTCGGTGCTTTTACTGTGCAGACGATGCACCGGCTTAATTTTCTTCAGGATGTGCGAGCCGAGCGTCAGGCTATTTTTGATGGTATCCGTCTGCACGAGGTCGAACAGCACCTGCTGTAACAGGTGATCTTTGTCGGTGGCTTTTTTCCCGGCGACTTCATCCGCCCGGTTTTCACGGTCGGAGAGGTATTTCGCCATGGCGCTACTGGCGCCACGGTTGGACAGCGCAAACACCGAGGCGCCCGCCGCTGAAGGGTTGGTAAAGCCGTCGGCGTGAATCGACATAAACAGATCCGCGCCGTGCTGGTGGGCGATCTCCACCCGGTCATACAGCGGAATAAAGGTGTCGCCAGAGCGCGTCAGACGGGCGTCAATACCGTTGCTGCGTAAAATTGCGCGTACATTTTTTGCAATCGCCAGCACGACGTGTTTTTCTTTCGAACCGTTTTTGCCGATGGCGCCGGTATCAATTCCACCGTGGCCCGGGTCAAGCATCACCAGACGCTTCGCACCGGGTTTTTTGGTTTTGGGTTTGCTGTGTCCGTTACTAGTTTTGAGCGTGCTCTCGTCTTTTGCCTGAGCCTGCTTTGCGATGCCCGTTAACGTTAAGGCCGCCAGCCCCGCTTTGAGAACCTGACGACGCGATGTGAGTGCTTTTAATGGTTTGAATGTGCTCATGCGGCCTGAATACTAAAAAATGGGGTCCTGGTGTTATATCGTATCGCGTTTAGCGTTACGACAGTCCTTATTGAGAATTGTTTTACTTTTCATTTCAATACGTGACAAAGTGACATTATGCCAAATTTTGGCGAGATTTTCCCCGGTTATTGGCTAAAGGCACGGTTCACGCCATAATCACTGTTTTTAAACCCGAAAAGGCGGTTAATACCATGGAGATACGCGTTTTTCGCCAGGAAGATTTCGAAGAGGTGATCACCCTTTGGGAGCGCTGCGATCTGCTGCGTCCGTGGAACGATCCGGAAATGGACATTGAGCGGAAGGTGAATCACGACGTCAGTCTGTTTCTGGTTGCGGAAGTCAACGGCGAAGTCGTAGGCACGGTAATGGGCGGTTATGACGGTCATCGCGGCTCGGCCTATTATCTGGGCGTTCATCCGGAATACCGGGGGCGCGGCATTGCCAACGCGCTGCTCAATCGTCTCGAGAAGAAGCTGATCGCCCGTGGCTGTCCGAAAATCCAGATCATGGTTCGGGAAGATAACGACGTGGTGCTGGGCATGTACGAGCGTCTGGGCTATGAACATTCTGACGTGCTGAGTTTAGGTAAGCGCCTGATCGAAGATGAAGAGTACTGAGATCCATCCGGCAGATTATGACGCGCAGGGGCGGGTCAGGTTGCCCTTTTTATTCTGGTGCGTTCTGCTGCTTCAGGCACGAACCTGGGTACTGTTTGTGATGGCTGCCGCGTCGCGCGGGCAGGGTGATACGCTGCTGAATCTCTTCTATCCCGATCACGATGCGTTCTGGCTCGGCTTACTGCCGGGCGTACCGGCGGTGATGGCTTTTTTGTGCAGCGGCCGACGCCAGGCGATCCCACGTTTGTGGCGGGCGCTGCGCTGGATGCTGATCCTCGCTCAGATTGCGCTGCTCTTCTGGCAGCCGGTACTCTGGTGGTACGGTGAGCCGCTTACGGGCATTGGCATTGCGCTGGTGGTGGCGGATATTGTGGCGCTGCTGTGGCTGCTGACCAATCCGCGTCTTCGCGCCTGTTTCGCCCATCAGGATGATTAATGCGGCACTTTTTGCAGAAGTCGCACTCCAACAAGCGTTGATTTAACACGTAAGGACGTTTCAATGAAATCGCTGCGTTTACTTTTATGCGCTCTCCCGCTGGCCCTGACAGGCTGTTCCACGCTCTCCTCCATTAACTGGTCCGCTGCGTATCCGTGGAACTGGTTTGGCTCATCAACGGAAGTGACCGAGCAGGGCGTGGGGAACATTACCGCCGCGACGGCGCTGGATCAGGATGCTATTCAGGACGCCCTGAGCAGTGATTATCGCCTGCGCAGCGGCATGAAAACCGAGAATGGTAACATTGTTCGCTATTACGAAGCGCTGAAGGGTGACACGCTGGCGCTGGTGATCAACGGTGACAAAGGCACGGTAAACCGCGTTACGGTGCTGGATGAAGCCATTCCGACTGCCAGCGGCGTGAAGATAGGAACGCCGTTTAGCGATCTCTATAAGCAGGCCTTTGGCAACTGCGCCAGCGCCCCTTCTGACGATGGTGTGGCGGTGGCCTGTAAGGCGCAAGGCAGCCAGCACATCAGCTATGTCTTTACCGGCACCTGGAGCGGTCCGGAAGGATTGATGCCGTCGGACGACACGCTGAAGAACTGGAAAGTGAGCAAAATTATCTGGCAGCAGTAATTTGCGCCGGAACAAACCGCCTCGCTGAAATCCGGGTATAATACCCGCCATCCATGCCACGCTGACGTGGCATCTTTATTTCAGGAGGAGCGATGTCTCAGGTTCAGAGTGGCATTTTGCCAGAACATTGCCGCGCGGCGATTTGGATTGAAGCCAATGTAAAAGGGGACGTGGATGCCCTGCGTGCGGCCAGTAAAGCGTTCATTGATAAGCTGGCGACCTTCCAGGCTACGTTCCCGGAAGCCCACCTCGGCGCCGTTGTCGCCTTTGGCAATAACGTCTGGCGTCAGCTGAGCGGTGGCGAAGGGGCGGAAGAGCTGAAAGACTTCATTCCCTACGGTAAAGGCCTTGCGCCCGCGACGCAGTACGACGTGCTGATCCACATCCTCTCTCTGCGTCACGACGTTAACTTCTCCGTTGCGCAGGCGGCGATAGCGGCCTTTGGCGACAGCATCGACGTGCAGGAAGAAGTGCACGGTTTCCGCTGGGTCGAAGAGCGCGATCTGAGCGGCTTTGTCGACGGAACCGAAAACCCGGCGGGTGAAGAGACGCGTCGTGAAGTGGCGGTGATCAAAGACGGCGTGGACGCGGGTGGCAGCTATGTGTTCGTGCAGCGCTGGGAGCACAACCTCAAACAGCTTAACCGCATGAGCGTGCATGACCAGGAGATGATGATTGGCCGTACCAAAGAAGCCAACGAAGAGATCGACGGCGATGAGCGTCCGGTCACCTCGCACCTGAGCCGCGTTGACCTTAAGGAAGACGGCAAAGGGCTGAAGATTGTCCGCCAGAGCCTGCCGTACGGCACAGCAAGCGGTACGCACGGCCTTTACTTCTGCGCCTACTGCGCGCGCCTGCACAACATTGAGCAGCAGCTGCTCAGCATGTTTGGCGATAACGACGGCAAGCGTGACGCCATGCTGCGCTTCACCAAACCGGTGACCGGTGGCTACTACTTCGCGCCGTCCGTGGAGCGTTTGCTGGCGCTGTAAACCCGCTCTCCATACGTAGGCCGGGTAAGCGTTAGCGCCGCCCGGCAATTTTCCCCGCACCCTTATTCCCTTTTCTGCTTGTAAATCACCAAACGGTATATAAAACCGTTACTCCTTTCGTCCTCGTTATAAATATTATGACTATAAGATAGTCATCACATTTATAAGGGTGCGCAATGGCCGTTACTGTACTGAAAAAAGGAACTCTGGCGCTGGCAGGTTTACTGCTGGTGGCACAGGCGCAGGCGACTGAGCTGCTGAACAGTTCATACGATGTCTCCCGCGAGCTGTTCGCCGCCCTTAATCCCCCGTTTGAGCAGCAGTGGGCAAAAGACAATAACGGCGATAAGCTGACCATCAAGCAGTCCCATGCCGGTTCGTCCAAGCAGGCGCTGGCGATCCTCCAGGGGCTGAAAGCGGACGTGGTGACCTACAACCAGGTCACTGATGTGCAGATCCTGCACGATAAAGGCAAGCTGATCCCGGCGGACTGGCAGAGCCGTCTGCCGAACAACAGCTCGCCGTTCTACTCCACCATGGGCTTCCTGGTGCGCAAGGGCAACCCGAAGAATATCCACGACTGGAGCGACCTGGTGCGTTCTGACGTGAAGCTGATTTTCCCAAACCCAAAAACCTCCGGTAACGCGCGTTACACCTATTTAGCGGCGTGGGGCGCGGCGGACAAGGCTGACGGTAACGACAAAGCGAAAACCGAGCAGTTCATGACCAAGTTCCTGAAAAACGTCGAAGTGTTTGATACCGGCGGACGCGGCGCAACTACAACCTTCGCAGAGCGCGGTCTGGGCGACGTGCTGATTAGCTTTGAATCGGAAGTGAACAACATCCGCAAGCAGTATGAGGCGCAGGGCTTCGAGGTGGTAATCCCAAAAACCAACATCCTGGCCGAGTTCCCGGTGGCGTGGGTGGATAAAAACGTACAGGCAAACGGCACCGAGAAAGCGGCAAAAGCCTATCTCAACTACCTGTACAGCCCGCAGGCGCAGACCATCATCACCGATTACTACTACCGCGTGAATAACCCGGACGTGATGAACAAACTGAAAGATAAATTCCCGCAGACCGCGCTGTTCCGCGTGGAAGACCATTTCGGCTCCTGGCCTGACGTAATGAAAACGCACTTTGCCAGCGGCGGTGAATTAGACAAATTGCTGGCGGCGGGGCGTAAGTAATGTTTGCAGTATCGACTAAACGCGTGCTGCCGGGTTTTACCTTAAGCCTTGGGACCAGCCTGCTGTTCGTCTGCCTGATCCTGTTGTTGCCGCTCAGCGCGCTGGTAATGCAGCTCGCGCAGATGAGCTGGGCGCAGTACTGGGAGGTCATCACCAACCCGCAGGTGGTGGCGGCCTATAAGGTGACGCTGCTGTCAGCGTTTGTCGCCTCCATTTTTAACGGCGTGTTTGGCCTGCTGATGGCGTGGATCTTAACCCGCTATCGCTTCCCGGGCCGTACGCTGCTTGACGCACTGATGGATCTGCCGTTTGCACTGCCAACGGCGGTTGCTGGCTTAACCCTCGCGTCGCTCTTCTCCGTTAACGGGTTGTACGGTGAGTGGCTGGCGAAGTTTGACATCAAGGTGACCTATACCTGGCTCGGTATCGCAGTAGCGATGGCCTTTACCAGTATTCCGTTTGTGGTGCGTACCGTGCAGCCGGTGCTGGAAGAGTTGGGGCCGGAATATGAAGAAGCGGCGGAAACGCTCGGCGCCACGCGCTGGCAGAGTTTCCGCAAGGTGGTTCTGCCGGAGCTCTCCCCGGCGCTGATGGCGGGTATTGCGCTGTCGTTTACCCGCAGCCTCGGTGAGTTCGGCGCAGTGATTTTTATCGCCGGGAACATTGCCTGGAAAACGGAAGTGACCTCGCTGATGATTTTCATCCGTCTGCAGGAGTTTGATTATCCGGCGGCGAGCGCGATCGCTTCGGTGATCCTGGCGGCCTCGCTGCTGCTGCTGTACTCGATTAACACTCTGCAAAGTCGCTTTGGTCGACGTGTGGTAGGTCACTGATGGCGGAAGTTACGCAATTGAAGCGATACGATGTGCCCCGTATTAACTGGGGGAAATGGTTTCTGATTGGGGCGGGCGTGCTGGTGTCCGCCCTCATTCTCGTCGTGCCGACGATTTATATCTTCGTTCAGGCGTTCAGCAAGGGGCTGATGCCTGCGCTGGAAAACCTGGCGAACCCGGATATGCTCCACGCCATCTGGCTGACCGTGCTGATTGCATTGATCACCGTGCCGGTGAACCTGGTGTTCGGTACTCTGCTGGCGTGGCTGGTGACGCGCTTTAACTTCCCGGGACGTCAGCTGCTGCTCACCCTGCTGGATATTCCTTTTGCCGTCTCGCCGGTGGTGGCGGGTCTGGTGTATCTGCTCTTTTACGGCTCCAACGGTCCGCTGGGCGGCTGGCTGGATGCGCATAACCTGCAGATCATGTTTGCCTGGCCAGGCATGGTGCTGGTCACCATCTTCGTCACCTGTCCATTTGTGGTGCGTGAGCTGGTACCGGTGATGTTAAGCCAGGGGAGCAACGAAGATGAAGCGGCGGTGCTGCTGGGCGCGTCAGGCTGGCAGATGTTCCGCCGCGTGACGCTGCCGAATATCCGCTGGGCGCTGCTTTACGGCGTGGTGTTGACCAACGCCCGCGCAATTGGCGAGTTCGGTGCCGTTTCCGTCGTCTCCGGCTCCATTCGCGGTGAAACCCTGTCGCTGCCGCTGCAGATTGAGTTGCTGCAGCAGGACTACAACACCATCGGCGCCTTTACTGCCGCAGCGTTGCTGACGCTGATGGCCATTTTGACCCTGTTTTTGAAGAGTGTGGTGCAGTGGCGTTTAGAAAATCAGGAAAAACGTCAGCATCAGGAGGGAAATCATGAGCATTGAGATTGCCAATATTAAGAAGTCTTTTGGTCGCACCCAGGTGCTGAATGATATCTCGCTGGATATCCCTTCCGGACAAATGGTGGCGCTGCTGGGGCCGTCTGGCTCGGGTAAAACCACGCTGCTGCGCATTATCGCCGGGCTTGAGCATCAGACCAGCGGGCATATCCGCTTCCACGGCACCGACGTGAGCCGTCTGCATGCCCGCGACCGTAAGGTGGGGTTTGTGTTCCAGCACTACGCGCTGTTCCGCCACATGACCGTGTTTGACAATATCGCCTTTGGCCTGACCGTGCTGCCGCGTCGTGAACGCCCGGATGCGGCAACCATTAAGGCGAAAGTGACCAAACTGCTTGAGATGGTACAGCTGGCTCACCTGGCGGACCGTTTCCCGGCGCAGCTGTCCGGCGGGCAGAAACAGCGCGTGGCGCTGGCGCGTGCGTTAGCTGTTGAACCGCAAATTCTGCTGCTGGATGAACCCTTCGGCGCGCTGGATGCGCAGGTGCGTAAAGAGCTGCGTCGCTGGCTGCGTCAGCTCCATGAAGAGCTGAAGTTTACCAGCGTGTTCGTGACCCACGATCAGGAAGAGGCGATGGAAGTCGCGGATCGCGTGGTGGTCATGAGCCAGGGCAACATTGAACAGGTTGACGAGCCAGAACAGCTGTGGCGTGAACCGGCGACCCGCTTCGTGCTGGAATTTATGGGCGAGGTCAACCGTCTGCAGGGCACCATTCGCGGCGGTCAATTCCATGTAGGGGCGCACCGCTGGCCGCTGGGCTATACCTCCGCGCACCAGGGCCCGGTTGATCTGTTCCTGCGCCCGTGGGAAGTGGACGTAAGCCGCCGAACCAGCCTGGATTCACCGCTGCCGGTACAGGTGCTGGAAGCGAGCCCTAAAGGACACTACACCCAACTGGTGGTACAACCGCTGGGCTGGTATACCGAGCCGCTGACCGTCGTGATGCGCGACGACGTTCCGCCGCACCGCGGAGAGCGGCTGTTTGTCGGTCTGCAGCATGCCCGTATTTATCACGGAAATGAGCGCATCGAGACGCGCGAGGATATTGCTCTGGCGGAGTCAGCCTGATAGGTTATTAGGATGTTTATCGCCCGGTGGCGCTGCGCTGACCGGGCCTACAGCTAAAACTGCGTCTTGTAGGCCGGGATCGCTGCGCGCCACCCGGCTTTTTTATTGAGTAAAAATCGTGAATACACTCGAACACACCATCGGCAACACCCCTCTGGTCAAGCTTCAGCGCATGGGGCCAGCTAACGGCAGCGAAATCTGGGTCAAACTCGAAGGCAATAACCCGGCCGGGTCGGTAAAAGATCGTGCGGCGCTGTCGATGATTGTCCAGGCCGAAAAGCGCGGTGAAATCAAACCCGGCGATGTGTTGATCGAAGCCACCAGCGGCAACACCGGTATCGCTCTGGCGATGATTGCGGCGCTGAAAGGCTACCGTATGAAGCTGCTGATGCCGGACAACATGAGCCAGGAGCGACGCGCCGCGATGCGTGCCTACGGGGCCGAACTGATTCTGGTGACCAAAGAGCAGGGAATGGAAGGCGCGCGCGATTTAGCATTAGCCATGGCTGAGCGCGGCGAGGGTAAACTGCTCGATCAGTTCAATAACCCGGACAACCCTTACGCCCACTACACCACCACCGGCCCGGAAATCTGGCAGCAGACCGACGGACGGATAACCCATTTTGTCTCCAGCATGGGCACCACTGGCACCATTACCGGCGTGTCGCGTTTTCTGCGCGAGCAGGCGAAAGCCGTTACCATCGTTGGGCTGCAGCCGGAAGAGGGGAGCAGCATTCCTGGCATTCGCCGCTGGCCTGCGGAATATATGCCGGGCATTTTTAATGCGCAGCTGGTGGATCAGGTGCTGGATATTCATCAGCGCGAGGCGGAGAATACCATGCGTGAACTGGCCGTGCGTGAAGGCATCTTTTGCGGGGTCAGTTCGGGTGGCGCGGTGGCAGGCGCGATTCGGGTAGCGCAGGAGAATCCCGGTGCCGTTGTGGTGGCAATTATTTGCGACCGCGGCGATCGCTATCTGTCGACCGGCGTTTTTGGTGAAGAGAGTTATTCGCAGGGGGCGGGGATTTAAGCGTCATGGAGATGATTCTATTCCGGGATAACACCCGGGCGCAGCAAACCGACATTGTCGCGGTGCAGTCGCAGGTGGTTTACGGCAGCGTCGGGAACAGTATCGCGGTACCGAATATTCGTACCCACAGGCTGAACGTCACCGCCGTACCGACGGTGCTGTTTAGTAACACACCGCACTATGACACCTTCTACGGCGGGGTGATCCCCGATGAGTGGTTCAGCGGCTATCTGAAGGCGCTGGAAGAGCGCGAGATCCTGCGCGAGTTTAAAGCGGTTACTACCGGCTATATGGGCAGCGCCAGCCAGATTGCCCTGCTGGCGCAGTGGCTGAAGGCGGTTAAAGCACAGCATCCAGACCTGCTGGTGCTGGTCGACCCGGTTATCGGCGATATCGACAGCGGGATGTACGTAAAGCCCGATATTCCCGAAGCGTATAGGGAGCACCTGCTGCCGCTGGCGCAGGGGATTACGCCAAACGTCTACGAACTGGAAGTCTTAAGCGGCAAACCGTGTCGTACACCGGAAAGCGCGATTTCAGCAGCGCAGGGATTGCTCTCCGACACACTGAAATGGGTGGCCATCACCAGCGCGCCGGTGGCTGACGATCCGCAAAACATCCACGTGGTGCTGGTCACGCGTGAGGGGATTACCGTCAGCGCGCATCCGCGCGTGGAAACCGATCTAAAAGGAACGGGCGATCTGTTCTGCTCGGAACTGGTGAGCGGCATTGTTGAGGGAAAAACCGTTGCCGATGCCATCCGTATGGCCGGCGATCGGGTGACTGACGTGATGCTGTATACGCAGTCGAAAGGGTATGACGAACTCATCCTCCCCGCATAAACAAAAATGGCGCCCGAAGGCGCCATTTTACTGTGCGGCAAGAATTACTTCTTGATGCGGATAACCGGGGTTTCACCCACGGTGACGCTGCCAGACAGTTTGATCAGTTCTTTGATTTCGTCCATGTTGGAAATAACAACCGGCGTCAGGGTAGACTTGGCTTTTTCTTCCAGCAGTGGCAGATCGAATTCAATGACCGGGTCGCCAACTTTAACACGCTGGCCTTCTTCCGCGATACGTTTGAAGCCTTCGCCTTTCAGTTCAACGGTGTCGATACCGAAGTGAACGAACAGTTCGATACCGCTATCAGATTCGATAGAGAACGCATGGTTGGTTTCAAAAATTTTACCGATGGTGCCGTCAACTGGAGCAACCATTTTGTTGCCAGTTGGTTTGATAGCAATGCCATCACCAACGATTTTCTCAGCAAACACTACATCCGGCACGTCTTCGATGTTGACGATCTCGCCGGAGAGCGGAGCAACAATCTCAATAGTTCCGGAGTCTTTCTTATCATCAGAAACCAGAGATTTCAGTTTATCGAACAAACCCATGATCTTCTCCTAAGCAGTAATTTGGGCCGCATCTCGTGGATTAGCAGATTGTTTTTTCTTCAATGAACTTGTTAACCAGCGTCATTAACTCGTCCGTTGTCGGTTGAGCAAGAGCCTGCTCTGCTAACACCTTCGCATCTTCGAAGTTCGTGTTACGGATAATCTTCTTAATGCGCGGGATGGAAATGGCGCTCATAGAGAATTCGTCCAGACCCATACCCAGCAACAGAAGTGTAGCACGTTCGTCGCCTGCAAGCTCACCACACATGCCAGTCCATTTACCTTCTGCATGAGAAGCATCAATAACTTGCTTGATCAAGTTCAGTACGGACGGTGACATTGGCTGGTAGAGATGTGAAATCATATCATTACCACGGTCAACTGCCAGGGTGTACTGCGTTAAATCATTGGTGCCGATACTAAAGAAATCAACTTCTTTGGCTAAATGACGCGCAATCGTTGCCGCCGCTGGTGTTTCCACCATCACGCCGATCTCAATTGACTCGTCAAACGCTTTACCTTCGTCACGCAGTTCCTGTTTGTAGATTTCGATCTCTTTCTTCAGTGCACGCACTTCTTCAACAGAGATGATCATCGGGAACATAATGCGCAGCTTACCGAAAGCAGAGGCACGCAGGATCGCACGAACCTGATCGCGCAGGATCTCTTTACGATCCATGGCGATACGTACTGCACGCCAGCCCAGGAACGGGTTCTCTTCTTTCGGGAAGTTCATGTACGGCAGCTCTTTGTCGCCACCGATGTCCATGGTACGGACGATAACGGCCTGAGAGCCACAGGCTTCAGCCACCGCTTTGTACGCTGCGAACTGCTCTTCTTCAGTCGGCAGGGCGTCACGGTCCATGAACAGGAATTCAGTACGATAGAGACCTACGCCTTCCGCACCGTTACGCTCAGCGCCATCAACGTCGCGGACGGTACCGATGTTTGCGCACACTTCTACCTGATGGCCATCCAGGGTAATGGCTGGCAGGTCTTTCAGCTTAGCGAGTTCCGCTTTTTCAGTCGCAACCTGCTCCTGAACTGCGCGCAGTTTCTCGATCTCTTCGTTAGTTGGGTTGACGTAAACCAGATTGTTTACGGCATCCAGAATCAGATAGTCACCGTTTTTCACCTGAGAGGTGACGCTACCGGTACCCACGATAGCAGGCAGTTCAAGAGAACGTGCCATGATAGAGGTGTGGGAGGTACGGCCGCCCGCATCGGTGATGAAACCGAGGACCTTTTTCAGGTTCAGCTGTGCGGTTTCAGACGGGGTGAGGTCAGCGGCAACCAGGATCACTTCATCCTGAATCGCGCTCAGGTCGATAATGGCCAGGCCCAGGATGTTGCGCAGCAGGCGCTTACCGATGTCACGTACGTCAGCCGCACGCTCTTTCAGGTATTCATCATCCAGTTCTTCCAGGGCAGTTGCCTGACCTTCGATAACTTCATGGGCAGCCGCGTCGGCCGTCATGCCTTTATCTTTAATCAGGGCTATGATTTCCTGCTCCAGCTCCTCATCTTCGAGCAGCATGATGTGCCCTTCGAAGATGGCTTCTTTTTCTTCACCGAAAGTTTCGCCAGCTTTAGTTTTGATTGCTTCCAGTTGCGCAGATGCCTTGGCACGACCGCTCAGAAAACGTTCAACTTCCTGATCAACCTTGTCGGCAGAAATTTTTTTCCGGTCGATGACGATCTCGTCTTCTTTCAGCAGCAGTGCTTTGCCGAAAGCGATACCCGGGGATGCTAAAATGCCTGAAATCATAACCCTACCTTACTTGTGACTGATATTTAAAAGAACCCGGAAACTTACTCGAGCTCAGCCATCAGTTTTACCAGATGCTCAACTGCTTTCTGCTCGTCTTCACCTTCCGCAGAGATGGTGACTACGGTGCCCTGAGTCAGGCCCAGAGTCTGCAGTTTGAACAGGCTTTTTGCGCTGGCGCTTTTGCCGTTGGAAGTCACAGTGATTTCAGAAGTGAAGCCTTTCGCTTCTTTAACAAACTGAGCAGCAGGGCGGGTGTGCAGACCGTTCGGAGCGGTAATGGTAACTTCTTGCTGGAACATTGTATTTCCCCAACTTATAGGTTTAGTGTTGTGGAACTAAAGTCTAGCCTGGCGACTGAACTTTAGCCTGTATTGTTAGCGCTGACGTTTCGATCGTCATTAAACATTATGCAGCGAAAGCAAGACTTGAACCAAATCATAAAATCGATTCAGCAAGGCTATTTCGTTCACTGATTAATTTCACGCATCAAAATAATTGCTGGTTTAAATACCAGACCCTACGGGGTGAAGCAATGCCAGGAGGGGTAAAAGTTTGAAGCAGGCCACAAAAAAGCACCTGAAAAGGTGCTTTTTTACGCGTTATTAACATGCTGGCATTACTGTTGCAGCTCTTTTTCCGTGAAGAGATCGGCAAACAGTGCGGTGCTCAAGTAACGCTCACCCGAAGAAGGAAGGATAACCACAATATTCTTGTTGGTAAAGGCTTCGTCTTCCTGAAGTTTGAGCGCTGCCGCAACGGCCGCACCGGAAGAGATACCCGCCAGAATGCCTTCTTCATCCATCAGGCGACGCGCGGTAGAGATGGCTTCTTCGTTAGTGATGGTCACCACTTTATCAATAAGCTTCAGATCCAGGTTGCCCGGAATGAAACCTGCGCCAATACCCTGGATTTTGTGCGGGCCTGGTTTAAGCTCTTCGCCCGCCAGCGCCTGGGTGATAACCGGGGAGTCAGTGGGTTCAACCGCAACGGTGATCAGGTCTTTTTTACCTTTTGTGCCTTTAATGTAGCGCGACACGCCAGTCAGCGTACCGCCGGTACCCACGCCGGAGATAAAGACATCAATCTGGCCGTCAGTGTCTTCCCAGATTTCCGGGCCGGTAGTCTTTTCGTGAATTTCAGGGTTAGCCGGGTTGCTGAACTGCTGAAGCAGCAGGTATTTCGCCGGATCGCTCGCCACGATCTCTTCGGCTTTCTGAATGGCACCTTTCATGCCTTTCGCGCCTTCGGTCAGGACCAGGTTCGCGCCCAGCGCTTTGAGCAGCTTGCGACGTTCAATGCTCATGGTTTCTGGCATGGTCAGCGTCAGCTTATAGCCACGCGCCGCCGCCACATAGGCCAGTGCGATACCGGTGTTGCCGCTGGTCGGTTCTACCAGCTCAACGCCAGGCTTCAGTACGCCACGTTTTTCAGCATCCCAAATCATGTTTGCACCGATACGGCATTTTACGCTGAAGCTCGGGTTACGTGATTCGACCTTCGCCAGAATGCGTCCATTACCGATACGGTTCAGTCGAACCAGGGGCGTATGACCGATAGTCAGCGAGTTGTCTTCATAAATCTTACTCATGGCCTGTCCTTAACTGTATGAAATTGGGATACCGACCCAGCATACCTGTTGAGCAGGTAGGGGGAAGTAAGGAATTCGCATATCTATATACTGCAAGGAAATAATGGGGATCAGTATGGAATAAGGGGCGGCATAAGCCACCCCTGCTTTACACATTTTTGCATTATTTCCATAACGCGTGCTTAGCACGGTAGCAGTCCACCCACATCGCCGTCGCGCCACATACCGCCACCGGCATAATGAACAAATTGAGGAAGGGGATCATCGTGAACAGGCTGGTCAGGGCGCCGAACTGCATATTGGCGACCTTCTGGGTGCGCAGGGCGGTGCGCATCTCTTTAAACGGTACTTTGTGGTTATCGAACGGGTAATCGCAGTACTGAATAGCCAACATCCAGGCGCTGAAGAGGAACCACAGCACCGGCGCCACCGTCTGGCCAATGCCGGGCACAAAATAGAGGATAAGCAGCACAATCGCCCGGGGCAGGTACCAGACAAATTTCTGCCACTCGCGCTTCATGATACGGGGAAGATCTTTCATGATCCCCAGTATGCCGGTATCCGGTGGCGTCGCTCCGGTCAGGCGTGCTTCCAGCTGTTCCGCCAGCAGGCCGTTAAACGGGGCAGCTATCCAGTTCGCAATCGTTGAGAAGAAGTACCCAAACACCAGCAGCACGGAGATCACCGCCACCGGCCAGAGCAGGTAGTTAAGCCACTGCAGCCAGTCTGGCACATGGCTCATCAGCGACGGGATCCAGCTCTCCAGCTTTGTGAACAGCCACCAGAACGCGCCGCCCATCAGAATAATGTTGATCAGCAGCGGCAGAATGACGAAGCGTCGAATACCCGGCAGGGAGACCAGTTTCCAGCCCTGAGAAAAATACCAGACACCGCTGCGCGGGGGAGAAGAAGATGTTGAAACCATAACCAGGCTGTACTCCTTTTTTCACAACCAGTGGAATTGCTCGCCTATATTATCCACTTACGGACCAATGACCAGTTCGGAAATGTTCGAAAAACCAGCAAAAAGCACGATTTCCTTCATCTTTATGCTGCGAATGCTCTGCACGCACTTGCACTTGACGTAAACGGCAAATACTCTTAGTGAGTAAATGTTTGCCGTGGTGGCAAGGTGTTAGAACAACAGAGAATATAATGATGCAGGATTTGCGTCTGATATTAATCATTGTTGGCGCGATCGCCATAATCGCTTTACTGGTACATGGTTTCTGGACCAGCCGTAAAGAGCGTTCCTCTATGTTTCGCGATCGCCCACTGAAGCGCATGAAGTCCAGTCGTGACGACGATGACAGTGAAGATGACATCGATGGCATCGACGACGACGGCGTGGGTGAAGTTCGTGTTCATCGGGTCAATACTGCGCCCGGCGCGGCTCATGGGGAGCATGAAGCCCCCCGTCCAGCGCAGCACCAGTATCAACCGCCGTATGCTTCTGCTCAGCCGCGCCAGCACGCGCCGCAGCCGGTAGAAGAGCCGGTGCGCCAGCCGCCGCAACAGCCTGTCCATCAGCAGCCTGCTGCACCGCAGCCGGTTCAACAGCAGCCTGCACAGCCGGTACAACAGCCGCAACAGCCTGTTCATGTGCAGCCTGCGCCGCAGCCTGCCCCGGCCCCGCACGTTGAGCCTGAGCCCGTTGCAGAGCCTGAACCGGTTGTTGAAAAACCGCAGCGTAAAGAAGCGGTGATCATCATGAACGTGGCCGCACATCAGGGCAGCCATCTCAACGGTGATGTGCTGCTTAACAGTATTCAACAGGCAGGTTTCAAGTTTGGTGATATGAATATTTTCCATCGCCATCTGAGTCCTGACGGTAGCGGCCCGGCGCTGTTCAGCCTGGCCAATATGGTCAATCCTGGCACGTTTGATCCGGAAATGACCGGTGATTTCGTGACCCCGGGCGTCACTATCTTTATGCAGGTGCCGTCCTACGGTGATGAACTGCAAAACTTTAAGCTGATGCTGCAGTCCGCTCAGCATATCGCCGACGAAGTCGGTGGTGTGGTACTCGACGATCAGCGTCGCATGATGACGCCGCAGAAACTGCGCGAGTATCAGGACCGCATCCGCGAAGTGAAGGAAGCCAACGCGTAATCGTCGCGTTTACTTCAACTCCTCCTCAACCCCCGCATGTCGGGGTTTTTTTCTCATTGATGGTGTGATATGGACTCAATCGAACAACAACTCACTGAACTGCGAACCACGCTTCGCCATCATGAATATCTCTATCATGTTATGGACGCGCCGGAAGTCCCGGATGCCGAGTACGACCGCCTGATGCGCGAGCTGCGTGAATTAGAGGCGCAGCACCCGGAACTTATCACCCCAGATTCCCCCACCCAGCGAGTTGGCGCCGAGCCGCTGGGGGCATTCAGCCAGGTACGTCATGAAGTACCGATGCTGTCGCTGGATAACGTCTTCGATGAAGAGAGCTTCCTGGCGTTTAACAAGCGCGTGCAGGATCGCCTGAAAAGCAACGACTCTCTGACCTGGTGCTGTGAGCTGAAGCTGGATGGCCTGGCAGTCAGCCTTCTCTACGAAAACGGCGTACTGGTGCGTGCCGCGACCCGAGGGGATGGCACCACGGGGGAAGACATTACCACCAACGTGCGCACCATTCGCGCGATCCCGCTGAAGCTGCAGGGTGACAACATTCCAGCGCGTCTGGAAGTACGTGGCGAAGTGTTCCTCCCGCAGGCGGGCTTCGAGAAAATCAACGAGGAAGCGCGCCGCACCGGCGGGAAGGTGTTTGCAAACCCGCGTAATGCGGCGGCAGGCTCTCTGCGTCAGCTGGATCCGCGCATCACCGCGAAGCGACCGCTTACTTTCTTCTGCTACGGTGTCGGTATTCTGGAAGGCGGCGAGCTGCCGGATACGCATCTCGGCCGTCTGCTGCAGTTTAAGGCCTGGGGGCTGCCGGTAAGCAACCGCGTCCAGCTTTGCGACTCACCGGAGGCGGTGCTTGCGTTCTATCACAAGGTTGAAGAGGACCGTCCGACACTCGGTTTCGACATTGATGGTGTGGTCATTAAGGTAAACTCGCTGGCGCTGCAGGAGCAGCTGGGCTTTGTGGCGCGTGCGCCGCGCTGGGCGGTGGCGTTTAAGTTCCCGGCCCAGGAGCAGATGACCTTTGTGCGCGACGTGGAGTTCCAGGTAGGACGGACGGGCGCCATCACCCCTGTCGCGCGTCTGGAGCCTGTGCAGGTTGCGGGGGTACTGGTGAGTAACGCCACGCTGCATAATGCCGATGAGATCGAACGCCTTGGTCTGCGTATCGGTGACAAAGTGGTGATCCGCCGCGCGGGCGATGTGATTCCGCAGGTGGTTAACGTCGTTGAGTCAGAACGTCCTGACGATACGCGCGAAGTTATCTTCCCGACCCATTGCCCGGTGTGTGGCTCTGACGTTGAGCGTGTGGAAGGTGAAGCGGTGGCACGCTGCACGGGCGGTTTAATCTGTGGCGCGCAGCGTAAAGAGTCACTGAAGCACTTTGTCTCCCGTCGGGCGATGGACGTCGACGGCATGGGCGACAAGATTATCGACCAGCTGGTTGAGAAAGAGTATGTCCATACCCCCGCGGATCTCTTCAAACTGACCGCGGGCAAGCTGACAGGTCTTGACCGCATGGGGCCAAAGTCAGCTCAGAACGTGGTTAACGCGCTGGAAGCGGCTAAAGAGACCACCTTCGCCCGTTTCCTTTATGCGCTCGGCATTCGTGAAGTGGGTGAAGCGACGGCAGCAGGGCTGGCGGCGTATTTTGGTACGCTGGAGGCGCTGGAAAACGCGAGCATCGACGAACTGCAGAAAGTTCCGGATGTCGGCATCGTCGTCGCCACGCATGTCTTTAACTTCTTTGCTGAAGAGAGCAACCGCGAGGTCATCGGCAAACTGCTGGCCGAGGGCATCAAATGGCCTGCGCCGGTCGTCGTCAACGCCGAAGAGATCGACAGCCCGTTCGCCGGTAAAACGGTGGTGCTGACCGGCAGCCTGAGCCAGCTATCCCGTGATGATGCAAAGGCACGTCTGGTCGCGCTGGGAGCTAAAGTGGCGGGCAGCGTGTCGAAGAAAACCGACCTGGTGATCGCCGGGGAAGCCGCCGGTTCCAAGCTGGCAAAAGCCCAGGAGCTGGGGATTGAAGTTATCGACGAAGCGGAAATGATGCGTCTGTTAGGAGAGTAAGGTGGAGAAAGAGCAGCTCGTCGAGATCGCTAATACGGAGATGCCGTTCGGTAAATATAAGGGCCGCAGGCTGATTGACCTGCCGGAGGAGTATCTCCTGTGGTTTGCCCGCAAGGATGAATTCCCGGCCGGGCGACTGGGCAAGCTGATGGCTATCACGTTACTGATCAAAACGGAGGGGCTGACCCAGCTGGTCCAGCCCCTGAAACGTCCTTAAGCCTTCGCGGCGCGGGTCTCTTCCTGCGCCAGTTTTTCCGTCTGGCGCTTATAGCGACGCGCCAGCACCGCGCAGACCATCAGCTGGATCTGATGGAAAATCATCAGCGGTAGCACCATCATCCCAATCACCGAGGTCGGGAACAGAATGTTGGCCATCGGGATACCGTTTGCCAGGCTCTTCTTCGAACCGCAGAAGACAATGGTGATCTCATCCGCTTTGTTGAATCCGCACTTGCGTGCCACAAAGACGTTCACGGCAATCACAATCGCCAGCAGGATGAGGCTGACCACCACGATAAACAGCAGAGAGCCTGCGCCCACCTTGTGCCAGATCCCGTTCACGACCGCTTCACTGAAGGCGGAATAGACCACCAGCAGAATCGACGACTGATCGGTTTTTGAAATCCATTTCTTGTGCTTTGCCACAAACGCGCCGGTCCACGGTCGGGAGAGATGGCCCAGCACAAACGGCAGCAGCAATTGCAGACAGATTTTGCCCACCTGCTCAAGGTTACCTTCCGCGCCGTGCATGTTCATCAGCAGGCCGACCAGCAGTGGGGAGACGAAAATCCCCAGCAGACTGGATGCCGATGCCGAGCAGACGGCGGCCGCTACGTTCCCTCCCGCCAGAGAGGTAAACGCAATGGCGGACTGCACGGTGGCCGGCAAAATACACAGATACAGGAAACCGGTGTAGAGCGCAGGGTCGACATTAACCGGCGCCCACCAGGCAAACAGCACGCCGAGAATCGGGAAAAGAATAAAGGTGCTGCACATCACCCACAGATGCAGTCGCCAGTGGCTCCCGCCGGCGATAATGGCTTCGCGGGAGAGTTTCGCCCCGTGCATAAAGAACAGCAGGGCGATGGCGGCCGTGGTTAGCCCTTCAAAGAACGGGACGAATCCCCCGCGAGCGGGAAAGAAAGAGGCCAGTAATACGGTAACAACCAGGGTAAGCGTAAACGGATCAATAATACGAAATAGTTTCATAATGACTCCTGAAAACAGATGTCGCTATTGTGCTTTTTTCCATTTGAGAAATAAAATTGATTTATTGCATCCATTCATGAACGAAACAGATGAATTACTCCTTACGCCAGCTTCGTATTTTCGTTACCGTCGCGCATGCCCGCAGCTTTAGTCGGGCAGGGGAGATGATTGGCCTGAGCCAGTCGGCGGTCAGCCACAGTGTGAAAGAGCTGGAGAATCAGACCGGCGTGAGGCTGCTTGACCGTACCACGCGCGAGGTTGTCCTGACCGAAGCGGGGCAACAGCTGGCTTTGCGCCTCGAACGGCTGCTGGATGAACTGAACAGCACGCTCAGAGACGTCGGGAGACTGGGGCAGCAGCTTTCGGGTACGGTGCGGGTCGCAGCCAGCCAGACAATTTCTGCACACCTTATCCCGCAATGTATCGCAGAGGGCAACCAGCGTTATCCGGATATCGATTTTGTGTTGCATGACAGGCCGCAGCAGTGGGTGCTGGAAAGCATCCGCCAGGGAGATGTGGATTTCGGTATTGTTATCGATCCCGGCCAGGTGAGCGATCTGACGTGTGAGAGCGTGCTTTCAGAGCCTTTTTTACTGCTCTGTCGGGACGACGATCCGCTGGCAATCTTGCCGGAGGTCAGTTGGCAGCGCCTGCAGGGCGCAAATCTGGTATTACAGGACTATGCCTCGGGCAGCCGTCCGTTGATTGACTCCGCGCTGGTGAATCAGGGCGTAACGGCAACGATCGTACAGGAAATTGGTCACCCGGCGACGCTGTTTCCGATGGTGGAAGCCGGAATCGGGATCAGCGTGTTGCCGGCTCTGGCGCTTCCCCTGCCGCAGGGAAGCCGGCTGGCCGTGAAGCGACTCACGCCCGTTGTGGAGAGAAAGCTGATGCTGGTCCGGCGAAAAAATCGTTCCCTCTCGGGTGCCGCCCAGGCCATCTGGGAAGTGGTGCGTATCCAGGCACAGCGATTAACCGAGGCCCGCATACGCGACCCACTGTTTAACGCATCAGAAGATTAGATGTAGATATCGATCTGATGCGAGTCTGACGGACTGTTCACACCTTCCACTTTGCCGAGCTTTTGATCCTGCTTCTTCTGCGCCTCTTCCGCCTGCTGGCGCTGCAGCGCGGCGAGCTGCGCCTGCAGCACTTTGATCTGGGTCTGAATCAGTTCCTGCTGCTTTTTCTTCTCATCCGTGCTGCCGGGGCTGTTCGCCAGCTCTTTTAACTGCTGAGTCAGCTTTTTGATCTTATCGAGAATGCGGCTGATTTGCGCGGCGATATCGTTACTGCTGGAAGTACCGCTCCCGCCGCTGGTCTGAATAGGTTGGGTTGAAGCCTGAATGGTCGTCATACTTTTTCCTCGCGTTATAAAACAGAGGTATCGGCACCGACGGGATTAGCTTGAGGAAAACTGCCATATCTGGCAGGGAGTTACATTGCGTATGTCGGTTCGGTATTGAGCGGTATAACCGTAGATTATTTCTCGGTGGACGGGGTGAAAGAGTGGCAGACGATCTGGCTGGTGTTTGCAACCTACGCGCTGGCGCTCGCGGTGGTGTTTTATTTCAGTTTTAACTATCGCCATACCTGTAAAAATAGCGAGATGCGTACAGTTGCGCACTCAATTTCCCCTGTGGAGGGTGAAAGGCCTTAAGGCAGGCGCATCAATGTTATCGCCAGGATATGTTTTGATGGAACGCGTCTATCGTACCGATCTCAAGTTGCTGCGCTACTTTCTGGCCGTGGCGGAGGAACTACATTTTGGACGGGCTGCGGCCCGTCTCAATATGTCTCAGCCGCCGCTCAGCTTGCATATTAAAGAACTGGAAAGCCAGCTGGGCACGTTACTGTTCATTCGCCACTCGCGAAGTGTCGCCCTGACACATGCCGGTAAAGTGCTGATGGAAGAGTCGCGCCGGTTGCTCGCCAGCGCAAACCTGGCGTTGGCTCGCGTCGAGCAAATAGGCCGGGGGGAGGCTGGGCGCATTGAGCCGGGGATTTTCGGCACTGCGATGTGGAGCGAGGTGCGCACGGTAATACACGCTTTTTTAAAAGCGCATCCGAATGTAGATGTCGTGTTTCGTGAAAAATCCCCGGTCATGCAGATGGCGCAGCTTGAGCGGCGGGAGCTGGACGTGGGCATCTGGCGAATGGCAACCGAACCCACCGCGGGGTTAACCAGCGTGCGGTTGTATGACGCCGCTTTTCTGGTGGCGATGCCGGAAGATCACCGTCTGGTGAGCGAATCAGCAATTGCGCTCTCAGCATTGCAGGACGAGTATTTTGTCACGATGCCTTCCGCGCATTCTGATTGGGCATTTTTACATCGCGTCTGCCAGCAGGCCGGGTTTTCGCCGCTGATGAAGGAGCGTATACCGGCCGATTTGTATGTGGTGTATGACGAGAAGCAGGCGACGCCTGCGGTGAAGACGTTGATTGCGACGTTGACGGCTGGCTGAGGGGATAAAACGCTTTTTATCTTCTTATTGAAAATATGTATAAGAAATCCCTAATTATGGAAATGTTGAAATTACAGGTTCGGATCATCATAAAATTGCTGTAATAATTATTAGGCATATTAAATAGTTTAATATCATTAACTGAATTGTCATAAAACTGTCATAAAGAGCTTTTCTTATACAAGGAGTTATTTATGGCAGGTTCACGCGTTATCGCTACTATCGGCCCGGCTTCAGACAATACTGACACGTTACTCAAATTACGCAAAGCAGGCATGTCCGTTGCTCGATTAAATGGTTCTCATAATACCCCCGAATGGCATGCAGAAACGGTTAAGCTTCTGCGTAACACCGTTCCTGATGTTCCTGTACTGCTGGATATTCCTGGAAGGAAAATTCGGACACTCCAGTTGGCTCATGAACCTTCGTTCAAAAGTGGCGATACAATAATACTGACAACAGATACCCGCCATGACGGTACAGAAAAAGTTCCCGTCGGATTTGATCGGCTTCATGAGAAATTATCCGTCGGCGACGGCGTTTTCGCAGATGACGGAACGCTTTCATTTGTTGTTGACAACATTCAGGGAAGAGATATTTATTTGCGGGCTGATATGGATGGCAAATTAAGGAGTCGTAAGGGAATAAATGTTCCTGGTATCGACCTTGGGCAGTCTTTGGTAACAGATAAAGATCGAGCAATGATTGAATTTGCTAAATCAATCGGTGTTGATTATATCGGAATCAGTTTTGTTGAAAGCCGGGAGCATATTGAAACCATTCGTGATCTGATTGCTGCACCCGTTCCGCGTATCGTGGCAAAAGTAGAAAACCGTGGGGGGATTACTCATCTTGCTGAAATTGTAGATTCGGCAGATGTGATTATGATTGACCGTGGCGATCTTGCCGTTGAAACATCCATTGATCATGTGGCCCTTTATCAGAAAAAAATCCTCCGTGAAGCGGCTCGCGCAGGTAAGCCCACCATTGTTGCGACTGAAATGCTCCACAGCATGATTGAAAATCCTTTACCAACAAAAGCGGAAGTCAGCGATATCACTAATGCTATATTGGATGGCGCTTCAGCTGTTATGCTTTCCGGTGAAACGGCTGTGGGTCGCTATCCGGTTGAGGCTGTTGATCGGATCAGTCGTATTGCGACACTCGCGGCTACGGGGCGCCACTCACCTTATCATACCGTCAAAGAGCCAACAGACAGCGATCTCAGACATACCATTCGTGCGCTTGCAAAGGCTTTACCGCTGACTCGCCTGGTCGTCCTTTCCCGTACGGGTTACGCCGTGCGCATTGCTGCTATGTCTGATGCCGGATTGCCTGTATTAGCCATAGGAACACATCCAGAATTGACACGTAGCTGGAATCTACTTCCGAATGTGACCAGCGTGTATATTAAAAACGAGGATGAAATATCACTACAGGGCGAAGATCAACTTTTGAGAAAATTAACCCATAGTGGATATCTTCTTGAAGATGATTATGTCGTGATTATCTCTGCTCAACAGGACAGTAATAGCCTTAATGGAAATGTAATTCACACTCTTAATGTAAAAGCCTGGCTTCAGCATCAGTTGATAAAACGCAATGAAGCAGAGGTGGCATAAATGGAACACGAATATCTCTTCTTGCCTGTTATTATGCTGTTTTCAGTGGTTCAATCTATCTTTGGCATGGGTATTCTGGTCTTTGGGACACCAGCACTTCTCCTGCTAGGGTATGATTTTTCGTCTGTCCTGGGCCTGCTTTTGCCTTCATCGGTCCTGATTTCATTGACTCAGTTATATACTGGTCGTGGATGGCGTGTAGACAGGAAAGAAATTTTAAATATGGCCTTGTGTGCGGCTGCTGTGATTATCTTTCTGAGTGTCATTATTACTTCAGGTGGAAAGTTTAATTTTGACTTCATTATTGGTCTGGTACTCATATTTTCTGCAGTAGTGAGATTGAGTACAAATTTTAGACAGTTTATCAGTGCCAGGCTTATTAAATATCAGCGCCTTTATGTGCTAGTGATGGGGGCTTTGCATGGGGTAGCAAATATGGGTGGGGCATTATTGGCTCTCTATGCCTCAACCATTCAAAACGAAAAGACAGCCATACGCGCAGAAGTCTCACGCTATTATCTGATGTTTGGCATAATACAATTGCTTACGCTTACTATCCTGAAACCACATTCTCTGAGTCTCTCCGGCTTTATGGCCGCACCATTTGCACTATTTGTTTACTGGGGAGTAGGGAACGTACTTTTCCGTCGCGCTAGCCCATCCGTATATGAAGGTCTGCTGACAGCCTTTATTGCGGTATATGGTATTCTGGTGCTAACGAAGGGATATATCTGACGACCATGATTACGACTCTGCTCGCTCTTATTCCTGTCATGTTTCTGATTGCCCTGGGCTATATGCTGCGCTCGCGCAATTTTATTGATATGCAATTTTGGTTGCCCTGTGAGAAGCTCAATTACTTTTGGCTGTTCCCTGCGCTAATGTTCTCCCAGGTTGCCTCGGCTGACCTGGGGGAATTTCCGGTCAAGCCTATCGCATGGTCTATCCTTGGGGCAGTGCTGCTGGCAGCTCTGTCTCTTTGGATCTGGCGGGGATTAAGCAGACAGTCAGGTCCTGTATTTTCCTCTGTCATTCAGGGAGCATTACGGCCGAATACCTATATTGGGGTGGCGGCAGCGGCAGCAACCTATGGCACTACCGGGTTGGCAGTCACGTCGATTAGTATCGCTGTAGCGATTCCTCTTTTGAATGTGGCATCCATTATTGTACTGATGTATTACGGTCAGGGTTCGAAACCCGCGCAGGCACAAATCATCAGGGCGCTGGTACGTAACCCTGTCATAATTTCGGTGCTTGCTGGGCTGCTTTTTAATGTCGCGAGTTTGCATTTACCGCAGATTGTATCCGACATTTTGCATATTCTGGGAGGTGCTTCTCTGCCTCTGGGGCTACTGGCTGTAGGTGCCGGGCTGGATCTGAAAGCGGCCCGTGCTTCTCACGGTGCCGTGTTGCAGTCGACAATCGTTAAGCTTCTTTTTGTTCCTCTGGTGACACTACTCATTGGTATATGGTCAGGAATAAGTGGTCCTGTACTGGCAACTGTCGTACTCTTCAACGCTCTTCCTTGTACTCCCTCTGCCTACATCATGTCCAAACTGCTTGGTGGAGATTACCGCCTCTCAGCAGGCATTATTTCTGTTCAGACGGTACTGGCTGCGGTAACGATTCCGGCAATTCTTTTTCTGACCACGTTGTCACCGAGCTGAGTGGCGTGTGCTGTTCATACTGCGCCCAGCTCTCTACGAACCATGCATCGCTTCCCTGCTGCTGACACAGCAGGGCAAGTCCTTCATCGCATAGCGCGCGGGCTTGTGCATACAGGATTTGATCTCCGGCTGTGAGGACACTGAGCAACCTTTTCATCTCTAAAATATATTCGCAGGCAAAAATCGGGTCGCGCGCCACAACATCTCTTGCATTATCTATAAGATCGCATAACTTTATCGTTTGTGCTCCGGCATTTGCCCGCGCGCTGTGAATGAGATTGGCATTCTTGCGGTCAATACGAGAGCCTCCCGTTCGCCGGGGCCTGACATCCGTCAGCATTTCAACATATTGTCCGACCTCCACGCCGAACAACGAATCGATGGTTTCCAGTGTAACTCCCGTATCCTCAACGACATCATGGAGCCATGCCGCTGCGATCATTTCTTCGGTTGGATTTATGCTTTGTAGTAATTTGACGACGGATGCAGGGTGGACAATATAAGGTTCGCCTGTGAACTTACGTTTTTGACCGGCTTTACGATGAGCCTGGGTTGCAAAGCGTCTGGCACGTTCGCTGAGTTTCATTGTTTTTTCACCTAAATCGTTATTTTATATTGCCTTTTTTGCGTCTTTTCCAGACCGAAATGTTATATCTTATCCTTCATTTAATTAAGACGTCTGCCAGACGAGAAAAACGCATAATTTTTAAAGGAATACGGTTTTCCGCTCGCCCTTCGGGCCGTCGCCGAAAACGGCTCCTGTGCCTCACTACGTTCGGCTCGAACCTGCAACAGGTTCGAATCGTATATATCGCAGAAAGCAAAAAAGCGCCTTTAGGGCGCTTTTTTAC
>NZ_POVL01000029.1 GCF_002939185.1 Enterobacter sichuanensis | reverse complement strand
TTCAACACAAATGGATGCGCCGGAAAAACGTACTCATGACTTTTACCAGTTTTACCTCACTGCTTTCGTTACAGACAGCAAAGAAGATAATCTCGATTCACCAAAAATGCGTGACTATATTGCGCATGACACGCTCTCCCGACTGCAGAAAATTTCCTCTCTCTACGAACAAGAAATTATCGGTTCTGATTATTTTACCTATACGCAGGACTATGCGGCGGAGTGGATCCCTGACCTAAGCGTAAGCAATGCGATAAACTCGGTGTCCGGAAAAGTTGTTAACGTCGACCTGGGTACAGGTAATGGGCAAAAACAGCGGTTAAACGTGTATCTGCGTAATGAAGACGGTAAATGGAAAATTTATCGCGTCACCGATGCGAGCCATCATTTCGAACAGTATATTTTTGACGACAGGGCGATTGCTGCCGCACAACGATATACGGCCAGTATAACTTCTCCATAATTAGCAAGATTAACAGTCTCCACGCCTGGAATATTGCGATACCCCCTTGCTTGCCGGGTGGCGCTGCGCTTGCCTGGCCTACTCTCCCCTGCAAGCCTGCGCCAGCGTTTGCAGTTCTTCCTTAAGCCAGCGTGTCGCGCCCCGCTGACCGCTGCGTTTATGGGAGTAAATTTTCACCTCAAATCTTCGTATTGAGAACGGTAAGTCAAAAATTTTAATATCCACTGCCGCCATCAGCTTCTCGGCCGCATACCGTGGAATGGCCATCAGCAGATCGCTTTCCGCCACGATAAATGGCGCGCTGAGCATCGACGGCGTTTTGATCGCAATGTGTCGGGTATAGCCTAACTGCTCGAGCCGCACATCCAGAACGCCCTGTTTCTCATTCCATGGCGTGACCACCAGATGTCGGGCCGCGAGATAATCCTCCAGCGTCAGCCGCGTTCGGCTCGCGCTGCTGATGACCACATACTCATCTTCAAACCAGCCGATCTCTTCCAGTTCCGGATGACGAATATCCTCCGGCGTACTAAATCCCAGCGCCAGATCCACCTCGCCCGCCAGCAGTTCCGTCAGCGCCGGGCTGTGCGGCAGGTAGCGCAATTCAAAACGTAATCCCGGGGCAGACAGCTGCAGGGTGTGCATCAGGGCCGGGAAAATGCACAGCGCGGTAAAATCGGTAATTGCAATCTGTAAGCTCTCAGTACTGCTGGCCGGGTCAAACGCCGGCTGCGGAGTCAACTCGTGGTTAAGGAACGACAAAGCGGAAGCAATGGAAGGCGCAAGTTGAGAAGCATACACGCTGGGGGACATGCGGTGCCCTTCGCGAAAAAAGAGCGGATCGTTCAGGGTCGTACGTAAACGCGACAGCGCATGGCTGAGTGCGGACGTGCTCATCGCCAGCTCGTCAGCGGCCAGCCGAACGGAGCGGTAGCGATATATCGCATCAAAAACAGGCAGCAGGTTTAAATCAAGACGTCTCAGGGCCGGATGCATAATATTCATCATTGGTTGATTTCATTGCACTTAATTCTTCGGACAATACTCCGTATGCTTAACGCCATCAATCAACACACAGGCAAAAAAGCAGGAAAAATCATGAATATCACCCTTCGCCGGGCCCGTCCCGACGATGCAGCAGCCATTTACGCCATGATCTATGAGCTGGCAGTGTATGAGAAAGCGCCGGAAGCCGTCGTCACCATCCCGGATGAGATCCGGGAAACGCTTTTTGGCGAAGGCAGTAAAACCGAAGCGTTGATCGCTGAGTGTGAAGGACAAATTGCTGGCTATGCCGTGTTCTTCACCAGTTATTCAACCTGGCTTGGCCGCAACGGGATTTATATGGAAGATCTGTATGTTTCCCCGGCGTACCGCGGCCTGGGTGCGGGAAAAGCACTGCTGAAACATATCGCGCAACTCGCCGTACAACGGCAGTGCGGTCGCCTTGAATGGAGCGTGCTGGACTGGAACCAGCCCGCCATCGACTTTTACCTGAGCATTGGTGCACTGCCGCAGTCTGAGTGGGTGCGTTATCGTCTGGATGGCGAAGCGTTGCTGAAATTTGCCGAATAGCGGCGTCGCGTGTAGTGTCGTTTCAGGCACAGAGATATCCGAAAACAGCCGCATTGCGGGCCGAATTTAGCCCTGCGGGCCTCACATCTGTTAAGAGAGGCTATCCTTTACCTGTTAACAAAAGGAGGCACAATGTCTGATTTCGGTACTGATAAAAATACCCAGTTTGCTGAAGACAAAGCAAAAAATAAGCTTGATGAACTGACAGGTTCAGCGCAGCAGCAATTTGGTGAGTTCGTGGATTCACCAAAGCATCAGGTAAAAGGTGCCGCTAAAAAGTATGCCGCACAGGCCAGCGATGCCGTCTCCGATGTCACTGAAGCTGTCAGAAATAACCCCCTCACCGGCCTCATCGCCGCGGGAGCGGTGGGTATTGTGCTCGGCCTGTTGCTGGGTCGCAAATAATCAAAGGCCCTTCGGGGCTTTTTTTTCGCCCTCTGCCTGTCGCTTCCCGTTTTTCCTGTTTGCTCCCGACATCGTTCTTCCCTCTGCGTCAAAATGCTGTATTATGCAAACTATTGCGACATTTTGCAGGATTGCAGCCCATGCACAAAACCGCTCGTCAACGCTACGTCCTCGATCTCCTCAGTGAGCAAGGCCAGGCCAGCATCACCGAACTGGCAGAGAAGCTGCAGGTATCAGCCGACACCATCCGTCGGGATTTGACCGACCTGGAAAACCAGGGCCTGGCGCAGAAAAACCACGGCGGGGCCATCGCCCTGAATCTCTCCGCCATGAATCGTCAGGGCCGCAACACGCTGCTGCCGGAAACCAAACAGCGCCTGGGTAAACAGGTCGCACAGCAGGTTCCTCCGGGTTCCACCCTGTTTCTGGATGCCGGAAGCACGGTGATGGCAGTCGCCACCTTCCTTCAGGGGCCGCTGACCGTCATTACCACGTCGCTTGATATCGCCCAGAATTTTAGCGAGCGGGAAGACATTGAACTGATCCTGCTCGGCGGGAAATGGGACCCAAAACAACGCCTGTTCGCCGGAAGTGCAACGTTGTCGCTGCTGTCCCGGTATCGGGCAGATATTGCCATTCTCGGCGCGTGCGCCATTCATGCCGAACTCGGCCTGAGTGCCGGCAAAGAAGCGGATGCCGAGGTTAAACGCGCGATGCTTGCCGCGAGTCATGCCCACTGGATTGTCGCCGACCATCTGAAAGTCAACCGCTGTGAACCGTATCTGGTTTCGGGGCTATCCGGCATTCAACAACTCTTTTTAGATCGTCCCTGGCCTGAGCTTGGGGACCCTGGCGCATTGCAGGTAACGGTGTGCGCGTAATAACGTGGAGAAGGTCATGAGTACAGTTCAAACAATCAACATTGCGCTGATCGGGTATGGATTCGTCGGTAAAACGTTCCATGCTCCGCTGATCCAGTCTGTGGACGGCATCAGGCTGGCCGTGGTCTCTTCCAGGGATGAAGAGAAGGTGAAACGCGATCTGCCTGACGTGCTGGTGGTGGCCACGCCGGAAGAGGCGATTCAGCACCCGGACGTCGATCTGGTGGTGATCGCCTCCCCCAATGCCACGCATGCCCCGCTGGCAACCCTGGCCCTGAATTCAGGGAAACATGTGGTCGTGGATAAGCCCTTCACGCTTGATATGCAGGAAGCCCGGGATCTGATCGCCCTGGCGGATGAAAAGCAGCTTCTGCTCTCCGTCTTCCACAACCGCCGCTGGGACAGCGATTTCCTCGGCATTAAGCAGATTATTGAGCAAGGCACGCTCGGCAAGGTTAAACATCTGGAGTCACATATCGACCGCTTCCGCCCGGAAGTGCGCGTGCGCTGGCGCGAGCAGAATGTCCCCGGGAGCGGTCTGTGGTTTGACCTGGGTCCGCACCTGATCGACCAGACGCTGCAGCTCTTTGGCCTGCCGCAGACGGTGCAGGGGAATATTGCGACGCTGCGCGACGGCGCAGAAGTTAACGACTGGGCGCACGTGGTCCTGAACTACCCGGAGCATAAAGTTATTCTGCACGCCAGCATGCTGGTGGCTGGCGGAACAGCACGCTTTGCCGTCCACGGGGACAAAGGCAGCGTGGTGAAAGCCCGAATCGACCAGCAGGAGGCGCAACTGCTGTCTGGCGTCATTCCGGGCAGTGAAGCCTGGGGGGAAGACAGTGACAGTATGGTGTTCTATGGGGCTGATGGCGCACCGCAGACCATTACCACACCGAAAGGCGATCAGCGCCAGTATTACATCAACGTGCGCGATGCCCTGCTCGGGAAGATCGCCAACCCGGTGCATCCAGTTGAGGCGTTAGCGGTGATGGCGGTGCTGGAAGCGGCGGTGAAATCGTCGGAGACGGGGTCAACGCAGCCGCTGGCGTTAACGGCTGAAGAGCGTGCTCTGCTGGGTTAAAAACAAGCCGGGTGGCGGCTACGATGCAAATGTAGGCCGGGTAAGCGCAGCGCCACCCGGCAAGCGTTAAAGACTACTGACGCTTTTTCGGCATCATGCGAAGAAGCGTATTGTCCTTCCAGAAGTAGTGATGCATCAGCGCTGCGGCGGCATGCAGGCCAATCACAAAATAGCCCAGATTTGCCAGCGTCTCGTGCCACTCTTTCAGCGTATCCACCAGGTCAAAATTGGACTCCGCCGCATGCGGCATCGTCATGCCAAAAGCAAACCAGTCGCTCCCCCGGTTGTACATCATCACAATGCCAATCAGCGGCAGCGCGATAAACAGCAGATACACCACCAGATGCCCCAGATGGGAAAGGCCTGTCACCATCGCTTTTGGCTTCGGTTGAATCGGTGGCGCGCGGAATTTCAGACGCACCAGCAAACGGGTCACCATCAGCACCAGGATACTGATACCGCAGGACACGTGGATCATATTGATCGCCGGGCGTGCGGTTCGCGGGAAGAAGCCTTTAAACTCCATCGCGCAGTAGGCGACGATGATTAACAGAAACACCAGCCAGTGAATCGCAATCTGCAGGCTTGTATATTTAGTACGCATGGGATTTCCTGAAAAAAAACAGTCACCGCGCCAACATAATCCCCTTTCCTTAAAAATTCATTAACTTTACTGTATGGTTTTTCAAATACTTCCTCGCGCATGAAGCATCTTCAATTGCCGCCCTGCCCGTCATGGTCTAAGCCTGGATGAGTTCAAACTGTCGCACCGACACGTTTACAGGAGAACACCATGAGTAAAATTGGCATTAACGGATTCGGGCGCATCGGACGTCTCGTCCTTCGTCGCCTGCTTGAAACCCAGGACAGCAACACCGTCGTCGCCATCAACGATCTTACCTCGCCCAAAGTGCTGGCCTATCTGCTCAGGCATGACTCTAACTACGGCGGTTTCCCGTGGAGTGTGGATTTCACCGAAGACGCGCTGATTGTGGATGGCAAAACGATCGCGGTGTACGCCGAAAAAGAGGCCCGACATATCCCGTGGAAAGCCGCCGGGGTGGATATCGTCGTCGAATGCACCGGTTTTTATACCTCTGAAGAGAAATCCCGGGCGCATCTGGATGCGGGTGCCCAAAAGGTGCTGATCTCCGCCCCTGCGGGCGAGATGAAAACCATTGTCTTTAACGTGAACGACGATACCCTCGACGCCAGTGATACCATTATCTCCGTCGCCTCCTGCACCACCAACTGCCTCGCCCCGTTGGCAAAAGCCCTGCACGATGCCTTTGAAATTAAAGTCGGTACCATGACCACCATTCACGCCTATACCGGTACGCAGGCGCTGGTGGATGGCCCGCGCGGGAAAGATCTGCGCGCCTCGCGCGCCGCGGCAGAGAACATCATTCCGCACACGACAGGGGCCGCGAAAGCCATTGGCCTGGTGATCCCGGCCCTCAGCGGTAAACTCAAAGGCCACGCCCAGCGCGTGCCGGTCAAAACCGGTTCGGTAACCGAGCTGGTCGCTGTTCTGGGGAAAAAAGTGACGATTGAGGAGATCAACGCCGCGCTAAAAAAAGCGACCCAGGGCAACAAATCCTTTGGCTATACCGATGAAGAGATTGTGTCGTCGGATGTGATCGGCTCGCATTACGGTTCGGTATTTGACGCCACGCAGACGGAGGTCAGTGAGGCTGGCGATCTGCAGCTGGTGAAAACGGTCGCCTGGTATGACAACGAATATGGTTTTGTCACCCAGCTGGTGCGTACGCTGGACAAGTTTGCTGCACTGTAACCGGAAACCTGCCCGTTTGCAGTAAAGGTGATGCAAACGGGCAGTAATTTACAGCAGGGCGCGGCTCGCGAGCGCCTCTGTCAGAATCGCATCGTTACGTAAGATTTGCCATGCGGTTTCCACCTGCGCGGGTATCGTCACATGGGCGATAAAATCACGCCCGGCCGGTCCGTAACCGTTAACATCGTCGCGCAGACGCGGCAGTTCACCCAGTACCAGTGACAAATAGCGTTCAACCGGCCACAGCCCTTCCCCTCTCCCGCTGAAGACCAGTCCATCGTTGCTGTTACGTAACACGGGTGTCAATCCGGGATGGCTTATCCATTCTGGTGCGGCAGGTTCATCCCGGCATACACGGGCAAACGTTGCCATTGTGCGCCGCTGCATGGTGGGGTCCTGCACCACCAGCACGCGTTCAGGAGCAAGATGAAGATGTTTCATCAACGCCCGGCTAAACCGTGCGTTCTCACCACAGTTGGTTGACTGCTCTTCCACAAAAATGCGCTCTGCCGGAATATGCCAGAACTGACGGGCGATATCGGCCAGAATGGCCGCCTCCGCACGGCCTGCCGTGGGGACGATGTGATAGTGCGGGTGTCTGGCAACAGCGGCATAGAGGAAGGCGGTTGAATGTCCTATTCCCCCGCTAATCATCAAAGGCACACCCTGCTCGGCCGCCAGGCGACAGGCGGCATCAATGGCAGGAATGACAGCATTACCCGCCAGAATGACCAAATCAACGGGCTGCCCCGGCTGCAGGTCATCCTGTGCCAGCCAGTGTCCTACGGTGTTAATGGCACTTAGCGTGTCAGCGGGCACGCAGGGGAAAAAAGTCGGTATCATCATCATCTCCTTACAGCATCTGCGGTTAGCGTACCGCACTTAGCGCCGCAAAACAGGCTTTCATGGCTAAAGTTCGTCTGGTCAGGCCGCTCTTTTTCCTTAAACTTCTTATTCAACATTTGATTAACATGCGTAAATCATATTCACTTGAATTATGATTTAAGGCAGACGTAGAATCGCGAGCCCGTTAATTTTTCAATTTTTTCAAAGGTAAACAACGTTATGCGCCTGCCCGAACGCGACCCTTATGCTCCTCGCGAGTGGCAGCCACACGAGAAACCGGCACTGCTGGGGTCACCCTCCACGCCAAACCACAGTACGCCCAAACGGGTTGCCTACGGCGTCGTTGGCCTGCTGGTCTGCCTGACGGGTGCCCTGGGCAATGCGGTGGTCACCGCCAACCTGCAAAATCTGCAGGGTACCTTCGGCGCCTGGTCTACGGAAATCGCCTGGTTACCGGCGGTCTATGTGATGACCAACATTTCCATTAACCTGCTGCTGGTGAAATTCCGCCAGCAGTACGGTTTACGCGCCTTTACGGAAGGTTTTCTGGTGCTGTATGTGCTGGTCACCTTTTTCCACCTCTTTGTTAACGATCTCAGCTCGGCGCTGATGGTCCGCGCCGCGCACGGTATGGTGGCCGCCGCGCTCAGCTCGCTGGGGATTTACTACCAGATCCAGGCCTGGCCGGCGAAACATCGCCTGAAAGCGCTGACTATCGGCATCACCGGATCGTCACTCGCCATCCCTCTCGCCCGCCTGTTTTCGACCGAGCTGCTGCAGCTGGACGAGTGGCGCGGGCTCTATTTCTTCGAACTGGGGCTGGCGCTGATCTCCCTCGCCTGCGTGATAGCCTTAAAACTGCCGCCGGGTGACCGACGAAAGGTTTTTGAGAAAAAAGACTTTATCACCTTCTTTTTAATGGCCCCTGGAATGGCCCTGCTCTGCGCCGTACTCTCTTTAGGCCGTCTTGACTGGTGGTTCGAGGCGCCGTGGATCGGCTGGTCGCTGGCGCTATCGCTGGTGCTCATTGTGGCGGCCATCGTCTTTGAACATAACCGCAGCAACCCGCTGCTGAACACCCGCTGGTTGTCGAGCGGCAGCATCGTTCGTCTGGGGCTGATCATGCTGCTGATCCGTATCGTGCTGGCCGAGCAAAATACCGGCGTCATCGGCTGGCTGCAGTACGTGGGTTTACAGAACGAGCAGATGACGCATCTGGCATGGTCCATTTTCGCCGGTATCGTCTGCGGGATCGTCACCAGCTGTCTCACCATCAAGCCGACGAAACTGGCGTGGCCGATAATCACCTCGCTGGCGCTGATGATTGTTGCCTCGCTGCTGGACAGCCAGTCTAACAATTTGACCCGACCGGATCAGCTGATGCTGAGTCAGTTCCTGTTGGGCTTTGGCAGCGCTTTCTTCCTGGCTCCGGCAATGCTGGCCGCCATCGGCGGCGTGATCGCCGACCCGCGCAACCTGGTCAGCTTCTCGGTGATGTTTGGCATGAGCCAGAACCTCGGCGGTCTGCTGGGCTCCGCTATTCTCGGTACCTTCCAGACCTGGCGCGAGAAGTACCACTCCAGCCTGCTGGCGGACCAGCTCACCACGCTCAACCCGCTGGTCAACGAGCGGATCCAGCTTTATACCCAGATGTACAAAAGCCTGATTGGCGACAGCGCGCTGCTGGGCACCCAGGCGATAACGCAGCTGCAAACGGTCACCAGCCTGGAAGCGAATATTCTGGCCTACAACGATACTTATCTTCTGACCGCCAGTATCGCTGCCGCCACGCTGGTCTGGATTTTATGGCGCTTGCTGCGCCTGCGCATCACTGCCCGTATGGCGCTTAAGAACGCCACCGGCAACAAATAATTGAAATATTTCTGGAGAATTTATGAGTCAGCAGGATGCCGCCAAAGAGCAGGCCAACACCCGCAAAAATGTGCGCATTGTTTCCGTTTTCACTGCCGCCGCCATCGGTATCGTCGGCGTGCTGGTGATCCTTTACGCGTGGCAGCTTCCGCCATTCACCCGCCATGCCCAGTTTACCGACAACGCTTACGTGCGCGGCCAGACGACGTTTATCAGCCCGCAGGTGAACGGTTATATCACTGAGGTGCACGTTCAGGACTTTGTACAGGTCAAAAAAGGCGACCTGCTGCTGCAGATTGATGACCGTATTTATCGTCAGCGGGTGCATCAGGCCGAGGCCCAGCTGGCGATGAAAATTGCCGCCCTGAATAACAATCTGCAGCAGCGTAAAAGCGCTGAGGCCGTCATCGCCAAAAATGACGCCGCGCTGAAAAATGCCCGCGCCCAGAGCCTGAAAACCCAGGCGGATTTAAAGCGGGTGAAAGAGCTGACGGCTGACGGTTCGCTTTCCATTCGTGAACGCGACGCGGCGTTGGCCAGCGCCGCCCAGGGCAGCGCGGATATCGACCAGGCGAAAGCCGCGCTTGAGATGTCGCGTCAGGATCTACAGACGGTGATTGTGAACCGCGGTGCGCTGGAAGCGGATGTTGAAAATGCCAAAGCGGCGCTGGAGCTGGCGCAGATCGATCTGCAAAACACGCGTATTGTGGCCCCGCGCGACGGCCAGCTTGGTCAGATCGCCGTGCGTCTCGGTGCCTACGTGACTGCCGGGACCCACCTCACCACCCTGGTGCCGCCGCAGCACTGGGTCATCGCCAATATTAAAGAGACCCAGCTCGCGGAGCTGCGCGTCGGCCAGCCGGTGAAATTCACCGTCGATGCCCTCAATAACAAAGCCTATCAGGGTCGCGTGGAGAGTATCTCTCCGGCAACCGGCGTAGAATTCAGCGCCATCACGCCGGATAACGCCACCGGGAACTTTGTCAAAATTGCCCAGCGTATTCCGGTGCGCATTGAGGTGCTCGGTAAGCCAGAAGATTCCGCGCTGCTGCGTCCGGGCATGTCGGTACAGGTGACCATTGATACGCGGGAGGCGAAGTAATGATCCTTCGCCCGATAGCCGCGCTGGTGGTGGCGGTCATGCTGGCCGGATGCCAGTCCGTTGATGTCAAACCGGCTCAGCCGACGCTGCACATCCCCACGCAATGGCGCACTGTCTCCGGCCCTGCCAGCCCGACGGAGCAGCTCTGGTGGCGCAATTTTCATGATAACCACCTGAACCGCTATGTGGACCAGGCGCTTGGGCATAACAGCGATGTCCTGATCGCCCGCGAACGGATAAACGAGTATCAGGCGCGGGTCTATGCTGCCGACGGCAGCCTGTTTCCCTCGCTCGATGCCGGCATAACCGGGACACGCGCCCGTTCGCAGTCCGCCGCGACCGGGCTGCCGGTTTACGGCACGCTGTACAGAGGGAGCCTGACGGCGAGCTATGACGTGGATATCTGGGGCGTCAACCGCAGCACGTCTCGTGCTGCCGAAGCCTCGCTGGAGGCGCAAAAAGCCGCCGCTGGCGCCGCGGATTTAACCGTCGCGTCGTCCGTGGCATCCGGGTATGTCACCCTGCTCGCCCTTGACGAACAGCTGCGGGTAACCGAGTCCACGCTGAAATCACGCGAAGAGGCATTTAACCTCGCGAAGCGTCAGTTTGAAACGGGCTACAGCTCGCGCCTGGAGCTGATGCAATCGGATTCCGAACTCCGTTCAACCCGGGCGCAGGTTCCGGTGCTGCAGCATCAGATTGCACAGCAGGAGAATGCCCTGAGCTTGCTGCTGGGAAGTAACCCGGGCGACGTGGCGCGCAGCGAAAGCTTTGCGGCGCTGACACCGCTGAAATTGCCGTCACAGCTGCCTTCTGCGCTGCTGAACCGCCGCCCGGATATCGTCCAGGCCGAACGACAGCTGGTGGCAGCGGATGCCTCGCTTGCCGCGTCGCGCGCCAGCCTGCTGCCGTCGATCAATCTCACCGCAAGCGGATCGATACAGGATCGCACGCTTTCCGGCCTGCTGGATAACCCGCTGCAGCTCTGGAGCGCAGGGGGAAGCATTCTCGCGCCGCTCCTGAACCGCCAGGCGCTGAATGCGCAGGTGGATATTTCACAGTCCCAGCGTAACCAGGCGTTGTACGCCTATGAGAAAACCGTGCGAAACGCGTTTGCCGAAGTGAACAACAGCCTTGATGCCATTACGCGCTATCAGGAACAGCTGACGGAACTGCTTGCCCAGCAGGATGTCGCCCGGGAGACCCTGCGCATTGCGCAGAACCGCTATCGCAACGGCTATTCATCCTATCTCGACGTGCTGGACGCGCAGCGCACGCTGTTCTCGGTGCAGACCAGCGTCGTGCAGGTGAAAAATAATCTGCTGCTGGCGCAGATTGATTTGTACAGTGCGCTGGGCGGCGGCTGGGTCAGTGCCTGAAGACCTGCCCGGTGGCACTGCGCTTACCGGGCCTGGATTTCGTCCCGTAGGCCGGGTAAGGCGCAGCCGTCACCCGGCGATTACCCGCAAGGAGTCAATGTATGCAACAACAGTGGTCTGCAGTCGATAATTTCATGATTTCGTCGCTTATTCCTGAAGATGACATCCTTAATCAGGTCCTGGAAAATAACAAACGCGCCGGACTCCCCGAACATGATGTAGCGGCCAATCAGGGTCAACTGCTGGCGCTGTTCGTGCGCATGACGCAGGCGCGGCGTGTTCTGGAGATCGGTACACTGGGGGCTTACAGCTCTATCTGGATGGCACGCGCGCTGCCGCCGGACGGAAAGCTGATTACGCTTGAGGCCGATCCTACGCATGCCGACGTTGCGCGCCAGAATATCAACCTCGCGGGGCTGAACGAACGCATTGAATTGATTGAAGGCCCGGCCCTGAACTCTCTTGAAAAGTTCGGTGACATTCCGCCGTTCGACCTGATCTTTATTGATGCCGATAAGCCAAACAATCCCGGCTATCTTGAATGGGCGCTGCACTACTCCCGTCCGGGTACGTTGATCATCGGCGATAACGTGGTGCGCGAGGGCGAAGTGATTAACGGGCAAAGCGACGACGCGCGGGTGCAGGGCGTGCGTCGGTTTATCGAGATGACTGGAGATAACCCGCGCTTAACCGCCACCGCGCTGCAAACGGTGGGAGTTAAGGGGTGGGATGGGTTTACGCTGGCGATTGTGAACGGGTGAGGCCTGATGCCCTCACCCCAGCCCTCTCCCACAGGGAGAGGGAGAAACCGGTTTAACCGGAGATCTGCTCCATCGCCTGCAGAATACGCTTATCCGAAATCGGATACGGCGTACCTAGCTGCTGGGCAAAGAAGCTGACGCGCAGCTCCTCAATCATCCAGCGGATCCCCTGAACGTCTTCATCGTCGCGGCGCGCAGGCGGCAGCTTGTTCAGCCACTGCTGCCACGCCTGCTGGACGCTCTCCACTTTCAGCATCTGGGCGCGGTCGCGATGCGGGTCGATGGCCATTTTCTCCAGACGTTTTTCAATCGCCTGCAGATAACGCAGCGTATCGCCGAGACGGTTGAAGCCGTTGCCGGTAACAAATCCGCGATACACCAGCCCCGCCATCTGCGCCTTCACGTCCGACAGCCCCAGCGCCATGGTCATATCCACGCGCCCTTTCAGGCGCTTGTTGATATTGAACACGGTGGTGAGGATCTGCTCCACCTGCTTCGCGATGTCCACCACGGTGTCGTTCAGCTCCGCACGCACCTTTTCATGAAGCTGGGCAAAGCCCTCTTCTGTCCAGACCGGGCCGCCCGCCTCGTGGATAAGTTTGTCCACGCCGCAGGAGATGCAGTCGTCAATCAGATCCAGCACTTTACCGTACGGGTTAAAGTACAGCCCCAGCTTGGCTTTGTTCGGCAGCTTCTCGTGCAGATACTTGATCGGCGACGGGATGTTCAGCAGAAGCAGGCGACGCAGCCCGCGCCACATCATCTGCTGCTGTTCCTGCGGGTTATCAAAAAGCTTGATCGCCACGCTGTCGCGCTCGTCCACCAGCGCCGGCCAGGCCTTCACTTTGTAGTTACCGCGCTTCTGCTCGTAGCTTTCCGGAAGCTGACCAAAGCTCCAGATATGCAGCCCGCTCTGCTCAATGCCGTCATCCGCCACCGCAGAGAGCGTCTCCTGAACTTTGCCTTTCAGCGCCTCTTTCAGTTCGCCGAGCGAACGCCCTTCCAGCAGCTTTTTGTTTTTGTCGTCCACCACGCGGAAGCTGATTTTCAGGTGATCGGGCACCTGATCCCAGTTCCAGTCTTCGCGGTCAATGGTGGTTCCGGTCATGCGGCGGAACTCACGCTCCAGCGCATCCAGCAGCGGCAGCTCCAGCGGCGTAACGCGGCCTAAAAATGCTTCCGCGTAGTTTGGCGCAGGCACAAAATTGCGGCGCACCGGTTTCGGCAGGGATTTGATCAGCGCAATCACCAGCTCGCGACGCAGTCCAGGGATCTGCCATTCAAACCCGCTCTCATCCACCTGGTTTAACAGCGGCAGCGGAATGTGGACGGTCACGCCGTCCGCGTCTGCCCCCGGCTCAAACTGATAGGTAAGACGCAGCTTGAGGTTGCCCTGGTGCCAGAAGTTCGGGTAGTCGAGTTTGCTGACCGACTCCGCCCCCTCTTTAATCAGCATGCTCTTTTCGAAGTTGAGCAGGTCCGGCGTCTCTTTGCTGGCCTTCTTCCACCAGCTGTCGAAGTGGCGGGCGGAGATGACGTCGTGGCTGATGCGCTGGTCGTAAAACTCGAACAGCGCTTCATCATCCACCAGAATGTCGCGGCGGCGGGATTTATGCTCCAGCTCTTCTACTTCGGCGCGCAGCTTGAGGTTTTCACGGAAGAACGCGTGGCGCGTCTGCCAGTCGCCCTCCACCAGCGCATGGCGGATAAACAGCTCGCGGCACAGCGCCGGATCGATCTGGCTGTAGTTGACCTTACGCGCGGCCACCACCGGCAGACCATAAACGGTCACTTTCTCGGTCGCCATCACCGCCCCCTGCGCGCGCTCCCAGTGCGGCTCGCTGTACGAACGCTTCAGCAGGTGCTGCGCCACCGGCTCAACCCATTCTGGATCGATACGCGCGGCAATGCGTCCCCACAGGCGGCTGGTTTCCACCAGCTCCGCGACCATGGTCCACTTCGGCGGCTTCTTGAACAGGCCGGAACCCGGGAAGATGGCGAAACGGGCGTTACGCGCGCCGGTATACTCCTGCTTCTCGGCGTCTTTCATCCCAATGTGGGACAGCAGGCCGGTCAGCAGCGCGATATGGATTTCGCGGTACGCCGCCGGTTCGCTGTTGACCGGGATCCCCAGCTCTTTCACCACCTGGCGAAGCTGGGTGTAGATATCCTGCCACTCGCGCACGCGCAGGTAGTTGAGGAAATCCACGCGACACTGGCGACGGAACTGGTTCGAGGAGAGCGCTTTCTGCTGCTCGCCGAGGTAGTTCCACAGGTTCACGAAGGCGAGGAAATCGGACTCTTTATCGTGGAAGCGGCGGTGTTTTTCGTCAGAGGCCTGCTGTTTGTCCATCGGACGCTCGCGCGGATCCTGAATGGAGAGCGCCGAGGTAATGATCATCGCCTCGCGCACGCAGCCGTGTTTCTGCGCTTCCAGCACCATACGCGCCAGGCGCGGGTCGACCGGCAACTGGCTGAGCTGGCGGCCCAGCGGCGTCAGCTTGTAGACCGTCGCCTGCTCGTCGGTGGTGATCGCCCCGAGCTCTTCCAGCAGACGTACGCCGTCCTGAATGTTGCGTTTGTCCGGCGCTTCGACGAACGGAAACGCCGCGATATCGCCCAGCCCCAGGGCAGTCATCTGCAGGATAACGGACGCCAGGTTGGTGCGCAGAATTTCCGGGTCGGTAAACTCCGGGCGCGACAGGAAATCGTCTTCGGAATAGAGGCGAATACAGATCCCTTCCGACACACGCCCGCAGCGGCCTTTACGCTGATTGGCGGAGGCCTGGGAGACGGGCTCAATCGGCAGGCGCTGGACTTTGGTGCGGTAGCTGTAGCGGCTGATGCGCGCCGTACCCGGATCGATAACGTATTTAATCCCCGGCACGGTGAGCGAGGTTTCCGCCACGTTGGTTGCCAGGACGATGCGGCGTCCGCTGTGCGGCTGGAAGACGCGATTCTGCTCGCTGTTCGACAGACGCGCGTATAGCGGCAGGATCTCCGTGTGGCGCAAGTCGCGCTTGCTGAGGGCGTCGGCGGTATCGCGGATTTCGCGCTCACCGCTCATGAAGATCAGGATATCCCCCGCGCTTTCGTTGCCCAGCTCGTCAACGGCATCAAAAATAGCCTGCAGCTGGTCGCGCTCGGTATCATCCGCCTCTTCGACGATCGGGCGATAGCGCACTTCCACGGGATAAGTGCGTCCTGACACCTCGATAATCGGTGCATTGTTGAAGTGCTTCGAGAAGCGTTCCGGGTCAATGGTCGCGGAAGTAATGATAACTTTCAGGTCCGGGCGACGCGGCAGCAGCTCTTTCAGATAACCGAGCAGGAAGTCGATGTTCAGGCTGCGCTCGTGCGCTTCATCGATAATGATGGTGTCGTACTGCATCAGCAGGCGATCCTGCTGAATTTCCGCCAGCAGAATACCGTCGGTCATCAGCTTGACCATGGTGTTATCGCTGACATGATCGCTGAAGCGCACCTTGTAGCCGATGCAGCCGCCCGGCTCCGTCTGCAGCTCTTCTGCAATACGGTTCGCGACGGTACGCGCCGCCAGACGACGCGGCTGGGTGTGGCCAATCAGGCCTTTGATCCCGCGGCCAAGCTCCATACAGATTTTCGGCAGCTGGGTGGTTTTTCCCGAACCGGTTTCGCCTGCGACAATCACCACCTGATGGTCGCGCACGGCCTCAAGAATGTCCTGTTTTTTCTGGCTGACGGGCAGGTTTTCCGGGTAGGTAATCGCCGGACGCGCGGCTTCGCGCAGCACAACTTTCCCTGCTGCCTGTTCAATCTCTTTCGCCATCTCCTGGTAAATGGCCTGTTGTGCATCAGGATTTTTAACCTTCTTCACGCCGTGCAGACGCCTGGCGAAGCGCTGTTTGTCGCGCAGCGTCAGAGAATCGAGTTGTTGCAGGAGCATCGGGAAGGTGAATTTTTGTTGTTCTGTCATAGCGTTAAAGGGCAGTACACGCCCTGATAAACTCTCTTTTTAATGATTGCTTTAGAGTACCACATTGACGCCTTTCGCGCCTTATTCAAAAAATTCGAACATAGACTTCGATATATTGCGCTATCTCTGTGGCAGGATTGTGAATAGAGTGTCAACAAGCAACGGGGCAACCCCCTTCAATCAAATGCAACAACAGGAATCACCCATGAGCAAAGTATTAGTTTTGAAATCCAGTATTCTGGCAGGGTACTCTCAGTCTGGTCAGCTGTCTGATTACTTCGTTGAACAGTGGCGTGAACAGCATTCCGCTGACGAAATCACCGTGCGTGACCTGGCAGCAAACCCGATTCCTGTGCTGGATGGCGAGCTGGTTGGCGCACTGCGCCCAAGCGACGCACCGCTGAGCCCGCGTCAGCAGGAAGCCCTGGCCCTGTCAGACGAGCTGATTGCTGAGCTGCAGGCGCACGACGTTATCGTGATCAACGCCCCAATGTACAACTTCAACATCCCGACCCAGCTGAAGAACTACTTCGACCTGGTGGCCCGCGCTGGCGTAACCTTCCGTTACACCGAGAATGGCCCGGAAGGTCTGGTGAAAGGTAAACGCGCTATCGTGCTGACCAGCCGTGGCGGTATCCACAAAGATACCCCAACCGACCTGGTAGCGCCGTACATGAGCCTGTTCCTGGGCTTCATCGGCATCACTGACGTGAACTTCGTGTTCGCTGAAGGTATCGCTTACGGTCCTGAAGTGGCGACCAAAGCGCAGACCGACGCGAAAGCCGCAATCGACAGCCTGGTTGCCGCTTAAGATTTCCCCCTCTCACCGCCCGGTGGGAGGGTTTTTCTTTTCCCCCGCATTTCGTTATCATCCGCTCCCACTCTCCAGCCCGGCGGCCTGATGTCTGCGATTATTGATTCTTTTATTGCCCCACCGTGTCACGACGACATTGCGATCCTCTGGCAGGATAAACATCTGCTGCTGATCAATAAGCCTTCCGGTCTGCTCAGCCTCTCGGGCAAAAATCCGCAAAACCGCGATTCTGTACACTATCGTCTGGTTCAGACCTTCCCCGGCTGCACGCTGGTGCATCGTCTGGATTTCGGCACGTCCGGGCTGATGGTGGTTGCGCGCAATAAGTCCATTAACGCTGCGCTCTGCCAGCAGTTTAGCCAGCGCAGCGTGGAGAAAGGTTACAGCGCCCTGCTTTGCGGACATCTGGAAAACGATGAGGGAGTCATAGACGCGCCCATTGCCAAAGACCCGGCGCTGTTCCCGTTAATGTCGATCTGCGCTACAACCGGAAAACCGGCCCGCTCCCGCTACCGGGTAGTAGAACGTTTTTATCAGGAGACGGGCGTACCGTTAACGCGGGTAACGCTGACCCCGGAGACCGGGCGCACCCATCAGTTGCGTATTCACTGCCAGCAACTGGGGCACCCAATTCTGGGGTGCGATCTGTATGGCGGGCTTGACGTGCCGGGCACCGAAACGGTACCGCGGCTAATGCTGCATGCAAGCGTTCTGAATTTTATTCATCCCGTGAGCGGTGAGCCGGTTAACGCCCGTCACGCCGCCCCGTTCTGACGGTGATTTACCACATCAAATCGTCCGGGATTTTGAAGTCCGCGTACGGATCGTCTTCGTCCTGCTCGTCCTGACTGAGCGCGCTGTTTAACACGATGCTGTCGGCATCGCGCTGGGCAATTTTATCGGCCACCACCGCCGGAATAATCGCGTATTCACAGTCGCCGCTGGCGTTGATGACCAGCCGGGCAATCGCCAGACGGCCGTTGATCAGTAGAGTCTGCGTCTGCTTATCAACTTCGAGCTTTTTGATCACATTACCGTCGGTAAAGTTAAAGGTGATATTGCCTTTCGCCACGGTGATACGGTTCATCTCAATCAGTTGCTTCACCTGCGCTTTGAACTCTTTCGCCAGCACGGCCTGCTTCTGCTGCTCGCTCAGCAGCTTGTCACGCTCGATCTGCGCTTTCTTATTCTCTTCGACCGCTTCCCGGGCCTCACGCGCCTGAACGCGTGATTTCTTGGCCGTGCGCTGAACTTTTGCCGCTTTCTTGCTGCTGACCAGGCCTGCTTTCAGCATCTGCTCTTGTAAGGTGAGTTTTGTCATGATTGTTTCTAAACCGGTTGGAAATTTTGGGGATTATAACGTCATTACGCGCGTGCCGAAACATAAGTAAAACATAGGACAAGTCACCCTAACTGTCTGATAATTTAACGGCTGTAAACAATCCGCAATGGAACCATCCCATGATAACGATTAACACCGCAGACCTGCATGCCTGTGAATCCCTGCTTTTGATTGAAAATTTGTCATCAGAACTGGCAACGATCACCGGGGATAGCGGTACGCGTCATTTTGCAGTTGACTCAATGAAGGGTGAACGCGCTGTGTGGGTTATCGCCAGAAATGCAACAGGTGATGCCGTAGGATGTGCGGCATTGCGCCCGCTTACCGAACAGGTTGCCGAGCTAAAGCGCATGTATTCAGACAGAAGCGAACCCGGAATTGGTCAGGCTTTACTGGCTTTCCTTGAAGCCTCTGCGCAACGTTTAGGCTACGGTGAAATCTGGCTTGAAACCCGGAAAGTGAACAGGCGTGCTGTGAACTTCTATGAGCGCAATGGCTACCGTGCGATCGACAACTATGGCCCCTACATCGGCAGGCAAGAAGCCATCTGTTTCGCTAAAAAAATCATGATGACCTGACACGATCAGAATATGTGATCAGCATCATGAACTTCCCTCATGTTGCGTTGAAATTAAGTCACTTCCCCTGTGCCGCGGGCTCAGGCATAAATTATGCATCGGTAACTTCTTGGCAACATGAACTTAGGATGCATAACCACATGAGCAAAGCTTTCACATATACCCTTAAGCGCAGTTGCTTCGATGAGAATTACAACCCGTCAGAAAACACGCGTACCACCACCAACTTTGCCAACCTGGCGCGCGGGGAAAAGCGTCAGGAAAATCTGCGCAATACGCTGGTGATGATCAACAACCGCTTCAACGCCCTGGCGCGCTGGGATAACCCCAACGCCGATCGCTACGCGGTTGAACTGGAAATCATCTCTGTCGACCTGAATATCGGCGCGGAAAAACCGTTCCCGGCCATTGAGATATTGCAAACGTATATTATCGACAAAAAACTCAACCTGCGTATTCCAGGGATTGTCGGCAATAACTTCTCGTCTTACGTGCGGGATTATGATTTCAGCGTCCTGTTGCTGGAACACAACAAGAACCAGCAACACTTCACTATTCCGGCAAAGTTTGGCGAACTGCACGGCAATATTTTCCGCCACTTTGTGAATTCACCTGAATACAAAGAGAACTTCAGAAAAGCACCGGTGATCTGCCTGAGCGTCTCCAGCAAGGATACTTATCGCCGCACGGGCAACCAGCACCCCATTCTGGGCATTGAGTATCTGCCGGAGGGCGAATCCTTAACGGAACAGTACTTCGGGAAGATGGGTCTGAGCGTGCGCTATTTCATGCCGGAAAATAGCGTGGCGCCTTTCGCATTCTTCTTTACCGGAGATTTGCTGAATGATTACACCGATCTGGAACTGATCGCCACCATCAGCACGATGGAAACATTCCAGAAAATTTATCGCCCGGAGATCTATAACGCCAACTCGGCGGCGGGCCTGTGCTATCGACCGGATCTGAACCAGCAGGATCACTCATTAACCAAAATTGTGTATGACCGTGAAGAGCGAAGCCGCCTGGCCATTGAACAGGGTCGGTTTACCGAAGAATACTTTATTAAGCCTTACAAACATATTCTTGAGCAGTGGTCTGATAACTACACGCTTTAATTCATCCAAAAAGGTCTTTTATTATGAAAACATTGCTCCCGACGTCCACCGCTGGCAGCCTGCCTAAGCCGACCTGGCTTGCGCAACCTGAAACGCTCTGGTCACCGTGGAAATTACAGGATCAGGAATTACTGGCGGGTAAACAGGATGCGCTGCGCTTATCGCTGGATGAGCAGATCCGCGCGGGAATTGATATCGTCAGCGACGGGGAACAGACCCGCCAGCACTTCGTCACCACCTTTATTGAACACCTGAGCGGCGTTGATTTTGAGAACCGCCAGACGGTGCGCATTCGTAACCGCTATGACGCCAGCGTGCCGACCGTAGTCTCTGCCGTCGCCAGGCAGAAACCGGTCTTCGTGGACGATGCCAAATACTTACGCCAGCTCACGGATAAGCCCATCAAATGGGCCCTGCCGGGGCCGATGACCATGATCGACACCCTTTACGACGCGCACTACAAAAGCCGCGAAAAGCTGGCCTGGGAATTTGCCAAAATCCTCAACCAGGAGGCGAGAGAGTTAGAGGCCGCAGGCGTCGATATCATCCAGTTTGACGAACCGGCGTTTAACGTCTTCTTTGACGAGGTCAACGACTGGGGCATCGCCGCGCTGGAACGCGCCATCGAAGGGCTGAAATGCGAAACCGCAGTACACATCTGCTACGGCTACGGCATCAAAGCCAATACCGACTGGAAAAAGACGCTGGGTTCAGAATGGCGACAGTACGAAGAGGCCTTCCCGAAGCTGCAGACCTCTAACATCGACATCATCTCCCTGGAGTGCCACAACTCTCGCGTGCCGATGGATCTGCTGGAGCTGATCCGCGGTAAAAAAGTGATGGTGGGCGCGATTGATGTGGCAACCAACACGGTTGAAACGCCGGAGGAAGTGGCCGATACGCTGCGTAAAGCGCTGCAGTTCGTTGATGCCGACAAGCTTTACCCTTCCACCAACTGCGGCATGGCCCCTCTCTCCCGCCAGGTTGCTAACGGCAAGCTGAAAGCGCTCAGCGCCGGCGCAGAGATTATCCGCCAGGAGCTCGGCGCGTAATCCCCTTACGCTTGCCAGTACGGCGGCGAACCAAAACGCTCGACGTAATAATCAATCACCGCCCTGACGTTCAGGGGCGGATGTCGGGCATCAGGATAAATCGCCGCGATAGCCTGTTGTTCCGTATTAATGGCGCACTCCAGCGCGGGCAGAAGCGGGATCAGCTCGCCGCGCTGGAGGGGCTCGCTCAGCAGCCAGTCCGGAAACAACACAATCCCCATTCCGCCCAGCGCCGCCGCCAGTAACGCTTCCGCATTATTTGAGGTCATCAGTGGCGTAACGGGATAGTGCATCCACGCCTCGCCCGGCCTGCGAAACAGCCAGCGGTTAGGCCCCGACGATCCGCGATAAACAAGACAGTGATGCCGGGTCAGTTCGTCGGGACCGTCCGGCGCACCGTGTTTACGCAGGTATTCTGGCGATGCGGCCAGGTGATACACCTGCTGACCGAACACCCGGGCGCGAAAAGAGGAGTCGGTCAGCACGCCAATGCGGAAGATCACGTCGGCAGCATCCCGGTGCGGGTCGATAAAATCATCGGTCAGCGTCAGCTCTACGCTGAGTCGGGGGTAGCGTTCCGCCAGACCGGGAAGCCCCGGTGCAATGTGCTTCTGGCCGAAAAATACCGGTCCGTTAATACGTATTACGCCAGACGGCTCCACCGCGCGGGCGTCCAGCTCCCGTCGCGCCTCTTCCAGGTTTTCCGCCATCGAGCGGGCATAGCGAATAAAAAGATGGCCGCTTTCCGTGGGGATAACGGCCCGCGTATTGCGATAGAAAAGCTGCTGCCCCAGCGCATCTTCAAGCTGGTGGATCACGCGGGATATCTGCGAGGCCGAGATCCCGTGGCGCCGCGCGACGACGGAGAAATTCTGCGCTTCATACACGTCAATAAAGATCAGCAGCGCGCGGATGTTGATGTTACTGGCGTCGACCATTAATGCATACCTTGCAAAGGTGTTTACTGCATTATGGCATTTTTCTCACTAAGCTTGCGACGTAATCTTCTTCCCCTGAAACGGAGGAAAGATATGCAGTTTGTTTTGATTTTACTGGTGATTGCCGGCGGGATGGGCCTGTCCGTTGAGGCGGGGTTGCTCGGTCCGCTGGGCAGTGAAGTTGGGGATTTATGGGCGACGTTCAGCATTTTTGGCGTCGGTGCCGCGCTAACGTTTCTGTTGATGTTGTTTTTTAGCCCTCGCAATAGCCCGTCGTTTTTTGCTCAGCCCGGCTGGCAGTTGCTCGGCGGCGTGCTTGGCCCTGTGTATGTGGTCATTCTGACCGTTGCGACACCCGCCATCGGCATCGCCATGACCATGATCGGCATTCTGGCCGGTCAGGTCTTTAAAAGCCTGATCATTGACCACTATGGTCTGCTGGGGACACCGCACAGGAGAATAAACGCGAAACGCATTATCGCGCTGGGTTTCATCATTGCGGCACTGGTTCTGGTCGCACAGGGGTAACGTATGACACTGATTATGATCCTTCTGGCCGTCTGCGGCGGCGCGACGCTGAGCATCCAGGCTGCAATCAACGGACAGCTCGGCAGCAGCGTGGGCGTATTTAAAAGTGCGTTTCTGACCTTTTCCGTCGGCGCGCTGGTGACCGCCCTGCTGATTTTCTTCGTTGAGCCTAAGCAGGCCATTACGCTGCTGGACGTGCCAAAATGGCAGCTCCTCGGCGCGATGTTCGGCGTGCCCTATATCGTGATAATGGTGCTGGCCGTGCAGCGGATCGGCACCGCCGTCGCCACGGTGGCGGTGATCTTCGGCCAGCTCGCGATGAGCATGCTGATTGATCACTTTGGCTGGCTGGGTAATCCCGCCATTCCGTTTTCAACAAGTCGTCTCGGGGCGGTAGTTTGCCTGGGTATTGCGCTCTGGTTCATTTACTCGGGCAGTAAAACCCACCGCGCCCGCGACTAGACTCATGTCTTACGGGTAAAGAACAGCGTCACCGTGGCGACGGTGACGCCAAATTTCTTCATCTCCGTTTTATTAAACAGATGGGTCTCGTCCTGCAGGTACATCCAGTCGTCAAACGTCAGTTGCCAGGTGCTCCCCTTGGCTTTTACATTCATGCTGTAATGCCAGTTAAAGGCGTTGCCCGCTGCCTGCCCCGTGGCGACACCATCAATGTCCCCCGCCGTGCCCTCGTAACGATCGTTCCCCACGCGCCGGATATGCCATACCCGCTGCTGCTTCTCACCGTCGTCATAAACAAAGTGTTCATTGAGGGTCAGCGTATCGCCGATAACATCCCCGGCAATCTCCACGTGAAAGCGGCGGATCTGTTTACCGCTGCGATCCTGCACCATCCCCCACGCTTCGGTTTTGCCCTGAAAGTACTGGAAGATATCCAGCCGCGGCTGCTGCTGGCGATACTCGGCCACCTCGGTACTACAGCCTGCCAGCAGCATCGTCAATGCCAGCGCCAGGGTCAGGATACGTTTCATTTTTGGCCTCCGATTAACTGCTGACGCAGCTCAGGGTATTGCGTGCGGGGACCCAGCCAGATGGCCAGAAAGCGGGTGCTGAAGGCTTCTGACTGACGTGGTCCGAGTGGAATAAAGGCTTTTTGCGCTGCTGACGCGCGATACCAGAACTGCCCCTGCCCGTCGTCGAGCACAAACGCCAGCTGTGCGCCCGGCCGGACATCCGGCCACAGAGAGCGCAGCATCTGTAACCAGGCTTCGCTTCGGGGTTCCCGTTGCAGGATCTCCTGCGCCTGCCACTGGTCGCGGGTCGCTTCAACCAGCTCATCGCGATCGATATCGCGCGCATAGGTAATAATCAGAGCCTGATCCTGGTTCTCCCGACCGTAACGCCCGTCCGGGGTGCGCAACTGGGAGGTATAGACGGTCAAAGGTCCCCAGGTGAGCGTGGCGTCGCCTACCTTACGCCAGGCCAGCCAGTCAGCCGCCAGGGCCGCGGGCGCGACGAGCGTGAGCCAAAGCAGCAGTACCGCAGTTCTCATTTTTGTCTCCCCATCAGCAGGTGGTAAAACAGCATCAACACCAGCCACCCCGGCACCATCCAGCCGACGACGATAACGGTCGGCTCCAGAAACGTGATGGCGCCCAGCCGCTCGCCGAACAGATAGGCCACCGGCCCCCCCACGGCGGCAAGCAGCGTCAGCAGCCAGCCGGGCAACGTGGTGGTGCGCGTCAGCTGCGTCCAGACGGTGGCGAACATCAGCCACAATGCCACCATCCATAGCGGCATCAGCGACTCGCCCGCGAAGTCAATGAGCCCGGTCAGTGCCCAGAGCGCGTCCAGCAAACTGCCCGCCGCCGCCAGCCCAATGGCGTAAGGACGGTATACCGACGGCAATAGCAGACACGCCAGGATCGCCAGCGCGAGCCACAGAATCAGGCCCTGTTCGCGAAAGAGCACCACCAGCGCCCAGTAAAGATCGAACGCGACGGCCAGCAGGAAAACCTGAAGGTAACGTCTCATACGCGCTCGGCGGTGAGCTGCACCACGCTGATGGTGCGGGCGTTAAACCCGGCTTCGCAGTAGCCAAAGTAATACAGCCACATCCGGCGGAACCGGTCATCAAAGCCGAGCTTTTCAATCTCCTGCCAGGCATGGACAAAACGCTGCCGCCAGTGGGCCAGCGTGCGGGCGTAGTCAGGCCCCATGTCGAAGAGGTTGCGCACCACGAAGTCGGTGTGGCGCGTCATCAGCTCATTCATCGCAGTAATGCTCGGCAGGAAGCCGCCGGGGAAAATGTAGCGCTGGATAAAATCGACGCTTTTGCTGTAGTCGCGATAGCGCTGATCCTGAATGGTGATGGCCTGAATCGCCATCCGTCCTCCCGGCCGCAGCCGCGCCTGACAGGTGCGGAAGAACGTGGGCAGATAGCGCTGCCCGACGGCCTCAATCATCTCTATTGAGACCAGCTTGTCATACTCCCCGGTCAGGTCGCGATAGTCGCAGAGCAGCACCTCGACCCGGTCCTGGAGCCCCGCACGGGCAATCCGCTCGGTTGCCCAGACGTATTGCTCCTGCGAAAGCGTGGTGGTGGTCACCCGACAGCCATAATGCCGGGCGGCGTATTCCGCCATCGCCCCCCAGCCGGTGCCAATTTCCAGCAGGTGATCCCCCGGACTCAGCGCCAGCTGTTCACACAGGCGCGCCATTTTGGCCTGCTGTGCCGCGGTAAGATCCTGCTCATCCGCGGTAAACAGCGCGCTGGAATAAAGCAGCTCCTTATCCAGAAAATGGCTGTAAAAGGTGTTGCCCAGATCGTAATGGGCGGCAATATTTTCCCGCGCCTGGGCACGGGAGTTACGCCGCGTCCAGTGGCGTAGCCGCTCAAGCGGCCTGCCGAGCAGACGAAAGCCTTTCTCCAGACGGCCAAGAACCTCGCCGTTGAGAGCCAGGATTTGCAGAAGAGGCGTAAGCTGCGCGGTTTCCCATTCGCCGTCCATCCAGGCTTCTGCCGCGGCAAGGCTGCCGCCCGTTAAGACACGCCAGTAGACGCCGGGCGTCAGGATCTGCACGTCGGCATGCAGCGTGGAGGATGTTTCGCCGAAATGGAAGCTCTGCGCCCCTTCACGCAGGGTGAGTGAGCCGCCGCGGATGCCGCTTAACAGCCTGAAAAGCAGCCAGCGCGCGATGCGGACGTTGCGCGGGATATCGGGTTCAAGCGCAAAGACGGGATCGGTCATGAGCGTTCACTCCTGCTGACGGGATGGTTATACAGCGGCACGCGCTTGAGCCACAGCCTCAGCGCCTGCCAGTAAATGGCGAATACGGTTTTCAGGGTCATGAGCGGGATGCGCAGCAGCAGTGCGCGCAGCGTCGTGCGGGTCAGCGGCTCCCGACGCAGCACCAGGGTGGCGTCAAACACCTTTGTATCCTGATGATTTTCAATGTGCATATGCAGCGTGTTGTCCGGGGTGTTGAAGCGCCAGTGGTAGATCATGTCCATCGGGTTGAACGGGGAGACGTGAAACGCCTTTTCCGTAGGCTGCGCATCCTGTCCGTTGACGGCATAGTAATGGCGTTCATTCCACGGCGTATTACGGACCTCCACCAGTACCCAGCGCAGCGTCCCCTTGCCGTCATAGCAGTAGTAAAAGTTGACCGGATTAAAATGAAACCCGAAGTAACGCAGCTGGGTCAGGAGCATAACCCGCCCGTCAGGACGTTCTCCGGTCAGGCTCTCCAGCCTGCTCTGCACGTTCTCTTTAAGCGGCGTGCCGAGCGGATAGTCGGCGTCATGGAACGAGGCGGCGGCAAAGCGATTGCGCCGCACGCCAACGGACGCCAGCAGCGGCAGTTCATCCAGATCCAGCCAGGCCATAAAGACGGTGTAGCGAAATTCATGTGTTTTCGGCTGAAGGCGGCGGTGGCGTAACACGCCGTGATAAAGGCAGCTGTTCATCTCAGTTCCCCTCTCCGGCCGCTATCGCATTGACCACGTCCAGCGCGCTGCGCACACCGTCTTCATGAAAACCGTTGTACCAGTAAGCCCCGCAGAACCAGCTTCGCCGCTGACCGTTGATCTCTGCGCGGCGCGCCTGCGCCCGCCAGCTTTGCGGGTTAAACAGCGGATGTTCATACACAAAACGCTGCCAGACGAAACGTTCGTCCACCGGCCTTTCCGGGTTGAGGGTGACGCAGAACAGCGGGCTGTCCGCAGGCAGCCCCTGCAGGATGTTCATGTTGTAGGTGACGCAGGCGCTGGCCTGCTCCTGCTCGCTGAGACGGTAGTTCCAGCTGGCCCACGCGCGCTTGCGCACCGGCAGCCAGCGCGGGTCGCTGTGTAATACCACCTCGTTGCGCTGCCAGCCGATATCGCCCAGCACCTCGCGCTCCGCCTGCGTCGGGTCGTCAAGCATGGCCAGCGCCTGGGCAGAGTGGCAGGCAAATATCACCTGGTCGAAGGTATGGCTACCGTTTTCGAGCTGGAGAGTGACCCCGCGCTCATGGCGGCTCACGCGCTGCACCGGCGCGTTCAGGTGCAGCGTCAGACGGTCACCCCGTTTTTCCAGCATGGCGCGGATATACTCCCGCGAGCCCCCCGGGACGACGTACCACTGCGGGCGATGGGTGATATCCAGCAGCCCGTGGTTTTGGAAGAAACGTAAAAAGAGCGGCAGCGGGAAACGCTTCATCTCCTGCAGCGACGATGACCAGATGGCGGCCCCCATCGGCAGAATATAGTGGCGCGCAAAAAACGCCGTGAAAGCGTGCTGGTCCAGAAACGTCTGCAGCGTAGCGTTGGGATCCCCCTCGCCCTCCAGCGCCGCTTTCGCCAGACGGTTAAAGCGAACGATCTCGCCCAGCAGCCGCCAGAATCTCGGATTCACCAGGTTTCGACGCTGGGCAAACAGCGAGGTCAGGGTATGGCCGTTGTACTCAAGCCCGGTCGCAGGATTGTGTACCGAGAAGCTCATCTGCGTTTTTTGCCCGCTGATGCCCAGCTCGCTGAGCAGGCCCATAAAGCGCGGATAGGTGCGGTCGTTGTAGACGATAAACCCGGTATCGATGGCCCAGGTGCCCTGAGGCGTTGCCACATCCACGGTTGCGGTATGGCCTCCTGGCACGGCTCCCGCTTCAAACAGGGTGACCTGATGATGTCCGGCCAGCCGCCAGGCGCAGGTCAGCCCGGCAATGCCGCTGCCAATAATCGCAATCTTCATGAACGCACCATCCTGCGCAGCAGCGTGCGCTGAAGAAAAGCAGGCAGCCCGGCGAGCAGCCGCAAAATGAGGCCAAAACCGACAGGAAACGCGATATGCATTTTTCCTGCCGCCAGCCCGATACGGATCGCCTTCACCGCTTCGTCAACGCTCACCCTGCCGGGCATGGCAAAATCGTTTTTCCGCGTCAGCGGCGTATCAACAAAGCCTGGCGAGACAACCGTGACGGCAATCCCTTTTGGCTCCCAGTCCAGGCGCAGGCTCTCGGCAAACCAGCTCAACGCCGCTTTGGAGGCGCCATAGGCCTCGGCACGGGGAAAAGGCAGCCAGTGGGCCATTGAGCTCACCAGCACCACGCGGTTGCCGGCAACCAGCTGCGGCTGTAGTGCCTCAAGGCAGTTCACCGGGCCAAGGAAATTGGTTGCCATCACCCGCTCCACCAGGGCCGCATCCACCACGCCACCGTCGAGGTATTCGCAGGTACCGGCGCAAAGAATAACCAGATCGGCATAGCTACCGGAGAGGGCCTGGCGACAGGCGTCCCTGTCTGTCATATCGAACAGGCGAACGGTGAGATTGGGGCAGGTCTGATGCAGCGCTTCCAGGCGCGCCGGATCGCGTCCGCAGGCAATCACGTGGTAGCCGTCAGCGGCAAAGGATTTCGCAAGCCCAGCCCCTATGCCCGAGCTGGCGCCGGTAATCAGCACCGTCTTCATGATTTCACCCTGCGCTTGACGCCGCGAACCGCCCAGCCCAGCAGAGGAAGATGTTCGTAGATCATCTCTCCCGCATCGTAGTAATCCCGCTGGCGCGTGATGAGATCGTTTTCCGTCTCCACCACTGAGCACCCCGGCAGTTCGAGCGGCTCTCCTCCGGCAATGCGCGGGTGCGACCAGTGCATCACCCAGGTGACCACAAACCGGTTTTCGCCGCACAGTGGGTCATCGATGGTAAAGCGGCAATGCTCAACGTTGGCCAGCAGATGGGTGAAGTAGCGCTGAAGCGCGAAAAGCCCGTCATGCTCGCCAAAGGGATCGATAAGCGTCGCATTTGAGTGATAAAGCCCCACCAGCGCCGAGGGCGGCTGGCTATCCAGTGCGGCGTAGTACTCAACAAACCGACTCACGACAGAGGGCAAAGTGCTCATGGGTCACATCCTGGCTGTAAACAACGTGGCGTAATCGCATAATTAAAACTTACACAATTAACGTTATTTGTCCAAGTTTGTGCAAATTTATTTTTTATTTTCTAATACTTTCAATGAGATGAACCTTCATTCAATTGAGAGCTTTGTAGGCCGGGTGAGACGTAGCCGCCATCCGGCTTTCACTTTCAGGAAATCCTTAAGGCAAACTCACCGGCCATCTTCCAGGCTTATTCTTTTTAATTCATAAGGATGCCTGACATGAAACGCTTCTTTCTCTCACTTTTCTCCAGCCCCGAATCCTTACTTCAGGTCATGAGTCAGCAGGAAATTATTGAAGCTGTCGAAGATGGCGATCGCATCATCATCGACCAGGACGGGAACGCCTCGGTGAACTACAAGAGCAACGAGGTGCGGCAGGACTTTCTGCGTCACGTCAACGCGCTGAAGAGGGCCTGATATGGGAACGGCGATATTTATGGTGCTGATGGTCTGCGGGTACTGGTACACCAGCCGCGACCTGTCGACCCGCTTTAAGATCAAACGCTCCTTTGGCTGGGATGTCTATTTTCTGGTTGCGCTTTATGGCTCTATTTTCGTTCTGCAAGGCGTGATTGCCACGGGGCTGCTCTGGCTGCTGCTGCTCGCCCTCTCCGCCGCCAACAACGCTTTTCACTTTGCCTCTCCGAAATACACCGACTGGCAAATCGACTTTATGAACTGGAGTTTTTTAGGCATTCAGGCGCCGGTGGTGGTGATGCTGGCCTTCGCCATCCTGTTTTGCCTCTACCGCTCTAACTGGGCAGGCAGCGCCAGACTGGACGGCGAGAGCCGGAAAAAGCTCTACAAACGGCTTGCGCAGGCGAGTGGGATCGAACAATTGCTCTATCAGTGTATGGAGCAAGGCGAGCTGGCGCAGGTCACGCTGCGGTCGAGGCGGATATACGTGGGGATGATCCACACCGCGACGCTGGAATATGAAAAAACGGCCAACATCGTGCTGATCCCGATGTTGAGCGGGTACCGGGACGCGAAGACAATGAACCTGCGCATCGAGAATAATTACAGCAGGTGGTATGCGGAGCATGACATCACGCTCGACTCGGAACCCCGCAGCGCCATGTCATTCCGCAAAGTGATTTTACTCAATCAGATTGAGAGCCTGTCGTTGTTCGATCCCGCCAGCGCCAGCGCGCTGTCGCTGGCACAGCGGGACGAGCATGCGTGTGCTAAAGAGACATCCCCATAATTCTGAGTATGCTCTGCTGAGAAGCGGTTTCGAAAAGAACGTTCTTAATGCAGAGCATGCCCTGCTTTTGGTAAAACCGGTACGCGCCCGCATTCTGCTCAAGCACCTCCAGCCAGAGATAGTTTTTCCCCCTGTTCCGGGCCAGGTCGATAATGGTGTTGAACATGAACTGACCATAGTTCTTGCCGGTTTCAGCAGGATCAAGGTAGAGCTTGTTAAGGAGCACGCCCTGTTTATCCGTTTCTGGGATCGTGGCCTCCCAGGTCGCTTTCATGAACCCCACGGGGCGATCGGTTTCGGCTACAAACCAGGAAACAGGGCTCTCAGTCAGGCTCTGCTCGACGACGGAAGGGGCGTACTCGGCGTCCAGAAAATCCTTCATTTCTGCGCCTGACACCCACAAATGCTGAAAATGGGCGGGATAAATGCGGTATCCCAGCTCGCTTAACAGTGTTGAATCGGCCACGGTGGCCTGTCGAATTCTAAGCATCATTTGCCACCTGGTAAGCCTGCCAACGCCCGCTTCAACGACGTGATGACCTCATCCGTCCCCATGCCCATCTGCGCATGAATAATGGCACCGTCAATGAGCAGCATGATTTCATTGACGACGTGCTCATCAGCGATCTTCGTCAGTGACGCAATAATATTCTTTGTTTCGATTTTATGATCGCGACATATCGCTTTTATTTCGCTTTCAATATCTTCGGATTTGGCTTCCGCGCTGGCATTAATAAACGCACAGCCGTGGAACTCGGGTGAAACAAACCATTCATATAGCGTTGCAGAAATCGCATCAGCAGGTTTTTCGCCTTCATCGAGATGTCGGCGCAGCGTGGTTTCAAACCAGTCAATCCATATTTCATGCCGATACTGCAAATAGGCAAGGATAAGTAAACTTTTACTCGGAAAGTGACGATAAAACGTCACCTTGGTGACTTTCGCCTGCTTGATAAGCGTATCCACGCCGGTTGCTTTAAAGCCCGTGGAATAAAACAGATCGTGCGCCGTTAGTATTATTTTATCCCTGACGCTGATTTTTTTATCGTTTCCTGCAGCTTCTGCTTTCATTTTTCCACAGCCTCATAAGGGGGTTGACAGCGTTATTTTACAGGCATAGATTACCGCAAGTAGACAGATCTGTCTACATATAACTCACTGAGGTAATCGCCATGAACACACGCCCTCCCTTACCGCCCTTTACCCGTGAAAGTGCGACAGAAAAAGTCAGACTGGCAGAAGATGGCTGGAACAGCCGCGACCCGGCGAAAGTCGCGCTGGCCTATACGCTGGATACCCAATGGCGCAACCGCGCTGAGTTCGCCACCAACAACCGTGAAGAGGCGCAGGCATTCCTGGCGCGGAAATGGAAAAAAGAGCTGGATTATCGTCTGATTAAGGAGCTGTGGGCTTTTACGGATAACCGCATCGCCGTTCGCTATGCCTATGAATGGCATGATGATTCCGGCAACTGGTTCCGCTCGTACGGCAATGAAAACTGGGAGTTCGCACCGGACGGACTGATGAAGCGTCGTTTTGCCTGCGTAAACGATATGCCGATACAAGAATCAGAGCGGCTGTTCCACTGGCCGCTGGGCAGACGCCCGGACGATCACCCCTCGCTGAGCGATCTGGGATTATAGGATTTCGCATCACTCCGGGCTGCCCCGGAGTGTTGAATTACAGTGCGCCCAGCTGTTTCATCAGCGTCAGGTTGTCTTCAATATGCCAGTTAGCGGCAATTTTACCTTCGCGGATTTCATAGATATCCGTGGCGATAAAATCTATTTTTTGCCCCTTCCCCTTCAGCTTGCCAAATGTCCCGGTGAATGTGCCGTAAAAATGCAAATGGGAGACCACGCGGTCGCCGGAAATAATCATCTGCTCAACCTCACAGCGTAAATCCGGCACGGCCGTGCGAAACACACGCGAGGCTAAAATAGCGCCCTCCGGCCCCTGCTTACGACCTTCCGGCGGCGTTTTATCAATAAAATTCGCTGCCAGAGCATCACGCGCCAGGGATTCTTCTCCGGTGTTCCAGAACGTGGCATATTCTCTGGCAACGGCTTCATTCGTTGTCAATTGCGTCCGGGACAGGCTCTTATCCACAATAAGCTGCTGTGGTTTCACCCATTCTGACTGCGCCGAATACGCGGCACCCGACAGTCCAACAAAAATAAGCGCCGCGAGGGCGGGACGAAAAGTTTTCAAAGCGTTCATATTCTTTCTCACCATTTTTACGTTACTTGCTAACCCTGTATTGTGGGTAATCGGTATATCCCGTCCCGGCACCACCAAACAGCGTGGCGGGATCCCGCACCTCTGCCAGCGGTAACCGGTGCGCCAGCCGGTGGGGTAAATCCGGGTTGGCAATAAACGGTCGTCCGAAGGCAATTAAATCGGCATAGCCCGCAGCAAGTATTTTTTCGGCTTTTGCAAGGTCATAGTTACCCGCGACGATCAGCGTCCCGCTAAAGGTCTCGCGAAGTGACTGACGGAATTGTTCGGGGATCTGCGGCGCATCGTCCCAGTCGGCTTCCGCCAGGTGGATAAACGCGATCCCTTGTTGTTCGCACCAGGCCGCAAGCGCGAGTATGGCTTCAGAGACCTGCGGGTCGTTCATCCCGCGCTGGGTGATAAACGGCGAAAGACGAATGCCCGTTCGCTCGTGACCAATGGCCTCAGCAATGGCGCTTAACACTTCCTGAGCAAAGCGGATCCGATTCGCCAGCGTGCCGCCGTACTCATCCGTGCGTATATTGGATGTCTGGCGCAGGAACTGGTCGATTAAATAACCGTTACCGCCGTGAACCTCCACGCCATCAAATCCGGCCTGAACGGCATTCAGCGCGGCCTGGCGATAGTCCGCGACGATGCTGCGAATGTCCTTGCGCGAAAGCGCTCGCGGTTGCGGGCAGTCCACCATTTGGCCTTCACCCTTTTCATTCACCACCCATACCTGCGCGTCTGGCGCCAGCGCTGACGGGGCGACGGGCTGGCCGTCCTGATGAAAACTGGCGTGGGACATTCGCCCGACGTGCCAGAGCTGAGAAAAAATGAGTCCGCCCGCCTGATGCACGGCGCCCGTGATGAGTTGCCATCCTGAAACCTGCTCCGGCGTATGAATGCCGGGCGTCCAGGAGTATCCCTGACCCTGAGGCGAGATCTGCGTGGCTTCGGTGATGATTAAGCCCGCGCTGGCCCGCTGCCGGTAATATTCCGCCATCAGTGCAGAGGGAATATTCCCCGGCTGAAGGGAACGTGCGCGGGTCATCGGCGCCATGACGATACGATTTTTCAGGTCCTGCGGACCTAACCTGTAGCGTTCAAAAAGTGAGGTCTGTTTCATGTTTCATCCCTTATGCTTTGGATGAAACCACTTTACAGACAGCATCTGCTTTTGATAATTACGCTAAAATCAGATGCACTTTTCGGAAAAGATGAATAATGGGAAAACTCGAAGACATGGCCCTGCTGGTTGAAGTCGCTGAGGCCGGTGGCCTTTCCGCTGCCGGACGACGCCTGTCGCTTTCCCCTGCCACCATGACGGCCAGGCTGAAGGCAATTGAAGAGCGCTACCAGACCCGCCTGTTCCATCGCTCAACGCGGTCCATCACCCTGACCCGTGCTGGCGAAGAGTTTTACCATGCCGCGCTGCGCGTGCTGGAAGAGGTTCAACATGCCGAGTCGTTACTGACGCAAAAAGAAGGTGTGCTCAGCGGTAATATTCGCCTTTCTGCCCCCTCTGACTTTGGCAGGCAGTACCTTAGCCCCGCCGTGGTTGAGTTTTCCCGCCACCATCCCGACGTGAAATTTTTCATCTCGTTAAGAGAGCACGTTGAGGACCTGGTCGCTAACCGGCTCGATATGAGCGTGCGCTTCGGCAACCTCCCGGACAGCAGCCTTGTCGTCAAAAATATTCGCCCCAATCATCGGGTACTGGTCGCCTCCCGGGCCTATCTTACCGCCCATGGTGTCCCGGCCACGTTTGCGGAGTTAGCCCATCACCGGTGCCTGGCGCTTGAGTCGCAGGGGGTGGTGATGAACGAATGGCGCTTTGAGACAGAGGGCAAGGAAACGGTCGTTCGCGTCGATCCTGCCATGGTGTGTGACGACGGCGCGCTGCTTCGTCAGTGGGCACTCAGCGGGGCGGGCATCGCGGGGAAATCGTGGTGGGACGTCAAAGACGACGTTGAGACAGGGAGACTCACGGTGCTGTTTGCCGACAGCTTCACCGGCTTTAGCCGATACGACCGCAAAGACGTCGGGCTGCAGTTTGTCTACCCGCAGCGCACCCTGCAGCCGCTTCAGGTCACAGCGTTCAGTCAGTTTTTTCTCGACTGGCTTAAAAAACAATAACGCCAAAAAACGGTGATACACTACCCCTCACCGGGTCATCGTCCCGTCTGAATGACCTGGTACGAAAACACAGGTAACCAAAATACAAAATGGTCACTCGTTGTTAATCGTAACCTGTCACGCTAAGCTTAAATAATGACTAAAAATATGCCTACCCCATCATCACGTGGTCCACTTGACCACACTGTCAGAGAGCAAATCGTCGAAGCGGCTTTTGAGCACTTCGGCCACTACGGCTATGAAAAAACCACCGTGGCCGAGCTGGCCAAATCTATCGGTTTTTCTAAGTCCTACATTTATAAATTTTTTGAGTCCAAACAGGCAATTGGCGAAGTGATCTGCGCTAACCGCCTGGAACTGATCATGGCGGCCGTGCTTTCCGCCATCGAGGACGCGCCCTCAGCCAGCGAAAAACTGCGCCGTCTTTTCAAAGCGCTAACTGAAGCAGGCAGCGAGCTGTTCTTCCACGATCGTAAGCTTTACGACATTGCCGCCGTCGCCGCACGCGAACAGTGGCCCTCAACGGAACGGTATGCAGAAAGCCTGATGAAGCTGATTGAGAGCATCATCATCGAAGGCAGGCAGGACGGTGAGTTCGAGAGAAAAACGCCGCTGGACGAGGTCACCCAGGCCATCCACATGGTGATGTGTCCTTACATCAATCCGGTACAGCTGCAGTACAACCTCGAAACGGCCCCAACTGCGGCAGTGCTGCTCTCTTCACTGATTTTACGAAGCCTGGCCCCCTGATTTGTGACCATTGACAATATTGGTCACTAGTCAGAGAATGCGGATACCGTTCTGTTACGTCTAAAAGGTTTCCCATGCTCAGGCTCACTTCAGCCCGCGTTGCCGTTTGTCTCCTGCCGTTCGCCCTGGTGGCATGCGGCGATACGTCTTCGAGTGACGATCCGCGCACTCAGCCGCCGCTTGTCAGATCCGCCTCTGTCGCACTTGCCAGCGACACAGCCCGCGCCTTCACGGGCGTGGTGGTCGCGAGAACGCAAAGCGATTTGGGTTTCAGGGTGCAGGGAAAAATCCTCGAACGTCTGGTGGATACCGGGCAGACCGTCAAACAGGGTCAGCCGTTGCTGCGCCTTGACCCGGTGGATCTGAAATTACAGGCCCAGGCACAGCAGCGCGCGGTGGACGCCGCCCAGGCGCGCGCCCGGAAAGCGTCCAGCGATGAGGCGCGCTATCGCGGTCTTGTGGCTTCTGGCGCCGTGTCCGCCGCGGAGTATGACCAGATCAAAGCCGCTGCGGATACGGCCAGAGCTGAGCTCAGCGCTGCCCGGGCGCAGGCCAGCGTGGCGCAAAACGCCACGGGTTATGCCGTACTGCTGGCGGATTCAGACGGCGTGGTGATGGAGACCCTCGCCGAACCGGGTCAGGTGGTCAGCGCCGGTCAGGTGGTGATCCGGCTTGCCAGAGCGGGACAGCGCGAAGCGCTTGTACAGTTCCCGGAGACCCTGCGTCCTGCCGTCGGCAGCGCCGCGCAGGCCACGCTGTATGGCAATGAAAAACACCCGGTCAGCGCAACACTGCGCCTGCTGTCTGATTCCGCAGACGCCACCACCCGCACCTATGAAGCACGCTATGTCCTGGAAGGCACCCTGGCAAACGCGCCGCTGGGAGCAACCGTCACGCTCCAGCTCGCCGAGCGCCAGGCGCAGGGCCAGGTGATGCAGGTTCCGCTGGCCTCCCTCTACGATGCAGGTAACGGCCCCGGCGTCTGGCGCATTTCCGATCGGTCAGCAAAAGTCACCTGGACGCCCGTTACGGTGCAGAGCGTGGGGGACGATGCCGCGCAGGTCACGGGAGGCGTGAAGCCCGGGGAGAAGATTGTTGCGCTGGGTGCCCATCTTCTGCATGAAGGTGAGACCGTCAGGCTGGCCGAACAACGTCATGCCGGCCTCGCGGAGACCACGCCATGAGCGAAAACCGCTTCAACCTGTCAGCGCTCGCCGTTCGCGAGCGTTCAGTCACGCTGTTTCTGATCGTTCTCGTAACAATTGCCGGTATTTACGCCTTTTTTGGCCTTGGACGCGCAGAAGATCCGCCTTTCACGGTGAAGCAGATGACGGTGATTACCGTCTGGCCGGGTGCGACCGCGCAGGAAATCCAGGATCAGGTTGCCGAACCGCTGGAAAAGCGCCTGCAGGAACTCAAATGGTATGACCGCACGGAAACCTATACCCGGCCCGGCATGGCCTTTATCACGTTGTCATTGCAGGACAAAACGCCGCCCGCTGAGGTGCAGGACGAGTTCTACCAGGCGCGGAAGAAGCTGGGAGACGAAACCCGGCGTCTCCCGTCCGGCGTCATCGGGCCGATGATCAATGACGAATTCTCGGATGTCACCTTTGCCCTTTTTGCCCTGAAAGCGAAAGGCGAACCGCAGCGGCAACTGGTACGTGATGCCGAAGGACTGCGCCAGCAGCTCCTGCACGTCCCGGGCGTGAAGAAGGTGAACATTATCGGTGAACAGGCTGAGCGGATTTACATCTCCTTCTCGCATGACCGTCTGGCGACGATGGGGCTCTCAACCCAGGATATCTTCACTGCGCTCAACAGCCAGAACGCCCTGGCCGCTGCTGGCTCCATTGAGACCCGGGGCGCGCAGATTTTTATTCGCCTCGACGGTGCTTTCGACGAATTGCAAAAGATCCGCGATACCCCCTTTGTGGCTCAGGGCAAGACCCTCAAGCTGTCCGATGTGGCCACGGTTGAACGGGGCTACGAAGATCCCCCGACGATGCTGATCCGTAATCAGCATGAGCCCGCCCTTCTGCTGGGCATTGTGATGCGTGAAGGCTGGAACGGTCTGACGCTGGGTAAAGCGCTGGATGCAGAAGCGGCGAAAATTAATGCTGGCCTGCCGCTCGGCATGACCCTGACCAAAGTCACCGATCAGTCCGTGAATATCCGCTCGTCGGTCGACGAGTTTATGATCAAATTCTTCGTCGCCCTGCTGGTGGTGATGGTGGTCTGTTTTGTCAGTATGGGCTGGCGCGTGGGCGTGGTGGTGGCAGCGGCGGTCCCGCTCACGCTGGCGGTGGTCTTCGTGGTAATGGAGGCCGCAGGAATAAACTTTGACCGCGTCACGCTGGGCTCTCTGATCCTCGCGCTTGGCCTGCTGGTTGATGACGCCATTATCGCCATCGAAATGATGGTGGTGAAGATGGAGGAAGGTTACGACAGAATCAAAGCCTCCGCCTACGCCTGGAGCCACACCGCCGCGCCCATGCTGGCGGGTACGCTGGTGACGGCCATTGGCTTTATGCCGAACGGCTTTGCCCAGTCGACCGCCGGGGAATACACCAGCAACATGTTCTGGATTGTCGGCCTCGCCCTGATTGCGTCCTGGTTTGTCGCCGTGGTGTTCACGCCGTATCTGGGCGTGAAGATCCTGCCAAACATTCCGGTCGTGGAAGGTGGCCATGCCGCCATCTATAACACGTCTCGCTATAATCGTTTTCGCCTGCTGCTTGGCCGCGTTATCGCCAGAAAATGGTGGGTGGCCGGCTCGGTCGTCGCCATTTTTATCCTCGCCGTGCTCGGTATGGGGCTCGTAAAAAAACAATTTTTCCCAACCTCCGATCGCCCGGAAGTGCTGGTTGAAGTCCAGATGCCCTACGGTACCTCGATTGCGCAGACCAGCGCCGCCACCGCAAAAATTGAAGCCTGGCTAAGCAAACAGCCGGAAGCCAAAATCGTTACCGCCTATATTGGACAGGGTTCACCTCGTTTTTATCTGGCGATGGCCCCCGAGCTACCCGATCCGTCTTTTGCCAAAGTCGTGATCCTCACGGACAGCGAGACCTCACGCGAGGCGCTCAAGTTCAGGCTTCGGGAGGCGGTCGCCAGCGGCCTTGCGCCGGAAGCCCGCGTGCGGGTAACCCAGCTGGTGTTTGGCCCATACTCGCCCTTCCCGGTGGCCTGGCGCGTTTCAGGGCCGGATGTCGCGACCGTGCGTGGCATTGCTGATAAGGTGAAAGCCGTGCTGGAGGCAAGCCCGATGATGCGAACCGTCAACAGTGACTGGGGCTCGCGCGTGCCCGTATTACATTTCACCCTCGACCAGAACCGCCTGCAGGCGACGGGATTAACGTCCAGTGACGTCGCCCGCCAGCTTCAGTTTCTGTTGTCCGGTGTGCCTGTTACCGCCGTACGGGAAGATATCCGTTCGGTAGAGGTGATGGGCCGCGCCGCGGGAGATATCCGCCTTGATCCGGCAAAAATTGAGGGTTTCACCCTGGTCGGCAATGCGGGACAGCGTGTTCCGCTGTCCCAAATCGGCAAGATTGAGATCGGCATGGAAGATCCGATCCTGCGCCGTCGCGATCGCACTCCGACCATTACCGTGCGGGGCGATATCGCCGACACGCTTCAGCCACCGGATGTGTCGGTTGCCATCATGAAGCAGCTCCAGCCAATTGTTGATGCGCTGCCAGCCGGGTACCGCATCGACATGGCGGGGTCGATTGAGGAGTCGGGTAAAGCCACACAGGCCATGCTCCCGCTGTTCCCGATCATGATTGCCCTGACGCTGCTGATCATCATTTTGCAGGTGCGTTCGCTCTCGGCGATGGTAATGGTGTTTCTTACCGCGCCGCTGGGATTGATTGGCGTGGTCCCAACCCTGCTGATGTTTAATCAGCCGTTTGGCATCAACGCCCTGGTGGGCCTGATCGCCCTGTCAGGCATTCTTATGCGCAATACTCTGATTCTGATCGGGCAAATCGACCATAACCAAAAGGCAGGCCTCGATCCGTTCCAGGCGGTGGTTGAGGCGACGGTCCAGCGAGCGCGCCCGGTATTACTGACCGCGATGGCTGCCGTGCTGGCGTTCATTCCCCTGACGCATTCGGTGTTCTGGGGAACGCTGGCCTGGACGCTGATCGGCGGAACGTTGGGGGGAACCATCATTACGCTCGTCTTCCTGCCGGCGATGTATGCAATCTGGTTCCGGATCCGCCCTGCGGAACAAGGCGTGCAGCCCCCTGCTGAAAACGTGTAAACTACCCTCAGTAATTAACTGACCCGAGGAAAACATGGTTGTTAAGCGCTTAAGAAAAGAGGACCGCCGCGTGCAGCTGCTGGAAGTGGCGCGTGGAATTGTCCGCCAGCAAGGCACGGAGGCACTGACGCTGGGTTACCTGGCGGAACGGGCCAACGTGACAAAACCGATCCCCTACGACCACTTTGGCGATCGCGAAGGGCTGTTGATGGCGCTGTACCAGGATTACAGCGATCGGCAGTTGAAAAAATTCCGTGAAACGCTGGCGGTAGACAGCAAAACGCTGGAAAAGACGATTCGCTTTTTCAGCGCCGCCTATATCGATTGCGCCATAACCGCCGGCCCCGAAACCGGCCCCATTGCCGCGGCGCTGTCCGGTTCTCACGCGCTGCAGACATTCCGGGAAGCGTGCGTGGCTGAGTGTGCCGACTGCCTGCGCACCGCGCTTTCTCCTTTTGTTGTGCTAAAAGGTGTTCAGGGGGAAGCAGTGCTGACGGCCATTTTGGGTGCTGCGGACGCGCTCAGCGCTGCCGCAGGGAGCGGTGCGCTCGCCCGAAATGTTGCGGAAGATATGCTCAGCGGCGCCATGTCCGGCGTGCTGGAGACCTACGCGAAAAGCACAAAATGATCGTAGCAGGCAGATTGACACATAAGTTACCAATAGTAATATAGACAGCAATTCATTCCCTGCTGAGGTTGCTATGTCTGCTAAAGATGTCATCAAAAATGCGCTGATCGTGACGGCTCACCCTGTCGAAAACTCGCTGTCTCATTCACTGGCCGATCGCATTGCCGGACAGCTTCGCGAACAAGGCACGCAGGTTGAAAGGGCTGACCTGCATGCCGAAGGTTTTAATCCGGCCATGTCGCGCGCCGATCTGGATTTTTATCATGGCGAACCCGGCGCCCTCCCCGACGATATTCTGCGCGAGCAGCAGCGCGTTGAGCGAGCGGATATGCTGGTGTTTGTCTTCCCGGTGTACTGGTGGTCAGTTCCCGCGCTGTTGAAAGGCTGGTTCGATCGCGTATTAACCCTGAACTGGGCGTATAAGGTAGCCGACGACGGCCGGATTGTGGGCAACTTAAGGGATGTTCCCGTCCGCCTGATTGCCACTGGCGGCAGCGATCTCACCGGATTTGATAAACACGGCTATTCGACGGCGATTCAGACGCAGATCATCGAAGGCGTATTTGGCTTCTGCGGGTTGAAGAACGTCACGCTCGATATTCTCTACCAGGCCGATACGGCAACACCTGCTCAGGTTGAGGATTTTCTGCAAGGACTCAATCTTGCGGATTAATATCAGCCTGTGATTGAAATTTCCCGGCGCACCTCATCGCGTGCCGGGCACAGATGAGAACCCTTACAGGGTAAAACCCCCATCACCCACTTGCGCCTGCGCGTACCATTGCATCAGCTTTTCGGTGCCGGGTGCGTTTTCAGCAGGTGCCCATGGGGCAAAATCAGGCCCGGCAACAGGCTGATATCCGCCGTGTTTAACCTCAAAAATAACGCCACCTTTATCCAGTGACAGCACGGCATGCCAGGTGCCCGCCTCCATCTCCAGCACCTTGCACGCGTCACCCAACACCACGCGTTGAGTCACGTTACCGTTGTCATCAAAATTCAGCACCAGAAAGCGGCCACTTAGCGCTGTCAGTAATTCAAAGGTATGCGGGTGGCGATGCGGGCGAACATAGGTGCCAGGCTCCATGGCAATGGCCAGGCGCTGAACCGGGTCGCTCAGTTCAGGGTGTAAATTACGATGCGCACGTAAGCGAGGGGAATTGGCGGCCTGCTCGCTCTGTTGCTGCAGATCGCTGAAAGTAATTTGTTTCATATACACCTTTGTGAATGGGGTCAGCTGACGGCACCCCGAGTGCCGCAAGGCGTTATACCATTCTGAACAGACTGTGGGCTACGGCATTTGTGAAACAAAACGCTGCCTGAGTTATCGGCCTGGAGGCTGAAAATGGCCTCAAAGAAGGGTGACGGACTCATCCAGCCAGCCGGGAAGATGATCCCTGTACCAGTTAAGGTAGATATTCAGATCAGGCTTTTTCCTTTCGTGCAGTAATAACACGACTTCAGTGACAATCCATGCTTTGGCGATAGTGATTTCTCTGGCTAACCTGTCTGCAAGGGAATGAGCAGTAAATAAACAGTAGCGTTCGGCAAGCTGCAAAATGCTTTGTCTTGTACCCATCCCTTTCACCAGCGGAGCAAGGTCGATAGCCGGACTGCCCGTGCCGAACCTTTCCCAGTCAAAAAGGATCACATCGCCGTTTTCTCTTCTGCCCCAGTTACCCGCATTCGTATCACCTGAAATCAAACATTCCTGATTAAACAAAACGCTGCCCGCCTGGTGAAAATAACGCAACTGCCGCTCAATGCGGACGGGTAATTCCAGAAGAGACAGCGATCTTTCAAGCGATGACTCAGGCCAGCTATGGGGGTGATAAATCCATGCGGGGTCGGCAGGATAATCGTGAAGGCGTGAAAGTCGTCTCAATATTTCGTCAGCAGTAACCTCATCCTGGGAGATCTTATGCGGAACGTACTCGAGCCTCAGGACGTGTTGATGAGGATCTGAGTGCAACAGTCGAGGTGATTCAACAGCCCTCTTGAGTGACTCCGCCGCACGCTCATAAAAGCAGTATTCAACATCACTAACAGGGCTTTTTTCAATTATCTGATTGCCATGTTGATCCGTCAAAAGGCGTACCTTTGCAGCGCCCATTTTGGATAAGTTGTCGGTAGACATACCGTCCTCATTCGATACGTTCGGTTTCTGGTCGTAAGTATAGCGTGATGGGGTAAATAAGATGTTGAGTAAAACTCACACTGACGCTCACTATTTATCGTTTTTCAAACGTAATCACGTTAAATACCATCAGGTCATCATCCCTTTAAAATTATAAATATCACTCTGCCTGTATGGAGCACCTATGACACTCGATGTTTTACTCCCGGTCATGAAAATTATCGCGCCGCATAAAAATAATATCGCTGAAAGCTTACATGACTTAATTAAAATACTGTCAGCAGAAAAAGAACATTCCGAAGCGCTGTCACCCTTTATTCATCGACTGCATCTGCTCTCTTTCGCCCAGAGCGCGCCGGGTAACGCCGAGGCGCTGCTCGCGGCGCATCTGCCAAAAGAAGATGGGCTCCTTCCGCTGCTTGACTTCGCGGACTGGCCCCGGGTGCGTTACGCCACATCAGGTGAAGTACAGACGCCTGAGTCTGAGGCTTATTTCCAGAAAATAACAACGGCTGCCAATCTGTTACGTTCAGCATTGATTGATGCTGAGCGCGAAAAAGGTACGCCTGCGCTTTATATTATCGATAAATTGCTTAATCTGAACAGCGCGCTGCCGGAAAGATATAAACACATGGCAAATATTCCCTACGCCTGATGTTATGCCTGTGGCCGCCTTTTTTGCCGGGTGACGCTGCGCTTACCCGGACTCTGTTGTAGGCCCGTGCAAGCGTAGCGCCGCCGGGCGAAGGTGACTATTCAACGTTCAGACAGACAATATCCAGAGCAGGAACCACCGGCGTATGGAGGTTAAGCCAGTCCCGCAGGCGTTCGATACTGTGTGTTCTGAGGGAATTTTTCGGCCAGACAAGATAATAGCCGTCGCCTGTGTCGATGGCTTCCCTGAAAGGTAATGCAAGCAGTCCGCTTTTCAGGGCTTCCAGCGTGAGCCGAAGATCGGCCATCGCAATACCATGCCCGTGCATGGCGGCAAGACTTCCCTGCTCCAGGGTATCGAACACGATCCCGCCACTCATGTCGAGCCCCGGATATAACCCGGTCCTTTTCAGCCAGCGTTTCCAGTCCCGTCTGTCCGGAGAGGGATGGATAAGATAGCACTGCGAAAGCTGGTGCCGGGCAGACTCCAGCAAAGACGGCGTACACACCGGAATGAGCCATTCGCTGAAAAGCAACCGACTCTCCGTTGACTCGCCAAAGTAGCCATTGCCGAGGAGGATCGCGCAATCATACGGCTCGCGGCTGAAGTCCACGGTGTCAAAGTCCATCCAGACGCTGGCGATTTCAACTTTAGGTTTTGCATGGTTCTCGCGAAAGGATTTGAGGACATTCAGAAGCCAATGCATCGTCAGGGTGCTGGGCGCTTTAAGGCGCAACAGATGATTTTCACTTCGGAATGCGCGACAGGCCCACTCGATATTCGAGAAACTTTCGCTAAGCTGTCCTGCCAGGATACGCCCGGCGTCGCTGACCTCGACTCTCGGCCCCTGCCGTTTAAAGAGCTCACAGTCAAACCACGTTTCAAGCGTCCGGACATGCCTGCTGACCGCGCCCGGTGTGATATTGAGCACTTCAGCGGCTTTGCTGAAGGAGTTCAGCCGCGCGGCTACTTCAAAAGCGCGCAGGGCATACAGCGGAGGTAAGGACATAATTTCCCTTTAAGTGACGAATATTCATCGCGTTATTTTTTCAGCTAATAACCGTTGGGCGGTTACTCACGAGATTAATGTGTCCGATCTTTTCGCCGGGTACAACACCTGTATTCACAAGATTATATTTCGCTTAAGTTCAGACACGAAAAAAAAATACCAAAACTGGCAGTTGATTCTTATTTGTATGACTTTTAAGATTTGTCTGCAACTCATTGATTAATTTGATTTAGGGAAATAAAAATGACAAATAAAGTCGTTGCGGGAATGATGATGGCCGCGTTTTCAGGGGCAGTATATGCAGGACCAGCACAAGTCACTCCGGATTTTTCACCAGAGAGTTTAACGGTTTCAGCCTCTGCCGGGATGCTGAGCGGAAAATCTCACGAGATGGTTTATGACGAAGTGACAGGAAGAAAAATTAGCCAACTGGACTGGAAAATTAAAAATGTCGCCATTCTGAAAGGCGATATTTCCTGGGATGCTTACTCCTTTTTGACACTGAACGCTCGCGGCTGGACATCCCTCGCATCAGGCTCTGGCCATATGGATGACTATGACTGGATGAATGCAAAACAATCCTCCTGGACAGACCATTCGAGCCATCCAGCGACGAACGTTAACTATGCCAATGAATACGATCTCAACGTAAAAGGTTGGATCTTCCAGGGCGATAATTATAAAGCGGGCGTTACCGCAGGTTATCAGGAAACCCGCTTCAGCTGGACGGCGACTGGCGGTACTTACAATTACGATAACGGCACCTATAAAGGGAACTTCCCGGCAGGCGAACGCGGCATTGGTTATAGCCAGCGTTTCTCCATGCCATATATTGGTCTTGCAGGACAGTACCGATTTAATGACTTTGAGTTTAATGCCCTGTTTAAATTCAGTGACTGGGTCCGTGCACATGATAACGACGAGCACTATATGCGCGATCTGACCTTCCGTGAGAAAACTAGCGATTCCCGCTATTATGGCGCATCCGTCGATGCCGGGTATTATGTCACTCCGCATGCCAAAGTATTTGCTGAATTTACCTATAGCAGCTACGAAGAAGGTAAAGGCGGTACGCAGATTATTGATACCAATACCGGGCAGTCCGGCTCTATTGGTGGGGACGCTGCGGGTATTTCTAACCACAACTATACCATTACAGCGGGTCTGCAATATCGCTTCTAATCCAGGCGAAACGCAGTCGATTGTTAATACAGTTCAGGCCCCTGATGGGGCCTTTTCTGCGCTAACCTCGCATGTCAAAGCCGGATTTTTGAAAATCTCTGTAGACTTCCGGATTGTCGAAGGCCGGGAATGTGGCTTTTTGGGCTGCTGATTTTAGCGCTTCGCACCAGGCTTTATTGCCGTCGCTGGTTGAGATAGCTAACGCCGTGCCATCCTGAGCAAATTCAATATGCAACCGGCATTTTTTCCCTTTCCACTTTTGCGGCTCGTCAATTTTGTCTTCTATTGCCGCCTTGATCGCCCGTGCCTGCGCCCCCCATTCATCCTGATCGTCCCAGCGTCCGGAACCACAAGACCCCGTTGCCGTGGTCTTATGGCATCCGGAAGGATGTAACGGCGCGCATCCCACAGCCAGGCTCGCCACAATGGCCAGCATCACGATTTTCTTCATTGTGTCAGACACGCCCACGTCTTGCTCCCTAAATCCATTTAAACCTCAACAGTGTTGGCCTATTCTTTCGTAACTGGTGGTCGCTACTCAACTACTAATAATTAGCCTGTCAGTGCGGCGCAAATCGCCGATTCCATTTTCTCGGGCGTGGTCATCGGTGCAAAACGTTTGAGCGGTTTACCGTTGCGTCCAATCAGGAATTTCGTAAAGTTCCACTTGATCCGCCCACCCAGCACGCCGGGCAATTCCTCTTTCAGGTAACGAAACAGCGGGTGCGCGGCGGCGCCATTGACCTCTATTTTCTCGAATATCGGAAAACTGACACCGTAGTTTATGTGGCAGGTTCTTGAGATGTCTTCGGCGCCACCGGGTTCCTGTTTACCGAACTGATTACAGGGAAAGCCAAGCACCACAAATCCCTGAGACGCGTATTTCTTGTATAACGCTTCAAGAGCAGCGTACTGCGGCGTAAAGCCGCACAGGCTAGCCGTATTCACGACCAGCACCACCTTACCCTCGTAGTCGGCCATAGCGACCGGTCGGCCATCCAGGCGGGTGGCTGAAAATTGATAAAAATGCGTCATACTGGCAACCTCAAAGCGGAATGTATTCACCCTCAACATTACCACATAGCACGTGATTCGGATCTTTACAGCCACAGAGCGACATTGAGGATTAAACTATCTATACGCCGTTATATAAGTCCCAATAAAATGAGTCTTTCAGCCGTTAATACTCAAGGATGATTGAAAATTTGCGTCACATGGAACCCCTCAGGTAAATGAGGTACGGGATGAGGTAATAAAGGATCAAAATACACACCTTCGTAGCAGGCAATCCAGTGGCGAGCCCCAGTCGTAACATTATCCCAGCGGCCATGAAATATACCGTTATTTTTCGGTTCACTGACCCCATCGTGTTTTATAAACGAAACATTCTCCAGTCCGATATAAAGCAAAAATCGTTTCATTTGCGCAAGATTGACACGTTTATATTTATCACAGAAACCTTTTTCCCTTGCAAGGTGTAACGTTTCTTCATAAGTTTTTTGAAGTAAACGGGCCATAACAGCAATACCACACCCTTCATGCTGACAAGGTTGTTGGACATGCTTATAAGTCATTTTCATCGGAATCATCCATTTTTTATTTTCAGGAATTACGTTTAATCCACAGATTATTATCGGCCCCCTGAAGCGTTTCTTGATAACAATAGCGCGTTGCGATGTAAGACTGGTTAAGAAACCATCTTCACCGACTCAACCAGCGGTTAAATTTCAGCAATAGATTGCCTGGGGACAGATGTATGAGTAAAATCCAATCTTTCGGGTAAAGAAAATGACTGTTGCTGATTCACTTCTCACTTTCTCCTTCGCTGCACTCCTGCTCACTCTCACGCCTGGCCTAGATACGGCTCTGATTCTTCGAACGGCCTGTGCTGAAGGGGGACGAAAAGCTATTCACACTGCGCTTGGCATCGATGCTGGCTGTTTTATATGGGGAGCGCTGGTCGCTTTGGGACTTGGCGCTCTGCTGGCCGTTTCTGAGCTGGCTTACACCGTGCTGAAAATTTGTGGTGCAGCCTATTTAAGCTGGCTGGGCTTACAGCTGCTGGTACGTCCCCGATCGTCTTTCGGTCTCAGCGACGGCAACCATGCTTCTCATGGGAACTGGTTTATGAGAGGGATGATGGGTAATGTGCTCAACCCCAAAATGGGTATTTTCTATGTCTCTTTTTTGCCTCAGTTTATACCTGCCGGTCACTCTCCTTTACTCTGGACGTTTTTGCTGGTCAGTATCCACGTGACAATCGGCACGATATGGTCAGTGACGCTTATTTTATCGACGCATTTTGCGTCAGGCATCCTGAAGAGAAGTGGCGTGATCAAGGTTATGGACAGGGCAACAGGAGGCTTGTTTTTGTGCTTCGCGGCTAAACTGGCGCTAAGCACAAGATAAGTCTCTTTCGTCCGCTTCTGCCGCGAAGCGGACCTCCCCTTACACCGACGACTTCGGCCGTAAATTCTCATCAAACGTCAGCCGTTTCCGCTCTGGCTCAACCTCACGCAGCGGCTCTACCTGATGCATCGTCAGCTTGCAGCGTTCCACCAGCACCTGATACTCCCGCGTGCCCTGCTGCTTCCAGGCCAGCTCCTGCTCGCTCAGCTCGCGGATCGCCTTTGCCGGGCTGCCGATGATCAAATGGTTGGCGGGCATCTCCGCTTTCGCCTTCACGAACGCCGCGGCGCCGACGATGCTGTTCTCGCCAATGACGGCGCCGTCCATCACCACCGCGTTCATGCCCACAAGCGCATTGCGGCGGATCACACAGCCGTGAAGGATCGCACTGTGGCCAATATGCCCGTCCTCTTCCACCACCGTGTCCTTCTCCGGGAAACCGTGCATGACGCAGTTATCCTGAATGTTCGCCCCGTCTTTCACCACGATACGGCCGAAATCACCGCGCAGGCTGGCATTAGGGCCGACATAAACACCTTTGCCCAGAATCACGTCGCCAATCAGCACCGCCGTTGGGTGTACATAGCTCTCGTCCGGCACCACCGGCGTCAGACCGTCAATTTGATAAACTGGCATCCTCACTCCTTATGCGCTTGTCAAACCGCCAAAGCGTTGATAGTAGAGCGTGCCGGGCACAGGCAGTTCGCCGACGGAGGTTTCGCCCTTCTCGCTGACAAACGCCAGCGCCCCCGGTGCCACACGCTGATAAATATTGATGCAGAGCTGTCGGGCGCTTTGCCCGGCCCAGTGCGCAGGCAGTAACTCCTCCGGCAGCAGCGGGTCTTTCAGCACCACACGACGATAAAAGTGGATCAGTAACAGCTGGATCTGGAAGCAGCGTTCCGGCGTCAGCTCTTCCGGCGCGGCCTCTTTCAGCAGCGGCAGCAGCGGGCGGAACGAGCTGATAAACGTCTCGTACATCGCGTTTTGCTCGGTCAACTGCCAGCACTCTTCGACCCGGGAACGCAGCGCGGCGCGGGAGAGCGCCAGCGGCGAGTGGGCTTCGAAGAAGATCACATTTTCTGCCACGCCGGCATCGTGTAGCAGGGACTGCACATCCGCCAGATGCTGCGACGGCGAGGCCATCAGGCTCGGCGCCAGCGTGCCAAACCCCTGCCAGATAAGCTGTTTTTTAACGTCGGCGAGGGTGTTTTTATCCAGCCCCTCGGAGAGCAGCAGTAACCATTTACCATCCCAGGCGGGCAGTTCCGCGCGGTAGATCTTATTCTCCGCGCGACGCGTCAGGCGCAGCCCTTTATCACTCAGGCGGTAAAAGCTACGCCTCCCGATGCGCGAGACGTCGAGCCAGCCCTCTTTGTTGAGGCGGAACAGCGCGGTACGCACGAAGCGTTCACCAAACCCCATACCTTCCAGCAGGGCGGCCAGACTACCGAGCCAAATCTCACCGCCGCGATGAGAAAGCGCGTCACCGTATAACGAGGAAATAAGGGATGTCCCGCTGACTGGAACAGAGCTGACCGCGTGCTGGATAAAGGCGTCGAGTTTATTCATGTGATTCATTCTGTTGTTATTTTTGTCCTGGATGAATCATAGCATACCAATCTGGCATCGACCCTCACCCTAACCCTCTCCCAAAGGGAGAGGGAACTTAATACACCCTCTCCCTTTGGGAGAGGGCTGGGGTGAGGGAAATTTAACCGTTGGCTGCCACTTTACGCAAATCAAACACCCGGCAGGCTTTGCCCTCTGAGCGCGGGATACTGCCGCAGTTCACGATCGTCACGTCGGTGGAAATCCCCACCATCGACTTAATGCGGTGACGCAGCTGGTGACACACCTGGCAACGCTGCTCGTGCGTTAGCGTCAGGCTGCTCTCTTTTAGCTCCACCTTCACGGAAAGTGAATCAAGATGCCCGCGACGGTTGACCTCCAGCTGGTAGTGCGGAGAGAGGTGTTCGAACTTCACAATCTCCTCTTCCAGCTGTGACGGGAAGACGTTAACGCCGCGGATGATCAGCATATCGTCACTGCGGCCGCTGATGCGGTCCATGCGGCGCATGCTGCGCGCCGTCGCCGGCAGCAGACGCGTCAGGTCGCGGGTGCGATAGCGGATAACCGGCAGCGCCTCTTTGGTCAGCGTGGTGAACAGCAGTTCGCCCTGCTCGCCGTCATCCAGCGGTGTGCCGTCGTTCGGGTTGACGATTTCCGGATAGAAGTGATCTTCCCAGATGGTCGGGCCGTCAACGGTTTCGATACACTCCATCGCCACCCCGGGTCCCATGACCTCCGAGAGGCCATAGATGTCCAGCGCCGTGATGCCTAAGCGTTTCTCAATTTCGCGGCGCATCGCCTGGGTCCACGGCTCGGCGCCGAAGACCCCCACGCGCAGGGAACAACTGCTGGCATCGCCGCCCATCTGCCGCTCCAGCTCCTCAATCAGGTTTAGGCAGTAGGAGGGCGTCACCATGATCATATCCGGCTGGAAATCACGGATCAGCTGCGCCTGTTTCTCCGTCTGGCCGCCGGACATCGGGATCACCGTCGCCCCTAAGCGCTCGGCGCCATAGTGTGCCCCCAGCCCGCCGGTAAACAGGCCATAGCCATACGCCACGTGAATTTTGTCCTTCGCGCTGCCGCCCGCGGCGCGCAGGGAACGGGCTACCAGATTGGCCCAGTTGTCAATGTCGCCTTGCGTGTAGCCGACAACCGTCGGTTTGCCGGTGGTACCGGATGAGGCGTGAATACGCACTACCTGCTCCATCGGCACGGCAAAAGTATCGAATGGGTAGTTATCCCGCAGGTCCTGCTTGGTGGTGCACGGGAATTTACGGATATCCGCCAGCTCTTTGAAATCGTCAGGGTGAACGCCCGCGGCGTCAAACTTGCGTTTGTACATCGGCACGTTGTTATAGGCGTGATGCAGCGTCCATTTCAGACGCTCGGTCTGCAGCGCCTGTAACTCGTCAATGGAGGCCGTCTCAATCGGATCAAGCTTTGTTGTATTTGTCGTTGTCATTGCAGGGTACTCACATTGAAAATTTGATCAAACACGCTCAAGGATCAGGGCAATGCCCTGACCCACACCGATGCACATCGTACACAGCGCGTATCGCCCGCCGCGTCGATGCAGTTCATTGCTGGCTGCCAGCGCCAGCCTGGCGCCGCTCATGCCGAGCGGGTGGCCAAGCGCAATCGCGCCACCGTTTGGGTTAACGTGCGCGGCATCATCCGGCAGCCCCAGTTGACGCAGCACGCCCAGCGCCTGGGAGGCGAAAGCTTCGTTAAGTTCGATAACGTCCATATCGTTAATACTGAGTCCGGCGCGCTCCAGCACCTTGCGGGTGGCAGGTACCGGGCCTAATCCCATCAGGCGTGGCGCCACGCCGGCCGTGGCCATCGCCACGATCCGCGTGCGCGGGACTAACCCCTGCGCCAGCGCCGTCTGCTCGCTGGCAACGATCAGCGCCGCCGCACCGTCGTTGACGCCGGAGGCATTGCCCGCCGTGACTACCCCGTTCTGACGGAACGGCGTTTTCAGTGCGGCCAGCTGTTCAAGCGTGGTGTCCGCACGCGGATGTTCATCCACGCTGAATTCGGTGACCGCGCCCTTTTTACCCGCTACCTGCACCGGCACGATCTCCTGCGCCAGAATGCCGTTCTGCTGCGCCTGTGCGGTACGCTGCTGGCTGCGCAGCGCAAAAGCGTCCTGATCGGCACGACTGATATTTAACAGTTCAGCTACATTCTCTGCCGTTTCCGGCATACTGTCCGTTCCGAAGTGCTGATGCATGAGCGGATTCACAAATCGCCAGCCGATGGTGGTATCAAAGATCTCCGCCTGACGCTGAAACGCGGCGGTGGCTTTGCCCATCACAAACGGCGCACGGGACATCGACTCCACGCCGCCCGCAATCAGCAGATCGCCGTCACCCGCTTTGATGGCGCGTGCGGCAAAACCAATCGCGTCCAGCCCGGAGCCGCACAGGCGGTTGATGGTGGTCCCGGAGACCGTTTGCGGCAGCCCGGCCAGCAGTGCCGACATACGCGCCACGTTGCGGTTATCTTCCCCCGCCTGGTTGGCGCAGCCGAAGATCACATCATCTATCCGCTCGAGGTCGAGCTGCGGGTAGCGGGCCAGCAGCGCACGCAGCGGCACGGCACCGAGATCGTCGGTCCTTACCGTGGAAAGCGCGCCGCCGTAGCGCCCCACCGGGGTTCGAACGCCATCACAAATAAATGCATCACCCATCAGGCCTCTCCTGTCACACTGCCGCCGATGCGGTGAGATTTCCCGCGAAAAAGGGCGACGGTTTTCTGTTGTTGATTTTGGATCTCAATGTCATACACGCCCGTCAGCTTGCCCTGATGCTTCACCCGCGCGGTGGCGGTAAGCGTGTCCCCGGCAAAGCCCGGACGCAGAAAATCAATCGAGCAGCCTGAGGCCACCGCTGCCAGCCCCTGGCTGTTGCAGGCGTAGGCAAAGGCGGTGTCTGCCAGCGAAAACAGCTGTCCGCCATGGCAGGTGTTGTGCCCGTTGAGCATCTGCGGGGTGATGGTCATGGTCACCACCGCGTAGCCCTCGTCCATCTCGACAATATCCATCCCCATCGCCTGCGCGCAGGCATCCCGTTCGTACATGGCGCGGGCGTTGTGCCAGGCGTTATGACTCATAGCTACTCTCCAGAAGCGCGCGCTGGCGCAGCAGTGAACAGGGGCGATAGCGTTCTTCACCATAATGGCGCTGCAGGTTCTCCAGCAGCGTCAGCAGGCGCTGCCAGCCCAGTCGTTCCCCCCAGGCGATCGGGCCGCTCGGGTAGTTGACGCCAAGACGCATGGCGGTATCGATATCCTTCTCGCTGGCCACCCCTTTTTGCAGGGCATCCAGCGCTTCATTGGCAATCATCGCCACCGTGCGCCAGATCAACAGGCCAGGATAATCGGCGATTTGCACCACCCGTTTTCCCTGCTGTTGCAGGTAACGGATAACTTTTTGCGTCGAGGTCAGGGGGTTACTGGCGGCGGCCGCAATCACCGCCACGTCGCCTTCAATGCGGTCTACCACCACCACCGGGCCGCTCAGGCGTAACGCCAGCGCCTGCGCGGTTTCCCCCTGCGTTTCGATGAGATACACATCATCAATTTTTGTGACACCGTCACGTTTTTTCTCGACGCGCATCGGGCTGTAGCTGTCATCTACGGTCTCAATCCACTGTACGGTGGGTTTGTCACCCTGCCAGTCGTAAACGCCTTTCCCGCTCTTTTTGCCCAGCCTTCCAGCCAGCACCAGCTCCTGCTGCACCAGCGAGGGCAGAAAACGCCGCTCCTGCCAGAAGGCGTTAAATACCGAGCAGGTCACCGCAAAATTAACGTCCTGACCAATCATGTCGGTCAGCTCCAGCGGCCCCATCGGGAAACCGCCGCCTTCGCGCAGGGCAGCGTCAATCACCTCCGGTGCTGCCACCTGTTCTTCCAGCGCGCGCCAGGCTTCGGAATAGAATGGACGCGCGACGCGGTTGACGATGAACCCCGGCGTTGACTGGCAGCGAACCGGCTGTTTCCCCCAGTTGAGCGCCAGCTCGCACAGCGCGTCGGCCACTTCCGGGGAGGTCGCCAGCCCGCTGACCACTTCCACCAGCTTCATCACCGGTGCCGGGTTAAAAAAATGCAGCCCCGCGACGCGTTCAGGGTGGTGTACATCCGCCGCGATTGCCGTGATCGAAATGGAAGAGGTGTTGCTGGTGAGTACCGTCTGCGCCGGGCAGATCTCAGCCAGCCGGACAAACAGTGCTTTTTTCACCTCAAGACGCTCAGAAGCGGCCTCTATCACCAGCTCCGCCGTAGAGAGCGCGCTGATATCAGTGACCGGGAGCAGCCGGGCGAGGATCTGTCCGCTGGCGTCCGCAGAGAGTTTGCCGCGCGTGACCCGGGAAGCCAGACGCTGGCGGATCCCCTCAATAGCGCGTGAAATCGCATCGGCAGAGATGTCGTAAATCAGCACCTGATGGCCGTGGCTGGCAGCAACCTCGGCGATGCCGGCCCCCATCGTGCCGCTGCCAATCACGGCGACAGTCCGTATGTTCAACATCTTATTTCCCCGTAAAGTGTGGCGCGCGCTTCGCCAGGAAGGCGCTGACGCCCTCGCGATAGTCGTCTCTGCGCCCGGCCAGACGTTGATAGTCGCGCTCGAGATCGAGTTGAGCGTCCAGGGTGTTGGTTTCCGCGGCATTGATCGCCTGCTTGATCAGCCCCAGCCCGAAGGTCGGCTGCGACGCAAAGTGCAACGCCATCTGCTGCGCGGTAGCGGAGAGCTGTTCGTCATCCACCACCTGCCAGATCATCCCCCAGGCCTGCGCCTGTTCGGCGCTGAGCTTGTCACCGAGCAGCGCCAGCCCCATGGCACGGGCACGTCCGGCCACGCGCGGCAGCAGCCAGGTGCCACCGCAGTCCGGGACTAACCCGAGCTTGCTGAAGGCCATCACAAAACTGGCGGAACGCGCCGCAATCACCATGTCGCACCCGAGCGCCAGCGTGGCACCGGCACCGGCCGCCACGCCGTTGACCGCGCAGATGACCGGCTTCGGCAGTTTTGCCAGGCGACGAACCAGCGGGTTGTAAAAGGTTTCAACGGACATTCCCAGATCCGGCGCCGGGCCGTTGGGGTCGACATTACGGTCATTCAGATCCTGACCGGCACAGAAACCGCGTCCGGCGCCGGTGATCAGCAGGCAGCGAACGGTGTCATCACGCTCAGCCTGTTTCAGGCACTCTGCGAGTTGCTGATGCATCACGTCATTAAAGCTGTTCAGACGCTCCGGACGGTTCAGCGTAAGGGTCATTACGCCCTGTTCTACATGACTGAGAATAAATTCCACAATTAGCGTCCTTTAAAGTCGGGGGTGCGTTTTTGTAAGAAGGCGTCGATGCCTTCCCGGCGGTCTTCAGTGGCAGAGAGCAGCGTAAACAGCTGACGCTCCTGGGCCAGCCCGGCCTGCAGCGGCACCTCCTGAGACTGGCGCAGCGCCTGTTTCGCCGCCTGCAGTGCCAGCGGCGAGTGGCGCGCCATCAGGCTCGCCTGCTTCAGGGCATACTCCAGCGTCAGCGCGGCCGGGAAAACGTCGCTGACCAGCCCGGCGCTCAGCGCCTGCTCTGCGGAAATGCTCTCGCCGGTCAGCACCATTTTGCTGGCCAGCGATTTACCGACGCAGCGGATAAGACGCTGGGTACCGCCCGCACCGGGCATAATGCCGAGCGTGATTTCCGGCAGGCCAAAACGGGCGTTGTCACCGGCAATCACCACGTCGCACAGCAGCGCCAGCTCGCAGCCCGCTCCCAGCGCGAAGCCGTTCACGGCGGCGATCAGCGGTTTAGGAAAAGCGTTGATACGTGCCCACAGCTGCGGGCGAATATCATTCAGGGTGGCAGGCAGGTCTTTCTCCACCATTTCACTGAGATCCGCCCCGGCGGCAAAGCAGCGCTCGTTGCCGTAAATCACGCAGACAGCGACTCCGGTCTCCGCTGCGGCGGCCTCAAGCTGCTCCGCAAGCTGCGTTAACAGCGCATTGTTGAGGGCGTTGCGTGCCGCCGGACGGTTCAGCGTCAGCTGCAGCACGCGGCCATGACGGGTGACAGTCAGTTCGCTCATGCCATCCCCTTCGCGTCAAAATCCACGATCACATCAGCGGTAAGCGGCAACGACTGGCAGCTCAGCACATACCCGGCGGCCAGCTCGTCCGGCTCCAGGCTGTAGTTGGTCGCCATGTCCACCTTCCCGCGCAGCACTTTGCATTTACAGGTGGCGCACACGCCGCCCTTGCAGGCATACGGGAGATCCGCCCCCTGACGCAGGGCGGCATCAAGGATGCTTTCGTCGTCCGCCGTCAGGGTGATTTCACGGTCGCGTCCGTCCTGGCGCACGGTCACTTTCTGGCCTTCTGCCTGCACGTGCACCGCGCGTTTAACAGTGATTCCGGCGGTATTGAAGCGCTCAAGATGAATCGATTTATCCGGCATTCCCAGCGCCTTCAGCGCGGCTTCGGTGTCGTCCATCATCGCTGACGGGCCGCAGATAAACGCTTCGTCATACTGGCGGAAGTTGATCAGTTTTTTTGCCAGCGCCTGAAGCTTTTCCCCGTCGATGCGGCCATAAAGCAGGTCGCTGTCCAGCCGCTCCTGGCTGAAGATGGAGACCAGCTGCAGCCGCTGCGGGTATTTGTCCTTCAGATCCGCCAGCGCCTGGCGGAACATCATGCTCTGGCTGCTGCGGTTGCCGTAAATCAGCGTGAAATGGCTGTTCGGTTCGGTCGCAAGCGTCGCGGAGAGAATGGCCAGCATCGGGGTGATCCCGGAGCCTGCCGCAATCGCCAGATAGTGCCCTTCGCGCTCTGCCTGGGGCTGGTAGCCAAACTGCCCCTGGGGAACCATCACCTCCAGCGCCATCCCCGCTTTGATCTCGTCCCGGGCATAGCGGGAAAAGCGCCCGCCTTCGATGGCTTTAACCGCCACGCTGATCTCGCCCGGAGCGGTACTCCGGCAGATGGAGTAGCAGCGGCGCAGCTCATCCCCGCCCAGCGTCGTTTTCAGGGTCAGGTGCTGGCCGGGACGAAAGCGGTAGGCTTCCTGCAGCGCCTGCGGCACCGCGAACGTGATGGTCACCGCGTCGCGGGTTTCGGGTTCCACTTTTGCCACTGTTAATGAATGAAACGTTGTCATGGCAGCCTCAAATACATTTGAAATAGTCGAAGGGCTCACGGCAGGCATTGCATCGGTAGAGCGCTTTGCACGCCGTCGAACCAAATTCACTGATAAGCGAGGTGTCGGTGCTGGCGCAGCGCGGACAGCTCACCCCGGCCGGCGCGTGCGCGTGACAGCTATGGCCCACGGGCGGGCTGATACCGTATGCCCGCAGGCGCTCGCGCGCGTCGGGGGTCATCCAGTCGGTAGTCCAGGCGGGTTCAAGCTGGAGCACGATATGCACCGGGGTAAAGCCATGGGCGGTCATCGCGTCGCGGATCGCCCCCAGCAGATGTTCCGTTGCCGGACACCCCGAGTAGGTGGGCGTGAAGCCAATAACCCAGCCTTCCCCCTGCGCCTTCACGCTGCGCACCATGCCTAAATCGGTGATGGTGAGTACCGGCACTTCCGGGTCCGGGATCTGGCTTAACAGCGCCCAGATTTGCGGAATTTGCGCAGGCGCGATGTCGACGAGGCGTTGCATAGCGTTCTCCTTTACCACTGCTGACCGGGATATGCGCGCTGGAGATACTGCATTTCCGCCAGCATCGGACCGAGATGTTCGGTATGCAGCCCTTTCTTGCCCCCGGTGCGGTACGCCACCTCTTCGGGCACCCGCAGGCAGGCTTCATTCAGACCGGCAAAGACTTCGCTTTCCCACGGCTGACGCAGCGTGCGCGGGTCAACCGCCACGCCTGCGTCAATCAATTCCAGCTCGACGTCATCCGCCTCAAACAGCTCCGCCGTAAAACGCCACAGGTTGTTGATGGCCTGCTGCATTTTTTGCGCGGAGGTTTCGGTGCCGTCACCCAGCCGCACCAGCCAGCCGCGGCTAAAGCGCAGGTGGTAGCGTGCCTCTTTAATCGCTTTGGCGGCGATGGCGGCAAGCTGGCTGTCGCGGCTTTGGGTCAGGCGTTCGTACAGCGCGACGTTCCAGGCATCCATCAGATACTGGCGGGCAATCGTGTCGGCGAAGCTGCCGTTCGGCTGTTCCACCAGCAGAAGATTGCGGAACTGACGCTCGTCACGACCAAACGCCAGCGTGTCTTCATCGCCCTGTCCTTCCAGCCCGGCGGCATAGCTCAGGAAATTGCGCGCCTGGCCCAGCAGGTCAAGCCCGATATTGGCGAGCGCGAGGTCAATTTCCAGCTCCGGGGCGTGGCCACACCAGGCGCCCAGGCGCTGGGAGAGCACCAGACCGTTGTCGCCCAGACGCAGGGCATAGGCAGTCACTGAATTCATTCTTTGCCTCACATGTGCTCGATGCCGTCGGGGAGGGTGTAAAACGTCGGGTGGCGGTAAACCTTGCTTTCCGCCGGGTCGAAGAACTCGCCGCTCTCTTCCGGCTGGGAGGCGACAATCTCGCTCGCCTTAACCACCCAGATAGAGCATCCTTCACTGCGCCGGGTGTAGGCATCGCGCGCATTTTCCAGCGCCATGCGGTCGTCGGCGGCATGCAGGCTGCCCACGTGACGGTGGGACAACCCTTGTTTGCTGCGTACGAACACCTCGTACAGCGGCCAGTAGACATTGCTCATGGTTATTTCCTCTTATGCGGCCTGACGGGCGCGTTGTTTTTCAGCATGCGCCAGCGCGGCTTCCCGCACCCATGCCCCCTCTTCCCAGGCTTTACGCTTGGCCGCCAGGCGTTCGTGATTGCAGATCCCACGTCCGTTAATGACCTCTTCAAACTCCTGCCAGTCGATCTCGCCGAAACGGTAGTGACCGCTCTCTTCGTCAAAGCGCAGATCGGGATCGGGCACCGTCATGCCCAGCATCTCCACCTGCGGCACCGTGTTGTCGACAAAGCGCTGGCGCAGTTCGTCATTACCGAAACGTTTGATTTTCCAGGCCAGGCTGCGGGCGCTGTTCGGCGAGTTGTCATCGTTCGGCCCGAACATCATCAGCGCCGGCCACCAGAAGCGGTTGATGGCGTCCTGCAGCATCTGGCGCTGGGCCTCACTCCCCTGCGCCAGCGCCATGCAGGCTTCAAAGCCCTGACGCTGGTGGAAGCTCTCTTCTTTACAGATTTTCACCATCGCCCGGGCATAGGGCCCGTAAGAGGTGCGGCACAGCGCCACCTGGTTGACGATGGCGGCACCATCTACCAGCCAGCCAATCACGCCGATATCGGCCCAGCTCAGGGTCGGATAGTTAAAAATGGAGGAGTACTTCATCTTGCCGTCGAGCATCTTCTGGTAGAGATCTTCCCGCGCGCAGCCCAGCGTTTCGGCTGCGCTGTAGAGGTAGAGCCCGTGTCCGGCTTCGTCCTGCACCTTCGCCAGCAGGATCGCCTTTCGACGCAGCGTCGGCGCGCGGGTGATCCAGTTCCCCTCCGGCAGCATGCCGACAATTTCGGAGTGCGCATGCTGACCAATCTGGCGGATCAACGTCTTACGGTAGGCGTCAGGCATCCAGTCCTGAGGCTCAATCGCCGTCTCCTGCGCTATGCGCTGCTCAAACCGTTGTTCTTGCGTCACGTCATCACCTTTATGATTCGTTAGTTTGCAAATTAAAGCGTAATATTGAATCACTTTGTTTTTTAAAAGTTACACAAAGGTTAAATATAACCCCAAGAATTGTTTCCTGGTTTTGTGATGTCGCTCGCAAGGCTTTACCTGAGCGCCTCTCATCACTGTGCTGTGAGCGCAATGATTCGTCATCCCGGATCACAATGTTAACAATTCATTAAAACTTAGCTTGATTTTTATGATTCACGATCAAACTATTAATAGTGAAATTACGTAACATTTGGAGATAAGCGATGCAGCAGTTAGCCAGCTTCTTGTCCGGTACCTGGCAGTCTGGCCGGGGACGTGAACGCACTATTCATCACGCCATCAGTGGCGAAGCGCTGTGGAGCGTGACCAGCGAAGGGCTGGATATGGCAGCCGCCCGACGCTATGCAATTGAGCGCGGCGGCGAAGCACTTCACGGGATGACCTTTATCGAACGTGCGGCCATGCTGAAGGCGGTGGCAAAGCACCTGCTTGGTGAGAAAGAGACGTTTTATGCCCTCTCCGCCCAGACCGGGGCGACGAAAGCTGACAGCTGGGTCGATATTGAAGGCGGCATCGGCACCCTCTTCACTTACGCCAGCCTGGGCAGCCGTGAACTGCCGGATGACACGCTGTGGCCGGAGGATGAACTGATCCCGCTGTCAAAAGAAGGTGGTTTTGCGGCGCGTCACGTTCTGACCTCGAAGGCCGGCGTGGCGGTGCATATCAACGCCTTTAACTTCCCCTGCTGGGGGATGCTGGAAAAACTGGCGCCGACGTGGCTTGCCGGCATGCCCGCCATTATCAAACCCGCGACCGCTACCGCGCAGGTCACGCAGGCGATGGTGAAATCCATCGTGGACAGCGGACTGGTGCCGGACGGCGCCATTAGCCTGATCTGCGGCGGCGCGGGCGATCTGCTGAATCAGCTCGACAGCCAGGACGTGGTCACCTTTACCGGCTCCGCCAGCACCGGACAAAGCCTGCGCGTGCACCCCAATATTGTGGCGAATTCAATTCCATTCACCATGGAGGCCGACTCCCTGAACTGCTGCGTGCTGGGTGAAGACGTCACCCCGGAACAGCCGGAGTTCGCCCTGTTCATCCGGGAAGTGGTGCGTGAGATGACCGCCAAGGCCGGACAAAAATGTACCGCAATCCGCCGCATTATCGTCCCGCAAAACCAGATTGAAGCCGTCAGCCAGGCGCTGATTGCGCGGCTGGAAAAGGTGGTGGTGGGCGACCCGGCGCAGGAAGGGGTGAAGATGGGCGCGCTGGTCAACGCTGAACAGCGCACGGACGTGCAGGAGAAGGTGAATCAGCTGATCGCCGCTGGCTGTCAGATCCGTCTGGGTGGAAAAGCGGATATGCAGGCCGCTGGCGCATTCTTCCCACCGACCCTGCTGTTCTGTCCGCAGCCGGATGAAACCCCTGCGGTCCACGCGACAGAGGCTTTCGGCCCGGTTGCAACTCTGATGCCATATCGCAATGCGCAGCACGCGATGCAGCTTGCCCGCGCCGGCGGCGGCAGCCTGGCGGGAACGCTGGTTACCGCCGATTCGGCCATTGCCCGCCAGTTTATTGCCGGTGCGGCGCGCGCCCACGGCCGTATTCAGATCCTTAACGAGGAATCCGCAAAAGAGTCTACCGGCCACGGCTCCCCGCTGCCGCAGCTGGTTCACGGCGGTCCGGGCCGCGCGGGCGGCGGCGAAGAGCTTGGCGGTCTGCGCGCGGTGAAGCACTACCTGCAGCGCACCGCGATCCAGGGCAGTCCGACCATGCTGGCCGCCATTGGTAAACAGTGGGTGCGCGGCGCAACGGTGCAGGAAGATCGCGTGCATCCGTTCCGCAAATACTTCGAGGAGCTGCAGCCGGGCGACAGCCTGCTGACGCCGCGTCGTACCCTGACGGAAGCGGACATCGTGAACTTTGCCTGCCTGAGCGGCGACCACTTCTACGCCCATATGGACAAGATCGGCGCGGCAGAGTCGATATTTGGCGAGCGCGTGGTGCACGGCTACTTCCTGATCTCCGCCGCGGCAGGCCTGTTTGTCGACGCCGGCGTCGGGCCGGTCATTGCCAACTACGGTATGGAAAACCTGCGCTTTATCGAGCCGGTGAAACCGGGCGATACCATTCAGGTACGTCTGACCTGCAAACGTAAAACGCTGAAGAAACAGCGTACCGCAGAAGAAAAACCCACCGGCGTGGTGGAATGGGCGGTTGAGATTTTCAACCAGGACCAGCAGGCGGTGGCGCTCTACTCCATTCTGACGCTGGTGGCGCGCCAGCAGGGTGATTTTTAATCTGCAGCAACACCACCTACAGAGAAAAGGACTGGATGGATTTGGTTAAGCAAACCATCCAGTCAACGTAGTCTGGATAAGTTACAACCAGAAACATTAAGCAAATTGACCAGATAGTTAGCATGGTTATTATTTGGTGCCAGGAATGTTCCCGGATTAAATTACATGGAAGATTAATAGACTATGGCAATTCCTGTTTACCTTTTCTTAACTGACGATGGCGGCTCAAAAATCACAGGCTCGGTAGATATTCGTAACCGTGAGGGAAGTATTGAAGTCACTGGCTTTACACATAACCTCCGCCTGCCAACGGATCCATTAACGGGTAAAATCACCAGTAAACGCAATCATGCACCAATCGTTTTTCAAAAAGAAATTGACTCATCTTCTCCTTACCTGATGAAAGCCGTCGCCACTGGCCAAACCCTTAAAACTGCAGAATTCAGGTGGTATCGCATTAATGATGCCGGGCAGGAAGTCGAATATTACAATATGCATCTCGATAATATTCACGTCGTTTCTGTTACGCCATTGATGCATGACACTAAAGACCCGACAAAAGAAAAACACAATCATCTTGAAGTCGTGGAACTACGCTACGATAAAATAACCTGGACGTATTGCGACGGTAACTTGCAGTTCGCGGATAGCTGGGTAGATCGTTAATTATGCGTACTCCTTTGTATTCTACTCCGTATGATATTGCTTCATTTTCACCGCCGGGCGTTGACGTTGTAAGCCATATGGTAATAGCTCGTTTTCATGGCGGTGCATCATTGATGACTTACGTATGGTTTTATCAGATGGTTAGAAACCATGGCCCCTGGGATTATAAGCAAGGCCGTGCAGAATATGCCAACTTTGGAAATTTCCACTACGGTGCGGTTGGCGCGGCTGCAGGCATCCCTGATGGTGTGCTGCTTCGGGGCGCTGGTACTGCGCAGATCCTTGCTGGCACAAGCGATCCGGTAGAATTTGCAAAATATCAGGGTGCCTATGCATATGGCGATGACCCAGTCGATCAGTTATGGATTAGGGCAGGAATAGATTATGCGCGACGGTCGGGTTTTTAACTGGCGAGCCGGGATAGTGGTTGTCATTTTCCTGGTGTTTATCATGTATCCGTTCCGTAATCTTTTCACCGTGTATGAAAATATTCAGGAAAAGATTAGCGTTAACGATCAATTAACTCTCTATATCACCCAGGTTGAAGCGAGTTCTTTATCCAAAAATACGTTTCACTTTTATCTCTATGATGCGAGAAAAAGCACTGAAGAGTTTATGTCTCACCTGTCAGACATCAAGCCTGTCATGATTACCGACGATGCTAAAGCCACTGGAACGGTTACCAACGGAGAAATTTATCTACGCGTTCGCGGAAATATTTACGCTTTCACTGCAGTTGGGTTCGATGTACCTATTCATCTCGATAGATCCGCTGACTAATCGCATGGGGTCGTTATCACGGGGATGTGATGTATCCCCGCTCTTTTTTTAACCTGGCAAGACTGACAAATAATCTGGCAGATGCAGGCAAACGCTTTTCTCATGCGCCTGTCAGGATAAGGCTATCACAACAGAA
>NZ_POVL01000028.1 GCF_002939185.1 Enterobacter sichuanensis | reverse complement strand
CAAACGCGTGGCGGAACTCGAACAAAAGCTGGCCGCAGTAGAGCCTACTGCTGATAAGAACACGCTGGAGCGCTAATCATGGATCTGTTGATTATTTTGACCTACGTGGCATTTGCCTGGGCCATTTTTAAAATATTCCGTATTCCGGTAAACCAGTGGACGCTTGCCACCGCCACATTAGGTGGGGTGTTTATTGTTGCCGGACTTATTCTGCTCATGAACTATAACCACCCATATACGTTTACGGCGCAAAAAGCGGTTATTTCCATTCCGATTACGCCGCAGGTGACCGGCGTGGTTAGCGAAGTGACCGATAAAAATAACCAGCTAATTAAAAAAGGCGAAGTGTTATTTAAGCTGGATCCAGGCCGTTATCAGGCGCGGGTCGACAGACTGCAGGCAGACCTGGTGACCGCGACGCACAACATCGATAATCTGAAAGCGCAGCTGGCGGAAGCTGTCGCCAATACCACGCGCGTTTCCGCTGAGCGCGATCGCCTGTACAAAGATTATCAGCGCTACCTGAAAGGCAGCCAGGCGAAGGTGAATCCATTCTCTGAAAGCGATATCGACAACGCGCGGCAGAACTATCTGGCGCAGGATGCACTGGTAAAAGGCTCCGTGGCTGAACAGGTGCAGATCCAAAGCCAGTTAGACAGCATGGTGAACGGCGAACAGTCGCAGATTGCCTCCCTGCGCGCCCAGCTTGCCGAAGCGAAATACAACCTGGATCAGACCGTGGTGCGTGCACCCAGCAATGGCTATATCACCCAGGTGCTGATCCGTCCGGGGACCTATGCCGCCGCGCTGCCTCTGCGTCCGGTGATGGTCTTTATTCCTGAACAGAAACGTCAGATCGTGGCCCAGTTCCGCCAGAACTCGCTGCTGCGTCTGAAGCCGGGTGATGAAGCGGAAGTGGTGTTTAACGCCCTGCCGGGCCAGGTGTTCTCCGGTAAGCTCACCAGTATTCTGCCGGTGGTGCCGGGAGGAACCTATCAGGCGCAGGGCGCACTGCAGTCGCTGACGGTGGTGCCGGGCACGGATGGCGTACAGGCGCTGATTGAGCTGGAACCCAACGCCGAAGTCGATGCCCTGCCGGACGGTATCTATGCCCAGGTGGCAGTCTATTCGGACCACTTCGCCCACGTTTCGGTCATGCGTAAAGTGCTGCTGCGTATGACCAGCTGGATGCACTACCTCTACCTCGATCACTAATCCCTCCCGGGCAGGAATGCGACACGCATACCTGCCCTTTTTTCATCGCTTGATCCATACTGACTTTTTTCCGGCATCAAGGATCAGGCAATGAAACTCATCGGCAGCTACACCAGTCCCTTCGTGCGAAAAATCTCGATTCTCCTGCTGGAGAAGGGGATTGAATTTGAATTCGTGAATGAACAGCCTTACAACGCGGAAAACGGCGTTGCGCAGTACAACCCGCTGGGAAAAGTCCCGGCGCTGGTCACGGACGAGGGCGAGTACTGGTTCGATTCCCCAATAATTGCCGAGTACATTGAGCTGCTGGGCGTTGCCCCGGCTATGCTGCCTGCTGACCCAAAAGCGGCGCTGGCGGTGAAGCAGGTCGAAGCCCTGGCCGACGGTATTATGGATGCGGCGTTAACCTCCGTACGGGAACAGGCAAGGCCCGCTGCCCAGCAGTCGGAAACGGAACTGTTACGCCAGCGGGAAAAAATCAGCCGCAGCCTGGACAGGTGTGAACAGCTTATCCGGGAGGGAAAGATCGACACCGACAGCCTGAACCTGGGGACCATCGCCATCGCCTGCGCGATTGGTTATCTCAACTTCCGCCACGTCTCCCCGGGCTGGTGCGTCGACCGTCCGCTGCTGGTGAAGCTTGCAGACACGCTGTTTAGCCGCGAGAGCTTTGCCCGTACCGAACCACCAAAGGCTTGACGCGGGTTATAACACTTCGCCGTCGGAGGCGGTACAATCCCCCCACATGTTAACTCCCTCTCCCGTCGGGAGGGGGGAAGATATTTACTCGCTAGGCGCCTTCATGACTACTCATCATTCGCTCTACAGCCAGATCCCCGCTACCGACCGTCTTCTTCGCGAACCCCGCATTCATGCCGTTGCTGAGCGTTTCGGCCATACCGCGACGGTGGAAATGTTACGCCTGCTTCAGGACGAAGCCCGATGCGCGATTCAGGCAGAAAACGCCTTGCCCGCCTGGTGTAGCGCGTGGGAGCAGGAAGTTGAACAGCGGCTGGATGAGAAGGCGCAAAGCGCATTACGCCCGGTGATAAACCTGACCGGAACCGTGCTGCATACCAACCTGGGGCGCGCGCAGCAGGCGGAAGAGGCCGTTGCCGCGGTCGTGCAGGCCATGAAAGCGCCCGTAACGCTGGAGTACGATCTGGACGGCGCCGGACGCGGGCACCGCGACCGCGCGCTGGCGGAGCTGCTGTGCCAGCTGACCGGCGCGGAAGATGCCTGCATTGTGAATAATAACGCCGCAGCGGTGCTGCTGATGCTGGCGGCCACCGCCAGCGGCAAAGAGGTGGTGGTGTCCCGCGGCGAGCTGGTGGAGATTGGCGGGGCATTTCGTATTCCTGACGTGATGCGCCAGGCGGGCTGTACGCTGCATGAGGTGGGCACCACCAATCGTACCCATGCGAAAGACTATCGCGCGGCGGTGAATGAAAATACCGCCCTGCTGATGAAGGTCCACACCAGCAATTACCATATTGAAGGCTTCACCAAAACGGTTGAAGAGGCGGAGCTGGCGGCGATTGGGCGCGAACTGAATATACCGGTGATTGCCGATCTCGGCAGCGGTTCGCTGGTGGATCTGAGCCTGTACGGGCTGCCAAAAGAGCCGATGCCGCAAGAGATGATTGCGGCGGGCGTTAGCCTGGTCAGCTTTTCCGGCGACAAACTGCTGGGCGGGCCGCAGGCCGGGATTATCGTCGGCAAGCGCGAGCTGATTGCGCAGCTGCAGCAGCATCCGCTCAAGCGCGCCCTGCGCGCCGATAAAATGACGCTTGCCGCGCTGGACGCGACGCTGCGACTCTATCTCCATCCTGAGAAGCTGGCTGACCGCCTGCCGACGCTGCGTCTGTTAACCCGGGATGCCGCCTCGATTCGCGCCCAGGCCGAGTTACTGCTGCCGCGCGTCGCCCCGCACTACCCCGATTTTGACGTTCGCATTGAGCCTTGCCAGTCACAGATTGGCAGCGGTTCGCTGCCGGTGGACAGGCTGCCGAGTGAAGCGCTGACGTTCACCCCGCGCGACGGGCGCGGCAGCCACCTTGAAGCCCTGTCGTCGCGCTGGCGTAATTTGTCGACGCCGGTGATCGGGCGGATTTACGATGGCCGGATGTGGCTGGATCTGCGCTGCCTTGAAGATGAAGAGCGATTTCTGGAGATGTTGTTGAAATGATTATTGCCACCGCCGGTCACGTTGACCACGGAAAAACCACGTTACTGCAGGCGATCACCGGCGTAAACGCCGACCGCCTGCCGGAAGAGAAAAAGCGCGGCATGACCATCGATCTGGGGTATGCCTACTGGCCCCAGCCTGATGGCCGCGTGCTGGGTTTTATTGATGTGCCGGGGCATGAAAAGTTTCTGTCTAACATGCTGGCGGGGGTAGGCGGCATCGATCATGCCCTGCTGGTGGTGGCCTGTGATGATGGCGTTATGGCGCAAACCCGCGAGCATCTGGCAATCCTGCAGCTGACCGGCAACCCGCAGCTGACCGTGGCGCTGACCAAAGCCGATCGCGTGGATGACGCACGCGTCAGCGAGGTGCGCGAAGCGGTGCAGGCGACCTTACGGGAATATGGCTTTGCCGATGCAGCGCTTTTTGTCACCGTGGCGACCGAAGGGCGAGGTATCGACGAACTTCGCCACCACTTGCAGCATCTTTCATCACGTGATCACGCCGGCCATCACCGTTTCCGTCTGGCGATTGACCGGGCGTTTAGCGTGAAAGGGGCGGGTCTGGTGGTCACCGGGACGGCGCTCAGCGGCGAAGTGAAAGTAGGCGATAGCTTATGGCTGACGGGCCTGAATAAACCGATGCGCGTGCGCGGTCTGCATGCTCAAAACCAGCCCACAGAGCAGGCTCACGCCGGGCAGCGGATCGCGCTGAACATTGCCGGGGATGCGGAAAAAGAGCAGCTTAACCGCGGCGACTGGCTGCTGGCCGATGCCCCGCCGGAACCGTCTGAACGCGTCATTGTTTCCCTGCAGACGCATGCGCCGCTGACTCAATGGCAGCCGCTGCATATTCACCACGCGGCCAGCCATATTACCGGGCGCGTGTCGCTGCTGGAAAACGACCTTGCTGAACTGGTGTTCGATTCGCCGCTGTGGCTGGCGGACAACGATCGTCTGGTACTGCGTGATATTTCCGCGCGTGAAACGCTGGCCGGGGCGCGGGTGGTGATGCTTAACCCACCGCGACGCGGCAAGCGTAAACCTGAATATCTGCAATGGCTGGCCGCGCTGGCGCAGGCCAGAGATGATGACGCCGCGCTGCGGGTGCATCTTGAGCGTGGGGCGGTAAGTCTTAAGGATTTCGCATGGGCACGCCAGCTGAGCGGGGAAGGCTTACGAGAGCTGACACAAGAGCCGGGCTTTATACAGGCGGGTAACCGCCTGCTCAATGCCCCGGTTGCCGCACGCTGGCAGCGCAAGATACTGACTACGCTCGCCACTTACCATGAACAGCATCAGGATGAGCCTGGCCCGGGTCGGGAACGTCTGCGGCGCATGGCGCTGCCAATGGAAGACGATGCGCTGGTGCTGCTGCTGATTGAAAACATGCGCGAAAGCGGGGCGATCAAAAGCCACCACGGCTGGCTGCACCTGCCGGATCACAAGGCCGGGTTTAGCGCAGAGCAAGAGGCAATATGGCAGAAAGTGGCCCCGCTGTTTGGCGACGAACCATGGTGGGTTCGCGATCTGGCTCGTGAAACAAACGCCGACGAGCAGATGATGCGCCAGGTGTTGCGCCATGCCGCGCAGCAGGGGCTGATAGTCGCGATCGTAAAAGATCGTTATTACCGTAACGATCGTATTGTTGCGTTTGCGAACCTGATCCGCGAGCGGGATCAGGCGCGGGGCTCCACCTGCGCAGCCGATTTCCGCGACCAACTGAACGTGGGACGCAAGCTGGCGATTCAAATCCTGGAGTATTTCAACCGCATCGGCTTCACCCGCCGTCGTGGTAACGATCATGTCCTGCGGGATTCACTGCTCTTTCCAGAAACACCGTGACCCCTGTCGTAAACACCGTTACCGGCTGGCGATAAAATCACCAGCCGGTACTACCCTTGTTGTACACCCACAGCAAGGAGACGGTCATGACAAACAATCCTCCCTCATCGCGTATCCAGCCTGGCGAGTATGGTATTCCCCTTAAGCTGAAGCCCCGTTATGACAACTTTATTGGCGGCGACTGGGTCGCTCCCGTCGACGGCGAATATTATTCCAACCTGACCCCTGTTACCGGCCAGCCGCTGTGTGAGATTGCCAGCTCCGGCAAGCGTGATATCGATCTGGCGCTGGATGCGGCGCACAAAGCGAAAGATAAATGGGCCCATACCTCCGTGCAGGACAGGGCAGCCCTGTTGTTCAAAATTGCCGACCGGATGGAGCAAAACCTTGAGCTGCTGGCGACGGCTGAAACCTGGGATAACGGCAAGCCGATCCGGGAAACCATGGCGGCAGACGTGCCGCTGGCGATTGACCACTTCCGCTATTTCGCCTCCTGTATTCGTGCTCAGGAGGGTGGGATCAGCGAGGTAGACAGTGACACCGTGGCGTATCACTTCCACGAACCGCTGGGCGTCGTCGGGCAAATTATTCCGTGGAACTTCCCGCTGCTGATGGCGAGCTGGAAAATGGCACCGGCGCTGGCGGCGGGAAACTGTATTGTGCTTAAACCGGCCCGTCTGACGCCGCTCTCGGTTCTGCTGCTGATGGAAATCGTTGGCGATCTTCTGCCGCCGGGCGTGATTAACGTGGTGAACGGCGCAGGCGGTGAGATAGGCGAATATCTGGCTACTTCAAAACGTATCGCTAAAGTGGCGTTTACTGGCTCGACGGAAGTGGGTCAGCAGATCATGCAGTACGCCACGCAGAACATCATTCCGGTGACGCTGGAGCTGGGGGGCAAATCCCCGAATATCTTCTTCGCGGACGTGATGGAAGAAGAGGATGCCTTCTTCGATAAAGCCCTGGAGGGGTTTGCGCTGTTTGCCTTTAACCAGGGCGAAGTCTGTACCTGCCCAAGCCGCGCGCTGGTGCAGGAGTCCATCTATGAGCGCTTTATGGAGCGGGCCATTCGCCGCGTCGAGTCTATCCGCAGCGGTAATCCGCTCGATAACGTCACCCAGATGGGCGCGCAGGTCTCGCACGGACAGCTGGAGACTATCCTCAACTACATTGATATCGGCAAGAAAGAAGGAGCGGATGTTCTGACCGGCGGTCGCCGTAAAGTGCTGGGTGGGGATCTGCAGGAGGGGTACTACCTTGAGCCGACGATCCTGTTCGGCCAGAACAACATGCGCGTTTTCCAGGAGGAAATTTTCGGACCGGTGCTGGCCGTGACCACCTTCAAAACGATGGAGGAGGCGCTGGAGATTGCCAACGACACGCCATATGGCCTGGGGGCAGGCGTCTGGAGCCGCAACGGTAATCTGGCCTATAAAATGGGCCGGGGCATACAGGCCGGGCGTGTATGGACTAACTGCTACCACGCCTATCCGGCGCACGCGGCGTTTGGGGGATATAAGCAATCGGGCATAGGGCGTGAAACCCACAAGATGATGCTGGAGCATTACCAGCAGACGAAATGTCTGCTGGTCAGCTACTCTGATAAACCGCTGGGGCTGTTCTAATCACCCAGTTCAGGCCGTCCATGGGCGGCCTGAGCAATTTGCTGGCGCAGGCAGTTCAGAACGCCGTCCAGAACGTATTGCACACGCCAGGGCTGGTATTCGCGTTTACGGAAGATGGCGGTCAGATCGAGCCACCACTCCTCCTGGTGCGGAAAGCAGGGGACCAACATGCCTTTGGTTAATTCTTTTTTCAGACTCTCTTTTGGCGCAAACACAATTCCCAGATTATTTCTTGCCAGCTCCAGGGCCGTTTGCGTATTGTCACAAATATAATTACCGGTTACCCGGTAATCATGTACGTGATCGCTGCCGTGGACGCGGAAACGCCAGATGTTTGCATCATCGACCAGCATGGAATCAATGAGAATACAGGAGTGATTAATTAAATCTTCAGGTCCCTTCAAGGGGTGTTTATTTAAATATTCAACGGTTGCGAATGCCGTTACAGAATATTTTGTTAGCACGCTGGCAACCAGACTTTCGTCTTTCGGCTGCGCATAAGTAATTAAAATATCGCAGTCATCCGGAAAGGAAACTCCTTCTGAAAATTCATTCCGGTCCAGATTATAGGTTTTCAGGGAGATGCGGATGTCACCGATGTTCTCTATCTGATGGATCACGTGTCGCGCGAGATAGGTCACGATGCCCGTTGGGGCGTAGATCGTCACTTTGCCACGCTTTTCATGCTTATAATCAGCAATGAAATTAACAAGTTGACTGTTCTTATCCAGCGTGGCATTCACGTATGGGAGTAACGCCTCGCCAAACTGGGTGAGGGCGAGCTGACGGGTGGTGCGCTCGAAAACCTTCAGCCCAACCCGCGTTTCAAAATCAGACAGATATTTACTGACGTTGGCCTGCGCCATACCCAGCAGGGCGGCGGCATCACCAATGCTGTGGGTTGCGGCGATGACGGATATGATTTTTAATTCGCGTGGTTTTAGCTGTAATTTACTCATCCTGCGCACCCATCTATATGATTTTATATATAATATTATATAAACCGCAGCGTTGCATTGGCAAATTTGTAACCATTATTATGCGCCTCGCTTGTTTGGCATATAAATGGATTACATGTAATGACTATTAAATACAATTTACTCATCGCGGCCACGTTATTTGCAACAACTTCTGCAATGGCCGGTGACTTTTCACTTGGCGCGGGGGCTGTATTTAATGAGTCTCCTTACAAAGGATATAATGAAAATACCACCGCGGTTCCGTTAATTAGCTATGAAGGCGACAGATTCTATGTTCGCCAGACCACGGGCGGATGGATCCTGTGGAAAGACGCAAAAAATGAATTCAGCCTGACCGCATCGTGGATGCCGCTGCATTTTGATCCAGATGATAACGACGACCATCAGATGAAAAAACTTGATGAGCGTAAAGCGTCTGCCTTCCTCGGTGGCGCCTACTACCGCCACGAAAGCTGGGGGTCTCTGAAAGTGGCCGTTGCTGGCGATGCGATGGATGAAAGCGGTGGCGTGGTGGGCGAGGTCTCGTACTTCCGTCCAGTCAGGATGGAACGCCTGACTTTGACGCCCTCTGTCGGGGTTTTCTACAGCGACGAAAGCTACAACGACTACTACTACGGCGTATCCGGCAGCGAGTCTCGTCGCTCAGGTCTGGATGAATACACCGCCGGTGACAGCTGGACGCCATACGTTGGCCTGGCGGCAAAATATCAGTTAACCGAGAAGCTGTTCCTTAACGCCAGCGCGGTCTATACCGTATTACCTGACGACGTGAAGAACAGCCCGATGATCGACCGCGACGATAGCTTCGCGCTGATGACCGGCCTGACCTGGCGTTTCTGATGTGATAAAGCCGGGTGGCGGCTTCGCCTTGCCCGGCCTACGGATTGACTCCCTCTCCCGTGGGAGAGGGTTGGGGTGAGGGCAACAGGCCGCAGATAATCAGCCTTCATCCACCCAAATCCGCATTTCCCCTTCTCCCCGGTTAGCCCAGCTGAACCAGGGAATAAAGGTCAGCGTCTGGGGCTGACGTTGTACCGGCGAGCGGTCGTACTGCCACAGCGCATCCGTGTCCTTCACGTGACACCCCATCCCCTCAGCCTGAATCAGCATCTTATGCGCGAATATCCCTTTTCCCGCAAAGACCCGAAATTCGCTGTCAGCAGGCAGGGAGAGGTTATGTAGGTTCGCTCCGTTATCGGCCTCTTCCAGGCAGTAGACCAGCGGGCCGCGCTGCAGGGCGACCTTGCCCGCCTGCTGGCGTACCTGCGGGTTTCCATACACGCGGCGAACCGGCATCGGTAGCGTCAGCGTGACAGCATCCCCCTCTTGCCAGGTACGGGTCAGGTAGAGGTAACCCCGGGAGATTTCACCTGCAACGGCTTCACCGTTCAGCGATACGGCAGGCTCCGCGCACCAGTCCGGGAGCCGCAGGGCCAGGGTATGCCTCACCGGCACAGGCGAGACGATCTCGATATTTACCTCTTCCTGCCACGGATAATTGCCGCTAATCCGCAGTTGCAGCGTCTCGTCGCCCACCGGTATGGCGACCTCGTTGCCCACGTAGAGGTTAATAAAAAGCGCATCCGGGCGAACGGTATAGATGTAATGCCCCAGCGACGTCAGCACGCGAGCGATATTCGGCGGGCAACAGGCGCAGCCGAACCAGCGCTGACGAACGGGTTTCACGTGATCGTAGATATGGTTGAATGCCAGGGTTTGCGGATGGACCTCCAGCGGGTTCACATAGAAGAAGTGTTTACCGTCCAGCGCCATGCCCCCAAGCACCGTGTTGTATAACGCCCGCTCCATCACGTCGGCGTAGTGACTGTCTGCCTCCATCTCCAGCATCCGACGGGCAAACATCATCAGGCCGATGGAGGCGCAACTTTCGGCATAGACCGTATCATTGGGCAAATCATAATCGCTGCTGAAGGCTTCACCGCTGCTTTGCGAGCCTATCCCGCCAGTTATGTACAGCTGGCGCTGCGCCATGTTGTTCCACAGTCTCAGACAGTCCTGCCGCTTGCCCTCGTCATGGCTCAGACGAGCCAGATGCGCCATACCCGCCATCAGGTAGACAAAGCGCACCGCGTGGCCAGTGGCCGTTTGCTGTTCAGCAAGTGGCTGATGCGCCTGGCTGTAGGCTTTGTCCTTGACCATCCATGCCGGACCGTAGGTGTTCCAGTATGACGTTCTTCCACGCTTCTCATATTCGATATCGTAGAAGTGAGGCTGCACGCCGCGTTGTTCAATAAAATATTTCACCAGCGTGAGATAGCGTGGCTCTTGCGTAACGTCGTAAAGCCGCATCAGCGCCAGCTCGATTTCCGGGTGACCCGGATAACCGTGGAGCTGGCTGTCACCAGGGCCAAACACGCTGTCGATGTGGTTCGCCAGACGGCATACCACCTCCAGCAGACGGCGTTTACCGGTGCCCTGAAAATACGCCACGCCGGCTTCAATCATATGTCCTGCGCAGTAAAGCTCGTGGCATTCAGCCAGGTTGGTCCAGCGCTCGCTAGGGGCTTTTACCGTAAAATAGGTATTGAGATAGCCATCTTCACACTGCGCTGCCGCGATCAGTTCAATGACCTCGTCGGCGGTTTTTTCCAGTTCAGCATCCGGTTTCTGGCACAGCGACCACGCTACGGCTTCCAGCCATTTCGCCACGTCGCTGTCCTGAAAGACCATGCCGTAGAACTCCCCCTGCTCGAGGCCTGCCGCGATGCGGAAGTTGGTGATGGCATGGCTGGGTTCGGCGTCCTGCACGCGATCGTTCAGCGCATCCCACTGGTAGGGGATCACCACATCACGCACCAGCCGCTGATACTGGCCGAGAAACGGGTCGTTGATTTTCAGGTTGTGCAGGTTGGCTTCCATTACGGACATAGCGTTCTCCTCAGGACGATACATGACGCTGGCGCAGATCGTTGGCAATGCGCGACATCATCGGGTTGTTGAGCCTGCACCAGCGAACAGAGACAGCCAGCAGCAGGTGGAATAGGGCAGGGAGTAACGTCTCCATGGCGGTGATACCCTGCAGTGAAGCGGGAGTCTGGTTGCCCGTGCCAGGCTGGTAGGCCACGGCGATAAACACCAGACTGATGATCCCGGCGCTGGATGCCCACGCCAGCTTGATGAAAAACAGGTTAAAGGCGAAGTTCATGCCCGACGAGCGCACGCCCGTTTTCCACTCGCCGTAGTCGTCGGCAAAGGCCATCAGCGAGAAGTGCAGCGGCAGGGTAAAACCGAGAATGACGCCGTTGCTCAGAATGACGATAAGCCACAGGGTCTGGTGAGCCGGGCCGCCGGGCAGGAACCACATGCCCACCGCGAGCGCGGCCAGCACCAGGTTGGTGTAGTAGTAGAGTTTGACAGTATCAACGCGGCGAGAGAGAGGGTTGACGATCACCGCGCCCAGAATGGCCGCGAAGGTCACCATGGTGAAAAACAGCGAGGTATAGGCGGTGCTGCCCTGCAGCACGTAGGTGATGAAGTACATGTAACCGCCGCCGCGGATGTTGAACACGTTGATCAGCAAAAACGACATCACCAGCATCAGCAGCAGCTGGTCATTTTTACGCAGACCGGCCAGGTGTTCGCGCAGGGTGAATTTGCCCATCAGCGCCAGCGGAACGCGCTCACGCACCCAGAAGAAACAGCAGAGAAACATCACCACCGCGATGGCGCACAGCACGCCAACCCCCAGTTGATAGCCCCGTGCGGCATTCCCCTGGCCCAACTCCGCAACCAGCCACGGCAGACCCACGGAGACCAGAAAACCCGCCACGCCGCACAGCACAAAGCGCCATGACTGGCAGGAGATCACCTCGTTGTGACGAGTCGTCATGGTGTTGATCAGCGCGCAGTAGGGAACGTTGATGGCGGTATAGCCAACGGACAACAGCAGGTATGTGCCGAACGCCCAGGCGATTTTCACGCCCATACTGGCTTCCGGCACGGTGAAGATCAGCACGCCAATAATTCCGATGGGAAATGCCACCCACAGCTGCCAGGGACGAAAGCGTCCCCAGCGGCTCTGGGTGCGGTCGGCAATGATGCCCATCACCGGGTCGGAAATGGCATCAAAGACGCGCAGGGCGATAAACAGCGTACCGACAAGTGCCGGGGTGAGGCCAAAAACGTCGGTGTAGAAAAAGGTCAGAAAATTCATGATCAGGCAGGTCATCACCGTTCCGCCCGCATCGCCCAGGCCGTAGCCAATTTTCTCGCGAACGGACAAACGGCTATCGGTTGCCCCTTGTGTCACGTCTGATTCTGTAATCGGTGTGGAAGTCATGAGATAACTCCTCGGGAATCGAATTTATTATCGTATTTGTGCAAGGTACGCATTTATTCTGCACCGAACAGACAGGCCAACAAGGGAAGGGAAAAGTATAAAAAGATGACGATTCCGACCTGATGATAAAAATGTGAGTTTGATCGGGCCGTTATTCGATTATTTATTAATAATCAAAGCGTAAGTCGAATATTAACGGCAATAAAAGCGGAATGGTGAATATCCATGCTCGAATTATCCATAGCGCTTCCGATTAAAGTCCAGAATGGCGGGCTGTTTATTTCCCGGGGCGTGGGGCGTCACCCTGCCAGGAAGTTAACCTCGTGGGAGATAATATTTGTTGAAAAAGGGACATTAACGATCCAGGAGGAACACCAAATCTTTGAGGTGAAGGCGGGAGAAAGTTTGCTTCTCTGGCCGGGCCGTCGACATGTGGGCGTGGAGGATTTCCCGGCGGACCTGCGCTTTTACTGGCTCCACTTTGAGGTTGAAAAGCAACATATCACCTTGCCAGAAGCCACTCCTCTGGCAATAGAACAACATTGCCGCGTAAGGGATGCGCAATATGTCATTGCGCTATTTCGGCAATTCCTCAGCGAGCAGGAGAAATTACAGCGAAGCGTGGCGCTGGAGATGATTTTATTACTGATTCTACAGCAGGTGTCGATCTCGTCGGGATATGAAGACAACGCCGATGAGGCCGGGGCGGCAATGGCGTGGAAGGCGAAGCAGCTTATTCGCACGCAGTTTCATTTGCCACTTTCCACATCACAGCTGGCAAAAGCGTTGCACTGTAATGCTGATTATCTCGGACGCGTGTTTCGCCGGACTTTCCATTTAACCCTGACGGAAGCAATACATCGCCAGCGCGTCAGGGCGGCAGAAAAACTGTTGCTGGATGGCACCGCCTCGCTCACCGAAGTGGCCACCCGCTGCGGTTTTAATGACGTAGGTTATTTCCGACAGATATTTTCAAAGCACACCGGGTTAACCCCCGCCGTCTGGAAACGGCGGTACTGTAAAGAGCATATTAATTCCGGATGATCACTGGCCGTAATAGGCATGTGCCCCGTGCTTACGCAGATAATGTTTGTCGAGCAGTTCCTGCTGCATAACCGGAAGCTGGGGGGCAAGCTGGCGCGAGAACAGGCCCATGTAGGCGCACTCTTCCAGCACGACGGCATTGTGTACCGCATCGGCGGCATCTTTACCCCAGGCGAACGGGCCGTGAGAGTGCACCAGAACCGCCGGGATCTGCACTGGGCTGAGATCGCGCTCCTCGAAGGTTTTGATGATCACTTCCCCCGTCTGGTATTCGTATTCCCCTGCAATCTCGGCCGGGGTCATCTTCCGCGTGCAGGGGATTGTCCCGTAGAAATAGTCGGCGTGCGTGGTGCCCCATGCCGGTAAATCCTGTCCCGCCTGCGACCAGATGGTGGCGTGGCGAGAGTGGGTATGCACGATGCCGCCAATCTCCGGGAAACGACGATACAGCGCAAGATGCGTTGGGGTGTCTGACGAGGGTTTTTTGCGGCCTTCGACCACCTCACCGGTGGCGATATTCACCACCACCATATCTTCTGCGGTCATCACGTCATACTCCACGCCGGAGGGCTTGATCACCATCAGGCCGCTTTCGCGATCCACTGCGCTGACGTTGCCCCAGGTGAAGGTCACCAGCTGGTGGGCGGGAAGCGCCAGGTTTGCCGCCAGTACCTCGGCTTTGAGTTGTTCTAACATGTCATGCCTCCTTCCTGCATGCGGGCTTCAATCCAGCGGCGCGCCTGGATGATCTCCAGCACCGGCTCTTTTGCTTTTTCAGTCCACATTTCAATCAGAAACGCACCGCGATAGTTCAGCTGATTGAGTGTGTTAAATACCCCAACGAAATCGACGCAGCCCTCGCCAAACGGCACATCGCGGAACTGTCCCGGACTTTGCTCGGTGACGGGCTGGGTATCTTTCAGGTGAATTGCAGCGATGCGATCGATACCCAGCGTCAATTCGGCAGCCACATCGTTGCCCCACGCGCTGAGGTTGCCGACATCCGGATAAACGCTGAACCACGGCGAGGCGAGCATCTCGTCCCACTTTTTCCATTTGCTGATGGAGTTCATAAACGCCGTGTCCATGATCTCCACCGCCAGCATCACCTGGGCGGCCGCGGCCTGCTCTACAGCCCATGCCAGCCCTTCAGCAAAGCGCTGTTGTGTGCCCTCGTCGTGCTCTTCGTAGTACACGTCATAACCCGCAAGCTGGATGGTGCGAATGCCGAGATCGCGAGCCAGCCTGATGGCTTTAGTCATGATTTCACGGGCACGTTCACGCACGGTTTCATCCCGGCTACCAAACGGGAAGCGGCGGTGGGCAGACAGGCACATGGAGGGGATCGCCACCCCGGTTTCCAGCATCGCTTCAACCAGCGATGCGCGCTGCGTGGTGCTCCACTCGAGGCGCGACAGGCGTTCGTCGGTTTCATCAACCGACATCTCAACAAAGTCGAACCCGCAGCTTTTCGCCAGCACCAGGCGCTCCGGCCAGGTGAGGGATTTCGGCAGCGCTTTTTCGTAAATACCTAACGGATGCTGACGCATGGTTACGCTCCCCAGATGTCGCGGATTTGTGAATGGAACGCGTGCGCCACCTGCGATGGATTGGCCGCGCCTGCCAGCGCGCGTCCGGCAATGAAGGCTTTCACGTTGATTTGCTTAAACAGCGGCAGGTCGGCGGGAGTGATGCCGCCGGTGATCGAGATCTGCAAACCGATGTCGGAGAGGGCTTTCATTCTGGCGAGATCCGCCTCACCCCATTGCTGTCCGCTGGCCTGGGCGTCGCGACCCCGGTGATAAATGGCCTGCTTCACGCCGATGCGCTGCCAGGCGCGCGCGTCGTCCAGCGTCCAGTGGCCAAAGAGTTCCATCTGGATTTCACCTCCGCAACGCAGTGCCACTTCGTGGCCTCTTTCAACGGTCGCCAGCGGTGCGGCGCAGATAATGGTCATCCAGTTCGCGCCTGCGCCAAACGCCTGTTCCGCCAGCGTTTCTCCGGCATCGGCCACTTTCCAGTCCGCCACGACGATCTTATCCGGGCACTGCGCGCGCAGGGCGCGTACGGCATTTAGCCCTTCGGTCAGGCACAAAAGGGTGCCCGCTTCGACAATATCGACGTGATCTGCAAGCGTCGCGACATCGCGCTGCGCGGCCTGAAGAGAGGTGTGATCGAGCGCCAGCTGCAATAATGGTCGGCTCATAGGTCGTACTCCTTAACGCGGGCGTGGTAGCCCTGTAGTGCTGAAATCAGTAGCCGGTAGCGCTGATACTTACGCTGATAGGCTGCATGGGCGTGCATGTCAGGTTCAATGACCCGAATGTCGTGTCGAAGGGCGCGTTGCGCCGCGTGAAAATCGGGATATACGCCAGTGCCAACCAGGGCAGCCAGCGCCGCGCCGGAACAACCGGTCTCCTCAACCTGCGGCAGTTCAATGGCCAGGCCGCTGACGTCTGCAAGCATTTGCATCCACACCTCAGAATGGGTGGGGCCCCCCGTTACGCGCAGGGCATGAACGTGGGTAAAGCGTTCGAGCATACGGTTGAGGTGGGTCATGTGGCTAAATATCACGCCCTCATAAACCGCCTGGAGCAGATGCGCGCGGGTGTGCAGCGCCTGCATGCCGTAGAAACCGCTGGTCATCTCCAGCCCGGCGTTGCTGCCGTAGAGGAACGGCAGGAAGAACAGATCGCTTTCGGCTTTCGGCAGGCTGGCGACGGCAAGGTTGATCTCATCGAATGATATGTCGCCCCACTGCGCGGTCAGCCACTCCAGGTTGCCGGACGAGGTAGGGCTGGCTTCGTGCACGATGTATTGCTGTGGATGCACGTAGCGTCCATAGACGTACGGGAATGGTTCGTTGTCGCGAAGCGCACTGGCGATCCCGCTGGTGACGGCCCAGGTGCCCATCACGGCGTTCAGCGTATGTTCGTCATGCAGTCCGGCGCAGATCGCGGTGGAAACCACATCAAACAGTCCACCCACGACAGGCGTGCCCGCCGCGAGACCGGTAAGCGCGGCTGCCTGAGGGGTGATTTCCCCGCAAATTTCTGCTGAACCGACAACCGGCGGCAGTGCGCCGTCAACCTCGCTGATACCCAGCCAGCGCGTAAGCTGTGGGTCGTACTGACCGGTGTTCATGTTGTAGAGGTTGGACTCGGAAATGTTGCTCTCTTCGCCGCCTTTTACGCCGGTGAGGCACCAGCGAAGATAGTCGTGCGCCATCATCACGCAGCCGATTTGCTGATACCGCTGCGGTTCGTGCTCTTTGATCCAGCGCAGCAGGGAGACCGGATGCCCGGTCCACAGTGTCTGGCGCGTATGCGGATACAGTTTTTCGGGAATACCGTCCTGCTGCCAGCGCTGCACAATGTCCAGGGCCCGGCGGTCAGAGGAGAGGATAGCGTTGCCCAACGGCTGGTCATTTTTATCCAGTAAAAACAGTCCCTTGCCCTGCGCGGAAATACCGACACCCTTGATCTGTTTTCCGTTTACCCCTGAATGGTTGAGCAGCAAGGCCACGGTCGCGTGGCAGTGCTGCCACAGCTGGTGCATATCCCGCTCGGCGTAGCCCGCTCGTGGGCTGAGCGTGGCAACGGAGCGGCGTTCGATACTGACTTCTTTGCCCTGGCTGTTGTATAAACCGGCTTTCAGATAAGTACCGCCACAATCGATACCCAGCCAGAAGGGCTCTTTTTCACTCATCGTCATCTCACTTATTCGCCGGGTGGCGCTACGCTTACCCGGCCTACGGTTCGATTTTCGCCCTCTCCCTGTGGGAGAGGGCTGGGGTGAGGGCATCAGGCCGCACGTTTATGGGGGGTCACCGTGGGATTGGGTTCTGTCCCCGCATCACATTTCGCCGGCAGCAGCAGGGCCAGCAGCGATGCCAGCGCCAGAGAGACCGCCAGGCAGTACACTCCCGCATCTTTGCTGTAGAGCGTGATCAGCACGCCTACCGCATACGGGCCGCAGAAGCCACCGAGGTTGCCCAGGGCGTTGATCACGCCGCGCGCACCGCCCGCCATCTCCGCGCTGAACAGGCGGGCCGGAATGGTCCAGAACACGCCTGCGGCCGACTGCAGGAAGAAACCACAGCCCACCAGAGCGGCATAGGCCAGCCAGGTATTCGCTTTGAGCGCCACCGAGAGGAACATGCAGAGCGCGAAACCAATCAACGGCAGGGAGACAAACAGCTTGCGCTTGCCGGTACGGTCAGAGAGCGTAGAGAACAGGAACATGCCCGCAATAGCGCCGATGTAAGGCAGGATCGCGAGCACTCCCACCTGGCCGATGCTGGTGTGCGTCAGCTCTTTGAGAATGGTGGGCAGCCAGAGGGTGTAACCGTAAATTCCGGTCTGATAGAAGAAGTTCAGGGCGATCAGCTGCCACATGGTTTTGTCTGACAGCACCGCGCTGAGCGAGGCGTTTTTCACCTCTTTTCCGGCGATGGCCTGCTGTTCAGCCGCCAGCGTGTGCACCAGATAGTTTTTCTCGGCGTCTGAGATCCAGCGGGCTTCCTGGGGACGGTCATAAATGGTGAACGCCCACAACACCAGCACCGCGATGGACATCAGCCCTTCAATGATAAACAGCCAGCGCCAGTCGAGTGCGGTAATAATCCAGCCCGACAGCGGGGCGGTGATGATCCCGGCGATAGGCACAAACATGATCACAATGGCGTTGGCGCGACCGCGCTCGGCATCCGGGAACCAGTTGCTGATCATGGTGAGCACAACGGGCAGCATCCCCCCTTCCGCCACACCGAGTAAGAAACGCAGCACCAGAAGCTGATACTGATTCGTCACAAGCCCGGTCAGAACCGAGATCACCGCCCAGGCGACCAGTGACCAGCCGATAAACTTCTTGCCGCTGCCGTGCACGGCAATCTTGCCGCCGGGAACCTGCAGGAACAGATAACCGATAAAGAATATCCCGCCCGCCAGACCTGCCATGGTGGCGGAAATACCCAACTCTTCATCCATACCGCCCGGCATGGCAAAAGCGATATTCACACGGTCCATATAAGAAATAATGCAGGCGATAAGAATAGGGGGAATGATTCTTAGCCAGCGCTGGCGCGGAATGTCCGCATGTAGGGCTTGAGTAGACGTAGTCATATTTAATCTCTCAGTGTAGGTAACCGGAATGAGGTTTTTTTATTGTTATTGTGTTGCTTTTTTCATCGCGCTAATGCCGTCGCGTAAAATAGCGATACGATGCCCGACGTCAGCATTAGCATTTATTTCCAGTAATTTAATACCGGAGAATTTCAACGTTGCGGCGTGCGCCGCAGTAAACAGTGCTTTTACGTGTTCAGTGGACATCAGACTGTCGGCGCAGAACGAAGAAAACGGCGCGTGCAGATCCTGCCATTCACCGTACTCCCCGCTGAGGGTGGTACCCGAAAACATCAGCGCGCCCAGCTTTCCGGCCTGAAGGGCGGTCTGAACATGCTCAACCGGAAGCGTTGTGTTGCGTCCCTCAATGGCCGAACGCGCCCAGTTGATGCAGACGCTGATATCGGTCTCGTTGATCGCCTCCAGAACCTGCTTCAGAGGCAGGAAACCCTTGCGCGGGGCGAGACCTGTCATAGCATCACAATGTTCAAGCACCAGGTTGCAGGACCAGTCCCATGCGGTGATTTCGCGAACAGAGCGGGAAAATGCGTCGGTGGCCTGCTCAACAGAAGCATTGCCGATCTGCGGAGCCGCCTGCATCTCCAGAGCGATAATTTTTCCTGGAAAACGGGCATTCACGGCGTCAATTTTCTGATGCAGATGACGGTAGAAATTGACGCAGGCTTTACGCTGCGCTTCGTCAGCAGACGCCAGGCCAAACGCACCGTGGGTGCCCCGGCGGCGCATGGTTTCCATAACGGCGGTGACAACCATTTGCCAGTCGCCCGGCGTATGGCGGAACAGCCATTCATCACCAAACGGATGGAGATTTTCCAGACACGGTTGTTCCAGCCCACGGATATCCGGCGTGTCGGAAAGTGCCCGCCAGAAGGCCCGTTCTTCTTGTTCCCCTTGCTGGTGAAACGAGGGTGCGCAGGGATACGCACCAATAATAAACCCGGTGTTGGTCATTTCGCGTTTCCACTATTTATAAAAAAATTAATTCAATTCGCTGATGGCAACTTTCACCACAATTTTACGAATTGCAGAACTTTTATTTTTAATACAGGCAGGGCGGTGAACATCCTGCGGGAAAAATATGGCGTAGCTGCCCGGTACCATTTCAATAAACGACTCATTTTCACTGTCGTGATAAAAAATAATATCCCGCTGTTCGAGCAATGATTCGCTTATTTCGTTATTGCCGGTATCAATAGCGATACCGATTTTCTCTTCGCCGGAGGCCAGGAATTGAATATCGAGGTAGCGGCGATGTACTTCCGGGCGATTCTCATGCTGTGCTTTGGTGGTCAGGTCGAGCACCTGAGCAAAGATGTTACGTCCTTCGATTTCAACGACGCCCGGCATCAGGGAGGTGAAATCCGTGGTACGCAGAAAATCCAGCGCTTTTTCAATGGCGCGTGGCAGGCGGCACGGATTGGGCTGCGAGATATGTCCGAATATCATGGTCCACTCCTTACAGTGCCTGGATTTTCGCCCACACGCTGTCGTCGATGGTGATACCGTGGCGACGGTTCTCTTCCAGATGACGCGTAAATTCATGCCCCGGCAGACGGACCGCCACGTTTTCATCTGACCGCTCTGCGGTAGTGATAAAGTCCATGATGCGCTGCAGCTTAGCGTCGCGGGTTGGTCCGTCGATCAGGCGATCGACCTCGATGGCGATAAAGATCTGCGACACGCCGTATTCGTCACTGTTGTCCTGGGTGACTTCCGCCACGGACGCGCCGTTGGAGAGCAGGGTGGCGATCATATCGAGCACGATCGATAAGCCGGAGCCTTTCCAGTATCCCATCGGCAGGATGCGACGGTTTTTCTCAATCACGCCAGGCTCTCTGGTGAGATTACCCTCGTCGTCAAAGCCGCCGTCTACCGGGAGTTCGCGCCCCGCGAGACGATTGACCTCCAGCATGCCGTAGGAAAACATCGACATCGACATATCGACCATGGTGATCGGGCTTGAAGGAATGGCCACGATCAGCGGGTTGGTGCCGATGCAACACGTTTTTGAGCCCCAGGCGGGCATCACGGCAATGGAGTTGGTCCAGCAAATCCCGATATAGCCCTTCTCGGCGGCTTGCCACCCGTAGCTGCCGCCGCGCATCCAGTGGTTCGCGTTACGCAGCGCCACCAGACCAATCCCGTGATCGGACGCCAGCTCGGTGGCGCGGTCCATCATCTTCTTCGCTGTCAGGTTGCCGATGGATCGCTGCGCATCCCACTGTTCGATGGCCCCTAATGTGGTAACCCGTTTTGGCTGGGCGTCAGGAATGATGTCGCCGGCGTCAAGCTGCTGGATAAAGCGCGGGAAGCGGTTGACGCCATGCGAATAGACGCCGGATTCCGTGGTGCGGGCAAACATCTCCGCGCAGGCGTCCGCGGTGTCCGCGCTGACACCGCGATCGAGCAGAACCCGATTGAACGCCGCTTTCAACTCTTCGAAGGTCACTTTCATCCCTGTTCTCCTGTTTTTGTCGGGGCAAGTGCGAGTGCTTTTTTATCGCTAAATTTCACTATGCGAAATCTGATTTCAAATATAGCGATCAAAATTTGTCAGATCAACGACATTCCTGTTTTTCAAAATCGATTAAAATCAACTGGTTGTATTTTTTCTGTCGAGATCGTGAACTGACCCACACTTTGCGCTACCATCAGGACGCGCTAAACAGGAGCCATGGGAAAAGCATGAAAGAGAGCGAAATGACGCAAGAAAAAGAGAGGCCAGCAGGCAGCCAGAGCTTGTTTCGCGGCCTGATGCTGATTGAGATCCTCAGTAACTATCCGAACGGCTGTCCGCTGGCGCATTTATCGGAACTGGCGGGGCTAAATAAGAGCACCGTGCATCGGCTGCTGCAGGGATTGCAGTCGTGCGGGTACGTCACGCCGGCGCCCGCGGCGGGGAGCTATCGCCTGACCACCAAATTTATCGCCGTCGGGCAAAAGGCGCTGTCATCACTGAATATTATCCACGTGGCGGCACCACACCTTGAAGCGCTGAACATTGCTACCGGCGAGACGGTGAACTTCTCCAGCCGGGAAGATGACCACGCTATTCTGATTTATAAGCTTGAGCCGACAACCGGCATGCTGCGCACGCGTGCTTATATCGGTCAGCATATGCCGCTCTACTGCTCTGCGATGGGCAAGATCTACATGGCGTTTGGTCAACAGGCGTATGTGGCGAGCTACTGGGAAAGCCACCAGGATCAGATCCAGCCGTTGACCCGCAATACCATCACCGAACTGAGCGCGATGTATGACGAGCTGGCAACGATCCGCGAGCACAGCATGGCGATGGACAAAGAAGAGAACGAACTGGGTGTCTCCTGTATTGCCGTGCCGGTATTTGATATTCATGGCCGCGTGCCGTACGCGATCTCTATATCGCTGTCGACGTCGCGCATGAAGCAGGTGGGCGAGAAGAACTTACTCAAGCCGCTGCGCGAAACGGCAGAGGCTATTTCAAAAGAGCTGGGTTTTAACGTGCGCGAGGCGTAGCAGAAGGGCAGGTTTATCGTTGCGGAGCCTGCCAGATGACGTACCGTCTGGTGCGTCATCTGGCGTAAGCTCTTACTGCGTATCTTCGCGCCAGGCGTATTCGATCTCTTCGGCGAGAATTTTCACCCCGGCTTCAATTTTTTCCGGATCAGGCACGTAGTTCATCCGCATGCACTGATGTGTATGCGGCCACGGCTTATCCAGCCCCGGGAAGAAGTAATCACCTGGAACCATCAGTACGCCGCGCTTTTTCAGGCGCTGGTAGAGCAGTTCGGTGGTGATAGGCAGGTCCTTAAACCACAGCCACAGGAAAATCGCCCCTTCAGGTTTGTGGATCAGGCAGCGTTCTTCCGGTAAATAGCGGCGAAGAATCGCAATGGTTTCCTGAACGCGCTGGTAATAGAACGGTTTGATGACCTCATTCGACAGGCGCAGCAGGTCGTTGCGTTTGATCATTTCGCACATCATCGCCGGACCGATGCCGCCCGGTGAAAGGCTGATAATGCCGTTCATATTGGTAATGGCGGTGATGATTTTCTCATTGGCGATGATGATGCCGCAGCGGCTGCCCGGCAGGCCCAGCTTAGAGAGGCTCATGCACAGGACAATGTTCGGGTTCCACAGTGGACGTGCTTCGCTGAAGATAATACCGGGGAACGGTACGCCGTAGGCGTTATCGATCACCAGCGGGATGCCGTGCTGATTCGCCAGCGCATCCAGCTTCATTAACTCCTCGTCGGTGATCACGTTGCCCGTTGGGTTCGTGGGACGTGACACGCAGATCATGCCCGTCTCTTCACCAATATGCAGATGTTCAAAATCGACGTGATATTTGAACTGGCCTTCCGGCAGCAGTTCGATGTTTGGGCGCGCGGAGACGAACAGATCCTCTTCCAGCCCGGAATCGGCGTAGCCGATGTACTCTGGCGCCAGCGGGAACAGCACCTTTTTGGTGGTGCCATCGGCGCGACGCCCTGCGAAGAGGTTAAACAAGTAGAAAAATGCGCTCTGGCTGCCGTTTGTCAGTGCAATATTCTGTGGTTCGATATCCCAGCCCAACTCGTCACGCAGCATTTCAGCGAGGAGTGCCAGCAGTTCAGTTTTCCCCTGCGGGCCGTCGTAATTGCAAAGCGCATCGGTTGCTTTGCCGCTTTCCAGCATCTGAGCAAGCAGGGTCTGGAAATAGGTATTCATCTCCGGGATTTGAGCCGGGTTTCCGCCGCCGAGCATGATTGCGCCCGGTGTGCGCAGCCCGTCGTTGAGGTCCTCCATCAGGCGAGTAATGCCTGAATGGCGGGTAAATTTGTCGCCGAAAAGTGAAAACGTCATAGCAGGTGATCTGTCGAGCTTATTTTGAAAGTGGGTAACCATAACGCTAGCACCGTGCTGGTGCAAATCGGCTGGTGTGGTCGGATTTGTTGTTTTATAGGGTGGGAGTGGGTTTATGTAGTGAATAGTTCTGGTGCTTTTCCCCTCACCCCAAAGGGTGAGGGGTGTGGTTTATTGATTACCTGCCCAAACCACCATCACCTTATCGCCCTTATGCTCGCGCACGAAGCCATACCCCTCTTTCAGCGACAGCGTGGTTTGCTTGCCTTCACCTATCGCGGGATGGCGGGCGCGGAACTGACCCAGCGTTTGCCAGTGGGCGACGGTTAAGGCCTGTTTGCCCGTCACGTCCTGCCAGTTCATGTCCGAGCGGGTGCCCTGCAGCGGGTCGGAACCCGTCGGGCCGAACGGACGTTCAGATTCATCTCCATAATAGATTTGAACGCTACCCGGAGCTAACAGGAGCAGTTCGGCCGCGCGCTGGCCGCCTTCACGGAACAGGCGCGTGTCATGCGAGGAGAGATAGCTCAGCACATTGAAGCTTTGCAGCTTTTCCGCCATCTGCTGCCACGTGAGGTCCATATCAGCCAGGCAATTTACCGCTTTCGCCGCCTGCTCCTGATAATCGAAGTTGATCATCGCGTCGAAGCCGTGGCGATAATAATCGCTCTGCATGACCCCGTGGCCCCAGGATTCCCCTGTCATCCAGAATGGCGCGTTGTCGAGCTTTTTGTCCGGGTTCGCGCCTTTCCAGGCGGCCAGCGCCTGGCTTGCCTGCTCTTTCAGCTGTTGCCAGGCCGCAAGTTCGACGTGTTTGGCGGTATCCACCCGGAAACCGTCAATGCCATAGTCCCTGACCCACTGGCTGAGCCAGTGGGTCAGGTAATCGCGCGGGGTATAGCCCGGAATGGCTTTCGCATGGGTATCGGGTTTGTGTTGATAGAAGTTAGGTAACCCGGAAGGCGCGGTGGATTCTGTTTTCAAATCGGGTAAGAACGCCAGCGACATCGTTAAATCATCGAAGCCGGGGTTGTCGTAATCGCCAATGTCGGTGCGGATCCACTTTTTCCCCCACCATTTTTCCCATGCGGCTTTGTCGCTGAAGTTGATGTAGTCGTTAAAGCTGTGCCAGCTTTGGCCTGCACCCGGCGTCCAGTTTGTCCAGCGCTCTCCCAGCGTCTTTTTCAGCTCATCGCCCTGCAGGTACAAGGCGCCAAACTGATACTCCTGCATGTCCGCAAGCGTTGCGTAGCCCGTGTGGTTCATCACGATATCGAACAGGATGCGAATGCCGCGTTTATGCGCTTCATCAACAAGATGGCGTAAATCCTCTTCGCTACCCATGTTGGCATCAAGCGTTGTCCAGTCCTGGGTGTAGTAGCCGTGATAGGCGTAATGAGGGAAGTCACCTTTGGTCCCCCCGCCCACCCAGCCATGGATCTGCTCAAGCGGAGAGCTTATCCAGAGGGCATTCACGCCCAGCTGCTGTAAGTAATCGAGCTTGCTGGCCAGCCCCTTAAGATCGCCGCCGTGGAACGTGCCGATCTCCTGCATGCCGTCTTTATGACGGCCATAGCTGTTGTCGTTGCCAGGGTCGCCATTCACATAGCGGTCGGTCAGTACAAAATAGACGGTGGCGTTTTGCCAGCTAAACGGCGCGGGCTTGTCGGTTTCTGCGCGCTCAAGCAGCAGCAGGCCGTTGCTGTTGGCGGCTGGCTGCAGGGTGATTTTTCCGTTCTGCACTGTCGCGGTCTGTTTACTGTAATAGTCGCGCACGACCGAGCCTTCCGGGAAGGTATGGCTGACGTCCAGCGTCAGCGGTTTACCGTCCCACCTTGGGCACTGACGGATGACGTTTGCCACCGGCTGTTCTGCAGTGCTCTGGATGGTCAGCAGCAGGGTGGGCGTGCCGGAGCGGGTATCTATCCGCATCTGGTATTCACCGTCGCGGAACAGGCGCCACTGCGGCGGCGTGCCGTCACAGGGTTTAAGCGACAGCATCTCATTGAGTTTTATCGCGTCTGTTGGCTGCCAGCACGTGTTGTCAAAACTCACGGTCAAAGGACGCGTACCCTTCGCAAGCTTTGCCTGGCTTATGAAAACGCCGGTGCCTTCGGCGCTAAAGGCGTTAAACCCCGGTGACGACCAGTCAGCATGTGCCAGTGCGGGTAACATCAGAAAGGCTATTGCGGTGCGTTTCATTCCATTTTCCTGTCGCGGCATTTTTGACCAGTGTGCCACCAGGCGGAGGGTAAAAACTCATCCCCCGGCGCTTTCTGCCCGGAGGATGCGTGAGGATGAGTGATCTCGCGCAAAATTAGGCAGTTATCTGCGAGATCGCACACATTTTTTCAGAATTGATGCTTAAATGAGCAAGTTTCAGATGACATAGTTTCAGAATTGGACTATTTCTATACGTGCTCTTGAAGTCTATTTTTGATATGATTTGAGATTCCGCTCTCAAATTTGTGAAAAAAATAAGGTGTTAGGATGATTACATCCGACCAGGAGACCTAATGATATCGACTCCCATTCGACGATATGGGGCTGCGATACTCATGTTACTCACCACGGCATTTTCGGGTGAGGTGCTTGCGAAGACGCACACGGATACAACGAGTAAGAAAGCCCACGTAATAAAGACGACAAGTAGTAAGGTTAGCAGTAAACAAGAGTATTCTCGCAATAGTGCAAAGAGTAGTTCACTTCCTGATTTGCGAAAATACCCTTCCGGAACACCAAGGAAAAAAGCGTTTCTCCGGACGGTAATGCCTTACATCACGAGTCAAAATGCCGCGATTACTGCGGATCGTAACTGGCTGATTTCGAAACAGTACGATAGCCGCTGGTCGCCGTCAGAGCGTGCGCGTCTGAAAGATATCACGAAGCGCTACAAGCTGAGCTGGAACGGTAACACCCGTCGTGTGCCGTGGAACGCTCTCCTTGAGCGTGTGGATATCATCCCAGGTAGCATGGTTGCGACCATGGCGGCTGCTGAAAGCGGCTGGGGGACCTCTAAGCTTGCGCGTAACAACAATAACCTTTTCGGTATGAAGTGTGTGAAAGGGCGTTGTAACAATGCGCCTGGCAAGGTGAAAGGTTATTCTCAGTTTGAATCAGTGAAAGATTCTGTGAATGCCTACGTGGTGAATCTGAACACGCACCCGGCCTACTCATCGTTCCGTAAATCACGTGCGCAGTTGCGTAAAGCGGACCAGGAAGTGACGGCCAGTACGATGATCCACAAGCTGAAAGGGTATTCGACGAAGGGACAGAGCTATAACAACTATCTGTTCGCGATGTATCAGGATAACCAGCGCTTAATTGCCGCCCATATGTAATCTTAAAAGAACGCCTTCCACTGGAAGGCGTTTTCTTTTCTATATCAGCACCTCGCTGTGGCGATCCCGGTACTCTTTGGGTGTGGTGTCATACTCTTTGCGAAACACCGAATAGAAATACTGCAGGGATGGGTAACCGCACATCTGCGAAATTTCGTTGATCGACAGCGACGTGGAGATGAGCAGGCTGCGGGCCTTCTCCAGCTTCTCTGCATGGATAACCGCATGAATGGTTTCGCCCACCTCTTCTTTGAAGCGCTTCTCCAGATTCGAACGCGAAATGCCCACTGAATCCAGAACCTGATCGACCTTAATCCCTTTACACGCGTGGTTACGAATGTAGTGCATGGCCTGAATAACGGCAGGATCGCTTAAGGAGCGATAGTCGGTTGAGCGCCGTTCAACGACGCGCACAGGGGGTACCAGCAAGCGCTGAAGCGGCAGAGACTCTTTATCCAGCAGACGATGCAGCAGCTTCGCCGCCTGATAGCCCATCTGACGTGTGCCCTGAGCAACGGAAGAGAGCGCCACGCGAGACAGATAGCGAGTAAGTTCTTCGTTATCAATGCCAATCACGCACAGTTTTTCAGGTACCGGGATGTGTAAATGTTCGCAGACCTGCAGCACGTGGCGCGCGCGGGCATCCGTAACGGCAATAATACCGGTTTGCGGCGGTAGCGTTTGCAGCCAGTCCGCCAGGCGGTTTTGCGCGTGCTGCCAGTTCTCCGGTGCGGTTTCCAGCCCCTGATAGACCACGCCGCGGTACTTCTCCTGCGCGACCAGCTGACAAAACGCGTGCTCACGCTCAACGGCCCAGCGCTTGCCGCTGGTGGCGGGCAAACCATAAAACGCGAAACGATGAACGCCTTTCTCTTTTAAATGGAGAAAGGCCGCTTCGACCAGGGCATGGTTATCGGTAGCAATATAATGGACTGGCGGATAGTGTTCCGGGGAATGGTAGGAGCCGCCGACGCCCACAATCGGGACGTCGACGTCGGTCAGCAGTTGCTCAATGACGGGGTCGTCATAGTCGGCGATGACACCATCGCCCAGCCAGTCTTTAATGTTCTCCAGACGGGTGCGGAAATCTTCTTCAATAAAGATATCCCACTCCGATTGCGACGCCTGCAAATATTCGCCAACCCCTTCAACCACCTGACGGTCGTAGGCTTTATTGGCATTGAATAACAACGTAATGCGGTGACGCTTTTCAAACATGGCTCGCTTCCCAATTAAGTCACAATACCGTTATCAGGCCCGTCGCTTGGTTGCTGAGTCCATCCAGACTGCCAGCAAAAGAATGGCCCCCTTGACGATATACTGCCAAAACGTCGGGACGTCCATCATACTCATCCCGTTATCCAGCGAAGCCATAATAAATGCCCCCATCACCGCGCCCGCGACGCTACCGATACCGCCTGCGAGGCTGGTGCCGCCAATGACGCAGGCGGCAATAGCATCCAGCTCGGCGATGTTGCCGGCGGAGGGAGAACCGGCCCCCAGACGCGAGCTGAGGATCAGCCCGGCGATAGCGACCATCAGGCCATTAATGGCGAAGACGGCCAGTTTGGTACGCTCGACGTTAATCCCTGACAGACGGGCGGCTTCAAGGTTGCCACCGATGGCGTAAATACGGCGACCGAACGCGGTACGGGTGGCCATAAACATGCCGCCCAGCAGTAAGAGGGCCAGCAGCAATACCGGCGTAGGCACGCCGCGATAGTCGTTCAGGAGCCAGATTGCGCCGAGCACAATGACTGCGGTGAGCGCCTGACGCCCTACCACCGACGTTGACGCCGGAGACGCCAGCCCCAGCGCCTGACGGCGCATACGACCGCGCCACTGCCACGCGACAAACGCCAGCAGCCCAATCACCCCAATCGTAAAGCCTATGCTGTCTGAGAGGTAACTCTGGCCAATCTGCGACATGGCCGCGCTGGTGGGAGAGACGGTGGTACCGTTGGTGATGCCGATTAAGATCCCGCGGAAGGCCAGCATTCCTGCAAGGGTAACAATGAACGACGGCACTTTACGGTAGGCAACCCACCAGCCGTTCCAGGCCCCCAATACCAGACCCAATACCAGCGTGACCGCCACGGTCAGCGGCAGCGGCCAGCCAAGCCAGACGTCAAAAATAGCCGCCACGCCGCCAAGCAGGCCCATCATCGACCCGACCGACAGGTCGATTTCCGCGGAGATAATCACAAACACCATCCCCACGGCCAGAATGCCGGTGATGGCGGTCTGGCGCAGCAGGTTTGAGACGTTACGCGCGCTCAGGTACGAGCCATCGGTCATCCATGTAAAAAACAGCATGATGACGATAATCGCCGCGATCATCACGAAAACCTGCAGGTTCAGCGCTTTTAGCCCCGCGAACGCGCCGGGCGTCGGAACAGCGACTTTGATATCAGACGGATTGCTTTTCGACATGACGTTCGCTCCTTAAAGCGGCTTCCATCACCTGCTCCTGCGTCAGGTTCTGGTTAATCAGGTTGGCTTTTAGTTTTCCCTCGTGCATGACCAGCACACGGTCGCTCAGGCCGAGCACTTCGGGTAACTCAGACGAGATGACAATGACGGCAATCCCTTGCTGTACAAGCTGATTAATCAGTTTGTAGATTTCATATTTGGCACCGATATCAATCCCGCGCGTGGGCTCATCGAGGATTAATATGCGCGGGTTGAGAAGCAGGCAGCGCGCCAGAATCGCTTTTTGCTGGTTGCCGCCGCTCAGACGACCAATGGCCAGTTCAGGAGAGGAAGTCTTCACCTTGAGGCGGGCGAGAGACTGCAGAATACATTGCTGCTCTGCGGCATCGTCCAGGCTGCTTAGCGCACCGGAGAACTGATCGAGTGCTGCCAGCGTGATATTTTTTCCGACCGCCATCACCGGCACGATGCCGTCTTTTTTACGGTCTTCCGGGACCATGGCAATGCCGCGGGCAATCGCCTGCTGGCAGTTGTCAATTTTCACCGCCTGGCCGTCGATATAAAATTTGCCCTCCCAGCGCCCCGGCCATACGCCAAACAGACACTGTACGGCTTCGGTTCGCCCGGCCCCGACGAGCCCCGCAATCCCAAGAATTTCACCGCTGTGAAGAGAAAACGAGACGTTATTGACGCGCTTAATGTGGCGGTTAACGGGATGCCATGCGGTCAGGTTTTCCACGCGTAACACTTCGTCACCGGTGGTGTGAGGTTCATTAGGGTAGAGTGCCGTCAGCTCGCGGCCCACCATCATGGTGATGATGTCATCTTCACTCATGCCCGCGGCTTCACGCGTGCCGATGTGCTGTCCGTCCCGGATCACGCAAATGGTGTCCGAAATGGCTTTGACCTCGTTGAGCTTGTGCGAAATGTAGATGCAGGCGATGCCGTGATTTTGCAGGTCGCGGATGATATTGAGCAGAACCGCGGTTTCCTGTTCGGTGAGTGACGCCGTTGGCTCATCAAGTATGAGCAGCCTGACCTGTTTATTCAGTGCTTTCGCAATTTCGACCAGTTGCTGCTGCCCCAGGCCCAGATCCCCCACGCGGGTGTCCGGTGAAATGCTGAGGCTCACCTGCGCCAGCAGCTTTTCACAGCGCAGCGTCATGGTGTCGTAATCCAGAACGCCGTGGCGGGAAATTTCGGCCCCAAGGAAAATATTCTCCAGCACGGTGAGATGCTTCACCAGCGCCAGCTCCTGGTGGATGATGGCGATGCCTTTACGTTCGGTATCGCGAATGTGTGTCGCCTGAATCACTTCACCGGCAAAGACGATTTCGCCTTCGTAACTGCCATGGGGGTAGATCCCGCACAACACTTTCATCAGCGTTGATTTGCCCGAGCCGTTCTCGCCACACAGCGAAACGACCTCGCCGGGGTTCAGCCGAAGACTGACGTTGTCGACGGCTTTCACCGTGCCGAAGCGCTTGGTGATGCTTTTCATTTCAAGTAAATAAGGCATAACTGCTCCACGTAACCCGAGGGAAGAACAGTACAACGTGAAGCGCCCCCGCAGAGCAGGGGCGCGCCGGATTACAGTTCGCTCTTCTTGTGGAAACCGTCTTTAATCACGGTGGCGTCAATGTTCTCTTTATTGACTTCAATAGGGGTGAGCAGACGAGCCGGAACGTCTTTCAGCCCGTTATTCAGCGTCGCGTCGGCTTTAGGTTGCTTACCGTTGCCCAGCTCCACGGCAATTTCCGCCGCCGTATTCGCAAGCTCGGTAATCGGTTTGTAGACCGTCATGGTTTGGGTGCCGGCGATAATGCGTTTTACCCCGGCCAGATCGGCATCTTGCCCTGAAATGGCCACTTTCCCGGCCAGGCCCTGGGCGCTCAGCGCCTGAATCGCGCCGCCTGCGGTGGCATCGTTGGAGGCGACGACCGCATCAATTTTGTTGTTGTTGGCCGTCAGCGCGTTCTCCATAATTTTCAGCGCGTTTTCTGGCAGCCATCCGTCGGCCCATTGATCGCCAACCACTTTAATTTTCCCGCTGTCGATGTACGGCTTAAGAACTTTCATTTGCCCTTCGCGGAACAGTTTGGCGTTGTTATCTACCGGTGAACCGCCCATCAGGAAATAATTGCCCTGAGGCACTTTGTCGATCAGGCTTTGCGCCTGTAATTCGCCCACTTTTTCATTGTCGAAGGAAATATAATAATCAATATCCGCATTATTAATCATACGGTCATAGGCCAGAACTTTTATCCCTTCCTGTTTGGCTTCTTTCACCACGTTACTTAATACCTGGCCGTTATAGGGGATAATGACCAGGACATCGACACCACGGTTAATCATATTCTCAATTTGCGACATTTGCGTTTCTTCGTTGCCGTTCGCCGACTGAACAAACACGCTTGCGCCGAGTGATTCTGCTTTCTTAACAAAAATATCGCGATCTTTTTGCCAGCGCTCCAGACGCAGGTCATCAATCGCCATGCCAATTTTGACCTCCTTAGCATGGCCTGCAAAGCTTGCCAGCAGGAGCGTAGTGCAGAGCGTTAGGGTCAGGTTCTTTATCTTCATAATTATTAGGCCTTTTGTAGGGGTATGTGTTGCTGAGATAAAAGAAACATTCACTACTGAGACGCAGCAAATTTTTAACGCGGAAAGGCAGGCTGGCAATTACAGATTTTTATCTTCCTATTATGATATTTGGTTTATTTCTGAATTTATGACCGCGATCGGATTTTAAAATACGTAACGTCTTAATTACATTTGATTCTGGAATACACGCCGAAAAATAGTTTGCCTGCGCATTATTTTGCGAGCCAGCGCACAGTTGTGCATTCTCTCAATAGCAGTGTGAAATAACGTAATTGAGCAACCCCAAATGTCTATTCACTATTACTCCTGTATCAACGACTCGCCGCATACCCTGATTATGGAGCTCAATATGCAAGCTTATTTCGACCAACTCGATCGTGTTCGTTACGAAGGCCCAAAAACGACCAATCCTTTAGCATTTCGTCACTACAACCCGGATGAGCTGGTGCTGGGTAAGCGCATGGAAGATCATTTGCGCTTTGCTGCCTGTTACTGGCATACCTTCTGCTGGAATGGCGCCGACATGTTCGGCGTGGGCTCCTTTGACCGTCCGTGGCAACAGCCGGGTGAGGCTATCGAGCTGGCGAAACGTAAAGCCGATGTGGCGTTTGAGTTCTTCCACAAGCTGAACGTGCCGTACTACTGCTTCCACGATGTGGACGTGTCGCCAGAGGGCGCGTCGCTGAAAGAGTACCTGAACAACTTCGCGCAGATGGTGGATGTGCTGGCGGCGAAACAGCAGCAAAGTGGCGTGAAGCTGCTGTGGGGCACGGCGAACTGCTTCACGAATCCACGCTACGGCGCGGGGGCAGCAACTAACCCGGATCCGGAAGTGTTTAGCTGGGCGGCCACCCAGGTGGTGACGGCCATGAACGCCACGCATCAGCTGGGCGGTGAGAACTATGTTCTGTGGGGCGGCCGTGAAGGCTACGAAACCCTGCTTAACACGGACCTGCGCCAGGAGCGTGAGCAAATTGGCCGCTTTATGCAGATGGTTGTTGAGCATAAGCATAAAATCGGTTTCCGCGGCACGCTGCTGATTGAGCCGAAACCGCAGGAACCCACCAAGCACCAGTATGACTATGATGTGGCGACGGTGTACGGTTTCCTGAAGCAGTTTGGCCTGGAAAAAGAGATTAAAGTTAACATTGAAGCCAACCACGCCACCCTGGCGGGCCACTCATTCCATCACGAGATCGCGTCTGCGATTGCGCTGGGTATTTTCGGCTCTGTCGACGCTAACCGTGGCGATGCGCAGCTGGGCTGGGATACCGATCAGTTCCCGAATAGCGTGGAAGAGAATGCGCTGGTGATGTATGAAATTATCAAAGCGGGGGGGTTCACCACCGGTGGCCTGAACTTTGACGCCAAAGTGCGTCGCCAGAGCACCGATAAATACGATCTGTTCTACGGCCACATTGGCGCGATGGACACCATGGCGCTGGCGCTAAAAGTGGCCGCGCGCATGATCGAAGACGGCGAGCTGGATAAGCGCGTGGCGAAGCGTTATAGCGGCTGGAACAGTGAGCTGGGCCAGCAAATTCTGAAAGGCCAGTTATCGCTTGCGGAAATTGCGAAGTACGCTGAACAACATCAGCTGGCTCCGCAGCACCAGAGCGGACACCAGGAGCTGCTGGAAAATCTGGTCAATCACTACTTGTTCGATAAATAACAGCACGCAGGCCCGGTAAGCGATTGCGCCACCGGGCATTTCTGTTAAAGGAGTCACCGTTAATGTACATCGGGATCGATCTTGGCACATCGGGTGTGAAAGCCATCCTGTTAAGCGAGCAGGGCGACGTGTTAGCAACGCAGACAGAAAAACTGCAGGTTTCACGTCCGCATCCGCTGTGGTCGGAGCAGGATCCGGAGCAGTGGTGGCAGGCGACGGATCGTGCCATTCAGGCCTTGGGTAAGCAGCACAGTCTGCGTGACGTCAACGCGCTGGGGATCGCCGGACAAATGCATGGCGCTACGCTGCTCGACAGCCAGCATCGTGTGCTCCGTCCTGCTATTCTCTGGAACGATGGCCGATGTGCAGAAGAGTGCGCACTCCTTGAGGCGCGTGTTCCTGCCTCTCGTGAAATTACCGGAAACCTGATGATGCCTGGCTTTACTGCGCCCAAATTGCTATGGGTGCAGCGCCACGAGCCGGATATTTTCCGTCAGGTGGCAAAAGTATTGCTGCCAAAAGATTATCTGCGTTTTCGCATGACGGGGGATTTTGCCAGCGACATGTCCGATGCCGCCGGCACGATGTGGCTCGACGTGGCGAAACGTGACTGGAGCGAGGCGATGCTGGATGCCTGCCATCTGACCCGTGAACAGATGCCCGCACTGTTCGAAGGCAGTGAGGTGACGGGCACATTGCTGCCAGCGGTTGCTGAGCGCTGGAATATGCCTGCCGTACCGGTGGTGGCCGGAGGCGGGGACAACGCGGCGGGGGCTGTGGGTGTCGGGATGGTTGAGGCCGGGCAGGCTATGCTCTCGCTGGGAACCTCCGGCGTCTATTTTGCCGTCAGTGATGGGTATCGCAGCAACCCTGAAAGTGCAGTGCACAGCTTCTGCCATGCGCTGCCAGGAAAATGGCATTTGATGTCGGTGATGCTGAGTGCCGCGTCGTGCCTGGACTGGGCGGCGAAGCTGACCGGGATGGCCGATGTGCCTGCGTTGATTGCCGCAGCCCAACAGGCGGATGAAAATGCCGGTACCGTCTGGTTTTTACCGTATCTGTCCGGTGAGCGAACGCCGCACAACAACCCGGAAGCAAAGGGCGTGTTCTTTGGCTTAACGCATCAACATGGCCCGGCAGAACTGGCGCGAGCGGTTCTCGAAGGCGTAGGTTATGCCCTGGCTGATGGAATGGACGTGGTGCATGACTGCGGCCTGAAACCGGCGAGCATTACCCTGATTGGCGGCGGGGCGCGAAGCCCGTACTGGCGACAAATGCTGGCGGATATTAGCGGACTGCAGCTGGATTTCCGCACCGGTGGTGACGTCGGGCCAGCGCTCGGTGCCGCGCGACTGGCGCAGATCGCCATGAACCCGGAAATACCGCTGTCGCAACTGCTGCCGCAGCTTACGCTGGAACAGGCGCATCTGCCTGATGCCGCACGCCATGCGCGTTACGCGGAAAGGCGCGATGTGTTCCGCAAAATTTATCAGCAGCTGCTGCCGCTGATGTCGTAAACGCGATTGTCTGCCAGCGGCACGAGCATGTCCTTTTTTGGTCTGTCCGCGTGCCTGTTTCCTCGTCAGTATGTATTCATACCCACTGGCGAGGAGCACCATCATGTCACGCATTGCACTACTCAACATCGATACCCAACAGTCTTTTCATCACCGTGATTACTGGCAGGAACAAGACATTCCGGCCTTTCAGCAGGCAATGCTGGGGCTGATTGAGGGTTGCCAGGCACGCAATATTCCCGTCGTTGATATATTTCATGTGGATGAAGATGGCCCTTTCTCACTGCAAAGCGGCTATGTCAAACCGATGGCCTTTTTACGTCATCTGCCGGATGTGGTTTTCCAGAAACACGTCCATAATGCCTTCACGGATACCGGGCTTGACCGCTGGCTGCGTGCGCGTGATATCAACCAGCTGATCGTGTGTGGCATTCGTACTGAACAGTGCTGTGAGACCACCGCACGGGTGGCATCCGATCTGGGTTATGCTGTGACCTTTGTGAGCGAGGCAACGCTGACGTTTCCCATGACGTACAGAGGGATTACCCTTAGCGCAGCGGAAATTCGCCATCGTACCGAAACGGTATTGGCCGGGCGGTTTGCCGGAATTAAAACGGTAGCGGAGACGCTGGAGTCACTGTAATGCGCATCGACATCTGGTTTGTAATGTTGCCCGGGGTGCTGTCTTTAGATATGACCGGCCCGGCGGAAACCTTTGTGCTGGCGGGCGATGCGTTTCGCCTGCATTACATTGGCCCGCAACCTGAGGTCCAAACGTCGATTGGTCTCGCAATGAGCGGCATTCAGCCCTTACCGGAAGGGCTCCCGGCGGGGAGCCTGCTGGTCCTGCCCGGCGTGAGCGACTCCCGCACTCAGTTTTCGACACCCCAGGCGTTGCAGATCCAGCACTGGCTGATGCGCCTGCAGCCAGCCATTCAGCGTCGGGATATCACGGTGATGTGCGTCTGTTCGGGGGCATTGCTGGCGGCGAAATCCGGGTTGCTGAATCACCGGCAGTGCACCACACATCATGACGTGATTAGCCGTTTGCGTACCGCGGCTCCCTCGGCGGTGATTAAAGAAAACCGGATATTTGTGCAGGATGAGAATATCTGGACCAGCGCAGGCATCACTTCAGGTATCGATCTGGCGCTGCATATGATTAACCGCCTGTGTGGCCCCGAAAAGGCGCTGGCCGTGGCGCGTGAAATGGTGGTCTGGTTCCGCCGGTCGGGAGACGATCCGCAGCTTTCTCCGTGGCTACGCTACCGCAATCATCTTCACCCGGCTATCCATCGTGCCCAGGATGCGCTGACCGCCGAACCACAAAAAGCCTGGAGCGTTCCGGATATCGCCGCGCTGGCGCACGTCAGCCCGCGCCATTTAACCCGTCTGTTTCAGACGCATTTAGGCATTAGCGTTCGCGATTACCTGGAACAGCTGCGTCTGGCAGTGGCCGAGCAGTGGTTATTGCAGGGTCGTGGCGTGGAGCAGGCTTCCCAGGCGGCAGGGTTTTCTTCCCCGCGCCAGTTTCATCGCGCCCGACAGCGCACCGTTAACTGACGAAGCGGCGCGTATCTACCTTCTGTAGCAGCATCGACAGCAGTAAGCTCACGACCAGTGTGGCGGAGAAAATCCAGACGATGTCCAGCACCGGCCAGCTTTTCAGTTCCACCCCCCTCGTTCGCAGGGCGTGGATCACCAGGGCATGAAAACCGTAAATCCCCAGCGAGTGGCGCGAGATATAGCCCAGCACGGGAAGCGGGCGCGCGTTCATCGTGTTTTTGACCAGCGTCAGCAGGGAAACGGCACAGATAAAGACCATCGGCCCGCAGTAGAGATACCAGGTATCCGCAAAATTACCGCGCCACTGCAGTTCATGCAGCGTCCCGCGCGCAATCACCGCCACGCCAGCGATAAACAGCGCCGCGCAGAGCCCGTTCAGACCGCGTTTTTGCGTATTCATCATCCCGATGGCCCGTCCCAGCATGCCGTAAAGCACATAGTAAAAGGTATCGCCGTTGATATAGAGGTTGACCGGTAGCCACTCAAAACCGTCGATTTTCTGCGAGACTGTATTCGGGTTGGCGACAATGCCAATCACCACCATCAGCGCCAGAAGCATTTTTCCGCTGACGTTTTTCACCTGTATGAGGGGGGAGACCAGATAGATAACGATAATGGCGAAGAAGAACCAAAGATGGTAGAACACCGGTTTTTGCAGTACGTATTTCAGCGCTAACCCGGCGTTAATTGAGGTGAACAGGGTGATATAGAGCAGGGCAATGGCGCTGTAGAACCCGAGGCAAGCCGCGATGCGAATGAAATGTCTCGGCTGCGCGCTACGCTCACCAAAAAAGAGAAAGCCGGAAATCATAAAGAACAGCGGCACGCTGACACGTGAAGCAGAATTGAGAATATTGGCGAGATCCCAGTTAACGGGGCTGACGCTGTGGGCGTTCGTGATATACCAGGTCGTCGTGTGGATCATCACCACCATCAGACACGCTATTCCTCGCAGGTTATCAATCCAGTTAATTTTCGACTGCATCAGTTCCTCTTTTCCCTGTAAATAGAGTGTGACTGCCGTTGTGGAAATATCTTTCCCTGGAAAAATCTGAGATTTATTCAGCAGTGTTGTCGGGAGGCCGCGAGATTCGCAGAATGCCAGACCATAATCTATAAAAGCTTTGATACTAAAAATAACAGCCACAGACCAGGGCGGTAATAAAAATGATGATGAAGCGTGTGGCGTCACTCTTTCTGCTGGGCATTCTGGCAGGATGCAGTGCCCCGCAAGAAGCACCGGTGCAAAAAGCACAGCAGGGTAAAATGAGCCCTGAACGTTCACTGAATATGGAAGCGCTCTGTAAAGATCAGGCTGCGCGACGTTATAACTCGGAGGTGCAGAAAATTGATGTCACCGGGTTTGAGCGCTTTCAGGGAAGCTATGAGTTGCGGGGCCATACGTCCCGTAAAGAGGGCTTTGTCTGCTCGTTTGATGCGGACGGTCAGTTTTTACACCTCTCCATGCGCTAGCCTGCTCGGATAATCAACAGCCAGACGCCCGCTGCGTTCTGGCTTGAATGCTTATTTCCCAATTTTCCCTAAACAACTCCGTTTCGTACTGTATATCTTGCAGCCAGCGGGTATACTGGTCCCTTCCATTTAAAACCACACGTATCCAGCACGAAATACTATGCAAAAGTTTGATACCAAGACCTTCCAGGGCCTGATCCTGACCTTACAGGATTACTGGGCTCGTCAGGGCTGTACCATTGTTCAACCTTTGGACATGGAAGTCGGCGCCGGCACTTCACACCCGATGACCAGCTTACGCGCGTTGGGGCCAGAGCCAATGGCGACCGCTTATGTGCAGCCTTCCCGCCGTCCGACCGATGGTCGTTACGGTGAGAACCCGAACCGTCTGCAGCATTACTATCAGTTCCAGGTGGTGATTAAGCCATCACCAGACAATATTCAGGAACTGTATCTCGGGTCACTGAAAGAGCTGGGTATGGATCCCACCATTCACGATATCCGTTTCGTGGAAGATAACTGGGAAAACCCAACGCTGGGTGCCTGGGGGCTGGGTTGGGAAGTGTGGCTGAACGGCATGGAAGTGACCCAGTTTACCTACTTCCAGCAGGTTGGCGGTCTGGAATGTAAACCGATCACCGGTGAAATCACCTACGGTCTGGAACGTCTGGCTATGTATATTCAGGGCGTAGACAGCGTTTACGACCTGGTCTGGAGCGACGGCCCGCTGGGTAAAACCACCTACGGCGACGTGTTCCATCAGAACGAAGTGGAGCAATCCACCTATAACTTCGAATACGCGGACGTGGACTTCCTGTTCACCTGCTTCGAGCAGTACGAGAAAGAAGCGCAGCAGCTGCTGACGCTGGAGACTCCGCTGCCGCTGCCTGCTTATGAGCGTATTCTGAAGGCCGCCCACAGCTTCAACCTGCTGGACGCCCGCAAAGCGATCTCCGTGACTGAACGTCAGCGCTACATTCTGCGTATTCGTACCCTGACCAAAGCCGTTGCAGAAGCTTACTATGCGTCCCGTGAAGCCCTTGGCTTCCCGATGTGCAACCGAAACAAATAAGAGGCGGCCATGTCTGAGAAAACTTTCCTGGTGGAAATCGGCACCGAAGAGCTGCCACCAAAAGCCCTGCGCAGCCTGGCTGAATCTTTTGCTGCGAACGTGACTGCCGAGCTGGATAACGCTGGCCTGGCGCACGGTAAAATTGAATGGTTTGCTGCGCCGCGTCGTCTGGCGCTGAAAGTGGCTAACCTGGCGGCGTCTCAGCCGGATCGTGAAGTGGAAAAACGTGGCCCGGCCATTGCCCAGGCGTTTGACGCCGAAGGCAAGCCGAGCAAAGCGGCGGAAGGCTGGGCGCGTGGTTGCGGTATTACCGTTGACCAGGCCGAGCGTATGACCACCGACAAAGGCGAGTGGCTGCTGTATCGCGCTCACGTAAAAGGTGAAAGCGCTGAAGCGCTGCTGCCGGAGATGATTGCGAGTTCGCTGGCTAAACTGCCGATTCCTAAGCTGATGCGCTGGGGCGCGTCCGACGTGCACTTCGTGCGTCCGGTTCACACCGTGACCCTGCTGCTGGGCGATACCGTGATTCCGGCCACCATCCTGGGCGTGGCGTCCGATCGCGTGATCCGCGGTCACCGCTTCATGGGCGAGCCTGAGTTCACCATCGACAATGCCGATCAGTATCCGCAAATCCTGCTGGAGCGCGGTAAGGTCATTGCTGACTACGAACAGCGTAAAGCCAAAATCAAAGCCGATGCAGAAGAGGCGGCGCGTAAGATTGGCGGTAAAGCCGATCTGAGCGACAGCCTGCTGGAAGAAGTGACCTCGCTGGTGGAATGGCCGGTTGTGCTGACCGCGAAGTTCGAAGAGAAGTTCCTGGCCGTTCCGGCTGAAGCGCTGGTGTACACCATGAAGGGTGACCAGAAGTACTTCCCTGTCTACGCCAACGACGGCAAGCTGCTGCCAAACTTCATCTTTGTCGCGAACATCGAATCGAAAGATCCGAGCCAGATTATCTCCGGTAACGAGAAAGTGGTGCGCCCGCGTCTGGCGGATGCCGAGTTCTTCTTCAACACCGACCGTAAAAAACGTCTGGAAGATCATCTTCCGCGTCTGCAGACCGTACTGTTCCAGCAGCAGCTGGGTACGCTGCGCGACAAGACCGACCGTATTGCGGAGCTGTCCGGCTGGATCGCCCGTGAAATCGGCGCTGACGTCAACCACGCCACCCGTGCGGGCCTGCTGTCCAAGTGCGACCTGATGACCAACATGGTGTTCGAATTTACCGACACCCAGGGTGTGATGGGGATGCACTACGCGCGTCACGATGGCGAAGCGGAAGACGTGGCGGTTGCCCTGAACGAGCAGTATCAGCCGCGCTTTGCGGGTGACGAGCTGCCGTCTAACCCGGTTGCCTGCGCCGTGGCGATTGCCGATAAGATGGACACCCTGGCAGGTATCTTCGGTATCGGCCAGCATCCAAAAGGCGACAAAGACCCGTTTGCGCTGCGTCGTGCGGCGCTGGGCGTGCTGCGTATCATCGTTGAGAAGAACCTGAACCTGGATCTGCAGACCCTGACCGAAGAAGCGGTGCGTCTGTACGGTGATAAGCTGACCAACGCCAACGTGGTGGATGATGTGATCGACTTTATGCTCGGTCGCTTCCGCGCGTGGTATCAGGACGAAGGTTACACCGTTGACACCATTCAGGCGGTACTGGCACGTCGTCCAACCCGTCCGGCAGATTTCGATGCGCGTATGAAGGCGGTTTCCCACTTCCGTACGCTGGAAGCGGCATCTGCCCTGGCTGCGGCCAACAAGCGTGTCTCCAACATTCTGGCGAAATCCGACGAAACGCTGAACGAGCGCGTAAACGCCGCGACGCTGAAAGAGCCGGAAGAGATCGCCCTGGCGATGCAGGTTGTGGTGCTGCGCGACAAGCTCGAGCCGTACTTCGCGGAAGGCCGCTACCAGGAAGCGCTGGTGGAGCTGGCGGAGCTACGTGACGTTATCGACGCCTTCTTCGAGAAAGTGATGGTGAACGTAGAAGACAAAGAGCTGCGTATTAACCGTCTCTCTATGCTCGAAAAACTGCGTGAGCTGTTCCTGCGCGTGGCGGATATTTCGCTGCTGCAGTAATGTGCCCGTTGTTATAAAGGCTAAAAACCCGCTTCGGCGGGTTTTTTTATGGTGCACTGATGAAAATTTAACCTTGAAATGGTCAACACATTACCGCTATTCTTATCCGCGTTAACTTTCTCGCTCTGGAGCGCCCCCCAAAAATGAACAAACACGACTGATGAATTTCGATCCTTGCTAAACGCTACCGCGTCGGCAGGGGATGTTTTGATTTCATTCAGGAGTGCTTATGGCTCATTTTGCGCAGTCCCCCTCTTTTATTTTGCATCAGGTCACCTGTCAGTTTGCGACGGGCGATATCCTTTTTGGTCCGCTGAATCTCACGCTGGAGCCCTCCCTGTGCGCGCTGGTTGGTCGCAACGGTAGCGGGAAAACGCGTCTGCTGCGCATGCTGGCGGGGCGGGATGAACCAGCCAGCGGTCATATTGAACGCTTTGGCTCGTACTTCTATGTGGCGCAGCAGCATGCTATTTCTGCACAGACGACACTGGCGGAACTGCTGGGTTATGAGGCGATTTTCGCGGCACGTGAGCGTATTGATAGCGGCGATTACCAGCCTGAGGATCTGGACATACTCGACGGCCACTGGGATTTAGCCGAGCGTCTGAGCGAGGCATTTATCCATGCGCAACTGCCCGCGTTTGATCCGGATAAGCCCGCCGGTGAACTCAGCGGCGGCGAGCGCATTCGCGCCCTGCTGTGCGGGGCATTTACGGCGGACGCGGACTTTCTTCTGCTGGACGAACCCACTAACCATCTGGATCGACAAAGCCGGGCATGGTTTTACGACCAGCTTAGACGGTTTCAGGGCGGTGTGCTGGTGGCCTCCCATGACCGAGAACTTCTGGAGCAGGTACCGCGTATTCTGGAACTGAGCGCCTCGGGCCTGCGCAGCTACGGCGGGAATTATGCGGACTATACCCATCAGCGGGATACCGAACAGCAGGCTGCCCGTGCGGCGCTGGAGCATGCAGCAACCGAGCGCAAACGTACCCGGGCGCGCATGCAGAAAGAGCATGACGACAGCCAGCGGCGGTCGGCAAAGACGTTACGCACCGTTGATACCCTGAATATCGCCTCGTTTGAGCGGGTCAAATACAAAGGCGCGGCAAAGGAACGAATTGGCAGCTGGAAGAAGCAGCACAGCGAGCAAAACGAGGCGCTGAATGCCGCGGTTAATAAGGCGCGTGAAAGGGTTGAAGAAGATAACCCGGTGATGTTTACCCTGCCGGGAAGTCAGATCCCGGAAGGCAAACAGGTGCTGGTGCTGGAGGATCTGGTATTACCGCATGTGCCCGTTGCACCCATCACCTTGCGCATGGACGGACCGATGCGCGTGGCGTTAAAGGGGCCAAACGGCTGCGGAAAATCAACGCTGTTAAGAACTATCCTCGGTGAGATCGCCCCACGTTCAGGTGCCTGTAAGGTTTCTGTCAGCTGCGCCTATCTCGATCAGCATTTGTCACAGCTCGATCTTTCACAATCGGTCATGACGCATCTCAATTTGAGTCATACGCCTCTGGAAGAGGGGGTATTGCGAACCCGTTTAGCGCAGCTGCAGCTGGGTGCCGACAAAGTCACGCTCCCGCTGGCGGAACTCAGCGGTGGCGAGCGTCTTAAGGCTGCGCTCGCCTGCGTGCTTTGGCGCGCTGAAGCCACGCAGCTTCTGCTGCTGGATGAACCAACCAATCATCTTGATCTGGCTTCGGTACAGGCGATTGAAGCGGCGCTGGCCGGTTTCCCCGGGGCACTGCTGGTGGTATCACACGATGAGGCTTTTTTAAGAGGCTTAACGTTAACGCATGAATGGGTGTGGGAACAGGCGGGATGGCGTTGTGAAAGCCTTTAAAACACAAGCCCCCGCAAAGGCGGGGGCATTCAAACGTCACTACGCTATCTGTTTGCTGAGTGCAGGGTTGGCCTGAATCAGGCGCATCAGCTTTAACTCGGTTGGGGTGGGTTTCTCACGTTTCGACTCCCACTCCTGCACCATAGCCACGCTGACACCCATCGCTCTGGCGAATTCTTCGGTTTTCAGTCCTGTCCCTTTGCGCAATTGCTCATATTCTGTAAAGGGATTGGATTTTTGTTGCAGGGTAATCGTCTGCGGTACATCTTTAAAAATGATCTGTTCCAGACTGCTCAGCAGCTCAAACTCAGGATCTTTATATTCCATTGAGGACTCCTCTTAAATCTCACATCGTGATCAAGAACATCAGAGAGCCAATTAAGAATAGTCCCTAATCCAGACCCAGGATCGTCACGGCTGTGATTAATCGTGCGGTAACGAATGCTGTACCCGATTCAGCGATATGGATATTTATGCTAATTACCTGATTAGTCATATGTCGGCCTCGCCAGGTATTTTTTTGTAAATGGTAAGAAATAAATTGGCAATAGCCGTTTTGCATGAAAAGAGTATCTTGCAAGGCTGACCTGGACTATCCTTGTCAGCGTTGGGCACGCGTGTGCCGGTGTGCGCTTTTTTGGGTGAAAGGAGTAATAAAATGGCGACAGGAAAGTCCTGCTCTCGCTGGTTTGCGCCTATTGCGGCGTTGTTGATGGTTGTTAGCCTGAGTGGGTGTTTTGATAAAGAAGGCGATCAGCGCAAAGCGTTTATCGATTTTCTGCAGAATACAGTGATGCGCAGCGGCGAGCGGTTGCCGACGCTGACTGCGGATCAGAAAAAACAGTTTGGCCCCTTCGTGTCCGATTACGCCATTCTTTATGGTTATTCACAGCAGGTGAGTCAGGCGATGGATTCCGGTATCCGCCCGGTAGTGGATAGCGTGAACGCCATCCGCGTTCCACAGGATTATATGACGCAGCGCGAACCGTTACGTCAGTCCAACGGTGCGCTTGGCGTGCTGAGTCAGCAGTTGCAGAATGCGAAAATGCAGGCTGATGCGTCACGTTCTGCGCTGAAGCAGGGCGACGATCTCAAACCTGTCTTCGACAAAGTGTATGAGAAAGTGGTGACCAAACCGTCTGAAGCGCTGCAACCGCTGATTCCGGCCGCGCAAATTTTCACGCAGCAGCTGGTTCAGGTGGGTGACTTTATCGCCCAGCAGGAGACTCAGGTAAGCTTTGTCGCCAATGGCATTCAGTTCCCGACCTCGCAGCAGGCAAGTCAGTACAATACGCTGATTGGACCGCTGGCCTCCCAGCATCAGGCCTTTAGCCAGGCCTGGAGCGCAGCCGTCGCGGCCACAGAATAAACTGAAAAAACCCCGCTTCCGGCGGGGTTTTTTTATGCATTCCGAAAATAACGCTTGTCATTCCTCCCCCACATCGGTATAACTGTTCGCGTCGGTTTGTTACACAGACCTAAAGCAGTTTAGTAAAGCAGTCCAGATTGTTATCCATAGATACCCTTCGTAGTGACCCTTCCTTCATCGCTTAAAAATCTGTAACGCAATCCATCAAGCCGGAAGGCACAATATATTTGTTAATTAAGGTAATTCTATGTCTGCTAAAATGACTGGTCTGGTAAAATGGTTCAACGCTGATAAAGGTTTCGGCTTCATCACTCCTGACGATGGCTCTAAAGACGTGTTCGTACACTTCTCTGCTATCCAGAACGATGGCTACAAATCTCTGGACGAAGGTCAGAAAGTGTCCTTCACCATCGAAAGCGGCGCTAAAGGCCCAGCAGCTGGTAACGTTGTAAGCCTGTAAGCTTCCAACCCAGTAGCAAAGAATTTAAAAACCCGCCTTCTGGCGGGTTTTTTCGTTTCTACCGTTGTACCTGCGGATTCACGCAGTTCATCTCCACTCTGCCACTGAGGGCAGCGATAAGATTATCTACTGCCGTGGCCGCCATGTTGTAGCGCGTCTCATGGGTGGCGGAGCCGATGTGGGGCAGGGCGACCACGTTGGGTAGCGTCAGCAGTGGGGAATCCACCGGCAGCGGCTCCTGCTCAAACACGTCCAGACCGGCGGCATGGATCTCACCGTTTTGCAGGGCTTCAATCAGCGCCTTCTCATCCACTACCGGGCCGCGACCCGCGTTGATGAAAATGGCTGACTTCTTCATCTTTTCGAACGCCGCTTTGCCAATCAGATGACGGGTTTCGTCTGTCAGCGGCAGGACCAGGCAGACAAAATCCGCTTCCTGCAGCAGCGTATCCAGCTCGCAGTAGCGGGCGTTAAAACGTTCTTCAGCTTCACTGTGGTGGCGACGCGCGTTGTACAGAATCGGCATGTTAAACCCAAAATGCGCGCGCTGCGCCAGTGCCAGTCCGATACGCCCCATGCCCACAATACCCAGCGTTTTGCCGTGCACATCCACGCCGAACCAGTCCGGACCTATGCTTTTTGTCCACTCGCCCGCTTTGACGCGCTCAGCCACTTCCACCACGCGACGGGCCGTCGTGAGCATCAGCGCCATTAGCGTGTCGGCCACAGTTTCCGTCAGGGCATGCGGTGTATGCATCAGCAGGATCCTGCGGGCATTAAGGGCCTCCACGTCGAAGTTATCGTAACCCACGGACACGGTTGAGGTAGCACGAAGCTTCGGCATTTTCTCCAGCAGGGCGACATCCACTTTTTCGCTTGAACCCAGCAGGCCTTCAGCGCGGGCGAACGCCTCGGCGTGCTGTGCCACGGTCTCCGGGCTCAGGTTCTTCACCTGCGTGACGGTGAAGTGCTCTTCAAGGCGCTTCTGCAGATCTTCCGGCAGGGCTTTATACAAAATGACGGACGGCTTCATGCTAATCTCCGTTGTGTTTTAAGGTTTCAGGCGTGGCGAGCGCCGACAGGGTGTTGTTGATTATTAGCAGGCTTAACAATCAGAGTAAGCCATACGGAGGCGAAAAGCGCCACCCCCATAAAGATGTACGACGCAGCCGGGCTGCCGGTGGCACCGTTCAGGTAACCGACGAACCAGGAGCCGCAGAACGAGCCCAGCGCACCCATACTGTTGATCAGCGCCATCGCGCCACCTGCGACGTTACGCGGCAGCATCTCCGGGATGATGGCAAAGAACGGTCCATACGGGGCGTACATGGCTGCACCGGCAATCACCAGCAGCGTATAAGAGACCCAGAAGTGGTTTGCGCCCACGGCCCAGGAGCCAATGAAGGCAAAGGCAGCGATCAGCAGCAGCGGCCAGACAAACAGCTTACGGTTTTGCAGCTTGTCCGATGCCCAGGAGACGATGATCATCGCGATTGTCGCCGCCAGATACGGCACGGATGACAGCCAGCCTACCTCGACCATACCGAGGTTTTCACCGCCGCTGCGGATAATGGACGGCAGCCACAGCACAAAGCCGTACACCCCAATACTCCAGGTAAAATACTGTGCGCACAGCAGGATCACGTTGCGGGAGCGGAAGGCTTCGCCATAGTTACGCACCGCCTTCAGTCCTTGCTGCTCTTTATCCAGCTGTGCCTGCAGCGCCGCTTTCTCATCTTCGGAGAGCCATTTCGCCTGGGCTGGTTTATCTTTCACCAGCACCCACCAGCAGAAGGCCCAGATAATCGCCGGTACCCCTTCGATGATAAACATCTCGCGCCAGCCGAAGGACTGGATGAGGTAGCCGGAGACGACCGACATCCACAGTACCGTGACCGGGTTACCGAGGATCAGGAAGGTATTGGCGCGTGAACGTTCGGATTTGGTAAACCAGTTGCTGATGTAGATCAGCATCGCCGGCATCACCGCCGCTTCAACCACGCCGAGGATAAAGCGAATAGCGGCCAGGGCAGGAATATTGTTCACCATGCCGGTGAGAGACGCGCAGGCGCCCCACAGGATCAGACAGATGAAGATCAGCTTGCGCACGCTGCGGCGTTCCGCATAGATCGCGCCAGGGATCTGGAAGAAGAAGTAGCCGAGGAAGAAAAGGGCGCCCAGCAGGGAGGAGATCCCTTTGGTGATCCCCAGGTCTTCGGTGATCCCTGCCGCGGACGCGAAACTGAAGTTGGCACGATCAAGGTACGCCAGGCTGTACGTGATGAACACGATTGGCATGATGTACCACCAGCGTTTTACTGCATTGGTCGAACTGTTCATAGGCTTGCCTCTGTTGTTGAGGTGGTTACCGCCGTTGTCTGTAGGGTACACGGTGGTTTGTTTTGTTGAGTACGATGTATGCCCCCTCACCCCGGCCCCCCCCAGAGGGGAGAGGGTTAGGGTGAGGGGGATGTTTATTCGTTAAGCTGTGCTCGTGTTGGTAATCCTTCGCTATCGCCCTGTACCTGAATGGCCAGCGAGCCAATTTTGTTGCCCCGCGCGACGGCCTGTTGCAGCGTTTTGCCTTCCAGCAGGGCGCTAATGACGCCCACGGCAAAACCATCGCCTGCGCCGACGGTATCGACGACGTTCTCAACCTTCACCGCAGCGACCGCGCCCTGTTCACCCTCGGCGGTTTTAAACCATGCGCCATCGGCACCGGTTTTCAACACCACCGCTTTTACCCCCTTATTAAGGTAGAAGTCGGCAATGCCTTCCGGCGTACTTTCGCCGGTCAGGATCATTCCTTCTTTCAGGCCCGGCAGAACCCAGTCCGCCCGGAACGCCAGACGGTTGAGCTTCTCAACCATTTCTGCCTCGCTTTTCCACAGCACCGGGCGCAGGTTGGGATCGAATGAGATGGTCTTCCCCTGGGCTTTCATGGTGGTCGCGGCATGATCGAGCAGTTCATACGAGCTGGCAGAAAGTGCCGCGGCGACGCCGCTCAGGTGCAGGTGACGTGCGCCAGCAAAATAGTCGGCGTGGTAATCCGCCACGGAGAGATGGCTTGCGGCCGATCCTTTACGGAAATATTCCACGATGGGATCGGTTCCATTTTCGACTTTAGATTTAAGCTGAAAACCGGTGGGGAAGCGTCCATCGAGGGTGACGCCTGCGGCATCAATACCCTCTTTTTTCAGTGAGTCGAGAACGAAATGGCCAAAGCTGTCATCCCCCACGCGGCTGACCCAGCCGACGTTCAGGCCGAGACGCGCCAGCCCGGTCGCGACGTTCAGCTCTGCGCCTGCCACGCGTTTAATAAAGCGCTCCACCGCGCTCAGCTCGCCTGTTTCGGTGGCGACAAACATCGCCATGGCCTCGCCGATGGTGATGACATCCAGCGTCTTGTGCATGGTTTACTCCTCGCGTAGCAGGTTGACGTAATGGCGGGTCACGGCGGTTAAATCCGTCCCTTCCAGCGGGAACTCGATACCGCGCGGGGCATCGGCGGGCAGCTGGCTGAGCAGATCCAGCCAGCGCGCATCGGCGTGGTCCGGTGCGACAGCGCGGAAGTTATCCTTATGCGGCACGGCGGCTTTCACGTGGATATAACTCACGGCAGGGGCCAGATGGCGGGCTGCTTCTTCGGGCGAATCGCCAACCCACAGCCAGTTACCCATGTCGAAGGTCAGGGTGACGGGGAGCGCCATGTCCCGACAGGCGGCCTGGAAACGCTGCATAGGCGCGAGCTGGCCGCAGTCGGTCTGATCGTTTTCCACGACCAGCGCCATGCCGCTTGTGTTCAGCAGCGCACGCAGGGCGTCGAGAGAGTGCGTGTCGCTGAAATGGCCGAGGGAAACCTTGAGCCACAGCGCGTTCAGGGTATTGGCCTCTGAAAGATAGCGGGGCAGATCCGGGTTGAGTGTGCCGTCGGGCATAAACAGGGCGGCGGGTGCGGAGTAGCACGCCAGCAGGCCCAGCAGCTCAATGGATTCCCCCAGCGCAGGCAGCGCCTGCAGCTCTTCGCTGTTGAACAGTTCCCGGCGGATCTCCACGCCGTCTGCGCCCGCACCAGCAATAACGGGAAGCATCGCCCGCTGACCGCCCGCCTGTCGCACCTGTTCCGCGCCGTACGCGGCGGTGACCACCATAATTTTCCTGTCCATCGTCGGACTCCATCGCAACATATCAATACTATTACGCTAGATGGAACCGGTTCCAAAGAAAAGGTCAGGATGTTGAATTTATGATCGACATCACAAGGGGAAATTAACGCGCGGTGGAGCCGCGAACAATCAGTTCACCGGAAAACACCTGCTCGCGTACGGCATCGCTGATACCTTCGATACGACGAACCACTTGTTCTACAGCAGCATAGCCAATTTGCCAGGTGGGTTGTTTGAGGGTGGTGATACCGACACCGGCCAGCTCCGCCCACTCCAGTTCATCAAACCCCAGCAGACCAATGTCGCTGCCCCAGTGCAGGCCAATGCGCTTGAGCGAACGGGCGACCTGAAGCGTCAGCGCCCCGTTGGCGGAGATCACGGCTTTGCGCATCCCGCGATGGCGGGTGTGGAACTGGCGCAGGGTGTTGTCGAGCTGGTCGGCTTCGTGAAGCGGCGTTTCGGCATTTTCGGCGATCACACCCGGATAACGCTCCAGCGTGGCGCGAAATGCGCCCAGGCGTTCACGACGGGTGTTAACCATGCCCAGCGGTTCGCTCAGAAACAGAATGGCCTCGAAACCCTGTTCAATCAGATGTTCGGTGGCGGTCGTGGCTGCCTGGGTGTTATCCAGCCCGACCACATCACAGGCAAATTCGGGAATTTTACGGTCGATGAGGACCATGGGCAGGGAGGACTGCTGCAGGCGATTTAATCCTTCTTCCCGCATGCCCACCGCGTTAACCACAATCCCTTCCACCTGATAGCTGCGCAGCAGATCGAGATAGTGCAGTTCCTGGTCGACTTCATTGTTGGTATTACAGACCAGTGGCGTGAAGCCCTTCTCGCGACAGGCCGCTTCAATACCACTGAGCACGTTAACGGAATAGGGATTGGTGATATCGGCGATGATAAGACCGATGAGACGGGTACGGCCGCGTTTGAGCCCGCGCGCCATGAGGCTGGGACGATAGTCGAGATCGGCAATCGCCTGTTCAATTCGCGCCAGCAGGGCATCAGACAACAGGTGTTTCTCGCCGTTGAGATAGCGCGAAATACTGGTTTTACCGGTTCTGGCGGCTTTCGCCACGTCGCTGATGGTGGCCCGGGCTGGTTTGCTCATCACTGATTTCCCTGAATTTAGTGAGAATACCTTAGCGGGAAAATCGGACGAATCAAGTAATTTGCCCGGTGGCGCTGCGCTTACCGGAGGTTGCGGCCTGATGCTCTCACCCCAACCCTCTCCCACGGGAGAGGGCGCAAACACTAAAAACGGCAACGGGGTTGCCGTTTTGCTTTTACCTACTGAATTGGGCTTAACGTAATCTCAACGCGGCGGTTCTGCGCTTTGCCTTCCGCCGTGCTGTTGCTGGCGATAGGGTTAGCTGGGCCCATGCCGCTGGTGCGAATGCGGTTTGCTTCTACACCCTGGATAATCAGCGAGCTGGCCACGGAATCGGCGCGCTGCTGGGACAGACGCATATTCAGATCCTTGCTGCCGGTGCTGTCGGTGTAGCCAATCACGTTCACGGCGGTTTTGTTGTACTCTTTCAGCACCATCGCCACGCCGGTCAGGGTGTTAGCACCCGCAGGTTTCAGCGTGGCGCTGTTGCTGTCGAAGGTCACGTTGTTTGGCATGTTCAGGATGATGTTATCCCCGCTGCGGGTGACACTCACGCCGGTTCCCTTCATTTTGTCGCGCAGTTTCGCTTCCTGTACGTCCATGTAATAACCGACGCCGCCGCCCAGCGCCGCGCCCGCTGCTGCGCCAATCAGCGCGCCTTTGCCACGGTCTTTCTTGGAGGAGGAGAGTGCCCCAACGCCTGCGCCTACCAGCGAGCCGATACCCGCGCCGATACCGGATTTACCCGCTTCGCGTTCGCCGGTGTAAGGGTTGGTTGTGCAGCCAGAAACAGCCAGTGCACCGCTCACCAGAGCGGCAATAACGAGTACGCGTTTTTTCATCTTCTTTCCTTAATCCTTTTTATTCTTTGCCACGGCGAGCGTGGCAGTTGATTATGACGTCCGGATACGGAGAAAATTCCGGGGATAACTCTGAAATTTGTGACAAACCATAAACTGCCTCAATAAGAAGGCCGTAAACCTGCACGCAACCAGGAGCGCACGCTTGAGCACCTCAACGAAAACCATTCTGACCGCCGCCCACTGGGGGCCGATGCTGGTCGAAACCGATGGCGAGAATGTCCTGTCGTCTCGCGGGGCATTGCCAACCCAACATCCCAACTCTTTACAGACCGTCGTTCGCGATCAGGTGCACAGCAAAACGCGCGTGCGCTGGCCGATGGTGCGTAAAGGATTTCTGGCTTCGCCGGACAAGCCACAGGGCATTCGGGGTCAGGACGAATTTGTTCGCGTGAGCTGGGATGACGCGCTGGCGCTGATCCACACGCAGCACAAGCGGATCCGCGAGAGCTACGGCCCTGCCTCTGTTTTTGCCGGCTCTTACGGCTGGCGTTCAAACGGCGTGCTGCATAAGGCCTCGACGCTGCTGCAGCGTTATATGAGCCTGGCGGGAGGCTACACCGGCCATCTCGGGGATTACTCCACCGGCGCGGCGCAGGCGATTATGCCGTATGTGGTGGGGGGCAATGAGGTTTATCAGCAACAGACCAGCTGGCCGCTGGTGCTGGAACACACCGACGTGGTGGTGCTCTGGAGCGCTAACCCCCTCAACACGCTGAAAATTGCCTGGAATGCCAGCGACGAACAGGGAATTGGCTATTTTGACGCGCTGCGTAAAAGCGGTAAGCGTATCATCTGTATTGACCCGATGCGTTCTGAAACCATGGACTTCTTTGGCGACAGCGCCGAGTGGATTGCCCCGCATATGGGCACCGACGTGGCAATGATGTTAGGTATCGCCCATACGCTGGTCGAAAACGGCTGGCACGATGTCGAATTCCTGACGCGTTGTACCACCGGCTTCGATAAATTCGCCGACTATCTGACGGGTAAAACGGATGGCGTGGCCAAAACGGCAGAGTGGGCGGCAGACATTTGCGGCGTTCCTGCGGATAAACTCCGCGAACTGGCGGCGTTATTCCATCAAAACATCACGATGCTGATGTCCGGCTGGGGGATGCAGCGCCAGCAGTTTGGCGAGCAAAAACACTGGATGCTGGTGACGCTCGCCGCGATGATCGGGCAGATCGGTACCCCGGGCGGTGGTTTTGGTCTCTCCTATCACTTCGCGAACGGCGGTAACCCCACCCGTAAAGCGGCCGTACTGGCCTCCATGCAGGGCTCGGTGCTGGGGGGCGTGGATGCCGTGGATAAAATTCCGGTGGCGCGTATTGTTGAAGCCCTGGAAAATCCGGGCGGTTTTTATCAGCACAACGGTCAGGACCGCCATTTCCCGGAGATTAAATTTGTCTGGTGGGCGGGTGGGGCGAATTTCACGCATCATCAGGATACCCATCGTCTGATCCGCGCCTGGCAGAAGCCGGAGCTGGTGGTGATCTCAGAGTGCTTCTGGACCGCCTCGGCCAAACACGCCGATATCGTGCTGCCGGCGACCACCTCGTTTGAGCGTAACGATCTCACCATGACCGGCGACTACAGCAACCAGCATATGGTGCCGATGAAGCGCGTGGTGGCGCCACGTGATGAAGCGCGTGATGATTTTGACGTATTTGCTGAACTGAGCGAGTTGTGGGAAGCGGGTGGTCGGGAGCGTTTCACCGAGGGGAAAACTGACCTCGAATGGCTGGAAACCTTCTATCAGATTGCCGCTCAGCGCGGTGCCGCCCAGGGTGTCACGCTACCGCCCTTTACTGAATTCTGGGAAGCAAACCAGATCGTCGAAATGCCGGAGAGTGAACAGAACGCGCAGTTTGTCCGTTTCGCCGATTTCCGACGCGACCCGGAGAAGCACCCGCTGAAAACCGAGAGCGGAAAGATGGTGATCTACAGCGAGCGCATCGCCAGCTTTGGCTATGCCGACTGCCCGCCGCACCCTATGTGGCTCGAGCCGGACGAGTGGCACGGCAACGCCCAGCCGGGGCAGCTGCAGGTGTTGTCAGCCCATCCTGCGCATCGTCTGCACAGCCAGCTTAATTACACGTCACTGCGTGAGCGGTATGCGGTTGCAGGGCGAGAGCCGATTACGCTGAATACCCTCGATGCAAATGCCCGCGGAATTGTTGACGGTGACGTGGTGCGCGTCTGGAACCATCGCGGGCAGGTGCTGGCCGGAGCGGTCGTGAGCGACGGGATTAAACCGGGTGTTTTCTGTATTCACCAGGGCGCCTGGCCTGACCTGGAGCCCACCGAAGGGGGGATCTGTAAAAACGGGGCGGTTAACGTGCTGACCAAAGATCTCCCCAGCTCGAAGCTGGGGAATGGTTGTGCAGGAAACACGGCGCTGGCCTGGGTCGAGAAATATCAGGGACCCGAGCTTACCTTAACGGCGTTTGATCCGCCTGCCAGCTCATGATCCAGGTCGGATGTTGAGTGTCATCCTGCCAGGCGCTGTCTTCAATACGAAAGCCCTGCGCGTGGTAGAAATTCACCGCCCGGACATTTTTCTGATACACCTCCAGGCTTAAGTGCGGGAAGCGCTGTTGAACGTGGTTCAGCAGCGCACGCCCGATGCCTTTACCGATATACCCCGGGGCGACAAACAGTGCGCCGACAAACTGCGACTGCATCACGCTGATAAATCCGCAAGGTTCGCCATCCTGTTCCCAGACCCAGGTTTCAGCCGAAGGCAGGTAAACGTCCCGCACCATGGCTTCATTTTCTTTCCAGTAGCTCTCCTCAATAAACGGATGCGCTTCTGTGGTGCTTTCAAGCCATAGGCTCAGAAGCGGCGCGGTATTCTCACTTTGCCATTTGCGGATCATGATGGCCTCCCGGATGACAGAAGCAGCCGGTAACATGGTCGTTGACCAGGCCACAGGCCTGCATAAAGGCGTAGCAGATGGTGGAGCCGACAAACTTAAAGCCGCGTTTTTTTAGCGCTTTCGAGAGCGCATCCGAGGCCGGCGTTGAGGCGGGGATTTCCGCGAGCGTAGCGGCCTGCGTGATTTGCGGTTCGTTATTCACAAACGTCCAGACAAACGCTGAAAATGATTCACCGTTTTGTTCCATCGCCAGGTAAGCGCGTGCGTTACCGATGATGGCCTGGATCTTACCGCGATGGCGGATGATGCCGGCATCCAGCACCAGGCGTTCCACGTCGTCGTCGGTCATGGCGGCGACGGCGACAGGATCGAACTGGTGAAAAGCGTTGCGGTAGTTTTCGCGTTTCTTCAGTACCGTAATCCATGACAAACCCGCCTGCTGGCCCTCCAGGCAGATCATCTCGAAGAGTTTTTTGCCATCCCTTTCCGGCACGCCCCATTCCCGATCGTGATAGTCGATATAAAGCTGATCCTGGCTTACCCAACCGCAACGTTCCATCCCTCATCTCCCTTATTGATACTGATTTGGCAAAATTTTCATGCTGTCTGGCTTGACGTGTTTACTATAAAGACAATAGTTAATACAAGGGCTATAAGCCCTTCCTGTATAACGACAAATATCGCCGAATTCGGCTCTCTCTGGGGTCGCGTTGAAGATGATAAAAAAAATCAGTGGTCGCCATGCTGCTTCTGGCCTGGTGGGGATTTCAGCCTGCCTGTTTTTGTGTACTACAGCGTCTGCCTGGCAACAGGAATATATCGTTTCAGACGCACAAAATAATACGGCGGAACGCTATACCTGGGACGCGGATCACCAACCGCGTTATGAGGATATTCTCGCTGAGCGAATTCAGTCTTCGCAAGATGCGCCTGGTCTGGCCCTGAATGTGCCGTCTGGCACCACCCTGGACGGTGGGATGAGCGTGGGCTGGAATTTTCCGGTTTCAGCGGGCATCAACACCGGCCCGGTGGTGGCGTGGCGTTATGACGGCACGGCTCCCATGATGATTAACGAGTTTGGTGATAGTGCGACGATGCAAACGTCCAGCGACCCGCTCTGGCATGCCAGCGTCAGCACGCTGGGGTGGCGTGTGAATACCCGCTACGGCGATCTCCGTCCCTGGGCGCAGATTAGCTATAACCAGCAGTTTGGTGAGAATCAGTGGAAATCGCAGTTTGGCATGCCGCAGACACCCTCTCCGGCACAAAACGGCAACTGGATGGATGTGACCGTGGGAACGGATATGCCGTTTAACACGCACGTTGCGGCCTATGCGTCGCTTGCACAAGGGGAACACACCACCAGCGGAGAGGAGTTTTTGTATACTCTGGGTGTTAATGCAAATTTCTAGCGTTGTTACTTTTTTAAACGTTACGATAACATCCTGAACACAATAACCGCAGGGGGTTACAGCGATAGCAGATACTAACATACTATCGCTTTATTCCCGGGCCAGGCCATTCATTCCCGATTCCAGGCATTTCATTCCGTTTCGCCTGCACTTCATGCCGTTTTACCCCAGGCATATTAAGGTTTTGTTTATCGTTGTCCTCAGTGAATTCCCTCAATTTCTCTTGCAGGACAACTGCCATGAACACATCAACTTATAACCGCACGCGCTGGCTCACGCTCTTTGGCACCATCGTCACCCAGTTTGCGCTGGGCTCGGTCTATACCTGGAGCCTGTTTAACAGTGCCCTTTCCGACAAACTCGGCGCACCGGTTAGCCAGGTCGCGTTCTCCTTTGGTCTGCTGAGCCTGGGGCTGGCAATTTCGTCTTCCGTGGCGGGCAAGCTGCAGGAGCGTTTTGGCGTGAAGCGTGTGACCATGGCGTCCGGGCTCCTGCTCGGCCTGGGCTTTTTCCTGACGGCGCATTCCAGCAACCTGATGATGCTGTGGCTGAGCGCCGGGGTGCTGGTGGGGCTGGCCGATGGCGCAGGTTACCTGCTGACGCTGTCGAACTGCGTGAAGTGGTTCCCGGAACGTAAAGGCCTGATCTCAGCATTTGCCATCGGATCTTATGGTCTGGGCAGCCTCGGCTTCAAATTTATCGACGCCCACCTGCTGGCGTCCGTTGGTCTCGAAAAAACCTTTATGATCTGGGGCGCAATCGTTCTGGTGATGATCCTCTTCGGCGCCACGCTGATGAAGGATGCGCCGCAGCAGGAGGTTAAGTCCGTGAACGGCGTGGTGGAGAACGACTTCACCCTCGCGCAGTCCATGCGTAAACCCCAGTACTGGATGCTGGCGGTGATGTTCCTGACGGCCTGCATGAGCGGCCTGTATGTTATCGGTGTCGCAAAAGATATCGCCCAGGGGATGGTGAAACTGGATGCGGCCACGGCGGCCAATGCGGTGACCGTGATCTCCATTGCCAACCTCTCCGGTCGTCTGGTGCTCGGTATTCTCTCTGACAAAATCGCCCGTATCCGCGTGATTACGATTGGGCAGGTGGTTTCGCTGGTCGGTATGGCGGCTCTGCTGTTTGCCCCGCTGAACGAAGCGACCTTCTTTGCGGCGATTGCCTGCGTAGCCTTTAACTTCGGCGGCACCATTACCGTCTTCCCGTCACTGGTGAGCGAGTTCTTTGGCCTGAATAATCTGGCGAAAAACTACGGCGTTATCTATCTGGGCTTCGGGATTGGCAGTATCTGCGGTTCGCTGATTGCTTCCCTGTTCGGTGGGTTCTACGTGACCTTCTGCGTCATCTTCGCCTTGCTGATTATTTCCCTGGCGCTGTCGACCACGATTCGTCAGCCGCAGCGCGAAGTCTTCAACGAAGCGCATGCGTAGGGTATGTCATTAATAATGTAGCCGGTCATACACTGCGCTTACCCGGCCTACATTTCACAACAATATCAGTACATTGCACAGTTCCTTGTAGGCCTGTGCAAGCGTAGCGCTCCTCGGGCGCTTTTTTTATTTAGCACAAATACATAATTAATTATGTCCAAAGAAACGTTAAATAAAGATGATGATTCATTTGTGTGATCTATGAATTCATAAAAATAATATATAATTTATATGGGTTTATTCCTAATAAAAGACCAGGTTTATACGAACAGTCTTATATCACAATGAATTTGCTTAATTTTAGTTTTGGCTAAAAAACCGCTTTACTTTATCTAATTTTAAAGTCCAATTCCCCCTCTATATACTCCGTTTCCTCACAGAATGCAGGTAATTCCTAAGGATGCATTCTGTCATCTACCGTCATAAATGGAGTTTTAAATGAAAAAGGTTATTTTTGCACTGTCTGCTCTGGCTGTCGTTTCCTCTTCTGCTTTTGCTGCTAACTCTGGCGATGGCACCGTTAAATTCACCGGTGAAATCGTTGACGCGCCATGCGTAATTTCTACTGACTCTCAGAACCAGGAAGTTGTGCTGGGTCAGGTTAAGAAAACTGTTTTCAAAGCTGTTGGCGACAAATCTGTTTCCAAGCCATTCCAGATCAAACTGGAAGATTGCGACATCACCTCTAAAACCAAAGTTGACGTGAGCTTCGCTGGCGTGGCTGACGCAGACAACGCGAAACTGGTTTCTGTAAACACCGAAGCGGGCGCGGCAACGGGCGTGGGTATCGGTATCTATGACAACAGCAACACCGCTGTTGACATGAACACCGGTAAATCCACCACCACGCTGTCTGCTGGTCAGACCGTGCTGTACTACACCGCTAACTACGTTGCGACCAAAGCGGCCGTTACCACCGGTTACGGTAACGCAGAAGTTGATTTCAACCTGACCTACAACTAATAAGCGCTTTACCTTTACTTAAAAAACCAATGGCAACGGAAACCCCGTTGCCATTTTTTCCAGCGAGTCTCAGGGAGAGAAGCATGAACCGCTCACGTTTGATATCTTGCGCAGCACTGGCGCTGGCGCTGATTACACAAAACAGTTTTGCAGGCGGCGTGGCATTAAGCAGCACGCGCGTTATTTATGACGGCAGCAGAAAGGAAGCTTCTCTGACGGTCAATAACAAAAGCACCACGGATGAATTTCTTATTCAGTCATGGATTGATGATGTTAGCGGTAATAAAAAAACGCCGTTTATCATCACCCCACCTTTATTTAAGTTAAACCCGACGAAAAATAACGTTTTACGTATTGTGAATGCCGCTAATACGTTACCGCAGGATCGTGAGTCCGTTTACTGGATTAACGTGAAAGCGATTCCTGCCAAAAGTGAAAACGCCGAAGGTAAAAACGTACTGCAAATTGCCGTGCGTACTCGCTTAAAACTTTTTTATCGCCCGGCTGGCCTGAAAGGCAACAGCATGGACGGCTGGAGCAAACTGCAGTTTACCAGCGCAGGGGCTAACCAGATCAAAGTTGAAAACCCCTCTGCCTTTAACCTCACTTTTAATAAATTTTATGCCAACGGCCGCGATATTGAAAAAGCGGGAATGGTTCCAGCAAAAGGTTCGTTGAATATTGAATTGCCTGCCGGCACCGGCAAGGTAAGCGAAGTCAAATACAACATTATTAATGACTTCGGTACGGCTGGCGACATGCTAACTCAGCGCGTTAATTAATACGTTTTGAAGGTTTATTACTATGCCATAGACGCATCTTCCTCAGGTCAATAAGGTCCCGCGTTTCCCACTGTCCGCGCTCGCGCTGATGGTTGCGGGTATGCTTCCCGCGTATGCGGGAACATTTAACCCGCGCTTTCTGGAAGATGTGCCGGGTATTGACCAGCATGTTGACCTTTCAATGTATGAATCCAGTAAAGCCGAACAGCTGCCGGGTAAATACCGCGTGTCGGTGGTGGTCAACGATAAAAAAATGGAGTCCCGTACCCTGGAGTTTAAGACTGCGACAGAGGCTCAGCGCACAAAAATGGGTGAAAGCCTGGTGCCGTGCTTAAGCCGCGTGCAGCTTGAGGACATGGGTGTGCGTATTGAAAGCTTCCCGGCGCTGAACATGGCACCGCCGGAAGCGTGCGTGGCCTTTGACGACATTATTCCTCAGGCCGCCAGCCATTTCGATTTTGCAGACCAGACGTTGATCATGAGTTTCCCGCAGGCCGCGATGAAGCAGACGGCGCGTGGTACCGTACCTGAATCGCAGTGGGACGAAGGGGTGAATGCCCTGCTGCTGGATTATAACTTCACCGGGAGCAACGCCAGCTATGACGCGCACGACGGTGAAACCAGCTACAGCAGCGACAGTTACTACCTGAACCTGCGCAGCGGCGTGAACCTTGGGGCATGGCGGTTACGTAACTACAGTACCTGGACGCGAAACGATGGCGATAACAAATGGGATAACATCGGCACCTCGTTGAGCCGTGCCATTGTGCCGCTGAAATCACAGCTGACGTTGGGGGATACCTCCACTGCGGGTGATATATTTGACAGCGTGCAGATGCGTGGGGCGCAGTTAACCTCCGACGAAGAAATGTTGCCTGACAGCCAGCGCGGATTTGCGCCCGTTATCCGCGGTATTGCTAAAAGTAACGCCGAAGTCACCGTTGAGCAGAACAACTACGTAATTTACCGCACGTTTGTTCAGCCAGGTGCGTTTGAAATTAATGACCTGTACCCAACCTCAAACAGCGGCGACCTGACGGTCACCATTAAAGAGGCGGACGGCAGCGAGCAGAAATTCGTACAGCCGTTCTCCGCAGTGGCTATTCTCCAGCGTGAAGGTCACCTTAAGTACAGCCTCTCCGCAGGGGAATACCGTGCCGGGAACTATAGCAGCGCCGAGCCAAAGTTCTGGCAGTTGGATGCCATGTACGGTCTGCCGTACGGCTTTACCGTTTACGGCGGGTCGATCTTCTCGGATGACTATTACTCGATGGCGGGGGGCTTAGGTAAAAACTTCGGTTACATCGGTGCGGTCTCCATTGACGTGACGCAGGCGAAAAGCAACCTGGCAAACAATGAGAGCGCGGAAGGTCAGTCTTACCGCTTCCTCTATTCCAAGAGCTTTAACAGCGGTACCGACTTCCGTCTGCTGGGTTACAAGTATTCCACCAGCGGCTACTACACCTTCCAGGAAGCGACGGATGTGCGCAGCGATGCGGACAGCAGCTACAGCCAGTATCACAAACGCAGCCAGATCCAGGGCAACCTGACGCAGCAGTTGGGCACCTGGGGCTCGGTCTACTTTAACGTCACGCAGCAGGACTACTGGAACGATGAAGGCAAGCAGCGCTCGCTGAACGCTGGTTATAACGGCCGTATTGGCCGCGTGAACTACAGCGTGGCCTACACCTGGACGAAAAGCCCGGAGCGGAATGAAAGCGACCGCTTGCTGTCATTCTCCCTGTCGATCCCGCTGGGACGCATGTGGAGCAACTACCACCTGACCACCGATCAGCACGGCCGCACCAACCAGCAGGTGGGCGTGAGCGGAACCGCGCTGGAAGAGCGCAACCTGAACTACAGCGTGCAGGAAGGCTACGGCAGCAACGGGGTGGGTAACAGCGGCAGCGTGAACCTGGATTACCAGGGCGGCGTGGGCAGTGCCAGCATGGGTTACAACTACAACCGCGACGGCCAGCAGGTGAACTACGGTCTGCGCGGCGGGGTTATTGCCCACAGCGAAGGCATTACGCTTTCTCAGCCGCTGGGCGAATCCATGGCGATTATCTCCGCGCCGGGCGCGCGCGGTGCGCACGTTATCAACAACGGTGGGGTGGAAGTGGACTGGATGGGTAACGCGGTGGTGCCTTACCTCACGCCGTACCGTGAAACGGAAGTCTCACTGCGAAGCGACAGCCTGAACAGCAGGGTTGACCTTGATACCGCTTCCGTCAACGTGGTGCCGACGCGCGGCGCGATTGTCCGGGCGCGTTTCGATACCCGGGTGGGCTATCGCGTGCTGATGACGCTGACCCAGGCGGATGGCAAGCCGGTACCGTTCGGTGCCACCGCCACGCTTCTGGATAGCAAAAAAGAGTCCAGCAGTATCGTCGGTGAAGACGGACAGCTTTATATCAGCGGTATGTCGGATAAAGGCGCGCTGCAGGTGACCTGGGGTAAAGGCCAGGCTCAGCAATGCCGCGTGGCGTTTACGCTACCGGAACAACAGGATAATGCCGGCGTGGTGATGGCGAATGCCGTCTGCCGGTAACAGGGAAGGATAGGATTATGTTGAAAAAATTGATGACGTTTGCTGGCCTGCTGGGTGGTGCTGTGTTGTTCTCCGGGCAGGCGCTGGCGGCAGCGGACTGGGGACCATGCACGCCGGATGGTGGTACGCACAACTTTTCTGCCGTGCTGGAAAAAATGATAACCGATACTTCGAAGAATGCCACGGGAAACGTTTTTCCTGATTTTTGGTCGTGGAATTTGGGAGGAACATATACAGCTGTCTGTGAATGCCCGGCAGGGACTGATAAATCCGTTTTATATTATCGGGCGACCTCCCCCCTGCCTCTTGGTCATAGCCAGGGTGATCGTGATTTTTTTGTTGTTAACAATTATATCCAGATTTCAGCCGACGTTTGGATTGAAGGTGTCAAAAAGGATTATTTTAAAGTTCCTTTTACCAATCAGGATAATGGCAATATGAGCCGAGGGGGCTGTGATGTGGATCCAGACGCGAGAATAAGTTTTGTGACAGGGAGTAAAGGAAAGTTAACGCTCTATATCAACCATCCGTTTGTAGGACAACTGGATATCCCCAACACAAAAATAATTGATTTATTTGGCTCTTTCAAATCGGGGGTTTTTGGTGCGACTCCGCTGGCATCCGTTTTTTTGAGTGGGCACATTATCGTTCCCCAGGGCTGCGAACTGTCTAGCGGCAGCACTCTGGAAATTCCGTTTGGTGAATTCCAGTCACATGACTTTAAAAATCGCAAAGGGCAGATGCCCACGGGCGCCACGTCCATTACCAAAGAGTTGCAGTTTAAATGCACCAATATATCGGATGGCGTAAAAATCTATCTGCATATTGAGGGCACGCCGAACGAGAACGACAGCCGGGCAATTAGCATGGGTAACCCGGATGTGGGCGCCATTATCAAGGGCGAAAGCGGTAACGTACTGGTACCAAACAGCACTGCCTTTGTGCAGGATATGAAAGTATCAGACCTGATGGATGAGACTCACCGCGTTGCATCCACAAAGTTGACCTTCGAGCCGATTAGCACCACCGGTAAAATGCCGACAACGGGTGATTACGAAGGCATTGCCAGCCTGCGTATCGATGTGGAGTAACGACAATGAAAATCATCAATGCATTAGCAGGCTGTGGGTTACTGGTTTCAACGGTCGTGATGGCGGCACCGGTGAACATCGGTTCTGCGGGTGACGTGCATTTCACCATCAGCATCCGCCAGGGGACATGCGAGCTGGAAAAAGACAGTATCGACGTTGACATGGGGTCGGTTGTTTTACAAAAACCGGTGAGAGTCGGTAAGGAACTCAACCAGAAAAGCTTCTCGATTGGCCTGAAAAACTGCGCGGACGTTGCGCGCGTGTATGTGACGATGGACGGAACGGCGGATTCAACCAATCCAGATCTTTTCGCTCTCGACAGCGGCGGCGCAACCGGGGTTGGGCTGAAGATTCAAACCAAAGGTGGCGTGCAGCAGTTTCCGGTCAGTACCGATACCACGCCGGTTGAACACACCGTCTGGTTTGATGGTACGAACAAGCTAAACTATATCGCCAGCTATGTTACTGTTAAACCCGATGCAACCGTGGGCGCGGCGAATGCGACGGTGAATTTTAGCGTCGTATACGAGTAATCACAGAGGGCCAGTTCGCTGGCCCTTTTCCATTTTTACTGATTTTTTGTAAAAACCTTCATCGATCACACACTCAGCTGCCACTTTTTCCTTCCTCTGTGGTCTACTTACCACGCCTGTCGTCGTTTCACTGAACGATCCCTTGTGCGTATATTTAATCTGCCCACGTAATAATCAGCGTGGGCGGCGGTACTGTCCCTTATTTCCGGGTAGCTTGCATGAAATACATTAAATCGATGGCGCAACAAAAGCTCTGCTTTTTGCTGGCGTTGTACATCGGCCTGTTTATGAATGGCGCGGTTTTTTTCCGTCGGTTTGACGGTTATGCGCAAGATTTTACCGCCTGGAAAGGAATTGCAGCGGTTGTTGAATTGGTCGCCGCGGTACTGGTCACCTTCTTTTTATTCCGTATTCTGACCCTGTTTGGTCGTCGCGTGTGGCGTGTGCTGGCAACGTTTATCGTGCTGTGCTCGGCGGGGGCCAGCTATTACATGACCTTTATGAACGTGGTGATTGGCTACGGCATTATTGCCTCGGTGATGACCACGGATATCGATCTCTCTAAAGAGGTCGTGGGGTTGCACTTTATTCTCTGGGTGGCGGCGGTTAGTGCTTTGCCGTTGCTGCTCATCTGGAGTAACCGCTGCCGGTACACGCTGGTTCACCAGATCCGCACGCCGGGTAAACGCTTCAGAAGCGTTGCGATTGTCCTGCTGGCCGGTCTGATGGTCTGGGGGCCAATTCGTCTGCTGGAGGTGAAGCAGAAGAATGACGAACGTACCTCCGGCGTGGATATGCCAAGCTACGGTGGTGTGGTTGCCAACTCGTATTTACCGTCTAACTGGATCTCTGCGCTGGGGCTGTATGCGTGGGCGCAGGTGGATGAGTCTTCTGATAATAAATCGCTGATGAACCCGGCGAAGAAGTTTACCTATGTCGCGCCAAAAGATATCGACGATACCTACGTCGTCTTTATTATTGGGGAAACCACGCGCTGGGATCATATGGGTATTCTTGGCTATGACCGCGATACAACGCCAAAACTGGCGCAGGAGAAAAACCTGATTGCCTATCGCGGCTATTCCTGTGATACCGCCACCAAGCTCTCCTTGCGCTGCATGTTCGTACGCGAAGGGGGGGCGAGCGATAACCCACAGCGGACATTGAAAGAGCAAAACGTCTTCTCGGTGCTGCATCAGCTTGGGTTTACGTCTGACCTGTATGCGATGCAGAGCGAGATGTGGTTCTACAGCAACACCATGGCGCAGAACATTTCCTACCGCGAGCAGATTGGCGCGGAGGCGCGTAACCGCGGTAAGCCTGTTGATGACATGCTGCTGATTGATGAGATGAAGTTGTCTCTCAACGGTAACCCGAACGGTAAGCACATGATTATTCTGCATACCAAAGGGTCGCACTTTAACTACACGCAACGCTACCCGCGTAGCTTTGCGAAATGGACGCCGGAATGTGTCGGGGTGGATAAAGACTGCACCAAAGAGCAGCTGATTAACTCTTATGACAACTCCGTGATGTATGTGGATCACTTTATTGATTCGGTTATTGACCAGGTGCGTGATAAGAAAGCGATAGTGTTCTATGCGGCGGACCATGGTGAATCCATCAATGAATTCGAGCACCTGCACGGTACGCCACGTAAGATGGCGCCGCCGGAGCAGTTCCGCGTACCGATGATGGTGTGGATGTCTGACAAGTATCTGGAAGATCCGGAGAAAGCGAAGATGTTTGCTCACCTGAAAAAAGAGGCGGACATGAAGGTGCCACGTCGTCACGTTGAGCTGTACGACACTATTTTAGGCTGCCTGGGTTATACCTCTCCGGACGGCGGTCTGAACGAAAATAACAACTGGTGCAAACTCCCTGACAGCACCGCTAAAGCCGCACAGTAGCTCGCCTGGCGAGAATATCGCCAGTTGAAGGGCTTTTTTAAATTAAGGGATTGACGGAGACGCACCTCAGCAGTAAGATGCGCTCCGCAT
>NZ_POVL01000027.1 GCF_002939185.1 Enterobacter sichuanensis | reverse complement strand
TTCGGCGATTTACAGCCGGACCAGGGCATCGCTGTAAGTCATTAATTTTGCTAAAGCAACGTTCATCGCTTCAGGTAAAAAATTACTGGGGATCCCTCAGCCCTTCGGGAGAGGGCTGGGGTGAGGGCATCAGGCCTCCCCCCCCCCTTTTTTATGCCATTATACTTCCTGCTCCACCAGCTCAGCTTCCGCGTCCCGCGCGCCTTCATTCTGCGACAGCATCGCGGTCGCTATACCATTCCCCAGCACGTTAATCGCCGAACGGCCCATATCCAGGAAGTGGTCAATCCCCATCAGCAGCAGAATACCGGCCACCGGAATGTTAAAGCTTGGGATCGTCGCGGCCAGCACCACCAGCGAAGAGCGCGGTACGCCCGCAATCCCTTTTGAAGCCAGCATCAGGGTCAACATCAGAACGGTAACTTCCGAGAAGCTCAGATGAATATTGTACGCCTGCGCGATAAACATCGAGGCGAACGAGCAGTACACCATCGAACCCACCAGGTTGAAGGAGTAGCCAATCGGCAGCACGAAAGAGGCAATGTTGCGTGAACAGCCAAAACGCTCCAGCTGTTCCAGCGTTTTTGGATAGGCGGCTTCAGAACTGCTGGTGGTAAACGCCACCAGTACCGGGTCTTTCAGCATGCTGACCAGACGGAACACCTCTTTTTTCAACACCATGTAACCCACGGCCAGCAGCACCATGCAGGTAAGAAGAATGGCAACATAATAGCCGCCAATAAAGGAGGCATAATTCAACAGAATGCCAAGACCCTGCGTGGCAATCACGGAAGAAATCGCCGCGAAAATAGCCAGCGGGGCAACGTACATCACGTAGCCCGTCACCTTCAGCATGATATGGGAAACCACATCCAGCGCGGCCACCAGCGGTGCGTTGAATTTCTGCCCCAGCGACGCGCCGCCAATGCCGAAGAACATTGAAAACACCACAATCTGCAGGATCTCGTTGTTCGACATCGCCCCAGCGATACTGGTCGGAATGGTGTGAGAGAGGAACGCCTTCAGCGTCATGCCGCCCACGGCCAGGCCAGTATCAACCGCTTCGGTAGGGATAGTCAGGTTCAGGCCGCTCCCCGGATGCTCCAGGGTGACGATAAACAGGCCGACCAGAATTGAGAGCACGGATGAGCTGATAAACCACACCATCGCTTTGCCCCCAACGCGACCAATCGTGGAGGTTTCGCCCAGTTTCATAATGCCGACGGTCAGCGTGCTGAAGACCAGGGGGGCTATGACCATTTTGATCAGACGGAGGAAGATATCGGTCAGAAGGGTAATGTTATCCGACCAGGCTTTGATGGCATCCGCAGATGCATACTCATGAATTGCTGCCCCTGAAAGAATACCCGCCAGCATGAATATCACGATGAAGAGTGTGAGTTTGTTTGCACTTGCCACGAAAAAAGACCCTCTATGCGCTTCTGATGGAGCCCGCGTCGATACATATAAATTTTTTATTACAACGCGGGAAATTATTCGGCACATAAATTGACGCAAACGGTAGGGGGTTACAACTCCTTTTTAAGTTTTATTAATTTTGTTGTTAATGCGCTGACGATATATTGTGACGCTTATCACATTTTTGCGGATATATCCTCCGTAAAAGCGGCAAAATATTTCTGCTTTTCAATTTAACTTTTTGTTTTTTATAAATAAACTGTGTCAATAAGACATTAGTGTGTCCTGCCATGCGCCGGGTGGTCGAAGCGATATCCGTAAACCAAATTCTCAATAACCCCCTCAGAGGAACGTTAAGCGGGGCTAACATCTTGAACACTCGAAATAAAAAGTGGCATGGGAACGGAAATGTCTTCTGGAGGGTGGTAAATGAAAAGAAAACGCCTTTTGATCTGCGCTGGCACTTTACTGATGGCGACAACCATCCACCAGGCGTTGGCCGTGACCAGCAGCGGCACCATTGGGGCCACGCTGACGCTGACAAATGGTTGTCTGATCAACGGATCGCCCACGCAAAATGGGATTAATTTCGGTACGCTGGATTTCGGCACCCATCCTGCAACGTTTTCCACCCTGACCACACAATTAACCGGCGCCAGCGGCGGAAACACCTTCACCATCCAGTGCACCACCGCCAGCTATTCGGTGGCGATCACCGGCAACGCCAACTCCACCGCACCCGGTACCGTGGTCGGGACTCCGGGCACCCCTGCGCGTTATCTGGTCAATACGGCCAATGCGGCGCAGGGCGTGGCGTACAGCCTGTATAGCGACAGCGGATTTAACTCCGTAATTGCCAATAACACCGCGTTGTCGGCCGCCTCTACGGCGGGTGGCGTCGACAGTTACACTCTTTACGGGCGTATTACCGGCGGCGGTAACAGCGTAACGGTCGTACCGGGCACGTACACCGACACGATAAACGTCAGCGTAACCTATTAGTTCAGCACGGCCATGACGGCATCTCTTAGAGGTCTGCGCAAATGCGCAGAGGGACACGTGCAGCCATTTTTCGCGCTGATGGTCGGATTTCTCATGCTGCCCACGGCGGAGGCGGTGACATCACAGTCCTTTAAGGTCAGCGCCACCATTGTACCGGGCTGCGCGGTGGCCACCGGCAGCGGAGGCATTCTCGGTACGCTGGATTTTGGCAGCCATAACGGTGTCGAGAGCGCGCCGGTAAGCACCAGCTTTGTACCAAACGGCGCATTGTCCATTGCCTGTACGCCTGGCGTGGCGCTGAGCATGAGCATAAATGGCGGTCAAAATTACGCCTCCCTGCGCCGTATGAAACGGACCAATGGCCCGGAAATGGTGGGATACCGGCTCTACAGCAGCAGTTCGCTGGCTGCCAACAGCGAAATAGGCGTCAACCAGGCGATACCGGTGACCTATACCAATAGCAATAATATCGCGCTGCCGCTTTTTGGCGTGGCGCTACTGACCGGGTTTAGCCCGGCAGGAACCTATTCCGATCAGCTCACCGTGACCTTGTCATGGTAATAAAGGGAGAGTGTCGATGAAGCCATTTTTAAGACGTTTTGGTCTGGCGGGGGCATGGGTTCTGGCGGTAACAGGCCAGGTACAGGCGGCCGCCACCATACTGTTATGGCCTATCGATCCGTGGCTTGCGGCAGACGCTAAGGCCACGGAGCTGTGGATCCAGAACCAGGGAAACAGCGCGACGACGATGCAGGTGCGCATTGTACGCTGGAAGCAGGAGGAAGGGCACGAACGTTATACCGCGCAGCAGGATGTGGTCGCCAGCCCGCCCATCGTCACGATTGCCGCCGGCAGTAAACAGCTTATTCGCCTGATCAAACAGGCCTCCGTTCCTGCGGGCGTCGAGCAAGCCTACCGCATAATTGTGGATGAAATCCCTCAGGCTGACGTTAAAGCCGAACCCGCCATCGGCCTCAAGTTACAGATGCGTTATTCCATTCCGCTGTTTGTTTATGGTCAGGGGATCCCGACCATAAAAGAGGGCGCGCATCACGCGGTGGTGGAGACCCGAAATCTGAGCTGGCGGGTCACGCAGGCGGGCGGACAACCGGCCCTGGAGGTGCAGAATCGGGGGGATGTCCATGTCAGGCTGAGTCAGGTCGCGCTGGAGCAGGGAGGACAGAAACGCACGATTGCGGAGGGATTACTGGGTTATGTCCTGCCGGGCAGCAGTCGCAGCTGGCCGATACCCGCAGGCGTACGTCAGCCAGAGCGGATGAGCGCGCAGATTAATGCCAGGGACGCACAATGGCAGTCGACGCCCGTCAACTGACGCCGGTCATGATGATTCTGCTTTGCGTCAGTTCCGCGACCTGGGCTGAGCCCGGCGACGATGCTCTCCCGCCGCCTCCCCAGGCGCAGGCGATCAATGATGAGGCCGTCTTTCAGCTTGCACTCGTGCTGAACCATTACGATACCGGCCTGGTCGTGCCGGTGACGCAACGTAAAGGCGCGTTCTTTATCTCCAGCGCCGATTTGCTGCGCGCAGGGCTGCCCCCGGAGCATGTCCCCACCGGCGAGGTGAATCTCTCCTCGCTTTCCCGGGTGAGGGTGGAGTACGACAGTGCCGCCCAGCGCCTGCTGCTGACCGTTCCCCGCGACTGGGTTACTGCCCGCGTGACCCCCTTCGGTGCGCAAACGGCGCAGACCAAACCGCACTTTGGCCGCGGTGCGCTGCTCAATTACGATCTCTACACCAACCACACGGAACATATCGGCGGTCAGGCCTCGCTCTGGCATGAGTTTCGCTACTTCAACGAGAACGGTTCGTTTTCCTCCACCGGCTACGCGCGGGAAAATTTCACCGGTAACGACGGCCAGCAGGAAGGGTATGTCCGCTATGACACAACCCTGCTGTTCACAAACGAAGACGATGCCATAAGCTGGAGCGTGGGCGATGTGATTAGCGACGCCCTGACCTGGAGCTCCAGCGTGCGGATGGGTGGGATCAGCGTCGGGCGGGATTTCTCCCTGCGCCCTGATCTGGTGACATGGCCGCTGCCCGAGTTCTCGGGGGACGCCGCGGTACCCACCTCGGTCGATCTCTTTATCAATGGCTATCGCTCCGGCTCAACCCAGCTTCAGCCGGGTCCCTTCACGCTGACCAATCTGCCCTATATAAACGGCGCCGGGGATGCGGTGCTGGTCACCACCGATGCGCTGGGGCGCCAGGTGAGCACCACGCTACCGTTTTATGTCACCAGCGATCTGCTGAAACAAGGGCTAAGCGACGGTGCCGTGACCCTGGGTAGCCTGCGGCGCAATTACGGCATAAAGAATTTCGACTACGGCTCTGCGGCAGGCAGCGGCTCGTATCGCTATGGGGTAACGGACTGGCTGACGCTGGAAGGCCACGCGGAAGGGGCGCAGGCGCTGGCGCTGGGTGGGGTGGGGACGGTGCTTAAGCTCGGCCAGTTTGGCGTGGTGAATACCGCTTACACGCAAAGCCGCATGGGCGGGGATGCCGGCGGGCAGGTCAACTGGGGTTACCAGTACAGCACCAGCGAGTTTAGCGTGGCCACCCAGCACTCGCGCCGCGACCGTGGCTTTGGCAATCTCGCCCTCTACGACCAGCCGACGGTCTATGACGAAAACGACAGGCCCATCGCCAGCTTTAGCCGTAATACGGACCAGTACTCGCTGACCTTCAATCTGGGGCAGTACGGCAACATTGGGGCGGCCTGGATCGGTGTGGAGAGCTTTGACAGTCAAAAAACGGAGCTGCTGAACCTCTCCTGGAGCCGTAATTTGTGGGGGGCGAGTAGTATTTATCTCGCCGCGAGCCGGGACCAGCAGCAGGGAGACTGGACGGTCGCACTGTCGCTGCAGGTGCCGCTGGGCGCCCTCGACAGCGCCGCCGTCACCGTTGAACATACCCCGCAAGCAGGCAGCACCCAGCGCATTAACTACAACCACTCCATGCCCTCCGACGGCGGGTTTAGCTGGAACATGGCGTGGGCCAACCAGTCGAAAGCCAGTGATTACCAGCAGGGCACGCTGGGCTGGCGCAACAACACGATTGAGCTGCAGGGCGGCGGCTATGGCGAAAGGGAGATGATGACCTGGTGGGGCGAGGCGATGGGCGCGATTGTCCTGATGGACGGCGAGCTGTTTGCGGCGAACAAGATCAACGACGCGTTTGTGGTCATCAGCACTGACGGCCACCCGGATGTCCCCGTCAGCTATGAGAACCAGCCCGTCGGGAAAACCAATCGCAACGGTTACCTGCTGGTCAGCGGGGTGTCGGCCTATTACCCGGCAAGCTACCGCATTGATACCCTGAATCTGCCGGCAGATACCCGACTAAAAGAGACCGAGCGGCGGATCGCTATCCGGCGTCACAGCGGCTATCTGGTGGATTTTCCCATGGAGCAGGAGCGGGTGGCGAGCGTGATCCTGCACGACGCGCACGGGCAGGCGCTCCCGGTGGGCAGTCAGGTCAGACGCGCCTCGCGCAGCAATGCGGTGGTGGGGTATGACGGCATCGCATGGCTGGAAAACCTTAACGATGTGAACCCGCTGGAGGTGATTGCACCTGACGGAAAATGCTGCACGACAACCCTGACCATGGGGGCGAATCCCGAGCATAAGCTGCAAACCTACGGCCCGCTGATTTGTCGGGAGGGGCCATGAAGCGCCTGCTATTTATGCTTCTGCTGCTGGTGACCAGCGGCAGTTGGGCTGACTGTCGGGTCAGTACGGTCAACGCCGCGTTTGGGAGTGTGACCTCATTCGCGCTGAGTGGATCTGGCGAAGTGGCCACTACCGGTACGCTGGTCGTGGCCTGTGATGCGCTGTTGAACTTGCTGACCGGGGACACCATCACGCTTAATTTTGTCTCAGCAACCGTTTCGGCCAATGGTCGGGCGACCATGAAGCGTACCGATAACGCGACCATTACGGATGTGATCCCGACGCGTCTGTGCGGGCAGTCGGGCTGCGCTAACAACAGCGAAGTGCAAACCAGTAAAACCTATACCTGGGACAGCAGTACCTTGTTAAACCTGATCGGCGGCAAACAATACAATATCCCTCTCTATTTCCGGACGGTCCCGGGGCAAAATGTGTCCGCCGGTCCTTATCAGGTGACGCTTAACTTTGATATCACCTATAGCGTCTGCTCGGTGGGCGTGCTCAACGCCTGTTTGTCGGGGCTTCAGACCGGAACGAAAGGGACCAGCATCACGTTGGATATGACCGTTACCAACGACTGCAGCGCCATGACCACGCCGGATGTTAACTTTAACAGCGCGCCGCTGGTGCAAAGTTTCCCGACCGTCTCACAGGCGATTGCCGTGACCTGTACCAAAGGCAGTACCTATACCATCGGCATTAACAATGGTGCCAACGCGCTGAATAACGTGCGCCGGATGGTGAGCGGCAGTAACTATCTGAGTTATGACATCTATAAAGAAGCCACGACTAACCGCTGGGGCAGTAGCGGCAGCGAGCGCTGGACCAGCGCAACCTCATCGCAGGTCAGCGCTGACGGTTTACTGCGCACCTATAACTACACCGCCAAAGTCCTGACCAGCCAGACCACGCCACCCGCCGGAACCTACACCGACACGCTGATTGTCGACGTGGCGTTTTAACCCCCGCGCTTTTCCCTTTCGCAAATGTAAAGTTCCTGTGGGCTGTGCCGATAACACCGTTAATAAATCTATGAGAAGGTGTTGTATGTTGAACCGTATCCGCGTTGTCACAATGCTCATGATGGTGCTGGTCATTTTCGCACTTCTTCAGCTCATCTCCGGCGGGCTTTTTTTCTCGTCATTAAAACAGAACCAGGACAGCTTTGCGGCCTCGAACGATCTCCGCCTGCAGCAGAGTGAACTCACCTCCACGTGGGATCTGATGCTGCAAACGCGTATTAACCTGAGCCGCTCGTCCGCGCGCATGATGATGGATCCCAACAATCAGCAGAGCAGCGCGAAAACCGATCTGTTAAAGAATGCCCGCGCCACGCTTGCTGACGCCGCTAAACACTACGACGCCTTTAAAAAGATCACCCCGCAGCCTGCGATGGAGCAGGTGAGCCAGAATATTGATGAAAAATACAACGCCTACTATGCCGGTCTGACGGAGCTGATTCAGTTCCTGGAGAGCGGCAACATGGACGCCTATTTCGCGCAGCCTACGCAAGGGATGCAAAACGCGCTCGGCGCGGCGCTGGGAGAGTATGCCAAAGCCAGCGGGGATCTCTATCACTCGGCCTTTACTGAAAGCCAGAATGACTACCGCTTTGCAAAATGGCAGATGGCGGTGATGGCGCTGGCGCTGGTCATTGTGCTGGTCGCGGTCTGGTACGGCATTCGTCATATCCTGCTAAACCCGCTCGGTCGCGTCATTGCTCACATTCGTGAGATTGCCGGCGGCGACCTGACCAAAACGCTGACCGTGTCCGGGCGCAATGAGATCACCGAACTGGCCAACAGCGTTGACCATATGCAGCGTTCACTTACCGATACCGTTGCCAACGTGCGTAGCGGCACCGATGCCATCTATACCGGCACCAGCGAAATTGCGATGGGGAATAACGACCTCTCTTCCCGCACTGAACAGCAGGCATCGGCGCTGGAAGAGACGGCGGCCAGCATGGAGCAGCTCACCGCGACCGTGAAGCAGAACGCCGATAACGCCCGCCAGGCGTCTCAGCTGGCTGAAAGTGCCTCCGAGACCGCGCAGCGCGGCGGTCGCGTGGTGGACGGCGTGGTGAAGACCATGCATGAAATCGCCGACAGCTCGAAGAAAATTGCCGACATCATCAGCGTCATTGACGGTATCGCCTTCCAGACCAACATCCTGGCCCTGAACGCCGCCGTGGAAGCCGCGCGTGCGGGCGAGCAGGGGCGCGGGTTTGCCGTGGTGGCCGGGGAAGTTCGCAACCTGGCCAGCCGCAGCGCCAATGCGGCAAAAGAGATCAAATCGCTGATTGAAGATTCCGTTTCCCGCGTAGATACCGGCTCCGTGCTGGTGGAGAGCGCCGGGGAGACCATGAATGACATCGTGAATGCCGTTACCCGCGTGACGGACATCATGGGTGAAATCGCCTCTGCGTCTGATGAGCAGAGTCGTGGTATCGACCAGGTCGCCCTGGCGGTATCGGAAATGGATCGCGTGACACAACAAAACGCCGCGCTGGTGCAGGAGTCCGCTGCGGCGGCCGCTGCTCTGGAAGACCAGGCGAGCCGTCTGAAGATGGCCGTCTCGGCGTTTCGTCTCGCTTCACTGGCTGGAAATACGGTCACCCCGCAGGCGACGTATCGCGCACCCGCCGCTGTATCGGCGGCAAACCGTACGCGTTCTGCAACGACCGGACAAGATGAAAACTGGGAAACATTTTGACTGACATTTAAACCGCGGCTGCTTGCCGCTTATTGGGAGCGTGGATGTTAAATCGTATTCGTATCTCGACCACACTGTTTTTGATTCTGATCCTTTGCGGTGTGTTGCAGGTTGGCAGTAACGGGTTGTCTTTTTGGGCGTTTCGCGATGGCTATCAGAATTTGCAGGATGTTGAGGCGAGTAATCAGCAGCGCTCCGCACTGGCACAAACCCGTGCCGTGCTGTTGCAGGCAAGCACTGCGCTGAATAAGGCGGGAACCTTAACCGCGCTGAGTTATCCGCCGGATGATATCAAAGCGCTGATGGCCACCGCGCGCGACAGCCTGAAGCAGGCTGACGCACAGTTTAAAACCTTTACGGCACAGGCCGCCGACAGCGAGAAAGCGAAAGCGCTGAAGGCCGCCATGAAGAAGAACTTTGAACAGTGGTACAGCGATCTGGACCACCAGGCGACCTGGCTTGAAAACAACCAGCTGTCGGACTTTATGACCGCGCCGGTCCAGGCCTCTCAGGCGGCGTTTGACAACAGCTTTAACGCCTGGCAGCAGGATATCAACCAGTTTGTTCAGCGTGCCGGCGAAGACAGCCGTAAAAGCTATCACATGTCGGGCGTGATCTTTGCCGTGGTGGTGATTCTGGCAGGGTTGCTGACCGGCGCCGCGCTGCTCTGGTCGCGCAAAATGATTGTGCAGCCGCTGGCGATCATCAGCAGCCACTTCGACAGCATTGCGAAGGGGGACCTGGCGCGCACGGTGGCGGTGTTCGGTAAGAACGAAATTTCGGCGATCTTTGCCAGCCTGAAGGCGATGCAGGGCGCGCTGCGGGAAACGGTATCCGATGTGCGTCAGGGCAGTTATGCCATGCACACCGGCATCTCAGAGATTGCGGCGGGCAATAACGATCTCTCCTCCCGTACCGAGCAGCAGGCGGCCTCCCTGGCGCAGACGGCGGCCAGTATGGAGCAACTGACCGCGACGGTAAGCCAGAACGCCGATAACGCGCGTCAGGCGTCTGACCTGTCAAAACAGGCGGCCATGACGGCGAAGAAGGGCGGCGATCAGGCCTCTCATGTCGCCAGCACCATGCAGGAGATTGCCGCCAGCTCGCAGAAAATTGGTGACATCATCAGCGTAATTGACGGTATCGCCTTCCAGACCAACATACTGGCGCTGAATGCCGCGGTGGAAGCGGCACGTGCCGGTGAGCAGGGACGCGGGTTTGCGGTGGTGGCAGGAGAAGTGCGTAACCTGGCGAGCCGCAGCGCCAACGCGGCGAAAGAAATTAAGGGCCTGATTGAAGAGTCGGTGTCACGCGTTCAGCAAGGCTCCGCCCTGGTGGATACGGCGGCGCAAACCATGCATGAGATCGTCACCTCCGTCACGCGGGTAAACGACATCATGGGCGAAATTGCCTCTGCGTCGGATGAGCAGCGTCGCGGCATTGAACAGGTCGCACAGGCGGTCAGCCAGATGGATCAGGTGACGCAACAGAACGCCTCGTTAGTTGAGGAAGCGGCAGCGGCAACGGATCAGCTCGCCAGTCAGGCGGATCACCTGACCGGGCTGGTCGCAGTATTTAATGTCAAAGAGCACGTTGAAGCAGTAACAGAAGTCGGGCGGTCGCAGGCCGTGCCAGTTGTATCCTGAATGTAATTAAGAAGGCGCTATGACATCACCAATGCCTCCTGGGCAAACGTCATTATTGTTGCAGATGACACAGCGCCTCGCGCTGTCCGACGCGCATTTTCGTCGGATATGTCAGTTAATCTACCAGCGTGCGGGGATCGTGCTTGCGGATCATAAGCGAGACATGGTCTACAACCGACTGGTGCGGCGCTTGCGTACGCTGGGGCTGGATGATTTTGGTCGCTATTTGAGCATGCTTGAAGCGAACCAGAACAGCGCTGAGTGGCAGGCTTTTATTAACTCCTTAACCACTAACCTGACGGCGTTTTTCCGCGAAGCTCACCACTTCCCGGTACTGGCCGAGCACGCACGCCGTCGCACCGGGGAGTATCGCGTCTGGAGTGCGGCCGCTTCGACGGGGGAAGAGCCTTATTCGCTGGCGATCACCCTTGCCGACACGCTGGGAATGGCCCCCGGACGCTGGAAAGTCTACGCCAGTGATATCGATACCGAGGTGCTGGAGAAGGCGCGTAACGGGGTTTATCGCCAGGATGAACTGAAAACACTCTCTCCGCAGCAGCTGCAGCGGTATTTCATGCGCGGCACCGGCCCGCATGAAGGCCTGGTACGCGTACGCCAGGAGCTGGCGAACTGCGTCGAATTCGCGCCCGTTAACCTGCTGGATAAGCAGTACAACGTGCCGGGGCCGTTCGACGCCATTTTTTGCCGTAACGTCATGATCTATTTTGATAAAACGACGCAACAGGACATATTGCGTCGGTTTGTTCCGTTGCTCAAGCCTGACGGTTTACTGTTTGCCGGGCACTCGGAAAACTTCAGCAACCTCGTGCGTGAGTTTAGCCTGCGTGGGCAAACGGTATATGCGCTGAGTAAGGAAAAAGCATGAGTAAAATCAGGGTATTGTCTGTCGATGATTCAGCGCTGATGCGTCAGATCATGACTGAAATTATCAATAGCCACAGCGACATGGAGATGGTGGCTACTGCGCCTGACCCACTGGTAGCGCGGGATTTAATTAAAAAATATAACCCCGACGTGCTCACGCTGGATGTCGAGATGCCGCGCATGGATGGCATAGATTTCCTCGAAAAATTAATGCGACTGCGGCCAATGCCGGTGGTGATGGTCTCTTCCCTGACCGGGAAAGGATCGGAAATCACCCTGCGTGCGCTGGAGCTGGGGGCGGTGGATTTTGTCACCAAACCGCAGCTTGGCATTCGTGAGGGGATGCTGGCGTACAGCGAAATGATTGCCGAGAAGATCCGCACCGCGTCGCGGGCGAAGCTTGCCGCGCATAAGCCGATGGCCGCACCGGCGACCTTAAAAGCCGGTCCGTTACTCAGCTCGGAAAAATTGCTGGTCATTGGCGCGTCAACCGGAGGAACAGAGGCAATTCGTCATGTACTCCAGCCATTGCCGCTGTCGAGTCCGGGTATTCTGATCACTCAGCATATGCCGCCAGGCTTTACCCGTTCGTTCGCCGAGCGTCTCAACAAGCTGTGCCAGATCAGCGTGAAAGAGGCGGAAGACGGCGAGCGCGTGCTGCCGGGACATGCGTATATCGCCCCGGGCGACAAGCATATGGAGCTGGCGCGCAGCGGCGCTAACTATCAGATCAAAATTCATGACGGACCGCCGGTTAACCGGCACCGTCCGTCGGTGGATGTGCTGTTTCATTCGGTGGCGAAACATGCGGGGCGCAACGCCGTTGGGGTGATCCTGACGGGGATGGGCAACGATGGTGCCGCCGGAATGCTTGCAATGCACCAGGCTGGCGCCTGGACGATTGCGCAGAATGAAGCAAGTTGTGTGGTGTTCGGCATGCCGCGCGAGGCCATCAATATGGGTGGCGTGAGCGAAGTGGTCGATCTTAGCCAGGTAAGCCAGCAGATGCTGGCGAAAATCAGTGCCGGACAGGCAATACGTATTTGACTCAGGAGTATTATTTTATGGCGGATAAAGAGCTTAAGTTTTTGGTTGTGGATGACTTTTCCACCATGCGTCGCATCGTGCGCAACCTGCTGAAAGAGCTGGGTTTCAACAACGTTGAAGAAGCAGAAGACGGCGTTGACGCGCTGAACAAACTGCAGGCGGGCGGGTTTGGTTTTGTTATCTCCGACTGGAACATGCCAAACATGGACGGTCTGGAACTGCTCAAAACCATTCGTGCGGACGCGGGAATGGCCTCTATGCCGGTTCTGATGGTCACTGCAGAAGCGAAAAAAGAGAACATCATTGCCGCTGCACAGGCGGGCGCAAGCGGCTACGTGGTGAAGCCATTCACCGCGGCGACCCTGGAAGAGAAGCTCGGTAAGATCTTCGAGAAACTCGGCATGTGAGGTGTTGGTCATGATGCAACCTGCTATGAAACCCGTTGAAGAACACTCGCCGAGCGACATCATCGTACGCATCGGCAGCCTGACGCGCATGCTGCGTGACAGCCTGCGTGAGCTGGGACTGGATCAGGCAATTGCCGAAGCGGCGGAAGCGATCCCTGATGCCCGCGACCGCCTGGACTACGTCGTTCAGATGACCGCCCAGGCCGCGGAGCGTGCGCTGAACAGCGTTGAAGCGTCACAACCGCACCAGGATGCGATGGAAAAGGGGGCGAAAGCGCTGACCAAACGCTGGGATGAGTGGTTTGAGAACCCGATTGAGCTGGCGGATGCCCGCGAACTGGTGACCGATACCCGCCAGTTCCTGGGGGATGTGCCGGGCCACACCAGCTTCACCAACGCCCAGTTGCTCGACATCATGATGGCGCAGGATTTCCAGGACCTCACCGGTCAGGTGATCAAGCGCATGATGGATGTGATCCAGGAGATTGAGCGTCAGCTGCTGATGGTGCTGCTGGAGAACATTCCGGAACCGGCTGCCCGTCCAAAACGCGAGAACGAAAGCCTGCTTAATGGTCCACAGCTCGACGCCAGCAAGGCGGGCGTGGTGGCAAGCCAGGATCAGGTCGACGATCTGCTGGACAGCCTGGGCTTCTGATAGTTCGTTCCGCCTCAGGAGGTCACGCCGCCTGAGGCGGTTTACGCCAGAATCACCGAAAAGAGCCCGAATAAACGGGCTTTTCCCGCCATTGGATTTCCGCTGCGCTGGCATGATACCCGTGACGTAATGGGCTGAGCATGCACTGTGGCAGAAGAGAACGACGACAAAACGGAAGCCCCCACACCCCACCGACTAGAAAAGGCGCGTGAGGAAGGGCAGATCCCCCGATCCCGAGAATTAACGTCCCTGCTGATCCTTATCGTAGGGGTGTGCATCATCTGGTGGGGTGGGGAGTCGCTCGCCCGCAAGCTGGCGGGAATGCTCTCAACCGGCTTACGTTTTGACCACAGTATGGTCAACGACCCGAACCTGATCCTCAGCCAGATTATTCAGCTGATAAAAGGGGCGATGGTCGCGTTGCTGCCGCTGATTACCGGGGTCGTGCTGGTTGCGCTGGTCTCTCCGGTCATGCTCGGCGGTCTGGTCTTTAGCGCCAAATCGCTGCAACCGAAATTTTCCAAGCTGAACCCGCTGCCGGGCATTGCGAAAATGTTCTCTGCGCAAACCGGGGCTGAGCTGCTTAAAGCCATTCTCAAATCGGTACTGATGGGCAGTTCCGCGGGGTTTTACCTCTGGTACCACTGGCCGGAAATGATGCGCCTTATCAGCGAATCGCCTCTCACCGCGATGAGCAATGCGCTGAACCTGGTTGGACTCTGCGCGCTACTGGTGGTGCTCAGCATTATCCCGATGGTGGGTTTTGACGTGATTTTCCAGCTGTATAGCCACTTCAAGAAACTGCGGATGTCACGTCAGGATATCCGTGACGAATACAAGCAGATGGAAGGTGACCCGCACGTGAAAGGGCGTATCCGCCAGATGCAACGTGCCGCCGCCCGTCGCCGGATGATGGACGACGTGCCGAAGGCCGACGTCATCGTCACCAACCCGACACACTACTCCGTTGCGCTGCGCTATGACGAAAACAAAATGAGCGCGCCGAAAGTGGTGGCGAAAGGGGCGGGTCTGATCGCGCTGCGTATCCGTGAAATTGGCACTGAACACCGTGTGCCGATCCTCGAAGCCCCACCGCTGGCGCGTGCCCTGTACCGTCATGCGGATATTGGACAACAGATCCCGGGACAACTCTACGCCGCCGTGGCGGAAGTGCTGGCCTGGGTATGGCAGTTGAAGCGCTGGCGTCTGGCCGGTGGTCAACGGCCTGTGAAACCTGAGAACCTTCCGGTGCCTGCCGCGCTGGATTTTATGAACGAGAAGGACACTGATGGCTAATCTGGTGGCAATGTTGCGCCTGCCCGGCAACCTGAAATCGACCCAATGGCAGATCCTTGCCGGGCCGATTTTGATCCTGCTAATTCTGTCGATGATGGTATTGCCTCTCCCGGCGTTCATCCTCGATCTGCTTTTCACTTTCAATATTGCGCTGTCCATTATGGTGCTGCTGGTGGCGATGTTCACCCAGCGTACCCTGGAGTTCGCCGCGTTCCCGACCATTCTGCTATTTACCACCTTGCTCCGCCTGGCGCTCAACGTGGCGTCCACGCGTATCATCCTGATGGAAGGTCATACCGGTGCGGCAGCGGCAGGTAAAGTGGTGGAAGCGTTCGGCCACTTCCTGGTGGGCGGTAATTTCGCAATCGGGATCGTGGTGTTCGTTATCCTCGTTATCATCAACTTTATGGTTATCACCAAAGGTGCGGGGCGTATCGCGGAAGTGGGCGCGCGTTTCGTGCTGGACGGAATGCCGGGCAAGCAGATGGCGATCGACGCCGACCTGAACGCCGGGCTTATCGCCGAAGATGAAGCCAAAAAACGCCGTGCGGAAGTGACCCAGGAGGCGGACTTCTACGGCTCGATGGACGGTGCGAGTAAGTTTGTGCGCGGTGACGCCATCGCCGGCATTCTGATCATGGTGATTAACGTGGTCGGCGGCCTGCTGGTGGGGGTACTGCAGCACGGGATGGACATGGGCCACGCGGCGGAAAGCTATACGCTGCTGACCATTGGTGATGGTCTGGTCGCCCAGATCCCGGCGCTGGTGATCTCCACGGCCGCGGGTGTGATTGTCACCCGCGTGAGTACCGATCAGGACGTTGGCGAGCAAATGGTGGGCCAGCTGTTCAGCAACCCGCGCGTCATGCTGCTGGCTGCGGCGGTTCTCGGGTTACTCGGTCTGGTGCCGGGGATGCCAAACCTCGTTTTCCTGCTGTTTACGGCGGCTCTGCTGGGGCTTGCCTGGTGGATGCGCGGCCGTGAAACCAAACCGTCGGCGGAACCTGTTCCGGTCAAGATGCCGGAGAACACCCAGGCCGTCGAAGCCACCTGGAACGATGTGCAGCTGGAAGATTCCCTGGGCATGGAGGTGGGGTATCGCCTGATCCCGATGGTCGATTTCCAGCAGGATGGCGAGCTGCTTGGCCGAATTCGCAGTATCCGTAAAAAATTCGCCCAGGATATGGGCTTCCTGCCGCCGGTGGTACACATCCGGGACAATATGGATCTTCCGCCTGCGCGCTACCGCATTCTGATGAAAGGTGTCGAAATTGGCAGCGGCGATGCCTATCCAGGCCGCTGGCTGGCGATTAACCCGGGCACTGCCGCAGGCACGCTGCCGGGGGAACAAACTACCGATCCGGCCTTTGGCCTGGCCGCTATCTGGATTGAAAGCGCCCTGAAAGAGCAGGCGCAGATCCAGGGGTATACGGTAGTAGAAGCCAGTACCGTGGTGGCGACCCATCTTAACCACCTGATTGGACAATTCTCGGCGGAGCTGTTTGGCCGTCAGGAAGCGCAGCAGCTGCTGGACCGCGTGACCCAGGAGATGCCGAAGCTGACCGAAGATCTGGTCCCGGGCGTGCTGACGTTAACCACGCTGCACAAGGTGCTGCAAAATCTGCTCGACGAAAAAGTACCGATCCGCGATATGCGTACCATTCTGGAAACCCTGGCCGAGCATGCGCCGTTACAAAGCGATCCGCACGAGCTGACGGCGGTGGTGCGTGTGGCGCTGGGCCGGGCAATCACCCAGCAGTGGTTCCCCGGAACCGGGGAAGTGCAGGTTATTGGCCTCGATACGCCGCTTGAGCGTCTGCTGCTGCAGGCCCTGCAGGGCGGCGGCGGGCTGGAGCCGGGTCTGGCGGATCGTCTGCTGGCGCAAACGCAGGAGGCGCTGGCGCGTCAGGAGATGCTGGGAGCGCCACCGGTGCTGCTGGTGAATCATGCGCTGCGTCCGCTGCTGTCGCGCTTCCTGCGTCGTAGCCTGAATCAGCTGGTGGTGCTGTCGAATCTGGAACTGTCGGATAACCGTCATATCCGCATGACAGCCACGATTGGAGGAAAATAATGCGTAAATGGTTATGGATTTTGTTCTTCCCACTGGCGGTACAGGCTGCCGGGGGAGGCACCTGGCAGGCAAGCAGCATGGGCGTGACGCTCAGCAACCGGGGCGTCGCCATGTCGTCTAACCCGCTGTCGCCGTCTGAAGCGGTTTCCGGTCTGATGGGGCTGGTGGTCTGGAACTACAGGCTGATTGGCCCCACACCTGCCGGACTGCAGGTCCGTCTCTGCTCTCAGACGCGCTGTACGGAAATCGATGGCGAAAGTGGTACGACCCAGGCGTTTAACGGCGTGCCGGCAATCGAGCCTTTACGTTTTATCTGGGAAGTACCGGGCGGTGGACGTTTGATCCCGGCGCTGAAAGTGCAGAGTAATTCCGTTATCGTGAACTACCGCTGACGGTCGCACCGTCAGCGCATAAAAGAAAACCCGGCGATTGCCGGGTTTCTTTTTTTACATACGCTCTACGGTTTCGATACCCAGAGTATCCAGACCCAGCTTCAGGGTCTTCGCCGTCAGCTGCGCCAGCTTCAGGCGGCTGTTACGGACCGCTTCATTTTCCGCAGACAGAATAGGGCAGTGCTCGTAGAAGCCGGAGAACAGGCCCGCCAGATCGTACAGGTAAGCACACATCACGTGCGGTGTACCGTCACGCGCGACAACCGTCAGCGTCTCTTCGAACTGCAGCAGACGCGCCGCCAGCTGCGCTTCACGATCTTCGCTGAGGGTCACCGTCGCATTCGCCAGCACGCTTTCGTCAATATTGGCTTTACGGAATACGGACAGCACGCGGGTGTAAGCATACTGCATGTATGGCGCGGTATTGCCTTCAAAGGCCAGCATGTTATCCCAGTCGAAGATATAGTCGGTGGTACGGTTCTTGGAAAGATCCGCGTATTTCACCGCACCGATACCCACGGCGTTGGCCAGTTTTTCCAGCTCATCGGCAGGCATATCCGGGTTCTTCTCGGCCACCAGACGGCGGGCGCGTTCCAGCGCTTCGTCCAGCAGATCGGAGAGTTTCACGGTACCGCCCGCGCGGGTTTTGAACGGCTTGCCGTCTTTACCCAGCATCATGCCGAACATGTGGTGTTCCAGCGGCACGCTATCCGGTACGTAACCGGCTTTACGCACAATCGTCCACGCCTGCATCAGGTGCTGGTGCTGACGGGAGTCGATGTAGTACAGCACGCGGTCGGCGTGCAGCGTTTCGTAACGGTATTTCGCGCAGGCGATGTCGGTAGTGGTGTAGAGATAGCCGCCATCCTTTTTCTGGATGATCACGCCCATCGGTTCGCCTTCCTTGTTTTTGTACTCATCAAGGAACACAACCGTTGCGCCTTCGCTCTCAACCGCCAGGTTTTTCGCTTTCAGATCAGCCACAATACCCGGCAGCATTGGGTTGTACAGGCTTTCACCCATCACGTCGTCACGGGTCAGGGTGACGTTAAGACGGTTATAGGTGAGCTGGTTCTGAGACATGGTAATGTCAACCAGCTTGCGCCACATCTCGAGGAAGTATTGATCGCCGCCCTGCAGTTTTACCACGTAGCTGCGCGCGCGTTCGGCAAAGGCTTCGTCTTCGTCGTAGTGTTTTTTGGCTTCGCGATAGAACCCTTCCAGGTCCGCCAGCGCCATTTCACCCGCGTTTTCCTGCTGCTGTTTTTCCAGGTAAGCAATCAGCATACCGAACTGGGTACCCCAGTCGCCCACGTGGTTCGCACGAATCACCTTGTGACCAAGGAATTCGAGCGTACGCACCGCGGCATCACCGATGATGGTGGAGCGCAGGTGGCCAACGTGCATCTCTTTCGCCACGTTCGGGGCGGAGTAGTCGATTACCACGGTCTGCGCCTGTGGCCGGGAAACACCCAGACGGTCAGATTTCAGTGCCGCGTCAACGTGGCTTGCCAGGAACGCAGGATCCAGGAAGATATTAATAAAGCCCGGGCCGGCAATTTCAGTTTTGCTGGCAATGCCAGCGAGATCCAGATGCGTCAGTACCTGCTCAGCGAGTTGTCGCGGCGGCATACCCAGTTTTTTAGCCACTGCCATCACGCCATTAGCCTGATAGTCGCCAAACTGTACTTTTGCTGACTGACGAACCTGCGGTTCGCAATCCGCAGGCGCACCTGCGGCAATCAGTGCCTGACTGACTTTTTCGGAGAGAAGAGCCTGAATATTCACCTGGATACCTTACGTTTTTGATGCGGGCCTACAACCGCCCGCGCCAGTTAAAGAATTTAGGGCGGGAGTATACTGCAAATGCCTTCTGGCGTCAGCATCGCGGGGGCCGAAGATTGCTCAGAATCCAGGCTAAGAAGGTGTGCATAATCATGCAGTCATAAAAAGCCGTATTCAGCGGTTGGTCAAAACAGGGCAACAGAGTAAATTAGCGGCTTTGCGATACGATAAGAGACTGACTTATGGCGAACTGGCAATCCATTGACGAACTGCATGAGATTTCCGCAGATTTACCGCGCTTCACCCAGGCGTTCACAGAACTTGCCACCCGTCTTGGTCTGGATATCGCGCCACTTGAGGCCGATCACATCTCTTTGCGCTGCCATCAGAATGCGACCGCCGAGCGCTGGCGTCGCGGGTTCGAACAGTGTGGCGAGTTACTCTCTGAGAACATCATTAATGGCCGTCCGATTTGCCTGTTCAAACTGCACCAGCCGGTCTGCGTGGCGCACTGGCAATTTACCGTGGTTGAACTGCCGTGGCCGGGCGAGAAACGCTATCCGCACGAAGGTTGGGAACACATCGAAATTGTCCTGCCGGGTGAGCCTGAAACACTGAACGCGCGCGCGCTGGCGCTGTTATCTGACGAAGGCTTAAGCCAGCCGGGGATTTATGTGAAAACGAGCTCACCCAAAGGCGAACGCGAGCGGTTACCTAACCCGACGCTTGCCGTCACTGACGGACAGGTCACGGTGAAGTTTCATCCGTGGACCATTGAACAGATTGTAGCCAGTGAAGCGTAAGAGATGTGAGTTCACGCCGGGACTGAAAACGGCCGGCGTGTCATGATGATTCGTTAAGTGGGATTTCAGGAGGATTAAATGGCGCTGCTGGAGATTTGTTGTTACAGCGTGGAGTGTGCCGTGACCGCGCAAAAACACGGAGCTGACCGCATCGAACTGTGCGCAGCCCCCAAAGAGGGCGGGCTGACGCCCTCGTACGGCGTGTTGACGTCTGCCCGTGAGGCCGTCACCGTTCCCGTTCACCCGATTATTCGTCCTCGCGGCGGCGATTTTTGTTACACGCCGGGTGAGTTCGGCGCCATGCTTGAAGATATCGCCCTCGTGCGCGATTTGGGGTTCCCCGGTCTGGTCATTGGTCTGCTTAATGAAGACGGTGAGATCGATCTGCCGCGTATGCGTCAGGTCATGGACGCCGCGAAAGGAATGGCCGTCACGTTTCATCGTGCGTTTGATATGTGTAAAAACCCACTGCAAGCCTTTGATACGCTGGGCGAACTGGGTGTGGCGCGCATTCTGACATCCGGGCAGCAGGCGTCTGCTGAAAAAGGACTGCAATTAATTACGGAACTAAAAGCCCATTCCGGTGTTCCAATAATAATGGCGGGTGCGGGAGTCCGTGCCAGCAATCTGGAACGGTTTTTAAACGCCGGGGTTGAAGAGCTGCACAGCTCGGCAGGCAAATGGATGCCGTCGCCCATGCGTTATCGCAATACAGGATTGTCAATGTCGACGGATGCTGAAGCGGATGAGTACTCACGCTACGGTGTAGAGGGAGAGTCGGTTGCGGAAATGAAGTCGCTGATTGAGCGCCATCACGTGTAGCAACGTACCGATTTTTACCGCGCATCATGTCGCCCAATATGATGCTTGCTTGTACCAGGCCCCTGCAATTTCAACAGGGGCCTTTTTTTATCCCCTCACCCTAACCCTCTCCCCATAGGGGAGAGGGGACGGCTCGGTGCGGTTTTTCTCCCTCGCCCCTATGGGGAGAGGGCCGGGGTGAGGGGAAAACTACGGCTTCGTGGCAATCAGCACCGCACGCATCGGGGCGGGATAGCCTTCAATGGTTTTGCTGCGATCGGCCGGGTCGAGGAACTGCTCCAGCGATTCGGTGACCATCCAGTCGGTGCGGCGCTGTTCCTCGATGGAGGTCACGCTGACGTCGGCAATCCGTACATCCACAAACCCGCACTTCTCCAGCCAGTTCTTCAGCGCCAGCGCGGAAGGGATGAAGTAGACATTGCGCATTTGCGCATAGCGATCACCCGGTACCAGAATGGTATTTTCGTCACCTTCCACCACCAGCGTTTCCAGCACCAGTTCACCGCCGCTGACCAGCTGATCCTTAAGCTGCCATAAATGCTCCAGCGGAGAGCGGCGATGGTAAAGCACGCCCATGGAGAACACGGTATCAAAGGCTTTCAGGGCCGGGAGCTGCTCAATGCCCAGCGGCAGCAGGTGCGCGCGCTGGTCGTTACCCAATAGTTTACGCACCGCTTCAAACTGGCACAGGAAGAGCTGCATCGGGTCAATACCCACTGCCAGATGCGCCCCTGCGCCAATCATGCGCCACATGTGGTAACCGCTGCCGCAGCCGACGTCCAGAATGGTGCGCCCGGTCAGGTCGGAAAGATGCGGCAGAACGCGATCCCATTTCCAGTCAGAGCGCCATTCGGTATTGATGTTCACGCCGTAAAGGGAAAATGGCCCTTTACGCCACGGCATCAGGTTACGCATCAGCGTTTCGATGCGGTTGACCTGACCTGCCGGAAGCGGTTCTGCGCTCTCGGCAGTCACACTGTGCAGGAGATCCAGACGATGCGGGGTCAGCTCGGGCAGGTATTCCACCGCATTCGACCACTGTTTTAACAGGCCGTGCTGCTGGTCCCGCTGCCAGGCGGCAATTTGCGCAGGCAGCGTCTCCAGCCAGTGGGAGAGCGGGCTTTTGGCAATCAGCTGATAAAAGTTGCTGAACTCAATCATGCCGCATTCCCCGCTTTCAGCGCCACCAGAGAGCCAAAGTTGAAGCACTGGAACCACAGTTCACTGTGCTCAAAACCGGCCTGACGCAGGCGCGCTTTGTGGGTTTCCACGGAGTCCGTCAGCATTACGTTTTCGAGCATGCTGCGTTTCTGGCTGATCTCCAGCTCGCTGTAGCCGTTCGCACGCTTGAAATCGTGGTGCATATTGAACAGCAGCTCGCCAACCTCGGCATCTTCAAAGCTGAATTTCTCTGAGAGCACCAGCGCGCCGCCAGGATTCAGCCCCTGATAAATTTTGTCCAGCAGACGCTGGCGGTCTTCAGGCACCAGGAACTGCAGGGTGAAATTCAGCACCACCATCGACGCGTTATTGATCTCGATATCACGGATATCGCCTTCCACCACGTCCACCGGAACAGGGGCTTTGTACGCGTCAATATGGCGACGGCAGCGTTCCACCATGGCCGGGGAATTATCGACGGCGATGATCCGACAGCCTTCGTGGTGAACATTACGACGAACCGACAGCGTTGCCGCGCCGAGCGAGCAGCCCAGGTCATAGACCTGCGTGCCGGGTTGAACGAAGCGCTCAGCCAGCATGCCGATCATAGAGATAATATTGGAATAACCGGGAACAGAGCGCTGGATCATATCCGGGAAGACTTCAGCTACCCGTTCATCGAAGGTCCAGTCGCCCAGGCTGGCGATAGGCGCGGAAAAAAGCGTGTCGCGATCTGACATAACGTAAAAATCCGGGAAAAATAAAGTGGCGTATTGTGCGCTAATGGAGGGAGAAAACCAACTCCCACGGCATATACCACAGGTTAGCCAGCACCATCAGCAAAAGTGAACACCAGGTCGCACTCATGCCGGAACGACGCCAGCGGAACAGGCGATGGTGAAAGCCATAATAATGCATTAGCCGGCCAGCAATCAGCAGCAGGCCACAGATGTGTACCATCCAGGTTTCTGCGCCATTCATCTCCATAAAAAGCAACAGGATTAATCCCGCGGGGATATATTCAACCGCATTGCCGTGAATGCGGATAGCGCTTTGTAGCTCAGAAAATCCGCCGTCGCCGTAAGAGACGCGGTACTGCGTTCTGAGGCGCACAACATCAAATGAAAACTTAATCAGCAGTAATGCACCTAACACCGCATACAGCGCGCTGACCATACAAACTCCCTGTTTTTGGCAGATGGCACTTCCCTATGATAGGGGGTGATATCAGAAAAGAGAAGATTGTTGTGGAATGGAAGGGGCGCTTCCTACGGCCGGGACCGCAGCCTGCAAGGCCTCCCACAGAGCATCGACCAGTTCGGGTGCCTGGGCGATATCCGGCGTGTGCAAAAAGAGATACGGCGTGGTGGTCTGTTCCCACTTCGCTAATGTCTGCAGCCAGACGGCGAACATCGCCTGGTTTTGCTGCATATTATCGCTGCCGATAAACCTGACCATCGGGTTCTGCGCGGTCACAATGGCGTGAACCGGCACTTTCGGTTTTTTGCGCTGGGCATCCACAATCGCTTCACTGTGCGGGATGGCGCTGTGGACGGGGCGGCTGTCGAGGATCACCCGGTTAACGGAACGCTCAAGCAGGCCGCGATTGAGGGCTTTTTCCGCTTCGCCCTTCGCAAAGAATTGCTGGTGTCGGACTTCGACGCCGTAGGTGAAGTCACGGGGCAGGGCATCCAGGAACTGCCAGAGCGCAGGCAGGTCGCGCGGGGCAAACGTGGCGGGAAGCTGGAGCCAGTACTGACCAATGCGGTTCGCCAGCGGTGACATGCGCGTAAAAAATTCTTCGGTCAACTCTCCGCAGTTGCGCAGCGCGGCCTGGTGGGAAATGGTGGCCGGAAACTTGAAGCAGAAGCGGAAGTCATCCGTCGTTTGTTCCCGCCAGCGCGCAACAACCTCTGCTTTGGGGAGCGCATACAGGGTGGTGTTACCCTCGACACAGTTGAAGTGTCGGGCATACTCCTCAAGGCTGGTGATGCCAAGGCGCACCCATTTCGGGTGCGACCACTGGGGCAAACCGACATACATCATAGCGCGCGTAAAATCTCATCCGTGCTGCGCACGCGGCCAATGCGCGGGAAGATATGGGTCATGCTGCCCTGGTGCTGTTCCGCGGTGGCGGCGCTGCAGGCATCCTCGGCGATCACCAGATTAAAGCCCAGCTCCCATGCGTTACGGGCGGTAGATTCCACGCCGATGTTGGTGGAAATGCCGCACAGAATAATGGTGTCGATGCCGCGACGGCGCAGCTGTAGCTCGAGATCGGTGCCGTAAAATGCGCCCCACTGACGTTTAGTCACTTCAATGTCGCTGTCGCGTTTGCCGAGTGAGACCGGGTACGTCCACCAGCTTTCCGGCAGGGCACGCGCAGGAGCCTGTGCGTCAACGGGCTGTTTTAACGCTTCGGCGTAATCGGCTGACCAGCCGACACGGACCATAACCACCGGGGCACCGCTGGCGCGGCATTTTTCCGCCAGGCGAGCGGCGCGGCTTACCACGTCGTCCGCGCTGTGCGGGCCACCGGCAAAAGGCAGTATGCCTTCCTGTAAATCAATCACCACAAGCGCGGTTTTGCTGGCATCAAATGTTAACATCGTTACTCCCGTTAAATTAACCACTTCCAGACACCATACGACGTGATGGCCTGTTATCGGTCGGATAATTTTGTTAATTTTTGTGAGAATAGACAATAAGCGTGCAGCAAACGACCGTCTGGCCGTGGTTCGCTCTTATCGTCCGGCGGAATTTCCAGTATAATAGCCGCCTTTTTTCATCCAGTTGTGACATACAGAAAGCTGCGACATAGTAGCCTGCACGCCAGGCGACATTTAGCCTGCGGCTAATTAAGGGATATCTCATGCGTACAGAATATTGCGGGCAGCTGCGTCAGTCCCACGTCGGACAGCAGGTGACCCTGTGTGGTTGGGTCAACCGTCGTCGTGATCTTGGTAGCCTTATCTTCATCGATATGCGCGACCGCGAAGGTATCGTTCAGGTGTTCTTCGATCCGGATCGTGCGGACGCGTTGAAACTGGCTTCTGAGCTGCGTAATGAGTTCTGCATTCAGGTCACCGGCACCGTGCGTGCGCGTGACGAGAAAAACGTCAACGCGGACATGGCGACCGGTGCCATTGAAGTGCTGGCGTCCGATCTGACGATCATCAACCGTGCTGAAGCGCTGCCGCTGGACTCCAACCACGTCAACACTGAAGAAGCGCGTCTGAAATACCGCTATCTGGATCTGCGTCGCCCGGAAATGGCTCAGCGCCTGAAAACACGTGCGAGAATCACCAGCCTGGTGCGCCGTTTTATGGATGACCACGGTTTCCTCGACATCGAAACCCCGATGCTGACCAAAGCCACGCCGGAAGGCGCGCGCGATTACCTTGTGCCATCCCGCGTTCATAAAGGCAAATTCTACGCGCTGCCACAGTCTCCACAGCTGTTCAAACAGCTGCTGATGATGTCCGGCTTCGATCGCTATTATCAGATCGTGAAATGCTTCCGTGACGAAGACCTGCGTGCTGACCGCCAGCCAGAATTTACCCAGATCGATGTGGAAACCTCCTTCATGACCGCCGAACAGGTGCGTGAAGTGATGGAAGCGCTGGTGCGTAGCCTGTGGAACGACGTGAAAGGCGTTGAGCTGGGCGACTTCCCGATCATGACCTTCGCGGAAGCCGAGCGTCGCTACGGCTCTGATAAACCGGACCTGCGTAACCCGATGGAGCTGGTGGACGTGGCGGACCTGGTAAAATCCGTAGAATTTGCGGTCTTTGCCGGCCCGGCTAACGACGCCAAAGGCCGTGTCGCTGCGCTGCGCGTACCGGGCGGTGCGGCACTGAGCCGTAAGCAGATTGACGACTACGGCAACTTCATCAAGATCTACGGCGCGAAAGGTCTGGCTTATATTAAAGTCACCGAGCGCGCGAAAGGCCTGGAAGGGATCACCAGCCCGGTCGCGAAATTCCTGAACGCGGAGATCGTGGAAGCGATCCTTGAGCGCACCGGCGCGCAAGATGGCGATATGATCTTCTTCGGCGCAGATAACAAGAAAATCGTAGCGGATGCGATGGGCGCGCTGCGTCTGAAGCTGGGTAAAGATCTGAACCTGACCGACGAGTCCAAATGGGCGCCGCTGTGGGTGATTGACTTCCCAATGTTCGAAGATGACGGCGAAGGCGGTCTGACCGCGATGCACCACCCGTTCACCTCGCCGAAAGACATGACGGCTGCAGAGCTGAAAGCGGCGCCGGAAGATGCGGTCGCTAACGCCTACGATATGGTCATCAACGGCTACGAAGTGGGCGGCGGTTCCGTGCGTATTCACAGCGGTGAAATGCAGCAGACCGTGTTCGGTATCCTGGGCATCAACGAGCAGGAGCAGCGCGAGAAATTCGGCTTCCTGCTGGACGCGCTGAAATACGGTACGCCTCCGCATGCGGGTCTGGCTTTCGGTCTTGACCGTCTGACCATGCTGCTGACCGGCACCGATAACATCCGTGATGTTATTGCCTTCCCGAAAACCACCGCAGCAGCGTGTCTGATGACCGAAGCGCCAAGCTTTGCCAACCCGGCCGCGCTGGCTGAGCTGGGCATTGACGTGGTGAAGAAGGAAGAGAAAAACTGATATGACATATAAGCTTCCCGTTTCGGTCCTGGTGGTCATCTATGCAGAAGACACGAAGCGGGTGCTGATGTTGCAGCGGCGCGATGACCCTGATTTCTGGCAGTCGGTTACCGGCAGTCTGGAAGAGGGGGAAACCGCGTTGCAGGCCGCCGCGCGCGAAGTAAAGGAAGAGGTCGCCATTGATGTTGCCCGCGAGCAACTGACCCTGAAGGACTGTCAGCGTACGGTGGAGTTTGAAATTTTTAGCCATTTACGTCATCGCTACGCGCCGGGTACCGAGCGCAATACGGAGTCGTGGTTCTGTCTCGCGCTTCCCCATGAGCGGGAGATCGTGTTTACCGAACACCTGACCTACCGCTGGGTGAATGCGGCGGATGCCGCCGCACTGACCAAGTCGTGGAGCAACCGGCAGGCGATTGAAGAATTTGTAATTAACGCAGCCTGAGAAGGCGCGATTTTTGGAGAACTTTTTATGGCAGGTCATAGTAAGTGGGCCAACACCAAACACCGCAAAGCGGCACAGGATGCCAAGCGCGGTAAGATCTTTACTAAAATTATTCGCGAGCTGGTGACTGCAGCGCGTCTGGGCGGCGGCGATCCGGCTTCTAACCCGCGTCTGCGCGCGGCGGTGGATAAGGCGCTGTCTAACAACATGACGCGTGACACCCTGAACCGTGCTATCGCACGTGGCGTGGGCGGTGATGAAGACGCGAACATGGAAACCATCATTTATGAAGGTTACGGCCCTGGCGGTACCGCGGTGATGGTTGAATGTCTGTCTGACAACCGTAACCGTACCGTTGCAGAAGTGCGTCATGCCTTCAGCAAATGCGGTGGTAACCTGGGGACTGACGGTTCCGTGGCCTACCTGTTCAGCAAAAAAGGCGTCATCTCCTTCGAGAAAGGCGACGAAGATGTGATCATGGAAGCGGCGCTGGAGGCCGGTGCGGAAGACGTCGTGACCTACGATGATGGCGCAATCGATGTTTACACCGCGTGGGAAGAGATGGGTGCCGTGCGTGATGCGCTGGAAGCGGCGGGTCTGAAAGCGGACAACGCGGAAGTCTCCATGATCCCTTCTACCAAAGCAGACATGGATGCGGAAACCGCGCCGAAACTGCTGCGTCTGATCGACATGCTGGAAGACTGTGACGACGTGCAGGAAGTGTATCACAACGGTGAAATCTCTGATGAGGTTGCAGCGACTCTCTGATGAGAGCGTGTAAATCCGTTACAGGAGACGCGTGATGTCGATTATCCTTGGGATTGACCCTGGCTCACGCGTCACCGGTTATGGCGTCATCCGTCAGGTAGGACGCCAGCTAACCTACCTTGGCAGCGGGTGTATTCGCACCAAAGTGGACGATCTGCCGTCACGCCTGAAGCTTATCTATGCAGGCGTAACGGAGATCATCACCCAGTTTCAGCCAGATTATTTCGCCATCGAGCAGGTCTTTATGGCGAAAAACGCCGATTCGGCGTTAAAGCTCGGTCAGGCGCGGGGGGTGGCCATTGTGGCGGCGGTGAACCAGGATTTGCCGGTATTCGAATACGCGGCAAGACAGGTCAAGCAGACGGTGGTGGGGATTGGTAGCGCGGAGAAAAGCCAGGTGCAGCACATGGTGCGGACCTTGCTGAAGCTTCCCGCGAACCCGCAGGCCGACGCCGCGGATGCGCTGGCTATCGCGATTACCCACTGCCACGTCAGCCAGAACGCGATGCAAATGAGCGAGTCGCGGCTCAATCTGGCGCGAGGCAGGTTACGATAATGACAAATCAGGCTGGATGTTTATCCAGCCTTTTTTTATTATGTCGGCAGTTAATTTCTTCCAGAACGCAGGAGCGTCACGTGATAGGCAGACTCAGAGGCATCATCATTGAAAAACAACCCCCGTTAGTGCTGCTGGAAGTGGGTGGTGTGGGCTATGAAGTCCATATGCCGATGACCTGTTTCTACGAGCTGCCGGACGCGGGCAAAGAGGCGATTGTCTTTACCCAGTTTGTGGTGCGTGAAGATGCGCAACTGCTGTACGGTTTCAATAACAAACAGGAGCGTACCCTGTTCCGCGAGTTGATTAAAACCAATGGGGTGGGGCCGAAACTGGCGCTGGCAATTCTTTCCGGCATGTCAGCCCAGCAGTTTGTGAATGCCGTTGAGCGTGAAGATCCTGCGGCGCTGATTAAACTTCCTGGCATCGGCAAAAAAACCGCCGAGCGCCTGATTGTCGAGATGAAAGACCGCTTTAAAGGACTGCATGGCGATCTCTTCACCCCGGCGGCCGATCTGGTGCTGACGTCCCCTGGCGCGCCTGCGACCGATGATGACGCCGAGCAGGAAGCGGTTGCTGCGCTGGTGGCGCTGGGCTATAAACCTCAGGAGGCCAGCCGTATGGTGAGCAAAATTGCCAAACCGGATGCCAGCAGTGAAACCCTGATTCGTGAAGCGCTGCGCGCTGCATTGTGAGGTAAAGGATGATTGAAGCAGATCGCCTGGTATCGGCAGGCACCCTTCAGGCAGAAGATGTGGTGGATCGCGCGATCCGCCCGAAACTGCTTGATGAGTATATCGGCCAGCCGCAGGTCCGTTCCCAGATGGAAATTTTCATCCAGGCGGCAAAACTGCGCGGCGATGCGCTCGATCACCTGCTGATCTTTGGCCCTCCGGGGTTGGGGAAAACCACGCTGGCGAATATCGTCGCCAATGAGATGGGCGTCAACCTGCGCACCACCTCCGGCCCGGTGCTGGAGAAGGCGGGCGATCTGGCGGCGATGCTGACCAACCTCGAACCGCATGATGTACTGTTTATTGATGAGATCCACCGCCTGTCACCGGTGGTGGAAGAGGTGCTCTATCCGGCGATGGAAGATTACCAGCTGGATATCATGATCGGTGAAGGGCCGGCTGCGCGCTCCATCAAAATCGACCTCCCGCCGTTTACCCTGATTGGTGCTACCACCCGTGCCGGGTCGTTAACTTCTCCACTGCGTGACCGCTTTGGGATCGTGCAGCGCCTGGAGTTTTATCAGGTGCCGGACCTGCAGCATATTGTGGGACGCAGCGCGCGCTACATGGGGCTGGATATGAGCGAAGAAGGTGCGTTTGAAGTGGCGAAGCGCTCCCGCGGCACGCCGCGTATCGCTAACCGTCTGCTGCGCCGAGTGCGCGACTTTGCTGAAGTAAAGCATGATGGCACGATTTCAGCCGAGATTGCCGCGCAGGCGCTGGATATGCTGAACGTTGATGCTGAAGGTTTTGACTATATGGACCGCAAGCTGCTGCTGGCGGTGCTGGACAAGTTCTTTGGCGGTCCGGTTGGGCTGGATAACCTGGCGGCGGCGATCGGTGAAGAGCGCGAAACGATCGAAGATGTGCTTGAGCCGTATCTCATCCAGCAGGGGTTCCTGCAGCGCACCCCGCGTGGACGCATGGCAACAGTGCGGGCGTGGAATCATTTCGGCATTACGCCGCCGGCGATGCCCTGAGTGGGGAAGGGTTTTGTAGCCCCGGTAAGCGAAGCGCCACCGGGGACATACTGACTACTGCGCGGTCTTTTTCATCATACTGAAGATAAATAACACCGCCGCACTCAGCACCACGGACGGCCCCGCAGGCGTGTCATAGAACGCCGAGAAGGTTAATCCCCCCGTCACGGCAATCATGCCGACGATAACCGCCACGCCGGCCATCTGTTCCGGCGTACGCGCAAAACGACGTGCCGTGGCGGCCGGAATAATCAGCAGTGAGGTGATAATCAGCGCACCGACAAACTTCATCGCCACGCCTATGGTTAACGCCGTCACCAGCATCAGCAGCAGTTTTACACGCTGCAGCTTCACGCCGTCGACAAACGCCAGATCGGGGCTGACGGTCATCGCCAGCAGATTACGCCACTGCCAGAGCAAAATCCCCAGGACCACGATCACGCCAATGGCGATAGCGATCAGATCCTCCGGCGTCACGGCCAGCAGGTCGCCGAACAGGTAGGCCATCAGATCGACACGGATATTCGACATCAGACTGACCACCACCAGACCCAGGGACAGGGCGCTGTGCGCCATGATGCCCAGCAGCGTGTCGATGGCAAGGTGAGGACGTTTTTCCAGCCAGACCAGACCGGCCGCGAGCAGCAGCGTGACGACAATCACCGCATAGAAGGGATTTACATCCAGCAGCAGGCCAAAGGCAACGCCCAACAGAGACGCATGCGCCAGAGTATCACCGAAATAGGACATTCTGCGCCACACCACAAACGAGCCCAGCGGCCCCGCGGCGCAGGCAAGCATAATCCCGGCCAGCCAGCCGGGCAGTAATAGTTCAATCATGAGTGTCCATTTCCCCGACGCAGAACGATTCGTCCCTGTAAATCATGGCGATGATTATGATGATGGCGATAAATGCCCAGCTGTTCAGCGCCGCGAGGGCCGAACATGGAGATAAATTCCGGATGCATTGATACCACTTCAGGCGTGCCGGAACAGCAGATATGATGGTTGAGGCACAGCACTTCATCGGTTTTCGCCATCACCAGATGTAAATCGTGGGAGACCATCAGCACCGCGCAGTTCAGTTCCCGGCGCAGCTGGTCGATGAGGTCGTACAGCGCGACCTGGCCGTTAACATCCACCCCTTGGGTGGGCTCATCCAGGACCAGCAGCTGTGGGCTGCTCAACAGCGCGCGGGCAAGTAAAACACGTTGCGTTTCGCCGCCAGAGAGTTTTTGCAGCGGCGCATCGATAAGATGACCCGCCTGCACGCGTTTCAGTGCCGGGAGAATATCCGCTTTCCGCGTGCCGGGACGTAAACGCAGGAAACGGCTGACCGTCAGGGGCAGCGTGGCATCGAGGTGAAGTTTTTGCGGCACATAGCCGATTCGCAATTTTTCCTCGCGCGCGATCACGCCTTCATCGGGGACGACCAGACCCAGCACCACGCGCACCAGGGTCGATTTACCTGCGCCATTGGGGCCGAGCAGCGTAAGAATTTTACCGGGCTTCAGATCCAGCGACACGTCAGAGAGGACGCGGCGCTGACCAAATGAGACCGAAATATTTTCAAGAGAAACCAATGTCGTCATGTCATTTTAAGCTTGAAGAAGTCAACGAATGTTATAATATCACATTTCACGCATTCACTACGATGATTAGTCGCATTATGTTACATAAAAATACGCTTCTTTTCGCAGCATTATCCGCTGCCCTTTGGGGTACAACCGCACAAGATGTTAACGCTGCCGTTGTCGCTTCGCTTAAACCGCTCGGGTTCATCGCGTCGGCCATTGCTGATGGGGTGACACAGACTGAGGTTTTACTCCCGGATGGGGCATCTGAGCACGACTATTCCCTGCGCCCTTCGGATGTAAAACGCTTACAAAACGCAGACTTAGTGGTCTGGATTGGACCAGAAATGGAAGCGTTTATGCAGAAGTCGGCAAAACAGATCGCGGGCGAAAAACAGGTTGCGATTGCCACACTTCCCGGAGTGAAACCGCTGCTCATGAAAGGCGCGGATGACGACGGTGACGAACATGACCATCATCATGCTGACAGTGAAAAAGGTGATGAGGATCACCATCACGGCGAGTACAACATGCATCTTTGGCTTTCCCCAGAGATAGCGCGGCTTTCGGCGGTTGCAATCCATGACAAATTAGTGGAACTTATGCCGCAAAGTCGAGCCAAACTTGACGCCAACCTGAAGGATTTTGAGGCACAATTAGCCGCAACCGATAAGCAGGTAGGTAATGAGCTCGCACCGCTGAAAGGAAAAGGGTATTTCGTTTTTCATGACGCCTACGGCTATTACGAGAAACACTACGGCCTGACCCCGCTGGGTCATTTCACCGTCAACCCTGAAATTCAGCCTGGTGCGCAGCGTTTACATGAAATCAGAACACAGCTGGTTGAGCAAAAAGCAACATGCGTTTTTGCTGAGCCACAGTTCAGGCCAGCGGTCGTAGAAGCCGTGGCCAGGGGGACATCCGTGCGCATGGGGACCCTTGACCCGCTAGGAACGAATATCCAGTTGAGCAAAGCGAGCTATTCGCAGTTCCTCAGCCAACTGGCGAACCAGTATGCGAGCTGCCTGAAAGGAGATTAACGAGGAAGTGAATACGTGCAACAGATAGCCCGCTCTGTCGCTCTGGCATTTAACAATCTGCCTCGACCCCACCGCGTTATGCTGGGGTCGCTTACAGTTCTCACCTTAGCGGTCGCCGTCTGGCGGCCCTATGTTTACCACCCGAGTTCTGCCCCTATCATCAAAACCATAGAGCTTGAGAAGAGCGAAATCCGTTCTTTGCTGCCTGAAGCCAGTGAACCGATTGACCAGGCGGCCCAGGAAGATGAAGCCATCCCGCAGGATGAGCTGGACGATAAAACCGAAAACGAAGCGGGTATCCACGAATACGTTGTTTCAACCGGGGACACGCTCAGCAGCGTGCTGAACCAGTACGGCATCGACATGGGCAATATCAGCCAGCTGGCGGCTGCTGATAAAGATCTTCGCAACCTGAAAATTGGGCAACAGCTCTCCTGGACATTAACCGCGGACGGGGATTTGCAACGCCTGACCTGGGAAATGTCCCGCCGTGAAACCCGAACCTACGATCGCACTGCAAACGGTTTCAAGATGACCAGCGAAATGCAGAAGGGCGACTGGGTTAACAGCGTACTGAAAGGTACCGTGGGCGCGAGCTTTGTCTCCAGCGCGCGCGATGCAGGATTGACCAGCGCTGAAATCAGTTCGGTGATTAAAGCCATGCAGTGGCAAATGGATTTCCGCAAACTGAAGAAGGGCGATGAGTTTTCCGTCCTGATGTCCCGCGAAATGCTGGATGGCAAGCGCGAACAAAGCCAGCTGCTGGGGGTACGTCTGCGCTCCGAGGGCAAGGATTACTACGCGATCCGCGCCGAAGACGGTAAGTTCTATGACCGCACCGGTACGGGACTTGCGAAAGGTTTCCTGCGCTTCCCGACAGCCAAACAGTTCCGTGTCTCCTCTAACTTTAACCCGCGTCGCCTGAACCCGGTCACCGGACGCGTCGCGCCGCACCGTGGCGTTGACTTCGCTATGCCGCAGGGCACGCCGGTACTGGCGGTAGGGGATGGTGAAGTGGTGGTTGCTAAACGTAGCGGTGCAGCCGGTTATTATGTCGCGGTGCGTCATGGCCGTACATACACCACTCGCTATATGCACCTGCGTAAGCTGCTGGTCAAACCGGGCCAGAAAGTGAAGCGTGGCGACCGTATCGCCATTTCCGGCAATACCGGACGTTCCACCGGTCCGCACCTGCACTATGAAGTGTGGATCAACCAGCAAGCTGTGAACCCGCTGACGGCGAAACTGCCGCGCACCGAAGGCCTGACAGGTAAAGATCGTACTGATTACCTGGCGCAGGTAAAAGAGGTGGTGCCGCAGCTGAGCTTAAACTAAGCTTCCTGTTTTTGTTAAAAAAGCCGGCGTCAGTATGCGCCGGCTTTTTCTTTTGTGCGTGGGCGACTGCCTCGCTACACTATCTGCATTAAATTTTGCGTCATCAGACCCTGGATCCAGCATGGAAACCCAAAAAAACAATATTGAATACATTCCTGAGTTTGAAAAATCCTTTCGTCATCCGCGCAACTGGGGCGCCTGGCTTGGCGTTTACGCCTTTGCGGGCATCGCGATGCTGCCAGCCTCCGTTCGCGATCCTGTTCTGGGCAAAATAGGCCGACTGGCCGGACGCTTAGGCAAAAGCGCCCGTCGCCGCGCGCAAATTAACCTCTATTACTGCTTCCCGGAAAAGAGCGATGCCGAGCGCGAGGCCATTATTGACGCAATGTATACCACCGCCCCGCAGGCAATGGCGATGATGGCAGAGCTGGCGCTGAAAGGGCCGGAGAAAGTCATGGAGCGTGTTGACTGGAAAGGGCTGGAGATTATCGACGAGATGCGACGCAACGAGGAGAAAGTCATTTTTCTCGTTCCGCACGGCTGGGGCGTGGATATTCCTGCCATGCTGATGGCCTCTCAGGGGCAGAAGATGGCGGCAATGTTCCACAACCAGGGCAACAAGATCTTCGATTACGTCTGGAATACCGTACGTCGTCGTTTTGGTGGCCGCCTGCATGCGCGAAATGACGGTATTAAACCGTTTATTCAGTCTGTGCGTCAGGGATACTGGGGCTACTATTTGCCGGATCAGGACCACGGCCCGGAGCACAGTGAGTTTGTGGATTTCTTCGGAACCTATAAGGCGACCCTCCCCGCGATTGGCCGTCTGATGAAAGTGTGCCGCGCCCGCGTGATACCGCTTTTCCCGACCTACGATGGCAATACCCATCGCCTGAGCATTGAGGTGCGTCCGCCGATGGACGATCTGCTCACCGCGGACGATCGCACCATCGCCCGTCGCATGAATGAAGAGGTGGAGATTCTGGTGGGACCGCATGCTGAGCAGTACACGTGGATCCTGAAGTTGCTCAAAACGCGTAAGCCGGGTGAAAAAGAGCCGTATAAACGCAAAGAGCTGTATCCAAAGAAATAAAAAACACCCCTCACCCTGTCCCTCTCCCCACAGGGGAGAGGGGATCGCACATTTCCGTTATTATTCGACTGTGAGTACGCGCGTGGTGTTGGTTGAGCCGATAGTGCTCATCACATCACCCTGGGTCACGATAACGATATCACCAGAGACCAGATAACCTTTGTCGCGCAGCAGGTTTACGGCATCGTGCGCCGCGGCCACGCCGTCATTGGTGCTGTCGAAGTGTACCGGCGTCACACCGCGGTACAGCGCCGTCAGGTTCAGCGTACGTTCGTGACGAGACATGGCGAAGATCGGCAGGCCGGAGCTGATACGCGAGGTCATCAGCGCAGTACGGCCGGATTCGGTCATGGTGATGATCGCCGTTACGCCTTTAAGGTGGTTCGCGGCATACATGGCGGACATGGCAATCGCTTCTTCCACGTTGTCGAACTGCACGTCCAGACGGTGTTTAGAGACGTTGATGCTCGGGATCTTTTCAGCGCCCAGGCAGACGCGCGCCATGGCGGCCACGGTCTCTGCAGGGTACTGACCCGCAGCGGTTTCCGCCGAGAGCATCACCGCATCGGTACCGTCCAGCACGGCGTTGGCCACGTCCATAACTTCCGCACGGGTTGGCATCGGGTTGGTGATCATGGATTCCATCATCTGAGTGGCGGTGATCACCGCGCGGTTCAGCTGACGTGCGCGACGGATCAGCGCTTTCTGGATCCCGACCAGCTCAGGGTCACCGATTTCCACACCCAGGTCGCCACGCGCAACCATCACTACGTCAGACGCGAGGATCACATCGTCCATGGCATCCTGATCGCAAACGGCTTCCGCACGCTCAACTTTCGCAACGATTTTGGCATCACAACCAGCATCACGTGCCAGACGACGCGCATAGTTCAGGTCTTCGCCGCAGCGCGGGAAGGAGACCGCCAGGTAGTCAACGCCAATCAGCGCCGCGGTCACGATGTCCGCTTTGTCTTTGTCGGTCAGCGCTTCCGCAGAGAGACCACCGCCCAGTTTGTTGATGCCTTTATTGTTGGAGAGTGGACCGCCGACGGTGACTTCGGTGAACACCTTCATGCCCTGAACTTCCAGCACCTTCAGCTGAACGCGACCGTCGTCGAGCAGCAGGATATCGCCCGGTACCACGTCCGCTGGCAGGCCTTTATAGTCGATACCGACTTTCTCTTTATCGCCTTCGCCTTTGCCCAGGTTGGCATCAAGCAGGAACTTATCACCAATATTGAGGAAAACTTTCCCCTCTTTAAAGGTTGAAACACGAATCTTAGGACCCTGCAAATCGCCAAGGATAGCGACGTGGCGGCCCAGTTTTGCTGCGATTTCACGCACTTTATCGGCACGTAATTTATGGTCTTCTGGCGTACCGTGAGAGAAGTTCATACGCACCACGTTGGCGCCAGCGGCGATAATTTTCTCGAGATTATTATCACGATCGGTGGCCGGGCCTAAGGTGGTTACGATCTTGGTTCTGCGAAGCCTTCTGGACATGTAATACTCCGTTGACTGAAACAACTTTGGTGTTGCGTGAACATTGAATCGGCCATCATCTGCCGCAAGGCAGCAGCGAGTGGACCGAATGCCGTAAATCGTTACATCGTAATTATTCGTTACGTCTTCGTTATCAACTATCGAACATCGCTCTTTATAAGCAATTCTTTATCAAAACGCGATTCCTTAAGCGCTTCCTTGACCCGCTTCAAGTTATCCCGGAATTTTGCCCCCCGACGTAAGGTAAAACCGGTCGCCAGCACGTCAATCACCGTGAGCTGCGCCAGGCGGGAGACCATCGGCATATAAATATCGGTGTCTTCCGGTACGTCGAGCGTGATCGCCAGCGTCGCCTCACGGGCCAGTGGTGTGCCCGCCGTGGTAAGCGCGATAACCATGGCATCGTTTTCACGAGCCAGCTGCGCCAGCTCGACCTGACTCTTGGTGCGGCCGGTATGCGAAATCAGTACCACGACGTCATCTTCACTGCAATTCATACAGCTCATGCGTTGCAGCACAATGTCATCGGAATAAATCACCGGGACGTTAAAGCGGAAAAATTTGTTCATGGCGTCATGCGCCACGGCCGCCGACGAGCCGAGACCAAAGAACGCAATCCGCTTGGCCTGGGTAAGGAGATCCACCGCGCGATTCACGGCGCTCATATCCAGAGACTGGCGGACGTGGTCAAGCGAGGCCATGGCTGATTCAAATATTTTCGCGGTATAGGCATCAACACTGTCGTCTTCATCCACATTGCGATTAACATAGGGGGTGCCATTAGCCAGACTTTGTGCCAGATGCAGTTTAAAATCAGGGAAGCCGCGTGTTTCCAGGCTGCGGCAAAAGCGGTTGACCGTCGGTTCGCTCACACCCGCTTCCTGTGCCAGAGCGGCGATGCTTGAATGGATCGCCTGCGCGGGAGAAGCCAGAATGACCTCGGCCACTTTACGTTCGGATTTGCTAAGGTGTTCCAGTTGAAACTGGATTTTTTCCAGCATGTTCATGTTAACAGGACGCTCATGGGTGTAAACGATTTCATAAATTGATGAAATCGTAATTCGATTTAGCCGATATTACCCCTGTGACTTCCAGAAAGGGTAACAATCGACAAGATAATGTTGTTGTTTTTTTTCATAACTTGATCGGTGTCGGGTTTTGCTGCGGCCCTGTTGCGCAAAGAATCGACGGTTGTTGCGTCATTACGCCATCGTAATCGTCTGAAGGGTGAAAAATCGCGGTATCGCACGCGACGATAAGCGCTAATGGTTTCGGGAATGACGTAAAAGCAGTACAGTGCATTGTAATAAAATTACAACGATACCTGGCGGAAGTACCAGGTGATCCAACTGAGGAGAATGACATGGCGGTAACGCAAACAGCCCAGGCATGTGACCTGGTCATTTTCGGCGCGAAAGGCGATCTTGCACGCCGAAAATTGCTGCCTTCCCTGTATCAACTGGAGAAAGCGGGCCAAATTCATCCGGATACCCGTATCCTGGGTGTTGGGCGCGCCGACTGGGACAAGGACGCTTACACCAAAGTCGTCCGCGAGGCGCTCGAAACTTTCATGAAAGAAAAAATTGATGAAAGTTTGTGGGATACCCTGAGTGGCCGTCTCGATTTCTGCAATCTGGACGTGAATGACGTCAGCGCGTTTAGCCGTTTAGGCGCGATGCTGGATCAGAAAAACCGTGTCACCATTAACTATTTCGCCATGCCGCCAAGCACCTTCGGCGCCATTTGCAAAGGGCTGGGCGAAGCCAAACTGAACGCCAAGCCGGCTCGCGTCGTGATGGAAAAACCGCTGGGGACGTCACTGGCCACCTCGCGTGAAATCAACGACCAGGTGGGCGAGTTCTTTGAAGAGTGCCAGGTTTACCGTATTGACCATTACCTCGGTAAAGAGACGGTTCTGAACCTGCTGGCGCTGCGTTTTGCTAACTCCCTGTTTGTCAATAACTGGGACAACCGCACCATCGACCACGTGGAAATCACCGTGGCGGAAGAGGTGGGCATTGAAGGTCGCTGGGGTTACTTTGACCAGGCCGGTCAGATGCGCGACATGATCCAGAACCACCTGCTGCAAATCCTGTGCATGATTGCCATGTCGCCACCGTCCGATCTGACGGCGGACAGCATTCGTGACGCCAAAGTGAAAGTACTGAAATCACTGCGCCGCATCGACCGCTCCAACGTGCGTGAGAAGACCGTGCGTGGGCAGTACACCGCCGGGTTTGCGCAAGGCAAAAAAGTGCCAGGCTACCTGGAAGAAGAGGGCGCGAATAAGTCCAGCAACACCGAGACGTTTGTGGCGATCCGCGTGGACATCGACGACTGGCGCTGGGCGGGGGTACCGTTCTACCTGCGCACCGGTAAACGTCTGCCGACCAAGTGCTCCGAAGTGGTGGTCTACTTTAAAAACCCGGAACTGAACCTGTTCAAAGAGTCCTGGCAGGAGCTGCCGCAGAACAAGCTGACCATTCGTCTGCAGCCGGACGAAGGGGTCGATATCCAGATCCTGAACAAAGTGCCGGGCCTGGATCATAAACACAACCTGCAGACCACCAAGCTGGACCTGAGCTACTCCGAAACCTTCAACCAGACGCACCTGGCGGATGCTTACGAGCGTCTGCTGCTGGAAACCATGCGCGGTATCCAGGCGCTGTTCGTGCGTCGCGATGAAGTGGAAGAGGCATGGAAATGGGTCGACTCCATTACCGAAGCCTGGGCTGCCGATCAGGATGCGCCAAAACCGTATCAGGCAGGCACCTGGGGACCTGTTGCGTCAGTGGCGATGATCACCCGCGATGGTCGCTCCTGGAACGAGTTTGAGTAAGATAATCCGCTAGCCCGAAAGTGTTATTTTACCGGTAACATGATCTAACACAGCTCGCGGCATAATTTTTGACTTTTAAGCTCCGTGTGGATTCACCCGCGGAGCTTTTTTTATTACACTGCCGGAAGTGATTTTGCCCCTGAGCTCCGGACAGCAAGCGTTTCAGCGTTGTTAACAACTGCCAGCGACTTTGTAAACTCCCGAGCCCGGACAGATAAAATGAGAGGAGCTTTTATGAATCCGACATTGTTACGCGTAACACAACGCATTATCGAGCGCTCGAAAGAGACCCGTTCGGCCTACCTCGCCCGGATTGAACAGGCAAAGAGCAACACCGTCCACCGCTCGCAGCTGGCCTGCGGTAACCTGGCTCACGGCTTCGCCGCCTGCCAGCCTGAAGATAAAGCGTCGCTGAAAAGCATGTTGCGTAACAATATCGCCATCATCACCTCCTATAACGACATGCTTTCCGCGCACCAGCCGTATGAGGTCTATCCTGACATCATCCGTAAAGCGCTGCACAGCGTGAATGCCGTTGGTCAGGTAGCGGGCGGGGTGCCTGCCATGTGCGACGGCGTGACGCAGGGGCAGGACGGTATGGAGCTGTCGCTGCTGAGCCGTGAGGTGATTGCGATGTCTGCGGCGGTTGGGCTGTCACACAACATGTTTGATGGCGCGCTGTATCTCGGCGTATGCGACAAGATTGTCCCGGGTCTGGTCATGGCTGCGCTGTCGTTTGGTCATCTGCCTGCGATCTTTGTGCCATCCGGCCCGATGGCAAGCGGTCTGCCTAACAAAGAAAAAGTGCGTATCCGCCAGCTGTATGCTGAAGGGAAAGCCGATCGCCAGGCGCTGCTGGAGGCGGAAGCCGCGTCTTACCATGCGCCGGGCACCTGTACGTTTTACGGTACCGCGAACACGAACCAGATGGTGGTGGAGTTTATGGGGATGCAGCTTCCGGGCTCGTCCTTTATCCAGCCGGATGCCCCGTTGCGCAAAGCGCTGACCGAGGCAGCGGCACGTCAGGTCACGCGTCTGACCGGAAACGGCAACGAATGGATGCCGATGGGCAAAATGGTTGATGAAAAAGTCATCGTCAACGGTATCGTCGCGCTGCTGGCAACCGGGGGGTCAACTAACCACACCATGCACCTGGTGGCCATGGCGCGTGCGGCGGGTATTCTGATTAACTGGGATGACTTCTCCGAGATCTCATCCGTGGTGCCGCTGATGGCGCGCCTGTACCCGAACGGTCCGGCGGACATTAACCACTTCCAGGCCGCAGGCGGCGTACCGCTGCTGATGCGCGAGCTGCTGAAGGGCGGTCTGCTGCATGAAGATGTGAACACCGTGGCGGGCTTCGGCCTGAAACGCTACACCCAGGAGCCGTGGCTGAACAACGGCGAGCTGGACTGGCGTGATGGCGCGAGCGCCTCCCTTGACCCGCAGGTGATTGCCACCATCGACAAACCGTTCTCTCCTCACGGTGGCACCAAAGTGCTGAGCGGTAACCTGGGGCGTGCGGTGATGAAAACCTCTGCCGTACCGGAAGAGAATCAGGTTATCGAAGCACCGGCGGTGGTGTTCGAAAGCCAGCATGACGTATTACCTGCCTTTGACGCCGGGCTTCTCGACAAAGACTGCGTGGTGGTGGTGCGTCATCAGGGGCCGAAAGCCAACGGGATGCCAGAATTACATAAACTTATGCCACCACTTGGTGTATTATTGGACCGCCGTTTCAAAATTGCACTGGTGACCGATGGACGCCTATCAGGCGCATCCGGTAAAGTGCCTTCCGCCATCCACGTGACGCCGGAAGCTTATGACGGCGGGTTGCTGGCGAAAGTGCGTGACGGCGACATGATCCGCGTAAACGGACAGACAGGCGAGTTAACCCTGCTGGTCGATGACGCAGAGCTGGCGGCACGTAACCCCCATATTCCTGACCTGAGCGCCTCGCGCGTGGGGACAGGGCGCGAAATGTTTGGTGCGCTGCGTGAGAAACTCTCCGGTGCTGAGCAGGGCGCAACCTGTATTACGTTTTAAGACGACTTGATTTTAACGATCTGGCGAGAGAAGACTCTGATGAAAAACTGGAAAACAAGTGCAGAAGCAATCCTGACCACTGGCCCTGTCGTGCCGGTTATCGTGGTAAACAAGCTGGAGCACGCTGTACCGATGGCGAAAGCGCTGGTTGCGGGCGGCGTTCGCGTTCTGGAAGTGACCCTGCGCACCGCCTGCGCGATGGATGCCATTCGCGCTATCGCTAAAGAAGTACCGGACGCTATCATTGGTGCGGGTACCGTGACGAACGCAAAACAGCTGGCTGAAGTGACCGAAGCGGGTGCACAGTTCGCCATCAGCCCGGGTCTGACCGAGTCGCTGCTGAAAGCCGCCACCGAAGGCACGATTCCACTGATCCCGGGTATCAGCACCGTATCTGAACTGATGCTGGGCATGGACTACGGTCTGAAAGAGTTCAAATTCTTCCCGGCAGAAGCCAACGGCGGCACCAAAGCGCTGCAGGCCATTGCGGGTCCATTCTCCCAGGTGCGTTTCTGCCCGACGGGCGGTATCTCTCCGGCCAACTACCGTGACTACCTGGCGCTGAAAAGTGTGCTGTGCATCGGTGGCTCATGGCTGGTGCCGGCGGATGCGCTGGAAGCAGGCGACTGGGACCGCATTACCCGACTGGCTCGTGAAGCGGTTGAAGGCGCGAAGCAGTAAGTTATTCGCCGCATGAAAAACGGGCCCCGGGGCCCGTTTTTTTATCCTGCTACCTTAACGCCTACGGCGGCCGCTTTCGCTCTCGTCACGGCGTCGTCCACGTTCTTCCCGGTGGCTAATACCACCCCAAGACGACGGGAGCCGTCGATCTCCGGCTTGCCGAACAAACGCACCTGCAGACCTGCGCCCACCGCCGCGTCGACGTTATCAAAGGTAACGTTCTGGCTGGTTAATTGCGGCAGGATCACCGCCGAGGCGGCCGGACCGTACTGACGGATACCGCCGACGGGCAGGCCGAGGAAGGCGCGCACGTGCAGGGCGAATTCGGAGAGGTCCTGCGAGATGAGCGTGACCATACCGGTGTCATGCGGGCGAGGGGAGACTTCGCTGAAAATCACCTCGTCACCGCAAACAAACAGCTCCACGCCGAACAGGCCATAGCCGCCCAACGCCAGGACGGTCTTACGAGCTATTGCCTGCGCGCGTTCCAGCGCCAGGGGGCTCATCTGCTGCGGCTGCCAGGATTCGCGGTAATCGCCATCTTCCTGACGGTGGCCAATCGGGTCACAGAAATGAACGCCGTCCACGGCGCTGACGGTCAGCAGGGTGATCTCGAAATCAAACTTCACCACACCTTCAACGATCACGCGACCGGCTCCGGCGCGACCACCCTGTTGGGCATAATCCCACGCCTTGTCCAGCGTGCTGCTGTCGCGGATAAAGCTCTGCCCTTTACCGGAGGAGCTCATTACCGGCTTAATGATGCACGGGTAGCCGATCTCCTCGACGGCCCGCAGGAATGCGGCTTTATCGCCAGCAAAACGGTAGCCCGACGTAGGCAACCCGAGCTCCTCCGCCGCCAGGCGACGGATCCCTTCGCGGTTCATGGTCAGCTTTGCGGCTTTTGCACAGGGCACCACGCGCTGGCCTTCCTGCTCAAGGGCGATCAGCGTATCGGTAGCGATGGCTTCAATTTCCGGCACCACAAAATCCGGTTTTTCACGCGTAATCAGTTCGCGAAGGGCATCGCCATCCAGCATGTTAATCACATAAGAACGATGGGCGACGTGCATGGCGGGTGCATCAGCGTAGCGGTCAACGGCAATGACTTCCACGCCTAAACGTTGACACTCAATGGCGACTTCTTTTCCCAGCTCGCCCGATCCCAACAGCATCACTCGCGTCGCCGATGGCCGCAGCGCGGTTCCTAAACGAATCATAACAATCCCCCTGAAAAAGTTGCGGGCAGTATAAACGAAAACGTTTGCGTCTGTCTCGCGCACGGCTCAGTGCGGCAGGAAGAAATATGCGCTTCTTTAGTCCGGCCAGACATTTCCTGACGCCTGCTCGCTTACGCTGTGGAACATGTTCACCGTTAAGTGAGGGAAACCATGTCAGGCTGGCTGAATCAATTGCAATCACTGTTAGGGCAGAAAACGGCATCGTCCGGCGAGCAGGGGCTCAGTAACCTGCTGGTACCTGGTGCGCTCGGCGGGCTGGCGGGCCTGCTGGTGGCGAATAAGTCCTCGCGCAAGCTGTTGGCAAAGTATGGCACCGGCGCGCTGCTGGCCGGTGGCGGGGCCATCGCGGGGACCGTTCTGTGGAATAAATACAAAGACAGGGTACGCACTGCGCACAGGGATGAACCGCAGTATGGTGAACACACCTCGCCGCTGGATCTGCGTACCGAACGGCTTATCCTTGCCCTGGTCTTTGCCGCGAAAAGCGACGGGCACATCGACGATAAAGAACGATCGGCGATTGAGCAGCAGCTGCGTGAAGCCGGTGTCGAAGAGAAGGGCAGAGCGCTGGTAGCGCAGGCGATTGAACAGCCGCTTGACCCGCAGCGTCTTGCGCAGAGTGTGAAAAATGAGGAAGAGGCGCTTGAACTCTATTTCCTCAGCTGTGCCGCTATCGATATCGATCACTTTATGGAACGCAGCTACCTGAACGCGCTTGGCGACGCGCTGAAGATCCCTCAGGATGTGCGCGAAGGCATTGAGCAGGATATCCGGGAGCAAAAACAGGCGTTACAGGGATAACGTCTCGGCTGGGTCACGGTTTCGCTTGCATCATGCGTGGGTTTTGCCAACCTTATAGGGTGTAAAACTAAAAAGAATGATGACATGCCACCGAAAGCCCGACGTATACCTTATGCAATCACCACGCATGGCGATACGCGCATAGACAACTATTACTGGCTACGGGACGATTCGCGTTCCCGGCCAGAGGTACTCGACTACCTGCACGAGGAAAACGACTATGGCCGCAAGGTCATGTCCAGCCAGCAGACGCTTCAGGACCAGCTGCTGAATGAAATGGTACAGCGTATTCCTCAGCGCGATGTCTCCGCGCCCTGGACCAAAAACGGCTACCGCTATCGCCATATCTACGAGCCCGGCAACGAGTACCCCATCTACCAGCGTCAGTCGGTGCTGAGTGCCGAGTGGGACGAGTGGGATATTCTGCTGGACGCCAACCAGCGCGCGGCCCACAGCGAGTTTTATACCCTGGGCGGCATGTCCATTTCACCGGATAACGCGGTGATGGCACTGGCGGAGGATTATCTCTCCCGTCGCCAGTACGGCCTGCGTTTTCGCAATCTCGACACCGGCAACTGGTATCCGGAAATGCTGGAAAACGTCTCCCCGGATTTTGTCTGGGCAAATGACTCCGAAACGGTTTACTACGTCAAAAAACACGCCTCCACGCTGCTGCCTTACCAGGTTTGGCGACACACCGTGGGAACCGACTCCGCTGACGACGAACTGGTCTATGAAGAGCAGGACGAAACTTTTTATGTCAGCCTGCATAAAACCTCCTCACGCCACTATGTCATTATTTTCCTGGCCAGTGCGACGACATCCGAAGTTCTGCTGCTGGATGCCGAACTGCCTGATGCCCAGCCGCTCTGCTTTCTGCCGCGCCGCAAGGACCACGAGTACAGCCTGGATCACTTCCAGCACAGTTTTTATGTGCGTTCGAATCGCGAGGGCAAAAACTTTGGTCTTTATAAAACCAAAGTGCGCGATGAGCGCAAGTGGGAAGTGCTGATCCCCGCGCGGGATCAGGTAATGCTGGAAGGCTTCACCCTGTTTACCGACTGGCTGGTGGTGGAAGAGCGCCAGCGGGGGCTGACCAGTATCCGGCAAATCAACCGTAAAACCCGGGAAGTGGTGGGGATTGCGTTTGATGACCCGGCCTATGTGACGTGGATTGGATTCAACCCGGAACCGGAATCCTCACGGCTGCGCTACGGCTACTCGTCCATGACCACACCGGACACCCTGTTTGAGCTGGATATGGACACCGGGCAGCGTCAGGTGATTAAACAGACCGAGGTCAAAGGGTTCGAATCTGAAAACTACCGAAGCGAACACGTGTGGGTCACCGTCCGGGATGGCGTGGAGGTTCCCGTCTCGCTCGTCTATCACAAAGCGCATTTTCAGAAAGGGAAAAACCCGATCCTCGTCTACGGCTACGGCTCCTACGGCTCAAGCATGGACGCCGATTTCAGCAGCAGCAGATTAAGCCTGCTCGATCGCGGCTTTGTTTACGCCATCGCCCATATTCGCGGCGGCGGTGAACTGGGGCAGCACTGGTATGAAGACGGGAAATTCCTCAAAAAGAAAAACACCTTTAATGACTACCTTGACGTCTGCGATGCGCTGATTGAACAGGGCTATGGCGATCCGCAGCTCTGCTTTGGCATGGGCGGTAGCGCGGGCGGCATGCTGATGGGGGCGGTTATCAACCAGCGTCCCGACCGCTTCAAAGGCATCGTCGCGCAGGTGCCGTTTGTTGATGTGGTCACCACCATGCTCGATGAATCCATTCCTCTCACCACCGGGGAGTTTGAGGAGTGGGGCAATCCGCAGGATGAGATTTACTACCGCTATATGAAAGAGTACAGCCCGTACGATAACGTCGAGGCGAAAGCCTACCCTCATATGCTGGTGACCACCGGTTTGCATGACTCTCAGGTGCAATACTGGGAGCCGGCAAAATGGGTGGCAAAACTGCGGGAGCTGAAAACCGACGATAATCTGTTGCTGCTCTGTACCGATATGGATTCCGGACACGGCGGGAAGTCGGGACGGTTTAAATCGTATGAAGGGGTGGCGCTGGAGTACGCCTTTTTGATTGGCCTGGCGCAGGAGACGCTGCCAGGCCGTGCAGAGCGTTAAGCTTCGCCCAGATAATGTTTCAGCGTCAGACGCAGTTCCGGGCTCATTTTGTCGAGGTTGTTATACAGCCAGCGCAAATAGCCCGGGTCTTTATCGGCAATATCCGACACCGCTCTGCCCCGGTACTTACCAAAGGTAAACGTGGTCAGCAGCGCGGGGCGTCCGGTAATGGTCGCCATATCATCCGGCGTCCAGCCGGAGGTGTTCATAATATCGATGAGTAACGCGGCGGTGATATAGCAGTCATACAGGGCGCGGTGATGATGCAGCCCCTCAGGCGTGCGGACGCTGAGCTTACGGGACTTGTACAGCGCCATGTTACTGTACTTGATCCCCGGCCAGAGGCGACGCGCCAGCTTCATGGTACAAATCCATTCCCCGGGCATCTCCGGCAGCACGCGACGGTCAAAGCTGGCGTTATGCGCTACGTACCACGGGCTACCGTAATAGTGGGGAATCACGTCTTCGATCCACGGTTTATCCGCCACCATCGATTCGGTAATACGATGGATAGCCATCGCCTGAGGGCTGATGGGGCGATCGGGACGCACCAGATGGCTCATTGGGTTGACGATTTTTCCGTCAACCACGTCGACAGAGGCCACTTCCACTATTCCGCCCTGAAGATCGCAAGTTTCGGTATCGATGACGCGCAGCATTGAACACTCCTGAGCTTAAAACGCCTAGCCTAAAGGAATGATATCGCCTTGCCAACCCTGTCTGCCGAGCGAGCCCGTCAACAGTAACTCACCGTTATCCGCGCGGACAATCAGCTGGCCTTTATCATCCCACAGCGCGCTGCCGCTACCGGCATTCGCCATGAGCACAGCTATGGCATATTTATGCGCGAAGCGTTGAAGGGTGCTGATGGACTGTCGCCAGCGGTAATCCCGCACCGACTGACAGCTGGTGAAGAGTGTTGCCCTCGGGTCGAGATTCGGCGAATCGGCTTGTGCATCCATGATGCTCAGGTGTTTATCCCCCGGCATCAGGCTGGCACCGCTACCTTGCGGATAGCGCAAAACGCGCTGGCGAGAGGGGGTAAACAGCGCGAGGCCTTTCTGGCGCAGACCATTGCGCTCAACGGGGAGGCCGGCAATCACCGTAATCCGGTAAAAATGAGCCGCGTCAAGCAGGGGATCCAGCTGCGCGTCGCCGGGTGGGGGAGGTAGCGTCGACGTCCCGGATCCCGTTAATGAGAGTTCAGGGAAGACCAGCAAATCACACCGTTGCCGCGCGGCTTCCGCAATGAAGCGAAGGTGGTGCGTAACATGGTCATCGATACTCTGGTGCTGCCCGCCATACTGGGCTGCCGCTATATTCCAATGTGACATCGTGACTTCCTTATACACTGAGTCGCAGGGATTTAAGAATACACCTAATTTAATCAGGGTTTTCTTATCCTGCCAGATTCAGCGTAAGGAAGTGTAACGAGTCGTTAAGCTTATTTAACTTTAGGCTCGTACGGCAAACGGGAAAGATTGACCGAGGCGAGACGGTGGGCGATTAATCTTTCACGGAACCAGTCCCGCAGATGGGCAGGTTGTTCACGTTCAACAACTTCCGCCACGATGGGCATGTTGTAACGCTCTTTGAAAACGACGCCAGCGGCAGCGAGATCGACATTCACTTTATCCATCTCGTCCTGAGGAAGGGCGGCCAGATTGATCTTCATTACCTTCTCCTTATTATGCGGCGGCAACGTTACCGCGATTGCGCGACGATGACAAGCGGAGGCGGGATGATCCTCGACTCGTTTATTATACAGCGTTATTCTTTAGCATACAGACATAACAAAAAGGAATGATTGCGATGGGTTTCTCCGCTTCCCGCGCGGCATGCGCACTGGTTTTTCTCGCCTCTACAGTGATTTCTCCCTCGGTGCTTGCGCATGCGCATCTTCAACAGACTATCCCGGCGGCAGACAGCCAGGTGAGCGCACCGCAGAGCCTGACGCTGAATTTTTCGGAAGGTATCGAACCCGGTTTTAGCGGTGTAGTGGTAACGGATGCGCAAAAACAGGTCATCAGGGCCGGTACCGCTACGCGAGACGAAAAGAATAAAACTCAGCTTACCGTACCGCTGGAACAACCGCTGACGCCAGGGACTTACCAGGTCGACTGGCATGTGGTCTCGGTTGATGGCCATAAAACCAAAGGCAGCTATCACTTTAGCGTGAAATAGCATGCTGTCGCTGATTTACATCGGGTTGCGCTTTATCCACTTTGGGGCGCTGATGCTGGTTTTTGGCAATGCGCTTTACAGCGTCTGGTTTGCACCTTCCTCTCTCCAGCGTTTAATGTCACGGCGTTTTCAGGCGCAGCAGAAAGTGGCCTCCCTAATCAGCCTGGCGGCCGCACTTCTCATGTTTATGCTTCAGGGCGGATTGATGGGAAGCGGCTGGGGAGATGTGTTTGCCCCGCAGGTCTGGCAAAGCGTGTTGGGTACGCAGTTTGGTAGCGTCTGGCTGTGGCAGATTATTCTCGCGGCGATCGCGGTCGGCGCCGCATGGCTCGCGCCACTGAAAGGGTCGCGACTGCTGCTGCTGGCAATGGGGCAGCTTATCCTGCTGGCCGGGGTAGGACACGCGGCGATGCTGGAGGGGGCGATGGGGGCTTTGCAGCGTCTTAATCATGCTGTTCACCTGATCTGTGCCGCCACCTGGCTGGGGGGATTACTGCCGCTGCTGTTCTGCATGCGTCTGGCCAAAGGGCGCTGGCAGACTGCCGCCATCTACACCATGATGCGCTTCTCACGCGTGGGCCATTACGCCGTCGCCGGCGTGCTGCTCACCGGGGTGGTTAACGCGCTAATGATACTCGGCCTCCAGATTCCCTGGGAGGCTGGTTATGTACAGTTATTGTTGTTCAAATGTGCGCTGGTGGCGTTGATGGTGGTAATTGCGCTGGCAAATCGGTATTTTCTGGTGCCACGGTTCCGTCCGGAAACCGGACGGGCACAACAGATTTTTATCAGGATGACACAGGCAGAAGTGGTGCTGGGGGCGCTGGTACTGGCAACGGTAAGCCTGTTCGCCACCTGGGAACCCTTCTGACAAGGTTAAATATCATATGAAAAAGACAGTACTTTCTCTTGTATTGCTGGCCTGCGCGGGGAGCGCGCTTGCTGCACCACAGGTTATCACCGTCAGCCGTTTCGAAGTGGGTAAGGACAAATGGGCGTTTAATCGCGAAGAGGTGATGCTGACCTGCCGTCCGGGCCATGCGCTGTATGCCATCAACCCGAGTACGCTGGTGCAATACCCGCTGAATGATACCGCCGAGCAGCAGGTGGCCAGCGGGAAGAGTAGCGGGCAGCCTGTCAGCGTGATCCAGATTGACGATCCTTCCCACCCGGGGCAGAAGATGAGTCTGGCACCGTTTATTGAGCGCGCGGATAAGCTCTGCTAACGTTCAGGTTTCCAATAAAAAACCGCAGATGCTTGCGAAAGCACTGCGGTTTTTTTCGTTTAATGATGCTCTGACGCTTTTTTTCCAGCCGCTTTAACTGTTGACTGGAAAACCTGGCGTCGTCATCTATTCTTAAAAGGCAAGGCGACTTAGCCTGCATTAATGCCAACTTTTAGCGCACGGCTCTCTCCCAAGAGCCATTTCCCTGGACCGAATACAGGAATCGTATTCGGTCTCTTTTTATCTGTATGAAAGTGAAAGAATATTCCTGGTAATGTCTTTCTCATACAGCGCGCACTTCCTGTACGTCCAGCTAAAACATAACACAACACAGCATGCGGAAGTCCAGCCCTTTTTGCCTGTTTTGTTAAATTTTCGTGTCGCGTCAGTAAATGGCAATGCCGGGCTTAAAAGCGCGATTTAACGGACGCCTCAATTTCATCAAGCAGTTCAAAGCGACGGCGGTATTCGGCCCGCTTTTTACTGGCAATGTCCTCAAGGGATTTGCGCTCCATCTGCAGGGGGAGTTGCCAGCAGAAGGAGGAAAGTTTTTTACCGTCCAGCGATCCCCAGAACTCATCATAGCTGGCGTGGAAGTGGCGACCTTTACTGAGGCGATAGCGCAAGGCGCGGAAAACGTGTCCTTCATCGCTGACGGCAAAAATTGCCCGCACTGATGACTGTGCCGCCAGCTGGAAAATCACCTCCATCAGCAGCCGTTTTGGGAACAGACCGTGGCAGGCGCGGGTGGCCTGCTTAATGACATCCCGCGAGACGTTGCGGCGGGGGCCCTGAAGTCCACCTATCACGATGACCCGCTGGCCATTGCTGCGCGCAACGCTGAAGGTGAGGCTGGCAAGTAGCGTATTCTCGCTATCGCGCAGCCACAGCGTGCTTTCGCCTTCGCGCTCGGCTTTTCCGGCACAAGAGGCATTGACGGTATAGATCGCGTCGTTTTTGGCCCTGAACTGGACAATCACTTGCTCATGCGGGCTGGTCAGCGCCTGGACCAGGCCCTTCTCTTTCAGGCTATCAATCCAGTGATAGTGGTGAATGATAGCGTCAGCGCGATCGTTCGCCGTCAGGCCGCGCATCAGGTACTGCCGATGGGTCTTGCTCGGTAAGGTCACCTGAGAGGCCAGCAGTCTGTCGAAATCGTCGCGACCTACAAGGCTTTCCAGCATGCGATGGGTGGAGGACCAGAACAGAAGCGAACGCAGAAGGAACTTGAGGCGATATTCGCGTTTCTGCCAGATTGGCCCAGGAGTCCGTTTGCCTTTCACCAGCTCAGAAATAATATGTGTGCGATGTGGATAGAAAACATCGTTATGCAGTTCTGTATTAGACACGTGAAGGCCCTCGTTTTTATCTCCCCTTATTCTAAAGAGCCAGTAAAAAGTGATTAATAGTGCGCGGACCTTTATTTCCGTTTGGTTTAGCGTTTGTTTGATTTTGCGAGAGCCCTGGCGATCTTCGGTCATTTCTGCTGCGGCTATACTGTTAACAGGAGGGCCTTATGTACCAGCGAATAGAGGGGCGGATGTGGCGTCACATCTGGGTTGTTAGCGATATTCACGGTTGTTATCAGCGGCTTTTAGACGAGCTCAAATGCCGTCATTTTAACCCGTTTGAGGATTTACTGATTTCTGTGGGCGATTTGATTGATCGTGGTCCAGACAGTGTTAAATCATTACAGCTTATCAATGAAAAATGGTTTCGTGCCGTACGTGGCAACCACGAGCAAATGGCTCTCGACAGTCTGGATAATAACGATTTTTCTCTCTGGACGATGAATGGCGGAATGTGGTTTGCGCAACTTGAACGCGACCAGCAACAGCTCGCGCTGTCGTTACTCGAAGCCTGCCGCGATTTACCGCATATTATTGAGATAACCTGCGCTAACGGCCTGAATGTGATTGCCCATGCCGATTATCCGGCAGCAGAATACCGCTGGCAAAAACCGGTCAGCGCCCAGCGCGTTTTATGGGACCGCGATCGGCTGATGGGCTTTATGGTGGGTAAAGGGCAGGGTATCAGCGGCGCGGATCATTTCTGGTTCGGCCATACGCCCGTCGACAGACGGTATGATTTTAATAATCTTCATTACATTGATACGGGGGCCGTTTTTGACGGTTACTTTACGCTGGCGCAACTGCAGTAATAAATAACCCGCCTTCGGGCGGGTTCTCTTTAGGTCAGGCAAGGCGCATGACCCAGGCATCGGTTTTGCTATCGTAATGCTCACGGTAAAGGACAGAATGTTCGCCATCAAGTATTGCCGGGACGCTGGTGTCGGCATCCCACGCATCGAGTTGCATGCACAAATCCGGGTCTGATTTGCAGGGAATACTTAACGTTCGATCGCCTTGTGCTTCGCCGCGCAGTTCTGCGTCGTCGATTTCGAAAGCGCCAATACGCACGCTGGTTTTCGTCATAGTGCTCTCCGGGTCGGTTGTCAAAATCTGGTATGACCAGTACGGTCACCCATTTTTTATCGTAGACAAGGAGAGCAAAATCGCCAGTAAAAAAGTGCGCTTTTTTTAGTCGGTGCGATCGTTACCGGTAAACAGACGACCATCGCGGACCAGTTCGCGCGGATAACTGTTTTTTAGTCTGGAGCCGACCTTTTTTGCCAGTCCCAGCGGGTACCCCTGATACGTCACGATTGCTTCATCGCCTGCCGGGGTGCTCGCCGGGTAGACATCGCGACCGCGGTACCACTCCTCGGCTTCCTGATGCGTGAGGGCAAAAGTATTCTCGCACCCGGCAAGTGCGATGACGGCCTCGTGCTGCCAGCGGTAGCCTTTGTTATGCACTTCCGCCAGGCGGATCCCGATGCGCGAAAAACGCACTTTACCAATCAGCGGTTCGATATTCGCCGGGAAAAGCCAAACTTCTTTATCGCGCTGCCAGAGGTGCAGACTTTCATCCCATACCAGCCCAACCTGGCTGGCGGCCGCGATAAGCAGTGCGGCATCGCGACCTTTAAGAGGCGCAAACGGGAAAGTACCAACCTTGAATTTAGGTGCAGGGAGGGGAGCCACCGCCTGCGTTTTACGCAGACGCGCCACAAAGAACCCTTCACAGTCGTAAATCTGCGGGAAGACGTGAAGAAAACCTTCGGGGGTGACCGCTTCACCGGCTGAGGCAAACAGATCGTTCAGCGGCAGAAAGTCGACCGCATCCGGGTATTGCGCTTTCAGCCACAGACAGACGTCTTCGTTTTCATCGCGGTTGAGGGTGCAGGTGGAGTAAACCAGTGTGCCACCCGGGCGCAGGGCGTGAAAGGCGCTGTCGATCAGCTCGCGCTGTGTGGCGGCGATCTCAAGGTTGCTTTCCACCGACCAGTTCTTTAACGCATCAGGATCTTTACGCACCACCCCTTCGCCGGAGCAGGGGGCGTCCAGCAGAATGGCATCGAAAGCTTCCGGTAAGGCGGCGCCAAAGACGCGTCCGTCGAAGTGGGTGAGGGCAACATTATGAATACCGCAGCGGCTGATGTTGGCATGCAACACTTTCACCCGGCTGGCGGAAAACTCGTTGGCGAGGATCGCCCCCTGATTGCCCATACGGGCGGCAATTTGCGTGGTTTTCGAGCCAGGAGCCGCGGCAACATCCATTACGCGTTCAGGTGCTTTGCCATCCGCGAACAGGGCGGCAACCGGCAGCATCGAACTGGCTTCCTGAATATAGAACAGACCGCTCAGATGTTCAGCGGTACTGCCCAGCGGCACGTCATCTTCATCATCGCGCTCGATCCAGAACCCCTCAGCACACCACGGGACTGGCGTAAGCTGCCAGCGGTAGGGCGCGACCAGCGTCAGAAAATCATCGACGCTGATTTTCAGCGTGTTGACGCGGATACTGCGGCGCAGCGGACGCTGGCAGGCGGCAATAAAGTCGTCTAATGAGAGATGAGAGGGAAGCGCCTCGCGCATCTGCGCCAGGAATTGTTCAGGAAGAAATACGGAGTTTTGAGCCACGGGCACACCACAGGGAAAAGTTCAGGTGCGCAGTGTAACATAAAGGCTCCGGCGCGTTGACACCGGAGCCTTTCAGATTAACGCGGCAGGGCCGTTCCCCACTCACGCCACTCTTTTGGTTCACTTTCAAGCAGCAGGAAGTGTTTACCCGGCTGCGCTTTCGGCGCCAGCGGCGTTCCCGGCGGCGTGGCAAAGGCAATGCCACCGCGAATGAACTGATTGAAGGTGCCGGTTTTCACCACCCCTCCTGTCAGGCCGAAGTCCAGTGAATAGCCGGATGCCAGCCAGAATACCGAGTTGTTGCGGACAAGGTGCTGGTAACGTTCGCTGATGCGTAACGCCACCATCACGCGGTCGGAGAGTGTACCGAGCGTCAGGCCCGTAACCGTCCCCACCTCAATGCCGCGGAACAGGACCGGCGTACCGATGCTCAGCGATCCGGCTTCCGGCACTTCCACCACAATGCTCAGACCCCCCAGGTAGCGCGAGTCAGTGATTGTGGCTTCCTGCAGTTCAAAATCACGACGCGCATTGCCCTGGCCGGGCTCAACGTTGATATACGGCTGCAGGATGGTGTCGAGATGTTCCACGCCCGCGGCCGAAATCTGCGGTGTGACGACGGAGAAGCGTGAACCCGTGCGCGCAAAGGTCTGCACATATTCCGGATACAGCACGGCGGTGGCCTGCACCTCGTTGCGCGAGGTGATGAGCGTCAGCTTCTGGATCTGCCCGATATCAATGCCCAGATAGCGGATTGGCATGCCTTCCGCCAGCTTACCGGCATCAAACGCGTGCAGGGTAATTTGCCCTCCCACGGCACGCGCGGCGGTTTCCGACGGGAAGAGAATACGCTTATCGCCTTTACGCAGATTGGCACCCGCACCGCTGAGATTATCGAAGCTAATCGCGCCGCGCAGCGCGCGTGAGAGCGGGGAAGCCTGCACGGTCAGCCCATTACCGTTGAGCTGAACTTTCGCGCCACCTTCGGCCCAGAAGACGCTGTTTGGCGTCAGCAGCTTGCGGTACTCGGGCTTGATATGCAGCTCGATATCAAACGCGTCCGCACGTGGGCGAACGGTGATCACTTCCCCGACTTCAAACTTGCGGTAGAGCACAACGGAACCTGCCTGTACGTCCGGCAGCGTCTCGGCGCTTAATGTCAGCGTGGTGGTAGGAAGATCGCTCAGGCTGTTCTCAATCGCTTTTTCGAGGTTCGCGTATAGCGGGTAGCTGTCGCGCACGGGGCCTTTATCGCCCGGCAAAATGCGGATGCCGCCGTTAACCCATTCGCTGGCGCTGGCACCGAGGAACTCCACGCCGTCCAGACCTACCTTGACGTCGACGCGACTGTTCACCACGAATTTACTGTCGCCGTGCACCAGGTCGCTATATTGCGGATCGATGGCGACCGAGAAGCTCACGCCACTCGCAGAGAGCGTACGCTCCAGCACCTGACCCACCTGCACGCCATGCAAAATCAACGGCTGTCCGGCTTCGATACCGTAACTTTCCGGGGCATTGAGCGTGACCGTCACCACCCCCGGTTTTTGCAGCAGGGCTTTATCCGCCGGGGCAACGACGAAGCTGTTGCTGGGTTGACCTTCACCGGGGATCAGCTCAAACGTATTGCCGGTGAGCAGGGTGCTGATGTTGGCGTCGTTCAGGGAGAGCTTCGGACTGCGCATTTCGATACGTGTCTTCTCGCGCAGGAGATCGACCACGCTCGGATCGACCGTCATCTCGCCGGTGACCGAGCCGCCCGGATTGAGGGTCATTTTGGTGAGCTGACCCACCTGCAGCCCCTGATACATCAGCGGCGTTGAGCCGGCTTTTAGCCCTTTCGCATCGGGCAGGGCCAGTTTGACAATCACCCCGCGCTGGCTGTGCGCCAGGTCAGCGTATAACCCGAACGTGTCGTCGGCGGTGGCCGGGCTTGAGTTTTCCGGGGAATCAAAGGCAATGGCGCCATTCACCAGTGCCGCCAGACTCTCCAGCTTCACCTTCGCACCGCTCAGGCTGAGATCGGCATCCACTCCGGAGACGTTCCAGAAGCGGCTGCCTTTTTTCACCAGGTTGGTGAAGCGACGTTCGATCAGCACATCAATGGTGACGCCCTGTTTGTTCGGGTTAATGGCGTAGTCGTACACGCGGCCAACCGGGATTTTACGGAAATAGACCAGGGAGCCACTGTTCAGCGAGCCGAGATCCGGCGCCTGCAGATGGATCATCAAATCGCCGTTATTGAGACGGTATTTGGGCTGGGTATCCAGCGCAACAAAGTGATCCTGGGGCTCACCTTTGCCCGGCATCATGCCGATATAGTTACCGCCCACCAGCGCATCCAGCCCGGAGACACCGGCCAGCGAGGCTTTCGGGGTCACCAGCCAGAACTGCGTTTCGCTGCGCAGGGCATCCTGCATGTCAGATTTGATACTGACCCGCACCTGGATCTTGTTCAGCCCTTTTCCAAGGGAGATGTCCTGAACCGTACCGACTTCGACCCCCTGGAAGCGAACAGGGGTTCGCCCGGCAACGATGCCGTCAGCGGTCTGGAAATCGATGGTCACAGTGCTTCCGCGATCTTCATAGCTCGTCCAGATAAGCCAGCCCGCAATCATCAGCGCGATGACAGGCAGCAACCAGAATGGCGAAATGCGGCGTTTAGTTTTAATTCTCGCTTCAGTCGGCGAAGCGGGGGTTTCCTGACTCATGTGCATCCCAAAGTAAGCGGCTATCCAGCCATTCCACAGCAAGAATAGTCAATATCACCGCAGAGCCGAAATAAAAAGCCGCGGGTCCCATTGTAAAAGCAAGTAGCTGGTCGCGATTGATGAGCGACATCATCAGCGAAATCACAAACAGATCCAACATTGACCAGCGGCCAATCCAGGTCACGAATCGCAGAAGCAGAATACGGGTGCGCAAACCTTGCTCACATTTAAAATGAATACTGATGAGCAGGGTAAACATCACGATCACTTTCGTAAACGGCACCAGAATACTGGCGATAAAGACGATTGCCGCCACGCCGATGTTGCTGTGTGCAAGCGAGATGATCCCCGAGAGAATGGTATCTTCCTGACGTCCGCCATTCACATAGATGATGGAGATGGGCAGCATATTGGCCGGGATCAGGAAGACCAGAGAGGCAATCAGCGCGGCCCAGCATTTCTGCAGACTGTTATTGCGCCGCAGCCGCAACGGGATATGGCACCGCGGGCAGCGGCCGCGCGCGTCGGGAAAGCCGGTATAGTGGCAGCCCAGACAAACCCGAAGATTCTCATCGGGGCGGGTCGCGGGGCGCTGAGGGTAAAAGCGCTCCCAGAGCTGCTCCACATTCAGATGGATCAGCGTCAGGATACTGAGCAAGACCAGACAAATGAAGGCAAACAGCCCGACGCCCGGCTGCAGAAACGCATAATCCTGTACCTTTATTGACGCCACGCCCACGCCCACCAGGTAGATATCCAGCATCACCCACTCTTTCAGCTTTTCCAGCATCAGCAGCACCGGGCGCAGGTTCATGCCCAGAATGTTGCCAAACCAGAGATAAGCAATGGCGGCGACCAGCACCAGCGGTGCGCCAACGGTGCAGAACAGCACCATGGCCGCGGTCAGTGGATCGCCCTGACGCGTCATTTGCCAGATCCCCTGCAGCACGTTGGCGTCGATACGCACGCCGAGCAGGTAAAGTTTGAGCAGCGGCTCGCTCCAGGCAAACGGCATCAGCAGAAGCATGGTGACCGCCATGGCGGCGAGGCGGGTTAACGACCAGTCGCGGCCGTCACGGATTTTGGCGTCGCAGCGGGGACAAAAGGCACTTTGGTGCGATTTCATCTTCGGCAACATAAAAAGCGTATCGCACTGAGGGCAACGCTGATAATGTGCACGGGGCAAAGCCTGGCTTACCGTATGGACAGTTATCTTTTTTTTCGGCGTAATTTTGGTTGTTTTTAAGGCCATCAGCTGCGCACAAATAAGTATTGTTGAAAGTTATAATAACTCATGAACGGATTCATCTTGAGCATGAGCGCATTTAATGCTTATTTTAATAGGCTATGCGGTAATTTTGTAAGACAACTAAGTGATTGAATAATGAACAAAACAGAATTCTACGCGGATCTGAACCGCGATTTTAAGGCATTGATGGCGGGTGAGACCAGCTTCTTAGCCACTCTGGCAAATACTAGCGCATTGCTGTTTGAACGTCTCTCTGACGTGAACTGGGCTGGCTTTTACCTCCTGGAAGGGGAAACGCTGGTGCTTGGCCCGTTCCAGGGCAAACTGGCCTGCGTGCGCATTCCAGTTGGTCGTGGTGTCTGCGGCACCGCGGTGGCTGAGAATCAGGTACAGCGTGTGGAAGATGTGCATGCGTTTGACGGTCACATTGCCTGTGATGCCGCCAGTAATTCTGAAATCGTTCTGCCGCTGGTGGTAAAAAATCAGATTATTGGCGTTCTGGACATCGACAGTACGGTCTTCAGTCGCTTTACAACCGAGGACGAACAGGGGCTGCGCGAGCTGGTGGCGAATCTGGAAAACGTACTCGCAGCAACCGATTATCAAAAATTCTTTGCGAGCGTCGCAGGATAATCAACGGATAACGTAGCATTTACGGATAGCGTCATTATAATGACGCCTGTTCATGCCTGCGCTTGTTGGCAACGTCCGTTGTAATCAGGAAATTTCATGGAAAATCAACCTAAGTTGAATAGCAGTAAAGAAGTTATCGCATTTCTGGCCGAGCGTTTCCCACAGTGCTTCAGCGCTGAAGGCGAAGCTCGTCCCCTGAAAGTCGGTATTTTTCAGGATCTGGTAGCGCGCGTTGAGGGGGAAATGAACCTCAGCAAAACTCAGCTGCGTTCCGCCTTACGTCTTTATACTTCGAGCTGGCGTTATCTGTACGGTATCAAACCGGGCGCGACCCGTGTGGATCTCGACGGCAATCCTTGTGGTGAGCTGGACGAGCAGCACGTAGAGCACGCGCGTAAACAGCTGGAAGAAGCCAAAGCACGCGTTCAGGCACAACGTGCTGAACAGCAAGCGAAAAAACGTGAAGCCGCAGCGGCTAATGGTCAGGAAGACGCGCCTCGTCGCGAGCGTAAACCTCGTCCTGCGCCACGTCGCAACGACAACAACGATCGCAAACCGCGTGCTGACAAACCAGCAGCTCAAGCCCCGCGCGCCCCTCGTGAAGAGCCGCGCCACACTCCAGTTTCTGACATTAACGCTCTGAGCGTAGGTCAGGCACTGAAGGTGAAAGCGGGTAACAATGCTATGGACGCCACCGTACTGGAAATCACCAAAGATGGCGTCCGTGTACAGCTGACTTCTGGTATGTCAATGATTGTACGCGCAGAACACTTGTTGTTCTGAAACGGAGGCCAAGCCTGGCATGAACACTTTTTTTAAGCTCACCGCGCTGGCGGGCCTGTTTGCCATAACAGGTCATGCTTTTGCAGTGGACGATATCACCCGTGTTGATCAAATTCCGGTACTCAAGGAAGAGACGCAGCACGCGACGGTGAGCGAGCGCGTGACCTCACGTTTTACCCGTTCGCACTATCGTCAGTTCGATCTCGATCAGGCCTTCTCGGCCAAAATCTTTGACCGCTATCTGAACTTGCTGGATTACAGCCATAACGTTTTGCTCGCCAGTGATGTCGAGCAGTTCGCTAAGCGTAAATCCGAGGTGGGTGACGAGTTGCGTTCAGGCAAGCTGGATCTGTTCTACGATCTCTACAACCTGTCGCAAAAGCGCCGCTTCGAACGCTATCAGTACGCGCTGAAAGTGCTGGAACGTCCGATGGACTTTACCGGCAACGACACCTTTAATCTGGACCGCAGTAAAGCACCCTGGCCGAAAGATGAAGCCGAGTTGAATGCGCTGTGGGACGGCAAAGTGAAATACGACGAACTGAGCCTGAAGCTCACGGGCAAAGATGAAAAAGAGATCCGTGACACGCTGACGCGCCGTTACAAATTTGCCATTCGTCGTCTGGCGCAGACCAACAGTGAGGACGTCTTCTCGCTGGCCATGACGGCCTTTGCGCACGAAATCGATCCGCACACCAACTATCTCTCTCCGCGCAACACCGAACAGTTCAATACTGAAATGAGCCTGTCTCTGGAAGGTATCGGCGCGGTGCTGCAGATGGATGATGATTACACGGTGATCAATTCGATGGTCGCAGGTGGTCCGGCATCCAAGAGTAAAGCGATCAGCGTCGGCGATCGTATTGTCGGTGTGGGTCAAACCGGCCAGAACATGGTTGATGTGATCGGCTGGCGTCTTGATGACGTGGTTGCGCTGATCAAAGGCCCGAAAGGCAGCAAGGTTCGTCTGGAAATTCTGCCAGCCGGAAAAGGTACCAAAACCCGTATCGTTACCCTGACCCGTGAGCGTATCCGTCTGGAAGACCGCGCGGTGAAAATGTCGGTGAAAACCGTGGGTAAAGAGAAGGTGGGAGTCCTGGATATTCCGGGCTTCTATGTGGGGCTGACCGACGATGTGAAAGTGCAGCTGCAGAAGCTTGAAAAGCAGAACGTCAGCAGCGTAATTATCGACCTGCGCAGTAACGGCGGCGGTGCGCTGACGGAAGCGGTTTCACTCTCTGGACTGTTTATTCCTTCTGGTCCGGTGGTTCAGGTCCGCGATAATAACGGTAAAGTCCGTGAAGATGCCGACAACGACGGCGTGGTTTACTACAAAGGCCCGCTGGTGGTCCTGGTTGACCGCTTCAGTGCGTCCGCGTCTGAAATCTTTGCCGCTGCCATGCAGGATTACGGTCGCGCGCTGATTGTGGGCGAACCGACGTTCGGTAAAGGGACCGTTCAGCAGTACCGTTCCCTGAACCGTATTTACGATCAGATGCTGCGTCCGGAATGGCCAGCGCTGGGGTCGGTTCAGTACACCATTCAGAAATTCTACCGCGTGAATGGCGGCAGTACGCAGCGTAAAGGCGTGACGCCAGACATCATCATGCCGACAGGCACGGAAGAGACGGAAACCGGCGAGAAGTTTGAAGATAACGCCTTGCCGTGGGACAGCATCAATGCCGCGACCTATGTCAAAGCCGGTGATATGACCCAGTTTGGTCCGGAATTGCTGAAAGACCATAACGAACGCATCGCGAAAGATCCTGAGTTCCAGTACATCATGAAGGACATTGCTCGCTTCAATGCCATGAAGGATAAACGGAATATTGTTTCTCTGAACTACGCTCAGCGTGAGAAAGAGAACAACGAGGATGACGCAACCCGTCTGGCGCGTATCAACGACCGCTTCAAACGCGAAGGCAAGCCGTTGCTCAAGAAACTGGACGATCTGCCTAAAGATTACCAGGAGCCGGATCCGTATCTGGACGAGACGGTGCATATCGCACTTGACCTGGCGAATCTGGAAAAAGAGAAGCCAGCCGAGCAGCCCGCTCCGGCAAAATAATCTCCCAACAGGCACAAGAGATTGTGCCTGTTTCTTTTTGTTCTGCATCCTTCCGTCAGCCAGCTTTCCAATTGTGTAAAGTTGTGTCTTTCTGGTGACTTACGCCCGCCGGATGCTTGAAAATAGCCGTAATACCCATACGATGTGGGTAATCGCATAGTGCGTTTTGTTAAACTGAGGTAAAAAGAAAATTATGATGCGAATCGCGCTCTTCCTGCTCACCAACCTGGCGGTGATGGTGGTTTTCGGGCTCGTGCTAAGCCTGACAGGAATTCAGTCGAGCAGCGTTCAGGGTCTGTTGATTATGGCGCTGCTGTTTGGTTTTGGTGGCTCTTTCATTTCCCTGCTGATGTCGAAGTGGATGGCACTGAAATCGGTAGGCGGTGAGGTCATTGAGCAACCGCGTAACGATATGGAACAGTGGCTGATGAATACGGTGGCGCAGCAATCCCGTCAGGCCGGGATCGCCATGCCGCAGGTCGCCATTTACCATGCTCCGGATATTAACGCTTTCGCCACGGGTGCCCGTCGTGATGCGTCACTGGTTGCCGTCAGCACCGGTCTGCTGCAGAACATGAGCCGTGACGAAGCCGAAGCGGTTATTGCCCACGAGATCAGCCATATTGCCAACGGCGACATGGTGACCATGACCCTGATTCAGGGCGTGGTGAACACCTTCGTTATCTTCATCTCCCGTATTCTGGCGCAGATTGCGGCAGGTTTTATGGGGGGGAACCGCGACGAAGGCGAAGAGAGCAACGGTAACCCGCTGATCTACTTTGCCGTCTCAATGGTGCTGGAGCTGGTATTCGGTATTCTGGCCAGTATCATCACCATGTGGTTCTCACGTCACCGTGAATTCCACGCGGATGCCGGCTCTGCGAAGCTGGTCGGTCGTGAGAAGATGATTGCTGCCCTGCAGCGTCTGAAAACCAGCTACGAGCCGCAGGAAGCGAACAGCATGATGGCCTTCTGCATCAACGGTAAATCAAAATCGCTGAGCGAGCTGTTTATGTCTCACCCGCCGCTGGATAAGCGTATTGAAGCGCTGCGCAGTGGGGAATACCTGAAGTAAGTAAAGCAGCGTACTAAGCCGGGCAGGAGACCACTCCGCCCGGCTTTTTTTATGCCTGAACCCTGGGCTGGGTCACCCGCAGGCCGCTGACGATAGCCGCAAGGGTGGCAAGTACACCGGCGGTGAGAAGTGCAACATGGTTGCCGTTCTGGCCAGCGAGGTTAAACATCAGGGCGACCAGCGCCGCACCGGTGCTTTGTCCCAACAGACGCGCGGTCCCCAGCATGCCGCTGGCCCCACCGCTGCGATGACGCGGTGCCGAAGTAATTATGGTGTGGTTGTTAGGGGATTGGAACAGGCCAAACCCCGCTCCGCACAGCACCATGCGCCAGATGATATCAAGGTCTGAAGGCGACGACGGCAGCAGTGCTAGCGCGAAAAGCCCCGTCGCCATCACCGCCAGCCCCAGCGCACCCAACAAACCGGCGTGAACGCGTTCGATCAGATAGCCCGCCAGCGGGGCCATCACCATTGTTGCCAGTGGCCACGGGGTTAACAGCAGCCCGGTCTCTACTTCTGAACGTCCGACCACACTTTGCAGGAAGAACGGCAGCGAAACCAGGGCCAGCATCTGCGCGCAGAACGAACAGACAGAGGTGCATATGGAGAGTGAAAAGAGGGGGATCCGCAGCAGATCAACCGGCAGTAAAGGCACCGGCAGAGCAAGCTGGCGGCGAACAAAGAAGAAGCCTGTCACCAGCAGCGCGAGGAGTTCCACCCCGGTAAGCATCAACGATTGCCCCTGCGCAAAACCGCTCAGGGCGGTGATCAGCAGACCAAAGGTGAGGGCATTCATCACCGCGCTCGCCACGTCGAAGCGCGGCATGGTGCTTTTCGGGCCGTTCGCGGGAAGAAAACGCAGGGCAAAGAAGATGGCCACCATTCCCAAAGGCACGTTTATGGCAAACAGCCATTTCCAGGACGCAACGGACAGGATCGCCGCCGCGATGGTTGGCCCGGCAGCGGAAGAGACGGCGACAATAAACGAGTTTATCCCCATCCCGCGGCCCAGATGGCGCTGCGGATAAATTAAGCGGATCAGCGCTGTGTTGACGCTCATGAGCGCCGCGCCGCCAAAACCTTGCGCAATGCGCGCCAGCGTCAGGGTATGCAGTGAATCCGACAGGGCGCATAACAATGAGGTGAGAGTGAAAACCACCAGACCGCACTGATACACCCGACGGTAACCGAACATATCGCCGAGGAATGAGAACGAAAGCAGCGAAACCACAATCGCAATCTGGTAGGCGTTAACAATCCATATCGAACTGGCCGGGGAGGCATGCAGGTCGCTGGCGATGGTTGGCAGGGCAACGTTTGCAATGGCGCCGTCAAGGACGGCCATTGAGATACCAATAATGATGGTTGCTATCGCGCCATAGCGCTGGGGTAAAGGCAGACCATCGGAAAGATTCTTTTCCATCAGGAGTAAAAAGCTCAGCGTGAAATTATTCTCAGGGTAACTATTTTAGCACTGTTACTGGCGCGATATGTCGCAGATTTGTAACGAAGTAAACGGGGACTGATTGCAGGTGACATGACGGGAACTTATAATAAAAACCGGTTCTGATTTTTATAAAACACTCTCTATGAGGTGGTAAATGGCTATTGCGGATTTGGATAAACAGCCAGATTCTGTTTCTTCCGTGCTGAAGGTGTTTGGCATCTTACAGGCGCTCGGGGAAGAGCGTGAGATTGGTATTACAGAGTTGTCGCAGCGTGTGATGATGTCGAAAAGCACCGTTTATCGCTTTTTGCAAACCATGAAGTCACTGGGGTACGTTGCCCAGGAAGGCGAGTCTGAAAAATACTCTCTGACGCTGAAACTGTTCGAGCTGGGCGCCCGTGCATTGCAAAATGTTGACCTGATCCGCAGCGCTGATATTCAGATGCGTGAAATCTCGCGTCTGACCAAAGAGACCATCCATCTCGGCGCGCTGGATGAAGACAGCATTGTTTACATCCATAAAATCGACTCCATGTATAACCTGCGTATGTATTCACGCATTGGACGTCGCAACCCGCTCTACAGTACCGCTATCGGTAAGGTTCTGCTGGCGTGGCGCGATCGCGATGAGGTGAAGCAGATCCTCGAGGGCGTGGAGTACAAACGCAGCACTGAACGAACCATAACCAATACGGATGCGCTGTTAACGGTGCTCGATCAGGTGCGTGAGCAGGGGTATGGCGAGGATAACGAAGAACAGGAAGAAGGGCTGCGCTGCATCGGCGTGCCGGTGTTTGACCGCTTTGGTGTGGTGATTGCGGGCCTGAGTATCTCTTTCCCGACCCTGCGCTTCTCCGAAGAGCGTCTGCACGAGTACGTAGCGATTCTGCACACGGCCGCGCGTAAAATTTCTGAACAGATGGGTTATCACGACTACCCGTTTTAATCGTTGTTAGCATAAAAAACGCCGCATCTGTTGCGGCGTTTTTGTGTCTGAGGCCAGGAGAGGGGTTAGCCATTATCAATGACAACGGACGTTTTACGCAGCACAGGGCAGTTGGTTAAACCAATAATCCCGCTGTCAGTATGCAGATATTGCGCCGTGCTCAGTCCTTGCGCGGTTAAG
>NZ_POVL01000026.1 GCF_002939185.1 Enterobacter sichuanensis | reverse complement strand
GCCCTTTTCTCACAACACGGTATTCTGCTACTTCTTCAAGCGTTCTTTTCTTTGCCTCATCATTGTACTCTTTTACTTCTACTCCCCTATAACCGGATACAGATAACATCTGCCCAACAGGCTCCACACCATTTTTTTCATTACTTACTTGGAACAAGTATTTGAATTTCTCAAGTGTCCATCTAGCAGGGATCTCTCCAAGCCATTCCACACAAGAGTCTTTATATTCTGAATATGCTCTGTACTTCACGAATGTACCTCCGCCAGCAAGACCATAATTTCTCTGCTCACTTCATCCAAGTCGCGATCAATCTCTTCCAAGGAACGTGGCGACTGATACTGATAAAAATAGCGGTTAAAAGGAATTTCATAACCCACTAAACCGACCTGTCCATCATAAGGATCGGTTTTTTCGATATCGATCCACGCATCAGGTATATAGGGTAATACCTCGCGTGTGAAATACGTTTCAACAGATTCACTCAACGGCACATTTTCATAATCACGCAAACTGGCGTCAGGTTCTGGCTTACCCTTAGTTTTACAAACTTCAGCATTCTCATCTGTTTCACTTAAGTGTTTTATCAACAACTTAAACTGAGCAGCAGAAACTTTCGGCAATGCTTTTTTGAATTTTTCCCGGCTTAAATATTTATCATCCATTGCATCCAGAGCGGCTAATAACTCTAAATCACCATATTTGGACCAGTCTTTATCCGCCAGCAACGCTACGCGACGATCAAGATCGCGTGGATAAAATGCCAGCTTAAGCGGTCTTTCCACCGTAATACGGCGATAGCCAAAATCAGAGGTTTTAAACAGCTTAACATTAGCCGAAGGTTGATAGCGCGTATACTGATTCACAATCTCGTCAATCTGCGCTTCCGTTAACTCTTTACGCTTACTACCAAGAGATTTCCGCATCGGCGCAAATTGCTCCGTGGCATTAATCAGCAGCACCTTGCCCTTACGTTCTTTCGGTTTATGATTGCTGAGTACCCAGATGTAAGTCGCAATCCCGGTGTTGTAGAACATATCGGTCGGCAATGCGACAATAGCATCCAGCAGATCCTGTTCCAGCACAAAGCGGCGGATCTCGCTTTCACCACTGCCCGCACCTCCGGTAAAGAGTGGCGAACCATTAAGAATGATCCCGATACGGCTGTTATCGTTCATCTTACTAATCAGGTGCAGCAAGAACAGCAAAGAACCATCGGATACTCTCGGCAAACCGGGTCCAAAACGCCCATCGTAGCCCTTTTTATGTTCTTTGCGGATAACGGTATCAATCTTTTTCCAGTCAACGCCAAACGGTGGGTTGGACAGGCAGTAATCAAAACGCTCATTCCAGAGCTGATCGTCAGAGAGGGTATTACCCAGCTTGATATTGCTGATATCTTGTCCCTTGATCAGCATGTCCGCTTTACAGATAGCGTAAGACTCTGGGTTTAGCTCCTGACCATAGGCCCGAAGGCTGGCACTGGGATTTATTCCATGCAGGTATTCCATACCACTGGAAAGGAAGCCGCCTGTCCCGGCAGTAGGATCGTAGATGCGGCGGATCAGTCCCGGTTTAGTCAACGCTGCATCGTCGTCCGCAAACACCAGAGAGGTTGTCAGTCGCACGATATCCCGTGGCGTAAAGTGCTCACCCGCCGTTTCGTTAGAACCTTCTGCAAACCGGCGGATCAAGTCCTCAAATATCAGCCCCATATCGTGGTTACTGACAGAAGAAGGGCTCAAATCAGCCTCGGCAAATTTTTTGGCTACTTTGTAGAGTAAATTGGCATCATCAAGCTGCTGTATAAACTCATAGAATTTAAAGTGTTCGAAGATCTCACGCGCGTCATAGCTGAATGAGCGAATGTAACGTTCAAGATTAAGTCGTGGCTGTGTTTCCCCCAACTTACTGAGGTCCAACGGCGAAGTATTGTAAAAGTGTTGCCCGGAAGCGTGGCGAAGAATTGCATCGGCAGCGTTCTCATCAAGCTTTTCAACCACAGGTAACTTATCAAGTACAGCCTGTTTGGTAGGCGCAAGCACGCACTCAAGACGACGAAGAACGGTAAATGGCAGAATCACTCTGCCATACTGAGATTGCTTGAAATCACCACGTAGTAAGTCAGCGACGGACCATAAGAAAGCCGCCATTGAAGAAAAATTAGTCATTTTATTACCTCTTGGTTTTGCCCTATTGTCCACGTAAAAGCGGAGAGGACAAGAAGAAGTGAAAACTGCGAAGTCTTTTCTCTTGTAAGGCTACATACGGGTGACGTGTCGTGGATTACTGGAATCGCCCACATGAACAGAAGTGCTAATGCTTTTTCTCAATCAAAAGGTATGGATGGGACCAGATACTGATGGAAACATTACTTATTATTGGAGGACACATCTGGGCTGTGAAACATTTAAGCCAGATGTAATCTGACACCATGACCGACGATATTCACTGAATAGTGTTGATACACCCATATAGATATACATACCCATTGAGTGTATCAACTGATGGCTTACATGCGTCTAAACGCTTATGGACATCCTGTCTTATGGACAAACTACTTACGGGTTCTCACCCCAGAAGTAAATGTCAGTCCAGTAAACCCCATCTCATCCTGCTTACATAGCGCCCGTGCCAGTAGAACAGGTGGCAGCCTGTGCTTGCGGGTCCTCCTTTTGCCAACCTCATCAGAGTAGGGTCTTACTTCCTGCCACATCCCCTTGAAACAGTAAGTTACCTGCGCATCAAAATCCCTTAGTTTTTGGCTTTTCATTGGTCGACTAATTATCCCTGCTCTGGCCCGTATATTTTTGTCTCTTTTCATCGCCTTCCTTAGCGTTTTGAGCGCGCCAGGCTCTCTTGGCATCAGCAGATGCAAATGAGGCATCCAGCGCTGAATATCGGTGTGAAAATCCAGCTCATAGCCCCCCACTATTTTGTCCGTAAATCCGGCTCTTTTTACCATCTTGTAGACCCGTTCCCGGAATTTCTTATGGTCCCAGCAACTGATCTGCTCTTCTTCCAGCATGGCATCGTAATAAACCAGCGTAACCACTCTGTACGCGCTCATACACCCCCGCAGCGGGGCCAGTTCAGCCAGTTTACGTAACCTGTGCAGGCGGAAGCACTGTGGGCACGCAGCACTGCCACATGGCTTATCTAACATACAGGCTTTAAGTTTCCTCTTTAGCCGAAGAGCCTTTCCTCGCCACTTTTTGTGTGCTTTTCTGACTTCTTTGCTTTCATTCTCGTTATCATTCCTGTCCTGCTGGACAGCTTTTTGTATTGCTCTTATACGGTACTGGCGCTCTTTCTCCATCCGATCCCGGGTTTCAAACCCTGGAATGGTGAGAGCCAGCTTTTCCAGTTGGCGCTCTTCTTCTGTCAGCGATACGTATACTGATCGCGCAATGCGGTCTTTTGCACCAAACATATCAGCAGCCTCCTGTAGTGACGCGGGAAGCAATCCATTCACTGACGTCACTTTCCAGCCAGGCTACCGCTCGCCCTCCAGTCAGGGATTTAGGGCGTGGAAAAGTGCCTTTCTCAATCATCCGGTACAACGTGGCGCGGCTCACCGCACAGCGCTCCAGTACGACCCGAATTTTCACCAGTTTCATCTCGTTCATATTTCTGCACTCTTGAGCAGTTCAAGGAGTGCCTTATTCACAAGATCGAAATTCGGAAGCTGCGGCTACGTTTTGGGACGTCTGCAAGCACGTTAGACGTTTCATTGTCGGGCCGACACTTGTGTATGATCAATGTCGGCCAGACATGGGAGATGCTAGAGTGGTTAAAATGGCTAAAGAAGGGAGCCACACATGGCAGGGAAAAAACAGATGAGCCGCCAGCAGCGGTCGACAAAGATGCGGACAGATGCGGGACTGACCCAGGTGAAAGTTTATCTTGACGAAACCACACTGGAATTACTGGCGTTACTTCAGGAAAACTTGTCAGAAGGTAAAATGAAGGGCGATGAAATCAATATGTTCCGCAGTATAGCTGTCACTGCCGGTATCCACAGTCAGGCAGAAGCATGCTTAGGGGAAAAAGTGGTATCAGACATTGTGGCTAAAAATCTGGGCACTGAGTGCAGAGCCAGCGAAGCGACAGACAATCCTCATAAGTTCTTTCTCCGGACGATGATTAACAAGCTTTACGAGAAAGGTCAGCGTAATACACATAGACGCAGACTTGCAGAGGTTGCTGAAATCATGAATGAAAGCAGCTACAGAGCGCCGAATAGGAAGAAAGGGGAATGGAGTGAAAATGATATTAGTCAGTATGTAAATAATGACATACAACTGGAAAAATGATGCCTCAGCAGAGGCGCCAGGCGGTAAGACTGTACACTGCAAGTATCTCTGGAATACCCAGGCCGCGAAGTACGATAGTGTCATTCATCAGGAGTGGTGAGTTGGTCGTACTTTCCCGGCTTCCCCATAGCACTAAGCCCGCCCTGGACGTGCCTGTGAGTCATCAAAAATAGTCCCTGGCCCCGTTTGATTGTTTAGCCAGCAGGTGACGAAGGCCATCCCCCCCATTACGATTTACCAGCAACAGAACGCTCGGGAGGCCCTGTCCAGCATACCTCGGCCCCTGTAGTCATAGCGGGTGGTTGTGGCGATATCGGCATGACCTGCCAGTTGGCGTACCACGTTGAGGTCGGTTCCCTGTTCCAATAGTTGTGTAATGAACGTTCGTCTGAGGTCGTGCGGGGTAAAATAGTCCACGCCAGCGGCCTGGCGTAGCTGTGCCAACAGCCCCGTCAATCCGGTAGTGGTAAGCCTACGTGGCCCAAGCCGGTCTGCCAAGCTGATACGACTGAATAACGGCCCCTCATGCCCTCCCCGGCACTTTAGCCAGCGCCGCAGCTGTGTCCAAACCTTTACGGCAAGGTGAATATCACGACTTTTGCGCCCTTTCCCCTCCCTGACCCAAACGATCCCCGTGGAGACGTCAATATCCTCAACATTAAGGGCAACCAGCTCACCCGCACGCAGCCCGGCACCACACAGAAGCAATAAAATGGCCCGCTCGCGCTGACAGCGCACGGAGGAATACGTCGCTGCCGCCGTCAGCATTGACCGGATTTCATGGCGGGCCAGCGCACGCCCCTGCCGACAACCGTCACCACTGACCCGCCTGACGTTGCGTATCCGCTCCAGCATATCAGCATCCAGTATCCCCATACTGAAGGCCACTCCGGCAACTGATTTCAGCGCCGACAGCGCCATGTTCACGGTAGCAACAGCATAGCCCTCATTCAGCAGCGCCGAGCGCACCAGCATCACCCCCGTGTAGTTCAGCATCTGCCAGGGGTAACTGTCGATATCCGAGCCCGGAAGCAGGATACCGGCACAGCGCCGAAGCTGGCTTTGCATCCCCTTGCGCCCGGCAGGCGCCAGACCTGCCAGCCAAAGCTGTGCCGGATTGGTGGTGGAGACGTTTTGCAGGCGTACAGTTTCCGCGCGCCTGCCCTTGTGGTTCGAGGTCATAACATCATCCTTAATACTGAAAAATGGAGTATCCCGGCCATGCAGGCCGGGGAAGCAGTCAATTCATCTGGTAATGTCATTCAGCCCTGCGTGGTCATTTTTTCACGCCATAGCGTTGCAGATAGTGGTTAAGACCCTGCCCGGCTCCGGGCTCAAAGTTCCAGACCCGCCAGATAAGCTGACCTTCAGCATCGCGTATTGCCAGCCGAAAGTGGGTATGCTGGTCATCCTCAATAGCGACACGGTCATACGCTGACACAACACGCTCCGCATCCTGTCGGGTGAACGTGTCCGATGGCAGCAACGGCAACGGCGCTCCGGGTTCAGCGATTGTGGCGCGGTCCGGGGCAGACCTGCGCCCCTGCGTGATATGGCTGACGGCCTTATACGTTCCCCGATTCAGAAGCCCGGTGGCTTTTCGCGCCCGGAGAACATCAATAGTAGTAATCAATGGGGAGCCAAGGATAAAGCCCGCATTGTCCCGGTCTGTGCGTACCAGATCATACATCTCAACGACAGCATTCAGGGCCTCCGCCATGGGAACACCGGCTTCAATATGCGCCTGAATGGTGTCTTCCTCGCCAAACGGCGTATCGCTGAGGGTAAGCCCGTAGTGCTGTGCCAACAGGTGAGTCAGCAGGGTGCGCCAGACTTCAGCAGGCGACAGGCAGCACGATGCCACCCGTGTCGGTGAGACAGGTTGTTTTTTCATGACAGTATTCTCGTGATAATGTGGGTAGTATTGAAAAAGGCGCGAACATGAACGGCAACCCGGCCCGCGCTTATGGAAATCCGCCCGGCAGAAGAGAGAACGGATATGTTCAGTCCTGTGTTGCTGGAACCGGGACAGGAGTGGGATAAATGGCGATATATACATAGCCGCAGGAGCCAAGCGTATCAGCCTCACAAGTCAGTTCCTTCGCCTGCAGTGTGATGCCCTTCGCCCTGCGCGGCTCCAGCTCACCAGACAACAGCATGCCTTCCATCTGCTTCATGAACAGCGGAAAGGCCTGGTCCAGATGGCGTGCATCGCTTTCGCTGAACACACCGCTAAACCCGGCCCGGTCGGCCAGAAAATGTAGGTTGTGGCCTTCCTGTACCAGTCGTGCACCAAACAGCGGCGTCACATCACGCCAGAGCCCCCACCAGGGGGTTGCTGGCGACGGTGTATGTGTTGAATGGGTCATATTTGTGTCTCCATATTCCAGCCAGTGAGATACGCCTCCGGCAGGGCTTTATTATCTTCAGTTCAGCTTTCCCACATCACGCGGGTGGTGTAGACCCCGCTGGCGTGATAGCTCAGGAAGTTGCGCTCCCACAGGGTGTATAGCGCCCGGGCCTCAGACGGGGACAAATCCCCTGTACGGCAGTGCCAGACATAGCCCTGCGACCAGCTGATATCGATGATTTTCTCAAGCTCGGGATAAACGTTGCCGACATAGCCAAAATCGGTGGCGTAGTCCAGACACCACTCGTCCCCCTGGTGAACTAGCCGGATTTCCACCGGGTGATAACCGCCCCGCTCCACGCTGTAGTCCGGGTCCCAGAAGTTGAGCGTAACGGCGGTGACGCGATGTTTACTGGCAGGTATTTCGCCCGCCTCTGCCATCAACATGTCGAACAGCTGCAGACTGACAGGCAGCACAAAGCCTGCCGGTTGAATAACGGCATTGATGTTCATGGGTAAAACCTCAGTATTTACAGTTTAAAAAATGAAGGGATAAGGCGAACGTAGATTACCGTGGTTAATGTGTATTAAACCAGGTAACTCACAGTAACCCGTGTTCAGCGAAAGACCAGGCTTTGTCGCCTCCCACAATGAGATGGTCGGTCACGCGGATATCCAGCAACGCCAGTGCGTCTGTAATTTTTTGGGTAATGAGTTTATCGGCCTGGCTCGGTTCAGGCTCACCACTGGGATGGTTATGCACCAGTATCACAGCAGCAGCGTTGTGCGTCAGTGCCAGGCTGACTATTTCGCGGGGATAAACCATCGTCTGGCTCAGCGTACCGGTAAACAATGTCTGGTAGCCGAGAATATGATGTTGCTGTGAAAGCATTATCACACCAAAAGATTCACGGTTTTCAAGCGCCAGCTTCATCACCAGCCACTGACGTACATCTTCAGATGAGGTGATTTTTCGGCGATTGCGAAACTGGCGGGTCAGCAAAGAATGGGCAAACCGGATAATCTGTTCGCGGGTAACCGGCTCCAGCGTCTGATAATGACCGCTACGATCACTTGCGATAAACGTCATGATGTACTCCTTACCTTTTAGTTCAGAATTCACGTTCAACAAAGTAAATGGCATCCGGCAGCAACGTATGGCGCTTCAGCTCAGGTTGTACTGAAAACGTGTCCTTTCGCTGGCTGCGTATCCCCAGGCTATCAAACAAAAACAACCGGGTAGCATCGGTACGAACCACCACTGACCAGTGCCATGTGGTCCCCATAATCACCACGCGCTGCGCTTGATTCTCCGGTGAAGCCAGCCAGTCGCTGATATCATGAAATATTCGGTGAGTTCTCAAGGTTCGATAACGGAAGGGAGTATGAAAATAGAGGGGATAATGTTGGGCGTAATGCCCTCTCAGCAGAACATCTGCTATCAGGTGGTCCATCTGCTCTTCATCCAGGCCAAGCGTCAGGAGATCAAATAAGTCCCATCGTCGCTTATAGCTGCTTAGCAGGCGGTACATTAATTTTTCCCGCCTTACTCTGCCGTCATAGAGGTAACTCAGGGTATTAATCAGGCTGTAGATGCCACACAAATAGTCATGCTGTCCCTGGCGGGACGCATGAACGTCTCGAGGAAGTGTCATTGTAAATTTCCGGGATAAGTGATGGCTGTGAACCAGCCGGAATGGTGGTGATACAGTGGCTGAGCGCATGATGGCTGCCACTGTATAAATTATAACAAAATCAATATATTAATGCAAGTGATTCTTGTTATCACTTATCCAGCGACTCCTTCACTTGTTACTGGTTAACGCCTCCTTCAGACAGGTCCCTTGCAACCTGAGCCAGAGCCTGCTGCAAAAGTTTATCCCTAGAGGCCGGTTTCATGGTACGGAACAACTGTATCCACAGGTTAAGCTGCTCGTCTGCTGAGGTATCTGCCGCATCCCGCTCACTTTTCAACGCCATCCCTGCCGCGCTGATATGGTACAGAAACCCCTTCCCACTGGTGCGTTTGCGGCGGATTTCCGGATGTAGGGCTGTGAGCTTTTCCAGACGTAGCCGCGCCCCTTTCGCTGTGCCCGGCATTCCTTCCATTCCGGCAAACTGCTCTGCTGTAAGCCACTCCCCCCTGTCCGTCATTCCGGCATCACAGGGCTCAGTCATCTGTTCACTGCTCATAAAATTTCACCTCTTATCAAAGCGTTAGTTAAATGAGCGCAAATAACCATAAAAGGAACTTGATAACTTCCTTTTGCTCGCTTTTAATGTCTCCGGTACTAACAACCCGGAGTGAATACATTGAGTAACTCAACAGATTCGCAAAAAAAGCGAAGTAAGGGAAGTGCTGTTAACTGGCACCGGGCAGATATTGTCGCCGCCCTGCATAAGCGGGGACTTTCCCTGTCAGCTCTCTCCCGGCAACACGGGCTGGCTTCCAGGACGCTGAATAACGCTTTTGAGCGCCACTATCCGCGGGCGGAAAAGATTATTGCGGAGGCACTGAACACTACGCCCGAAACCATCTGGCCTGAGCGCTATGCAGGTAGGTCTGTCAAAAACGAAAGCTGAAGGAAGCAGGGTATGTCGACCACCATTACTGAAGTAACGGAATGCTTTGAGTACCTTTTTAGTTCCCTTTACCGGAAAGCATTTGTCAAAACCCTGCGCCTTAACGAATGCAGTGAACGGGAGTTGCTACCGCTGGTACGCTGCTACCTGCTGGGTTGGTTTGCCGACAGCGTCTCACCGGAAGTCCGGGGGAAACTGCCCGGCAGTATCTCCGGGCATGGCTATATTGATTTCGTCATTGACGATGTGGCGGTGGAGTTCGCCGTCCGTAAGCCAGGAGCCGCCCGTTCTGCACTGTCAGCCTCAGTCAACAGCACGGAGGTAAAGAAACTGATGAAGTATGACGGCAAAGCCCTGCTGGTACTGTTCGATTTTTCTGACACGCCCTATACCGAAGAACAGATTGAGTCCTTCAGAAACTGGCCCTCCCTGGGCCGAGGCAACCATCGTAAATCAGCGTTCAATGTTGCGTATTTCTTTGTGGAAAAACGCAGCCCGCTGACACCCAGGAAAATCACCAGAAATATCCGCATCCGTTAACGGTAGCGCGCATAACGGATAATGAAAACGTCAATGAAAGGAGATCACCGAAGATGAGGAAAACCGCTGCCATGTTGCTTCTGGCATTTTCAGGTTGTGCCGGGGCAAAAACACTCCCCGCAGAAAATTTGCAGGGGCTGTATGAGGCTTATGCCACCCTGAATACCTGCCACCAGTATGGTTACACTGGCGATGAGGCCTTAACCGCACTGGACAAACTTATCCGCAGCAATCGCTATCAGGATAATACCGGCAACATCATGACATTAACGAAGGACAATATTAACTATTACCATTCCCTTCAGGACCGCTTTATTCTTGAGCAGCAATTCAAAAGCGAAGGAATAAACCAGAGCGGTATCCGGCTCCAGATAAAAACCCTCTGCGACCAGATGAACGCCGCTGTTGGTGGGAAGCTGGGTGTGAAAACTCGAGTTATTTCACCGGATGACCTTCCCGCCAGCGCAAAACCTGTTTTTGACAAACCGGCCACTGACAGTGCCCCGGCAATTCCGGAAGACCGACCGATGACATGGGACAACAGCCCGGTCCAGGGTATTCCGGTTCAGTGAGGGGTAACACAATGAAGAAGCATATTATTACCGCACTGCTCATCACAACAGTATCCGCTCCGGCGCTGGCAGCGTACCCGGTAAGCCAGCCTGCTCAGGCCGCAGAAGTGATGGTCAGTATGTGCCAGCAGCAGCGTTCGGGTATGGACAAGAACCAGGCCATCCGTAAAGTCTATGGCACCGTAAGCGACTGGCCCATAGCTTCAACAACTGAAGTTGCTGCTGCGATGGATGAAGGATGGAATTTTGCTGTACAAAATCCAGAGATAAGTTGCGACAGAATTTATCCCATGATGATTGACATGCTGGATGGGAAAAAGGATTGAGAAACCAAGCTTAACTTAAGTTGGCAAAACCAATCTGCATCAATTGAAATTTCACATAGCGATGTGCCCTCCAGCAGGGCACAATTATTATAAACCGTCTGCTATGAGCGAAAAGCGGACATTCCTGTACAAAGCATGGCGTTGGAATACAGTAAGATCATTGATTAATAAGTGAGTCGAATCAGAACAGTAGCCAATGAAACAAAAAATTCGCAAACGTAACCAAGACTGGATATCAAGGCAATTGAAACGTGCGCAAAAGAGGAAATGCCGTTAAGTTTCTTTATTAACTTTCCCTCAATATGAGCAACTGCTTGTAATGGTGTGCGCCTTAAACGGCATGGTCGTCTCAAGCCGGACTGGAGTCGCGCATTGTTTCATTAGGGTTGGGGAGAAGTGCCTATTGTTGGGCAAAAAGTAGTGTTTACTGGTTTGAGGGATTTGATAAGGAGCAATTGCCTGTTGAATGGGGTGCGCTGTGGGAAGATGCCTGAATATATTGGTTTTGATTTGATCTCACAGTGCAACACACAATCAACTCTTACAGTCTGCTGTGAGCAAAAATTGCACATTTCTAACAGCCTTCCGTGTGAATCAACGAGGAGCAGGTCACTGGCACAGAGGGGACGTTTAACCCCGTCCGGCCTCCGCTGAATTGGCTGCCAATTCCGTCCGGTCGTACCTGCCTGAGCCGTCTACTTCAGTAAAAACTGAATCAGCATAGCAAACATATATACTGTCGCTGCAATTTGTATTGTTCGCACTCCCCATCTGAGATATCGCCATTTATGACGTTCTCTGGCATCGGCTTCTTCAATGGTGGATTCAGTATGCTTTCTTCTCTTTGTCCTGAATGGATCAATTACCCATAGGGCAAGAATAAAGAGAACGATTGTTTTCTGAAGTATGGGATGATCCACGAAGAGTGACTCCGGCCTGCTCGCTGATACAATCAGAATAGATGAACAATCCCGAAATAATCAACACTAAATGTATGGCAATTATTTATTTTCGTCCTGGCTGGATTTTGTGACCTGCTCCCAACAAATTAACATAGCACAATGTAAGCAAGTTCTGCTTTTGGCACGAAGCGGACTTGTTAACTGGGTTGGAGATCCGCTTTGAGCGAGAAGTGGGCCTTCGGTTATATCATTTCCTTTGTGCAAATAGTTATCATCACAATCGCAATCTGTGAGTGATTATACCAAGCGGATGGCAACACCAGTTACAACGTGGCAAATACGCCACAGCCCCCTGATGTAATTAATCCAGAAGGGTATCTAAATAATCAGCCCATATCTGCAACCATTTTTTACACTCAGCATCATATTTATATAGATTATAAATACCTTCTACCCCGCCTTTGGTATGCCCAAGAACAGCCTCAGCGACTTCATTAGGGCATTGTAACCGTGATAACCCTGTTCGTACCGTCCGCCTTAAATCATGTGGCCTCCAACCGGGTATATCTAGCATTTTTCCTGATTCCCGCATACGCCAAGCGTTCTCAGTGAGATATTTCTGCTGTATTGGCAACTTCGTACGGGATGAAGGGAACAAATAAGCATCGGAATTGAGTCGTAAAACCTTTAAAAAATCAATGGCCTGATTAGGTAGCTGCACATAGCGTTCAATGCCTGTTTTTGTTTCACGTAGGTGTATTGTCCCCTTTTCAAGGTCAACATCCTTCCATGCCATATTGCAGACTTCACCGGTACGACACCCGGTCCAGAGAGTCAGACGTAACACGTTTTTGATCGTTGGCGTGTAAGCCGAACCCGGAAGCCATTTAAGGAATTTTGCAAGCTCGTCCTCGCTCAGTACTCGTGTTCCACGTCCGTTTGTGAGCTTGATTCTGGTCTGTCGTAAGCTGGATTTTGCTAACAGCGCCGGATTCGCGAAATTATCATCAAATCGCCCAAGGCCGATTGCAAATTCATATGCGAGTGAAAGCTCCCTCAGTACATTCCCAGCCTGTACGGTTGCACCTCGAGCTACAATGTTATTGATTAAATTAATGACATCCTGGCGCGTAATCTCAGCAGCATTCCGGGTTCCTAAGCTTTTAACAGCGTCACCATAGAGAGTACGACGAACCTCAGCCTGCCCTTTCGGCTTTCTGGCACCGGGAATGACCTTCCCGTCCTTCGTTTTACGATCCTCAATACGTTCGGTAAGATACAGTTCAACCAATCCCTGTACGGTCAATTCAGGGATCTTAGCCTGTTCAGCTTCAATCGCACGCTGGAGCTTATCTTGTTTGAGTTCAGTCGCAGGGCACCGACCTTCCTGTCGGAGGAGCTTTAATTCGTGGAGTTTGAGACGTGCAGCAGCTAGAGAAGTCTGCGGAAAGTTACCAATTTTAACCTGAGCAAGCTTGCCAGTCAGAGGACTTGTGTAACGGTAGAAAAAAGACTTAACCCCAGTTGCACCGCAGGAGACACGTAAGCCACGATTTTCGCCTACATCAGCCTTATCTTTGTCGCCAGGCTTCATCATTTCTACCGCTTTAAACGAAAGTGGCTTTCCCTCTTGTTTTCCTACCATAAAGACTCCGTTATCATGCACCTTATGCAGTCATGAACATAAATGTAGGTTGCACTGTGTGTGCCCATATTTTACCAAGTCACAGGTTGGCAAGCTACACTTTAACCTACATTTAAATGTAGGATTTCATGATATTCGATGAGACATAGTGAAACCTAACGATAACCACAAAAACCACTAACTCATTAAAAATTAAGAAAACGGACATCACAAACCGATGAGTACAATAGAAAATCTAGACTCTCACACCCCAATGATGCAGCAGTATCTGAAGCTGAAAGCACAGCATCCGGAAATCCTGCTGTTTTACCGTATGGGCGATTTTTACGAGCTGTTTTATGACGATGCTAAGCGTGCATCGCAGCTGCTCGACATCTCGCTGACCAAACGTGGTGCATCGGCGGGTGAGCCCATTCCTATGGCTGGTATCCCCCATCATGCGGTAGAAAATTACCTGGCGAAGCTGGTGAATCAGGGGGAGTCCGTCGCCATCTGCGAACAGATCGGCGATCCCGCGACGTCCAAAGGTCCGGTGGAACGCAAAGTCGTGCGTATCGTCACGCCAGGCACCATCAGTGATGAAGCTCTGCTGCAGGAGCGTCAGGATAATTTGCTTGCCGCACTGTGGCAGGACGGAAAAGGCTTTGGCTACGCGACGCTCGACATCAGCTCCGGACGTTTTCGTCTGAGTGAACCGGCTGACCGTGAAACGATGGCTGCTGAACTACAGCGCACCAATCCGGCAGAATTGCTCTATGCCGAAGATTTTACCGAAATGGCGCTCATTGAAGGCCGCCGCGGGTTACGCCGTCGTCCGCTGTGGGAGTTTGAAATTGATACCGCGCGCCAGCAGCTGAATCTGCAGTTTGGCACCCGCGATCTGATTGGCTTTGGTGTCGAAAATGCCCCACGCGGGCTGTGTGCGGCAGGTTGCCTCCTGCAGTACGTGAAAGATACCCAGCGCACCGCCCTGCCGCATATCCGCTCGATCACCATGGAACGCCAGCAGGACAGCATCATCATGGATGCCGCCACGCGCCGTAATCTGGAGATCACGCAGAACCTGGCGGGGGGCGTCGAAAATACGCTTGCCTCGGTCCTCGACAGTACGGTGACCCCCATGGGCAGCCGCATGCTGAAACGCTGGCTGCACATGCCGATTCGCGATACCGGAACGCTTGTTTGCCGTCAGCAGACGATTGCCGCGTTGCAGGATCGCTATACCGAGATACAGCCCGTCCTGCGCCAGGTGGGCGACCTGGAGCGTATCCTGGCCCGTCTGGCTCTGCGGACCGCGCGTCCACGCGATCTCGCGCGGATGCGTCACGCATTCCAGCAACTGCCAGAGCTGCGTGCTCAGTTGAGTGACGTTGACAGCGAGCCGGTACAGAAACTCCGCGACACCATGGGCGAATTTACCGAGCTTCGCGAGCTGCTCGAACGCGCCATTATCGATGCGCCTCCGGTACTTGTTCGTGATGGCGGCGTGATTGCCCCTGGCTACAATGCGGAGCTGGACGAATGGCGCGCGCTGGCCGACGGCGCGACGGACTATCTTGATAAACTGGAAATCCGCGAGCGCGAACGTCTTGGACTCGACACCCTGAAGGTCGGCTATAACGCGGTACACGGTTACTATATTCAGATCAGCCGCGGGCAGAGCCATCTGGCACCGATTCATTACGTGCGTCGCCAGACGCTCAAAAACGCTGAACGCTATATTATTCCTGAGCTGAAAGAGTACGAAGACAAAGTCCTCACCTCCAAAGGCAAAGCGCTGGCGCTGGAAAAACAGCTGTATGACGAGCTGTTCGACATGCTGATGCCGCATCTGGCCGACCTGCAGTTAAGCGCCAGTGCGCTGGCAGAGCTGGACGTGCTGGTGAACCTGGCTGAGCGCGCTGAAACGCTGAACTATACCTGCCCAACCTTTACCGACAAACCCGGCATTCGGATTACCGAAGGCCGTCACCCGGTGGTTGAGCGAGTGCTGAATGAACCGTTCATCGCCAACCCGCTGAGCCTGTCACCGCAGCGAAGAATGCTGATCATTACCGGTCCGAACATGGGCGGTAAGAGTACCTATATGCGCCAGACGGCGCTGATTGCCCTGCTCGCCTATATTGGTAGCTACGTTCCGGCGCAAAAAGTGGAGATTGGCCCCATCGACCGGATCTTTACCCGCGTGGGTGCAGCGGACGATCTGGCGAGCGGTCGCTCAACCTTTATGGTCGAGATGACCGAAACGGCTAACATTCTGCATAACGCGACGGAGCACAGCCTGGTGCTGATGGACGAAGTGGGACGCGGAACATCCACCTATGATGGTCTGTCGCTGGCCTGGGCCTGCGCGGAAAGTCTCGCGAATAAAATCAAAGCCATGACGCTGTTCGCTACCCACTATTTCGAGCTGACGCAACTGCCGGAAAAAATGGAAGGGGTGGCTAACGTTCACCTTGATGCGCTGGAGCATGGCGACACCATCGCCTTCATGCACACAGTGCAGGATGGCGCAGCGAGCAAGAGCTATGGCCTGGCCGTCGCGGCGCTGGCAGGGGTACCGAAAGAGGTGATCAAGCGCGCGCGTCAGAAGCTGCGTGAGCTGGAAAGCCTGTCCCCCAACGCGGCGGCGACGCAAATTGATGGCACGCAGATGTCGCTGCTGGCACCTGCGGAAGAGACATCACCGGCGGTGGAAGCGCTGGAGAATCTCGACCCGGATTCCCTCACGCCGCGCCAGGCGCTGGAGTGGATTTATCGGTTGAAGAGTCTGGTTTAGTTTTCTGCGGTCTATTTTGCCGGGTGGCGGCTTCGCCTTACCCGACCTACAAAACCCGTAGGCCCGGTAAGCGCAGCGCCACCGGGCTTTTTTTTACAGCAGCGGCGGGATTGTCGGCACCTGCGGTGCTTCATCAATATCCTTCTGCGTCATACGAAACGCTTCCGGATAGTGCTCGCGGCTGGTACGACGCAGCGGTTCGGTATCGCGCCAGGTATACAGACAATGCTGGCACTGATAAACCGTCCAGACCCCTTTCACCGGTGAGGTTGCCATCACTTCAATATGTTCATCGGCACAACGTGGACAAATCATCTTTTCCTCCTTATTGACGTGCTGCCAGCATGGCGGTCAGTTTTTCAGCCCAGGCTTTGGTTTCAGGAAGATCCTGTACCGGCTGGCTATAATGGCCACGGTTGTCCGGTGCCACAGGCGTGGTGGCATCGATAATCAGTTTGTCGGTAATGCCTGCCGGGCTGGAGCCCGGATCGAGTTCAAGCACCGACATATTCGGCAGTTGCACCAGATCCCCTGCCGGGTTTACTTTCGACGACAGCGCCCACATCACCTGCGGGAGGTTGAACGGATCGACATCCTCATCCACCATAATCACCATCTTCACGTAGCCCAGACCGTGCGGCGTGGTCATGGCACGTAAACCGACCGCTCGGGCAAAGCCGCCGTAACGTTTTTTGGTGGAGATAATCGCCAGCAGACCGTGGGTGTACATCGCGTTCACCGCCTGCACTTCCGGGAATTCTGCTTTCAGCTGCTGGTAGAGCGGCACACAGGTGGCCGGCCCCATCAGATAGTCAATCTCGGTCCACGGCATGCCAAGGTAGAGAGATTCGAAAATCGGTTGGGTGCGGTAAGAGACCTTATCAATTCGCACTACCGTCATGTTACGCCCGCCGGAATAGTGCCCGGTAAACTCACCGAACGGCCCTTCGATTTCACGTTTACGGCCCTCAATCACCCCTTCCAGGATCACTTCAGAGCCCCACGGCACATCAAAGCCGGTCAGCGGCGCGGTGGCTATCGGGTACGGGCTTTCACGCAGCGCACCCGCCATTTCATACTCGGATTGATCGTATTTCAGCGGCGTCGCGCCCATCAGAGTGATAATGGGATCGTTGCCGAGCGTAATCGCCACCGGCAGATCTTCACCGCGCTCTTCCGCTTTGTGCAAATGCAGGGCGATATCGTGCATCGGTACCGGCTGCAGGCCAAGCTTACGCTTGCCCTTCACTTCCATGCGGTAGATCCCGACGTTCTGCTTGCCGAAGTGATCCGGGTCAAGCGGATCGCGCGAGACGACGCACGCTTTATCGAGATAAAAACCCCCGTCGCCGTCGTTCAGACGGAACAGCGGCAGAATATCGAACAGGTTAATGTCCTCACCGTCGACCGTATTCTGCGCCCAGGCCGGATTAGCCCGCCGTTCAGGCGTGACGGGGAATTTATCCCAGCGACGAATAAACTCGTCGATCTGTTTTTTCACCGGCGTATTGGCCGGAAGCCCCATTGAGATGGCATGGTTCTGCCAGGAGCCTATCGTGTTCATCACCACCCGGGCATCGGTGAAGCCGCGAATGTTATCGAACCACAACGCCGGCGCGCCGTCACCGATGCGTCCCGTCGCGTTGGCTGCCGCCGCCAGATCTGGCTCAGCGTTCACCTCTTCCTCAATTTTCAGCAGTTGCCCTTGCTCATCGAGCGCCTGCAGGAAGCTTCTCAAATCATCAAATGCCATCTTTATTCTCCTGTGAAAAATGTTTCGCTTCGCGTAACCCGTTCCAGCGGCGCGCCTTTTTATGCTCCAGACCAAACTGGTCAAGCACGCGCGTCACGATATGCCAGGTAATGTCATCGGCGGTTTGCGGATGGTTGTAATACGCAGGCATAGGCGGCACCATCGCCACACCCATGCGGGAAAGTGCGAGCATGTTCTCCAGATGAATGGTGCTGAGCGGCGTTTCACGGGGAACCAGCACCAGCTTGCGCCCCTCTTTCAGCACCACATCGGCCGCACGGCCCACCAGCCCTTCGGCGTAACCGGCACGGATGCCCGCCAGCGTTTTCATACTGCAGGGAATGACGATCATGCCGTCGGTGCGAAACGAACCGGAGGAGATGGTCGCGGCCTGGTCCGCCGGGCTGTGGACCACGTCAGCCAGAGCAGCGACATCCTGCGCGGTGCAGGACGTTTCCAGCTCAATGGTGGTTTTTGCCCACTTCGACATCACCAGGTGGGTCTCCACCTCTGGCATTTCCCGCAGCGCCTGCAGCAGCGCCACGCCCAGCGGAGCCCCCGTTGCCCCCGTCATTCCCACGATCAATCTCATTCAGCACCTCAATATTTTGTTCGTATACGAACATTATAAATAAGCTACTCCCGGATCGTTTTTCTGACAAGATCGTTCGTACACGATCACACTAATTGCTAAAAGTTGCTGCGTTAAAATCCAGAGCAATAGCGGCTATGATAGAGGGAGATTTTTTCCGTCGGAGTGTTCATGGAACTAAGACAAGAGGCGTTCCACCTGTTACGTCAGCTTTTTCAACAGCATACCGCGCAGTGGCAACATGCCTTACCGGAACTGACCAAGCCGCAATATGCGGTGATGCGCTCGATTGCTGAGCATCCGGGTATTGAACAGGTGGCATTGACTGAAGTGGCGGTCAGCACGAAAGCGACCCTGGCGGAAATGCTGAGCCGCATGGAGGCGCGCGGGCTGGTCAAACGCGAGCACGACCCGGCAGATAAGCGCCGCCGCTTTGTCTTCCTGACACCAGAAGGTGAAGCCCTGCTTGCAGGCTGTAAACCGGTGGGCAACGCGGTGGATGAGGCGTTTTTAGGACGTTTAACCGAGAATGAGCGCAAGCAGTTCACGGCGATGATCAGCAAAATGATGGCTAAGGAAAAGCCATGACCCCATGAAAACGCACACTGGTCAACCGCGGTGCTCAATCAACCAGAAAAGAAAAAGGCCCGTCTCACGACGGGCCTTTTTTGACGAAAGGTTGCTTATTCGCGGAACAGCGCTTCGATATTCAGACCTTGCCCCTGCAGGATTTCACGCAGACGGCGCAGACCTTCAACCTGAATCTGACGAACACGTTCACGGGTCAGGCCAATTTCACGGCCGACATCTTCCAGTGTCGCAGCTTCATACCCCAGCAAACCGAAACGACGTGCCAGCACTTCACGCTGTTTGGCGTTCAGTTCGAACAGCCATTTGACGATGCTCTGCTTCATGTCATCGTCCTGCGTGGTGTCTTCCGGGCCGTTGTCTTTTTCATCAGCCAGGATGTCCAGCAGCGCTTTTTCGGAGTCGCCACCCAGCGGGGTGTCAACGGAGGTAATGCGCTCGTTGAGACGCAGCATACGGCTTACGTCATCAACCGGTTTATCGAGTTGTTCGGCAATTTCTTCTGCGCTTGGCTCGTGGTCCAGTTTATGGGACAACTCGCGCGCGGTGCGCAGATACACGTTCAACTCTTTGACGATGTGAATCGGCAGGCGGATCGTACGGGTCTGGTTCATAATAGCCCGTTCGATGGTCTGACGAATCCACCAGGTCGCGTAGGTTGAGAAACGGAACCCGCGTTCCGGGTCAAACTTCTCAACTGCGCGGATGAGACCTAAGTTGCCCTCTTCAATCAGATCCAGCAGAGCCAGACCACGATTGCCGTAACGGCGGGCAATTTTCACGACCAGTCGCAGGTTACTTTCAATCATGCGACGACGCGAGGCCACATCACCACGCAAAGCACGACGTGCGAAATAGACTTCTTCTTCGGCCGTTAGCAGTGGGGAGTAACCAATCTCCCCAAGGTAAAGCTGAGTCGCGTCCAGTACACGCTGTGTGGCGCCCTGCGATAACAGCTCTTCTTCAGCCAAATCGTTATCACTGGGTTCCTCTTCTACTAAGGCTTTTTCGTCAAAAGCCTCTACTCCGTTCTCATCAAATTCCGCGTCTTCATTTAAATCATGAACTTTCAGCGTATTCTGACTCATAAGGTGGCTCCTACCCGTGATCCCTGGACGAGACACCCTGGCTGGCATGCCCCGTCAAATTATCGCTGCGGCAAGTACTGCAGCGGGTTTACGGATTTCCCCTTGTAACGAATTTCAAAATGCAAGCGTGTAGAACTGGTTCCGGTGCTACCCATGGTAGCGATTTTTTGCCCCGCCTTAACTTCTTGTTGTTCCCGGACCAGCATTGTGTCGTTATGGGCGTAGGCACTCAGGTAATCATCGTTGTGTTTGATGATGATAAGATTACCGTAACCGCGCAGAGCGTTACCGGCATACACAACGCGTCCGTCTGCGGTCGCGATGATAGCCTGTCCTTTACTCCCTGCGATATCGATCCCTTTATTTCCCCCTTCGGAGGAAGAGAAGTTTTCGATAACCTTGCCGTCAGTTGGCCAGCGCCATGCAGAGATTGGCGAACTGGATGTCATACTGCTGGCAGTCGGTTCAGTAGAGCTAACCACAGGTGCCGTTACCGGTGCTGTGACAACAGTCGCAGTCCCTTTATTATTCGGCAACATTTTGTTAGCAGTCTGATCACCTGAATCCTCAGAATACGTAATTACAGGTTGTGAAGCAACCACCGTGGTGGATTTTTGTGCAGGCTTAACGCTGTTATTTTGCGCGGTCACGTCGGCTGCGGAAACGGTGTTGCCAGGCGTAAGCGGCGTACCCGTTGCGTTGCCAACCTGCAGCGTTTGCCCGACTTCCAGACCGTATGGGGCCTGCACGTTATTGCGCTGGGCGAGGTCACGGAAATCGTTCCCGGTGATCCAGGCAATATAGAACAACGTGTCGCCACGCTTCACGGTATAGGTGCTGCCACCGGTATAACTGCCTTTCGGAATGTTCCCATACTGGCGGTTATAGACTATGCGGCCATTTTGGGTCTGAACAGGTTGTTCAACTGGCTGAACCTGCATTGGCTGTGTAACAGGATGTTGCACAGGCTGAATTTGTGGTGTTTGCTGCGGTGCAGCAGTGCCCATTTTAGGCGGCGGCGTGATTAACATTCCGCTGGACGTGTTACCGGAGCCGCTGTTTCCGCCGACGGAACTGACGGGCGCAGGCGCGTTATTAGAACTTGTGCAACCTGCCAGCCAGAGCGAAACCAGTGATAATGCCGCAACACGGCTGATGGTGAATTTAGGGCTTCCCGCGCTCATTTATCCCCCAGGAATGTGTTAACTACCAGTGACTTAAAATTTACCGTGATGGCACGAATCTTTCGCGCCACACCATACGCTGAATTTGCCTTAATAACCCTGGATAATTCCGAGTCTCAGGCTAACTCCCCCTTTACCAGAGGCACAAAGCGCACGGCTTCCACGGTATCGATAATAAACTCGCCGCCGCGGCGACGAACGCGCTTCAGAAGCTGCTGCTCGTCCCCGACGGGCAGAACAAGAATGCCCCCCTCATCCAGCTGCGACAACAGTGCCACAGGTATTTCAGGTGGGGCCGCCGTCACGATGATGGCGTCAAACGGGGCGCGAGCCTGCCAACCCTGCCATCCATCACCGTGTCGTGTCGAAACATTATGTAAATCAAGTTGTTTCAGGCGGCGACGCGCCTGCCACTGTAAACCTTTAATCCGCTCAACGGAGCAGACATGATGTACCAGATGCGCCAGGATCGCGGTCTGATACCCCGACCCGGTACCGATCTCCAGCACGCGGGAGTTGGGCGTGAGCTCCAGCAGCTCCGTCATCCGCGCTACCATATAAGGCTGCGAAATCGTCTGGCCCTGCCCGATGGGCAGCGCCACGTTTTCCCACGCTTTGTGTTCAAACGCCTCGTCGACAAATTTCTCACGCGGAACCCGGGCGAGCGCGTCAAGCACGTGCTCGTCGCGGATCCCCTGCGCGCGGAGTTGCTCCAGAAGAGTTTGTACACGTTTGTTTACCATTGCGCGTTCACTCCTGCGCGATCCAGCCAGCCCGACACCACATCATGCGCGCTATACGCGGTTAAATCTACGTGCAACGGCGTCACCGAAACATAGCCTTCATCCACAGCGGCAAAGTCGGTATCCGGGCCCGCATCGCACTTCTCGCCGGGAGGACCAATCCAGTAAAGCGTGTTGCCGCGCGGATCCTGCTGCGGGATCACCTGATCGGCCGGATGCCGGCTTCCGCACCGGGTGACGCGAATGCCTTTAATCTCACTCAGGGGCAGATCCGGCACGTTGATATTGAGGATGCGTCCGGTGCGCAACGGCTCGCGGCTGAGGGCCCGCAGGATCGAACAGGTCACCACGGCGGCGGTATCGTAATGGGTGTGGCCGTTTAACGAGACCGCCAGCGCCGGAAACCCGAGGTGACGCCCTTCCATCGCAGCCGCCACGGTACCGGAGTAAATCACGTCATCGCCAAGGTTGGGCCCGGCATTAATGCCGGAGACGACAATATCCGGACGCGGCCGCATCAGCGCGTTCACGCCCAGAAAAACGCAGTCGGTTGGCGTGCCCATCTGCACGGCAATATCGCCATTTTCAAAGCTAAAGGTGCGAAGCGACGACTCCAGCGTCAGCGAGTTAGACGCTCCACTGCGGTTACGATCGGGAGCCACGACCTGCACATCCGCGAATTCGCGGAGGTGTTTCGCCAGCGTCTGAATGCCTGGCGCGTGGATCCCGTCATCGTTACTCAGCAATATTCGCATAATCACCCGACGTGTTGATAAGTTCCCTGACAACACTGGTGGCAAAGCTACCTGCCGGCAGCCAGAAACGTAACTCGACGGTCACGTCATCCCACCAGTTCCAGCTTAACTGCTGCGGATAAAGCAGCATCGCGCGGCGTGCTGCGTCGACTTTTTCCCGCACCAGCAAGGATTGTAATGCCTGCGCATCCGCAACGGCAGACTGCTCCGCCGTCAGGGCTTCGCCCTGGGTTCCCCAGTCGCCTGTACCGGGCAACGCGGCGGTAATCATCAGCGCTTTGGCGTCCACGCGCGACTGTACATCGGCCATCTCTTCGGCCGTTGCCACAAACCAGCTTCCGCGTCCCGCTAATTGTAGCGCATCGCCAACAACAACTTGATTCGCGTCCGGTTTTTTCAGCCTTTCGCTCACAATCTGATTAAACAACGCACTGCGGGCCGCCGACAACCAAAAACTGCGTTTATTCCTGTCACGAACCGGCGCATCGCTTTGCGCCCAGCGCAATGCGCCCTGCAGGTTACTGCCGCCGATCCCAAAACGCTGTGCGCCAAAGTAGTTCGGCACGCCCTGCGCGCTGATGGCATTCAGGCGTTTCTCCACGTCATCGCGGTCGGTCACTTCACGCAGCACCAGCGTAAAGTCGTTACCTTTCAACGCCCCCAGACGCAGTTTGCGCTTGTGGCGGGCATATTCCAGTACCTTACAGCCCTCAAGTTCAAATTTGCTTAAATCAGGCATCGCATTGCCGGGCACGCGGGCGCAGAGCCACTGTTCCGTGACGGCGTGTTTATCTTTCTGACCAGCAAAGCTCACTTCGCGGGCATGAATTTTGAGGAATTTTGCCAGAGCGTCGGCCACAAAACGGGTATTGCAGCCATTTTTAAGAATGCGCACCAGGATATGTTCGCCTTCGCCATCCGGCTCAAAGCCCAGATCCTCCACCACGAGGAAGTCTTCAGGGCTGGCTTTCAGCACCCCGTGCCCCTGCGGTTTACCGTGCAGGTAGGTCAGGTTGTCGAAATCTGTCATTTGCTCGCCTTCACCAGCAGCGCCACGGCTTCACAGGCAATGCCTTCACCGCGGCCAGTAAAGCCCAGCTTCTCGGTGGTCGTCGCTTTGACGTTGACGTCGTCCATATGGCAGCCCAGATCTTCAGCAATAAATACGCGCATCTGCGGAATATGCGGCAGCATTTTCGGTGCCTGAGCAATAATCGTGACGTCAACGTTGCCGAGGGTGTAGCCTTTCGCCTGAATGCGGCGCCACGCTTCGCGCAGCAGCTCGCGGCTGTCCGCCCCTTTAAAGGCCGGGTCGGTGTCCGGGAACAGTTTGCCAATATCGCCCAGCGCCGCAGCGCCCAGTAAGGCGTCGGTAAGCGCATGCAGCGCCACGTCGCCATCAGAATGCGCCAGCAGCCCTTTTTCATAAGGAATGCGCACGCCGCCAATGATAATTGGGCCTTCTCCGCCAAAGGCGTGTACATCAAAACCGTGTCCAATTCGCATTATGCCTTCTCCTGATGGGTCGAACGGGTAAGATAGAATTCCGCGAGCTGTAAATCTTCCGGACGCGTCACTTTTATATTATCAGCACGTCCTTCAACCAGCGTTGGGTGGAAACCGCAATACTCCAGCGCCGAGGCCTCGTCCGTAATGGTCGCCCCTTCATTCAGCGCTCGCGTTAAGCAGTCATGGAGTAATTCGCGGGGGAAAAATTGTGGCGTCAGGGCGTGCCATAAATCGACGCGCTCAACGGTGTGGGCGATAGCCGCTTTGCCCGGCTCGGCACGCTTCATGGTGTCACGCACAGGGGCAGCCAGAATGCCACCCACCCGACTGGTTTCACTCAACGCCAGCAGGCGAGCGAGATCGTCCTGATGCAGACACGGACGCGCCGCGTCATGCACCAGCACCCATGGCGCGTTTCCGGCAGCCTGAATGCCTGCCAGCACGGAATCGGCGCGCTCGGCACCGCCATCGACAACGGTAATCTGTGGGTGATTGGCCAGCGGTAACTGCGCGAAGCGCGCATCGCCCGGGCTGATGGCGATGATCACCCGCGTCACCCGTGGGTGCGCCAGCAGCGCCGCCACGGCGTGCTCGAGGATCGTTTTATCGCCAATAGAGAGGTATTGCTTGGGACATTCTGTCTGCATGCGCCGGCCAAAACCTGCGGCCGGCACCACGGCGCATACGTCCGAAAAAGTTACTGCCATGTCGTAATCCTGGGCCTGATTATCGATTGTTTTGTGCTGAGCCCTGATTGCGTTTAGACGCATCCGGAACCAGACGATAAAAGGTTTCGCCCGGCTTAGTCATACTGAGTTCATTGCGTGCGCGTTCTTCAATCGCCTCTTGCCCGCCATTGAGGTCATCAATTTCAGCGAAGAGTTGATCGTTTCGCGCCTTAAGTTTGGCGTTTGTTGCCTGCTGAGCCGCGACGTCATCACTCACCCGGCTATAGTCGTGCAGTCCGTTCTTACCGAACCACAGCGAATATTGCAGCCAGATTAGCAAAGCCAGCAACAGCAGCGTTAGTTTACCCATCCTGCCCCCTGAAAAACGGCATCCTCATCCCAAGACTTCCCCAGAGCACAACGCCGGGGTAACAGAGATGCCGCAACATCGCGGGCAAATGTACCACATTTTTTCCGCAGAATCGTCCTGCACAATATCGCCACACAGTTGGTTACGGTTTGAATTATGGCTGAAGTTAGCCCATGAGCCACAAAAATAACAGGCCAAACATCAGAACCACCGTCACAATCGTGATCGCGGTACTGTAGAGGAGGCGGCCATTGAGCAGCGAGTGCAGCGCAATGCCGACAACCACCGCCACGGGCATTAACGCCAGGAAGAAAGGCCAGGTGTAGAGAAAGAAGAACAGCGTGTTACCGCCGTAGATGAGAAACGGAATGCCAAGCGCCAGCAACCATGAGACGAAGCCAATGATGGCCCCAGGAAATGACCAGGTCGTCTCGTCGTCGGTCGCAAGCGGCTCCGACCCGGTGGTGATGATGTAATTTTCACTGTTGCGCATAGCTAATCCTGTGACCGTGACTCATCGTTCGGGAAGACAGCTCCCGAACGATACCGTCTCAGGATCTGATAATATCGTCCCGTCTGAGCAGGTCTAATAATTGGCTTACTAAATTTGTTACCAATTGTTGACCTTCCAGGTGAATTTCAGGCGATTCAGGCGCTTCGTAGACCGCGTCAATGCCGGTGAAGTTGCGCAGTTCACCGGCACGGGCTTTTTTGTACAGCCCTTTCGGATCGCGCGCTTCGCAAACCTCCAGCGGGGTGTCGACAAACACTTCGATAAAGCGATCCTGACCCACACGTTCGCGCACCATCTGGCGCTCGGCGCGGTGCGGTGAGATAAACGCCGTCAGCACTACCAGCCCGGCGTCCGCCATCAGGCTGGCGACCTCCCCGACCCGGCGGATGTTCTCTTTACGATCGTCGTCGCTGAACCCCAAATCGCTGCACAGGCCGTGGCGCACGTTGTCGCCATCCAACAGGTAGGTGCTTACTCCCTGCTGGTGCAACGCCTCTTCCAGCGCCCCGGCGACCGTGGATTTACCGGAGCCAGAGAGCCCGGTAAACCACAGCACAACCCCACGGTGGCCGTGGAGCTGTTCGCGCTGGGCGAGGGTGACCGGATGAGGATGCCAGACGACGTTCTCATCATGGGCGGCCATTACTTACCTCCCAGCAGATCGCGTGCGCCCCAGTGCGGGAAGTGCTTACGCACCAGTGCGTTCAGTTCCAGCTCAAAGGCGCTGAATTCCGAGGCCACGCTCGCCTGCTCGTTTGGCTCGCGCACCATTCCCGCGCCGACGGTGACGTTCGTCAAGCGGTCGATAAAGATCAGCCCGCCCGTCACCGGGTTCTGCTGATACGGATCCAGCACCAGCGGTTCGTCGAAGGTCAGATCGACCAGACCAATGCCGTTCAGCGGCAGCTCGGTGACCTCGCGCTGGGTCAGGTTGTTGATGTCCACCTGGAACTGAATGCCATCCACGCGGGCGCGGGTTTTCTTGCCGGCAATTTTGATGTCATAGCTCTGACCCGCGGTCAGCGGCTGCTCCGCCATCCATACCACGTCCACGGAAGCACCCTGCACGGCCGCCAGCGTTTCCTGGGCATCCACCAGCAGGTCTCCGCGACTGATATCAATCTCGTCTTTCAGTACCAGCGTTACCGCTTCACCGGCGCCCGCTTCCTGCAGGTCACCGTCAAAGGTAACGATACGGGCAATGGTTGATTCCACACCGGATGGCAGCACCTTGACGCGTTGCGCCACCTTCACGACACCCGAAGCGAGGGTACCGGAGAACCCGCGGAAATCGAGGTTCGGACGGTTGACGTACTGCACCGGAAAGCGCATCGGCTGGGTGTCGACCACGCGCTGGATCTCAACGGTCTCCAGCACTTCCAGCAGCGTCGGGCCGCTGTACCACGGCATGTTCGCGCTCTGGGAGGCGACATTGTCCCCTTCCAGCGCCGAGAGCGGCACAAAGCGAATGTCGAGGTTGCCCGGCAGCTGTTCAGCAAAGGTCAGGTAGCTCTGGCGGATCGCGTCGAACGTCTCTTCACTGAAGCTCACCAGATCCATCTTATTGATGGCCACCACCAGGTGTTTGATCCCCAGCAGCGTGGAGATAAAGCTGTGGCGACGGGTCTGATCCAGCACGCCTTTACGGGCGTCGATCAGCAGGATCGCCAGGTCACAGGTCGACGCACCGGTCGCCATATTGCGGGTGTACTGCTCGTGCCCCGGGGTGTCGGCGATAATAAATTTGCGCTTCTCGGTGGAGAAATAACGATAGGCCACGTCGATGGTGATGCCCTGCTCGCGTTCCGCCTGCAGGCCATCCACCAGCAGCGCCAGGTCGAGTTTTTCGCCCTGGGTACCGTGACGCTTACTGTCGTTATGCAGGGAAGAGAGCTGGTCTTCATAAATCTGGCGCGTATCGTGCAGCAGGCGGCCAATAAGGGTACTTTTCCCGTCATCCACGCTGCCGCAGGTCAGAAAACGCAGCAGGCTTTTATGTTGTTGCGCGTGCAGATACGCTTCCACGCCGCCTTCTTTGGCAATTTGTTGAGCAATAGTGGTGTTCATGGCGGCTCCTTAGAAATAACCCTGACGTTTCTTCAGCTCCATCGAGCCTGCCTGGTCGCGGTCGATCACGCGCCCCTGTCGCTCGCTGGTGGTCGACACCAGCATCTCTTCGATGATCTCCGGCAGCGTCTGCGCGCTGGATTCCACCGCGCCGGTCAGCGGCCAGCAGCCCAGGGTACGGAAACGCACCATCTGTTTTTTGATCACTTCCCCCGGCTGCAGGTCGATACGATCGTCGTCGATCATCATCAGCATGCCGTCGCGCTCCAGCACCGGGCGTTCAGCCGCCAGATACAGCGGAACGATCTCGATATTTTCCAGATAGATGTACTGCCAGATATCCAGCTCGGTCCAGTTGGAGAGCGGGAAGACGCGAATGCTTTCGCCTTTGTTGATCTGACCGTTGTAGTTGTGCCACAGCTCCGGACGCTGGTTTTTGGGATCCCAGCGGTGGAAGCGGTCGCGGAAGGAGTAGATGCGCTCTTTGGCGCGGGATTTCTCTTCGTCACGGCGCGCGCCGCCGAAGGCCGCATCAAAACCGTATTTATTCAGCGCCTGCTTCAGCCCCTCGGTTTTCATGATATCGGTGTGTTTGGCGCTGCCGTGCACGAACGGGTTAATGCCCATCGCCACCCCTTCCGGGTTTTTATGCACCAGCAGCTCACAGCCGTAGGCTTTCGCGGTACGGTCGCGGAACTCATACATCTCGCGGAATTTCCAGCCAGTATCCACGTGCAGGAGCGGGAACGGCAGCGTACCCGGATAAAACGCTTTACGCGCCAGATGCAGCATGACGCTGGAATCTTTACCGATGGAGTACATCATCACCGGGTTAGAAAACTCGGCAGCCACTTCGCGGATAATATGGATACTTTCCGCTTCAAGCTGTCGCAGGTGAGTAAGACGTTTTTGGTCCATAACCGTTCCTTAAGCCAAATTTATGACAGAAGCGCCGAAGCCTTCTGTGTCGGTTGTGTGCTGAAACCAGGCGAGCGTGCTGTGCAGTTGCACCACTTCCCCAACCACAATCAGGGCGGGCATCGGGGCGTCTTTCGCCAGGGTTGCAAGTTCCTGAAGTGTGCCGACAGCAACGTGCTGATCGACGCGCGTACCGCGGGAAATCACGGCGACTGGCGTCGTTGCCTCACGGCCGTGCTGAATAAGCTGTTCGCTGATGTCCGCCGCCTTCATGGTGCCCATGTAGATAGCCAGCGTCTGTCGGCTCTGGGCGAGGTGCGACCAGTCAAACGGCGTGCTGTCCGCCTTGTAATGGCCGGTCACAAAGGTCACGCTCTGGGCGTAATCGCGATGCGTGAGCGGAATACCGGCGTAGGCCGTTACCGCAGAGGCCGCCGTGATGCCTGGCACCACCTGGAACGGCACGCCCGCTTCGGCTGCCGCCTGCAGCTCTTCGCCGCCGCGACCAAAAATAAACGGATCGCCGCCTTTCAGGCGCACCACGGTCTTGCCCGCTCTGGCGGCCGCAATCAGCATCTGGTTGGTGTCATGCTGGGGGACAGAGTGCTCGCCTGCCCGTTTGCCGACGCAGATTTGCTCCGCATCACGACGGATCAGTTCGCGCACGCCGTCGGTAACCAGGTGGTCATAGAACACCACGTCCGCATCCTGCAGTACCTGCAGGCCACGCAGCGTCAGGAGTCCGGCATCACCTGGCCCGGCCCCCACCAGAATGATTTCCCCGCCCGTGCTGCCGGGGTTATCCAGTTCGTCTTCAAGAATTTTTTGTGCCGCCGTCTCATTACCGGCATGCATCAGGCTGGCAAAGCGGCCGCGAAACACGCGCTCCCAGAAGCGACGGCGTTCCGTCACGCTGGTCAGGCGGGTTTTCAGATGGTTGCGCCAGTAGCTGGCTTTCTCCGCCATTCGTCCAAGGCTGGTTGGCAGCAGCGCTTCGATTTTTTCACGCAGCACGCGCGCCAGCACCGGTGCGGTGCCGCCGGAAGAGATAGCCACCAGCAGCGGCGATCGGTCGACGATTGAGGGGAAGATAAACGAGCATAAAGGCTGGTCGTCGACCACGTTCACCAGGCGGTAACGCGCCTGCGCGGCCTCGGAGATCCGCCGGTTGAGTTCGCGATTTTCCGTTGCCGCAATCACCAGCACCACGCTGTCGATCTGTGATTCGTCAAAATCTGCCTCTGCAACGGTCTGCACCTGCGCGCCCGCACGCTGCAGAAACGCGATTTTGCGATCGGCAATGTCACCGGTACCAACAACCAGCACCGGTTTCTCTTTAATCGCGGCAAATAAGGGCAGATAGTCCACAAGCAACAACTCACTCACAACAAGGAATAGAGGGACTATAGGGGGCGGCTTAGACCGAATGAAATTACGAATTGGAATGAGTAGTTACTCAATGGAATAACGCAATGAAAAAGCAAATATCAAAAAGTGCTTAACACGCGAAATTTCGGGCATTTAAGAGCAATTCAAATTGTGTATGGGCGATCACAGTTTCATACTAGGCGGGTTAAAATTTTGCTCTGTTTTTTAAGGACTCCCTATGTTTTCCGCAACGCGCCACCGTATCGCTGCCCTGGCGCTCGGCGTTTGCTTTATCCTTCCGGCTCAGGCAAAAAATCAACCGTATGGTGAAATCGCCAATATGCAGGCGCGGCATATTGCTACCGTCTTTCCCGGACGCATGACCGGCTCTCCGGCGGAAATGCTCTCCGCCGACTATATTCGTCAGCAGTTTGCCGATATGGGTTACCAGAGCGATATCCGTTCGTTTCACAGTCGCTACGTTTATACCTCCAGAAATAAAACCAAAAACTGGCATAACGTGACCGGCAGTACGGTTATCGCGGCACATGAAGGTCGCGCGGCTGAGCAGATCATTATTATGGCGCACCTTGATACCTACGCCCCGCAGAGTGACGCAGATTCGGATAACAACCTCGGTGGGCTGACGCTGCAGGGCATGGACGATAACGCCGCAGGCCTGGGCGTGATGCTTGAGCTGGCCGAGCGGATGAAAGACATCCCGACAAAATATGGTATTCGCTTTGTGGCGACCAGCGGCGAAGAGGAAGGCAAGCTTGGCGCTGAGAATCTCCTTAAGCGCATGAGTGCAGAAGAGAAGAAAAATACGCTGCTGGTGATTAACCTCGATAATTTAATCGTCGGCGATAAGCTCTATTTCAATAGCGGACAGAGTACGCTAGGTACCGTGCGGAAACTGACCCGTGACCGGGCGCTGGCGATTGCCCGCAGCCATGGCGTTTATGCCACGACCAATCCTGGCGGGAACGCCAGCTATCCGCGAGGAACGGGCTGCTGTAACGACGGCGAAGTGTTCGATAAGGCCGGCATTCCGGTACTGTATGTGGAAGCGACAAACTGGTCGCTGGGCAAGAAAGATGGCTATCAGCAGCGGACTAAATCGAAAGCCTTCCCGGACGGGAGAAGCTGGCATAACGTGATGCTGGATAATCAACAGCACATTGATAGCGCCCTGCCGCAGCGCATAGAGCACCGCAGCCGGGATGTGGTGAAAGTGATGCTGCCGCTGGTGAAGGAGCTGGCGAAAGCGGGGAAAGCCTGAGGTTTTTGAACGCCGTGCGGCCTGATGCCCTCACCCCAACCCTCTCCCACAGGGAGAGGGAGTCAATGAAATTACCCTTCGTGCAGCCCGCACTCGCGCTTCAGCCCAAAGAATCGCGTCTCTTCTTCCGCCATTCCCGGTTCCCATTTGCGCGTGGTGTGGGTATCTCCCACTGACAGGTAGCCCTGATCCCACAGCGGATGGTACTTCAGCCCGTGTTTTTGCAGGTACTGGTACACCGTCCGGTTATCCCAGTCGATGATCGGCAGCACTTTAAACACCCCGCGCTGAACCGCCAGCACCGGCAGCGTGGCGCGGCTGCCGGACTGCTCACGGCGCAGCCCCGCAAACCACGTCTGCGCGTTCAGCTCTTTCAGCGCCCGGTTCATCGGCTCAACCTTGTTGATCTCATTGTATTTCTCAATGCCCTCAACACCCTGCTCCCACAGCTTGCCGTAGCGCGCCTCCTGCCAGGCCGCGCTTTCAGCCGCGCGGTAGACTTTCAGGTTCAGCCTGAGCTTGTCCGTCAGCTCGTCAATAAACTGGTAGGTTTCCGGGAACAGGTAGCCGGTATCGGTGAGGATCACCGGTATGCCCGGGCGGATCTGATTCACCAGATGCAAACTGACCGCCGCCTGAATACCAAAGCTCGACGACAGCACATAGTCTCCCGGCAGGTTTTCCAGCGCCCACGCCACACGCCCTTCGGCGTCGAGCTTCTCCAGCTGAGCGTTGGTTTCGGCGAGTGCCAGAATGCGTTCGACTTTCGGCAATGCGTTAAGCGCGTTTAGATCGAGTACGGACATAAGAACCTCGTTTGCCTGTTTTGCCGGGCGGCACTGCGTTTGCCCGGCCTACAAAACCCGTAGGCCCGGTAAGCAAAGCGCCACCGGGCAAAGGATGGGTTACTCCCAGAAATCCCTGGCGGGATCGAGCACCGGGCGAATGATGCCCGCACGCACCGTAAAGTCGCCGAAGCCTTCACCCGCTTCGCGCTCTTTCGCCCAGCGCCCGACAAGCTCGTCGATGGAATCAAGAATTTCCGGCTCGGTGATGTTCTCGCGGAACATACGCGGAATACGCGTGCCGATACGGTTACCGCCCAGGTGCAGGTTGTAGCGCCCCGGCGCTTTCCCCACCAGGCCCAGCTCGGCGAGCATCGCGCGACCGCAGCCGTTCGGGCAGCCGGTGACGCGCATAACAATATGCTCGTCCGGAATGCCGTGTTTTTCCAGAATCGCTTCCACTTTGTCAGTGAAGGACGGCAGGAAACGCTCCGCTTCGGCCATCGCCAGCGGGCAGGTCGGGAATGACACGCAGGCCATCGAGTTTTCACGCTGCGGCTTCACCGCATCCATCAAGGCGTGTTCGCGCGCCAGCTTCTCGATCTTCGCTTTCTGGCTTTCCGGCACGCCGGCAATGATCAGGTTCTGGTTAGCCGTAATGCGGAACTCACCTTTATGGATCTTCGCGATTTCCAGCAGACCGGTTTTCAGCGGACGCCCTGGATAGTCCAGGATACGGCCGTTTTCGATAAACAGCGTCAGATGCCATTTATTGTCGATGCCTTTAACCCAGCCAATACGATCGCCGCGGCTGGTGAATTCGTAAGGGCGAATCGGCTCAAATTTGATGCCCGCACGACGCTCCACTTCCGCTTTGAACGTCTCCACGCCCACACGCTCCAGGGTGTATTTGGTTTTCGCGTTTTTACGGTCGGTACGGTTACCCCAGTCGCGCTGAGTCGTAACCACCGCTTCTGCAACAGCCAGCGTATGCTCGAGCGGCAGGAAGCCGAACTCGCTCGCAGTGCGGGCGTAGGTTTTCTTGTTACCGTGTTCGATGGACAGACCGCCACCCACCAGCAGGTTAAAGCCCACCAGCTTGCCGTTTTCGGCAATCGCCACGAAGTTCATGTCGTTGGCGTGCAGATCAATATCGTTCTGCGGCGGGATCACTACCGTGGTTTTGAACTTACGCGGCAGGTAGGTCTGACCGAGGATCGGCTCTTCGTCCGTGGTCGCGACTTTTTCCTGATCGAGCCAGATCTCTGCATACGCGCGGGTACGCGGCAGCAGATGCTCAGAGATCTTCTTCGCCCACTCGTACGCTTCAGCATGCAGCTCGGACTCATACGGGTTAGAGGTGCAGAGCACGTTACGGTTCATGTCGTTAGCGGTCGCCAGCGCGTCCAGCCCGACGGAGTGCAGCATCTGGTGCACCGGCTTCACGTTCTTCTTCAGAATGCCGTGGAACTGGAAGGTCTGACGGTTGGTCAGACGGATGCTGCCGTAGATCGTGTTTTCACCGGCAAACTTGTCGATGGCCTGCCACTGTTTGGTGGTGATTACCCCACCCGGCAGACGGCAGCGCAGCAGCATCGCATGACGCGGCTCCAGCTTCTGTTCCGCGCGCTCGGCACGAATATCACGGTCATCCTGCTGGTACATGCCGTGGAAACGGATCAGCAGGAAGTTGTCGCCTTTGAAACCGCCGGTGAGACCGTCATTCAGATCTTCAGCAATGGTGCCGCGCAGGTAGTTGCTTTCCAGCTTCATGCGTTCGGCGTCTGTCAGTTTACCTTCGACCACCAGTGGCCCTGGATGTTTTTCGCTCATTAGTAGACATCTCGCTGATAACGGCGCTCAACGCGCAGCTCACTTAAAAATTCATCCGCCGCTTCGGCATCCATACCGCCGAATTCGGCAATCACTTCCAGCAATGTCTGCTCAACGTCTTTCGCCATGCGATTGGCATCGCCGCAGACATAAATGTGGGCACCATCATTGATCCAGCGCCACAGCTCTGCGCCCTGTTCGCGCAGTTTATCTTGTACGTATACTTTTTCTTTCTGATCGCGAGACCAGGCCAGATCGATGCGGGTCAGTACGCCTTCTTTGACATAGCGCTGCCACTCCACCTGGTAGAGGAAATCTTCCGTAAAGTGCGGGTTCCCGAAGAACAGCCAGTTTTTACCCGGCGCACCGTCTGCCGCACGCTGCTGCATAAAGGCGCGGAACGGTGCGATACCGGTGCCCGGGCCAATCATGATGACCGGCGTTTCCGGGTTCGCCGGCAGGCGGAAGTTGTCGTTGTGCTCGATAAAGACGCGCACTTCGCCCTCTTCTTCTACGCGGTCAGCCAGGAAGCCCGATGCTCCACCCGTACGGGCGCGGCCTTCGATGTCATAGCGCACTACGCCCACGGTGATATGCACTTCGCTCTCCACCTCGGCCTGAGACGAGGCAATGGAGTACAGGCGTGGGGTCAGCGGACGCAGCAGGCCGACCAGCGCACCGGCATCCAGCTGCGCCGGAGAGAAACGCACCATATCGACAATCGGCGTCGTCGCCGCGTAATGCTGCAGCTTCGCTTTGTCACCCACCAGCGGCAGCAGGGATTCGCTGCGGGTTAAGGTGGCGTAATTTTCGACGATGTTCGGCGTGTTGACCGTCAGCTCGAAATGCCACTGCAATGCTTCAGAGAGAGGCAGCGTTTTGCCTTCCACAGTGACCGGCTCGTCGCCTTTCAGCCACAGCAGCTCAACCAGCTCTTTCACCAGCGCCGGATCGTTCTGATACCAGACCCCCAGCGCATCGCCAGGCTGGTAGCGCAGGCCAGAGTCACCGAGATCGATTTCGATATGGCGCACGTCTTTTTCAGAATCGCGGCCGGTAATTTTCTGGTTCACCGACAGGCTCGCGGTCAGCGGCGCCTCTTTGGTGTAGGGACTGGTGTGGATGTCGTTGACCGCCCCCGTCGCGGCGAACGCCGCCTGCGCCGACGTCGCTTTTGGCACGCGGGCTTTCAGCACCTCAACGATACGGGCACGCCATTCCGCTGCGGCGGTCTGGTATTCGACATCTGCGTCAACGCGGTCCAGCAGGCGCTCCGCGCCGAGCTCCGCCAGCTTACTGTCGAAATCTTTCCCGGACTGGCAGAAGAATTCATAGGAGGTATCGCCCAGGCCAAATACGGCAAACGCCGTGCCATCCAGTTTTGGAGCTTTTTTCGAGAACAGGAACTTATGCAGCGCCACCGCTTCTTCAGCGGGTTCACCTTCACCCTGGGTAGAGGCGACAACCACCAGCAGTTTTTCCGACGCGATTTGCTTAAATTTATAATCCCCGGCGTTGACCAGGTTCACGTTCAGTTTGGCGGCCAGCAGGTCGTCACGCAGTGCTTCAGCCACGCGGCGGGCATTGCCTGTTTGCGAAGCGGAAATCAGGGTAATGGCCGGAATTTCAACGGCCGTTGCCGGTGCCCCCGCCACAGCGCCAGGCTGCTGATTGAGCATTCCCCAGAAATAACCGGAGACCCAGGCAAGCTGAGTGGGAGAAAAGTCAGAGGTGGCAGCCTGAAGACGCGCCAGTTGCTCCGGGTTCAGGGGAAGCAAATTTGAAGGTGGGGCCTGTGTTGTCATGCGTCGTTATGTTCCAGTAGCAAAGCGGAATTTATGCAAAAAGACCAAACTAGAGATAAGGTTAACGGCGAGGATAATAACAATTAAAGAAGGGATGGAAATAATAAATAACCAAATGGACTAACCTGTTTTAGTTATCATTCTTAGCGATAAAACCGATTAAGTAACTTTTTGAAATTGTTAAATAAAAACCATATAAAACCGCTGTTAATGCAAGCTCAGGCTTCAGAGCCGTTTTAGTTAATGCGAAAAATTGTGCTTTCCGGTACTATGCGGCGGTTTTTTCCGCATTACTGAGAGCGATCATGTCCACCACACTGTTTAAAGATTTCACCTTCGAAGCTGCCCACCACCTTCCGCATGTTCCTGCAGGACACAAATGCGGCCGACTGCACGGGCATTCGTTTATGGTGCGTCTTGAGATCACCGGTGAAGTTGATCCGCATACCGGTTGGATCATGGATTTTGCCGAGCTGAAGGCTGCATTCAAACCGACTTACGATCGTCTGGATCACTACTACCTGAACGATATCCCGGGTCTTGAAAACCCGACCAGCGAAGTGCTGGCGAAATGGATTTGGGATCAGATGAAACCGCTGGTTCCGCTGCTGAGCGCGGTGATGATCAAAGAGACCTGTACGGCAGGCTGCGTGTATCGCGGCGAGTGATGCTTGCCGGGTGGCGGCTTCGCCTTACCCGACCTACAAACGCCTCGAACCGCAGGCCCGGTAAGCGCTAGCGCCACCGGGCTTTTTTTCATGCGATATTCAGATATTTGTGCGTCTGCATCGACAGGCGCCAGTTGCGCGCAATGCAGGTTTCAATGCACAGGCGCGTCGCGTCCTCTTTCTGGCTGATAGGCTGCAGGGCGATCACCCGCTGCTTTTCGTCCGTCAGCGTCGCCAGCAGTTCATCCAGCGCTTCGATATCACGCACGCGTCCCACCGGATGCTTAATCTCATCCGCGCGCTCCAGCGCCTGAGACAGCACATCGTATCCGCCGCGCATATTCACTTTCGGCGATACCGTCACCCAGGTGGTATGCGAGCAACGCACTTCATGGGTGCCGCTGGTTTCAATCTGACAGCTGTAGCCGTTCTTTTCGAGCAGCTCGGTCAGCGGGGTCAGATCGTGAATGCAGGGTTCGCCGCCGGTGATCACCACATGGCGCGCCGTCCAGCCCTGACGACCAATGATGGCCAGCAGATCTTCTGAACTGCCCGCGCCCCACTTATCGCTCTCTTTGGTTTTCGCCAGAATGCTAAACAGCGACACTTCCCGATCTGCGAGCTTATCCCACGTATGTTTGGTATCACACCAGGCACAGCCAACCGGGCATCCCTGTAAACGGATAAAGATAGCGGGAACGCCGGTAAAGTAACCCTCGCCTTGCAGGGTCTGGAACATCTCGTTAATCGGGTACTGCATAGTCATCTCAGTAAAGGGGATAAACGATAAGTATCGCAGATCCCCGCCGGATGGTCATGCTCCATCGGTGCTTTGCGCGTCAATCGCCGCCATAAACCGTTCGGTAATTTGCTGTGGACGGGTGATCGCGCCGCCGACAACAACCGTATGCGCGCCCAGCGCCAGACACCTGGCCGCACGCTCGGGCGTATCCACGTTGCCTTCAGCCACCACGGGAATCGTGACGGCCGCCAGCACCGCCTTGAGGAACGCACAGTCATTTTCCGGCAGAGCATGGCCCGCGGTGTCCGCCGTATAGCCATAAAGCGTGGTGCCGACGCAATCAAAACCTAACGCCTGCGCCGTTACGGCTTCCGCTGTTGAGGAAATATCCGCCATCAGCAATACCGTGGGGTAGCGTGCGCGGATACGCGTGACCAGGGCTTCCAGCGATTCACCGCCGGGGCGTGCCCGCGCCGTCGCATCAAGCGCGATGATCTCCGGAGAGACGGTCATAAGCTCATCCACCTCTGTCATCGTCGCGGTGATAAACACCTCGCTGTTGGCATAATCCCGCTTAATGATGCCGATAACCGGCAACGACACCTGCTGTTTAATGGCCACGATATCCACTACGCTGTTGGCGCGTATGGCGGCGGCTCCGCCCTGCGCCGCTGCCAGCGCCATTCGCGACATAATAAACGGGCTATGCAGGGGTTCGTTTTCCAGCGCCTGACAGGAGACGACCAGTTTTCCCTTCAGGGTATCCAGTACAGTTTTCATTACGATAAGATCTCTTCCACTTCGTTTTTGATAATCGTGACGTGCGGGCCATAGATGACCTGAACACCGTTTCCGCGCACGATAACGCCGCGCGCGCCGGTGGCTTTCAGCGCCGTGTCATTCACTTTGCTGCCGTCTTTTACCGTGACGCGAAGACGCGTGGCACAGCAGTCCACCTCTTCCAGATTGTCTTTTCCGCCTAATCCGGCAATCACCGCCGCGGCGCGATCGCTTTGCGGGAGAGTCACCTCGTCAGACATCGTCTCCTTTTCACGGCCCGGCGTGGCAAAATCAAAGCGGTTAATCAGGTAGCGGAACGTGAAGTAGTAGAGGAAGAACCACGGCACGCCGACCAGCGGAACGAACATCCAGTGGGTTTTGGCCTCCCCCTGCAAAATGCCGAACAGCACGAAGTCGATAAAACCGCCGGAGAAGGTTTGCCCGATGGTGATATGCAGCATGTGCGCCAGCATGAATGCCAGCCCGTCAAACAGCGCATGGATGACGTACAGCACCGGTGCGATAAACAGGAAGGAGAACTCGATGGGCTCGGTGATCCCGGTCAGGAACGAGGTCAACGCCGCTGAAAGTAACAGCCCGGCAACGCGTTTTTTATTCTCGGGTTTTGCCGTGTGGTACATCGCCAGACATGCTCCGAGCAGGCCAAACATCATCGTAATAAAGCGCCCGGACATGAAGCGTGACGTACCTTCATAGAACTGACGCGTCGCAGGGTCGGCCAGCTGGGCGAAGAAAATTCGCTGTGTGCCTTCAACAAGGTGACCGTTGACCATCTCACTGCCGCCGAGCGCGGTGGTCCAGAACGGCAGATAGAAGATGTGGTGCAGCCCAAACGGGCCCAGCATGCGTAGAATAAAGCCGTACAGCAGCGTCCCCAGATAACCGGTGGCATCCACCAGCCCGCCCAGACCAAAAATCAGTTTCTGAAAATGCGGCCAGACCACGGTCATTGCAGCCCCGACGAGGATCGCCGCCAGGGAGCTGATAATGGGAACAAAACGTGAGCCACCAAAGAACCCGAGAAACTGCGGAAGCGCAATTTTATTAAACCGATGATGAAGCGCGCAGGTTACCAGGCCAATCACCACGCCGCCAAACACGCCGGTTTCCAGCGTCTGAATGCCCAGCGTCATGCCCTGTCCCACGGCTCCCGGGTTCTCGTGCGCCAGCTTGCCGGTGAGGATCAGCAGCGCGTTGATGGTGGCATTCATCACCAGAAATGCGAGTAACGCCGCCAGCCCAGCCGTACCCTTATCACTTTTGGCCAGCCCGACGGCCACCCCAACGGCAAACAGCACCGGGAGGTTCGCAAAGACGATTGAACCTGCGCTGCTCATGATGGTGAAAATCGCCTGTAGCCAGCCCATATCTAAAAACGGATAAGCCGTCAGCGTATTAGGATTCGATAGCGCGCCGCCTATTCCCAGCAGCAGACCCGCCGCAGGCAACACGGCGATGGGCAACATGAAGGATTTGCCAAAGCGCTGCGCTTTTTCAAACCATCCGCCCGAAGAAGCCCCACTGAACATTTGCATCATTTTTTCATCCCCCTTTTTATAGATGAAAATTTTTACCATATTAATATTTAATAGTGAAAATTATCATCATAAACCAGGAGCCCGATCATACTTTTTCGAAATGACTGGCATCTTTCCCCCGCTTTCCGCCACACTAGGCGCAGAGAAACGCATTAAGGACGTGGCATGTCGGATCATGAAAACCTGCTGCTGAAGCTCCGCCAGGAGGCTTCCGGGTACAGCCCAACACAACAGAAACTCGGTGAGTTTGTCCTCAGCGATCCAGCCCGGGTGCTCTACCTGACGATCACCGAGCTGGCCCGCGAAAGCCATACCAGCGAGGCCAGCGTCACGCGTCTTTGCCGCACGCTGGGCTGCAAGGGCTATAACGAATTTAAGATGGCGCTTGCGCTGGATATTCAGCAGGGCCAGCCCGCGCGTCAGGCCGGGGACGAAATTGATAACGTCGTGGAGGAATCGGTGCAGGCTTTGCAGGATACCGCCCGACTCCTCGACCGCGCGCTGCTGGAAAAGGCCGCGCTGGCGCTGCATCAGGCACAGTCCGTGCAGATTTACGGCGTTGCGGCCAGCGCCATACTCGGGGAGTATCTGCACTATAAGCTGCTGCGGCTGGGCAAACCGGCGCAGCTGTTTAGCGATATGCACCGCGCGGCCATGAATGCGACCACGCTTTCAAAAGAGACCCTGGTGGTGGCCATCTCAAGCTCCGGTTCAACGCGGGATTTGCTTCACGTGGTGAAACTGGCCCGCAAGCGCGGCGTTACGGTGCTGGCGCTCAGCAATACGCCACGTAGCCCGCTGGCATCACTGAGCGATATGCAGCTGGTAGCCGCCAAACCGGAGGGACCACTGAGCGCAGGCGCGCTCAATGCTAAGGTTGGGGTTATGCTGCTGGTTGAGCTGCTGACCACATCCATGATTGCGCTGGACGGTCATTACGGGGACGTTAGCCAGCAAACCGCCAGCGCCACGCTTCCTCTGTTACTCTGAAAACCCTTCGCAGGCTAAATAAAATAGCCTGCGGTTAATATCATCTGATTTGCGTTAAGCTCTATTTAAATGATTTATCCGGTAAATGTTTGGTGTAACAAAGTATTTTATTAATTACATTTTGAATTATGCTTAACACGCTAACAAAACCATTCAAAATACTTTAAAATCAAACAATTAAAATATAATAATTAATAAATTGAATTTTTGCCCCACCTGCAATGTCCAATATCTCCACCTGATTTCCTTTCCTTAAAATAAGCTTAAGAGGCCGTCGGTTTCGGCGTTTTATTATTTAAATGCCGTTTACTTTTGCACGCCTACAATCCGCCTCATCAATCATAATGAGACGGTATTAATGAAGATGTTAATGATTACAGGCGTGACGGGGTTTCTGGGTGGTGCAGTACTGGAGAAAGTTCTGGCCAGCGATCAAGCTGTAAAACTCCTTTTGCTCGCGCGAGCCGGCGATGCGCAGAGCGGGCTGGAGCGGGTGCTGGAGAACATGCGCAAGTTTAACGTTCCTGAGGACAAACTGGCCTCCCTGAGTGTGGAGAATATCCTTATTGGCGATCTCAGCCAGCCGGAAGCCTTCCTGAACGATCCGCGTCTGGATCAGGTCACACATGTCGTTAACTGTGCGGCCGTTGCCTCATTCGGAAATAACCCGCTGATCTGGAAGGTCAACGTAGAAGGTACTCTGGCGCTGGCGCGCCGCATGGAGCAGGTTTCAACGCTACAGCGTTTCCTCCACGTCGGCACGGCTATGTCATGCACGCCAGAACAGGATTCCCTGGTCGCCGAAAGCGCTGAATTCAGAGAGAATGCTGAACACCTGGTGGAATACACCTGGTCGAAGTCAACCATCGAACAGCTGATGCGCCAGGCGTGTCCAGACCTGCCGCTGCTGATTGCCCGTCCGTCCATCGTTGTCGGCCATACCCGCCACGGCTGCACGCCATCGAGCAGCATTTTCTGGGTCTTTAGCATGGGTCTGATGCTGCAGAAGTTTATGTGCTCAATGGAAGACCGGATCGACGTTGTTCCGGTGGACTACTGTGCGGATGCGCTGTTGATGCTGCTTCACAGCAATGCTCGTCCGGGGGAAGTGGTGCATATTTCGGCGGGTGAAGAGAACAGCGTTCGCTTTGCCGATATTGATAATGCGATGGCGCAGGCGCTGGAGAAAGCCCCCGTGGGTGATAAATATGCGCAGGTCAGCTACGAAACGCTGGTCAGAATGCGCCGCGAGCTGAAGGACATTTTTGGCCCGTGCAATGAACGTCTGATGCTTAAAGCCATGCGGTTATACGGTGCGTTCGCCACGCTTAACGTGCGCTTTAGCAACGACAAGCTGCTGAGCATGGGGATGCCGAAGCCACCCCGGTTTACGGATTATATCGCCCGCTGCGTGCAAACCACCCGGGGGCTGAGCATACCGGAACAAATGGCGGTCGACTTCAAATAGACAAAAAAATGCCAGTCATTCGACTGGCATTTTCATATTAAGGCTTAAGCAATTATGCCTGGCCTTTGATCTCTTTACGGCCGTTGTATGGTGCTTTTTCGCCCAGCGCTTCTTCGATACGAATCAGCTGGTTGTATTTAGCAACACGGTCAGAACGGCTCATAGAACCGGTTTTGATCTGGCCTGCAGCGGTACCCACAGCCAGGTCGGCAATGGTAGCGTCTTCAGTTTCGCCAGAACGGTGAGAGATAACAGCGGTGTAGCCAGCGTCTTTCGCCATTTTGATCGCAGCCAGAGTTTCGGTCAGAGAACCGATCTGGTTGAATTTGATCAGGATGGAGTTAACGATGCCTTTCTCGATGCCTTCTTTCAGGATCTTGGTATTGGTTACGAACAGGTCGTCACCAACCAGCTGGATTTTGTCGCCCAGTACTTTGGTCTGGTATGCGAAACCAGTCCAGTCAGACTCGTCCAGACCGTCTTCGATAGACACGATTGGGTACTGTTTGGTCAGGTCTTCCAGGAAGTGAGTGAACTCTTCGGAGGTGAACGCTTTGTTACCTTCGCCAGCCAGAACGTATTTACCGTCTTTGTAGAATTCAGATGCTGCACAGTCCATCGCCAGGGTGATGTCTTTGCCCAGCTCGTAGCCAGCCGCTTTTACCGCTTCAGCGATAACAGCCAGGGCTTCGGCGTTAGAACCCAGGTTTGGCGCATAGCCACCTTCGTCACCCACAGCGGTGTTCATGCCTTTCGCTTTCAGCACTTTCGCCAGGTTGTGGAATACTTCAGAACCCATACGAACCGCTTCTTTCAGGGATTTCGCGCCAACTGGCTGAATCATGAATTCCTGAATATCAACGTTGTTGTCTGCGTGCTCACCACCGTTGATGATGTTCATCATTGGTACAGGCATGGAGTATTTGCCTGGGGTGCCGTTCAGTTCAGCGATGTGCTCGAACAGTGGCATACCTTTCGCTGCTGCAGCCGCTTTGGCGTTCGCCAGGGAAACCGCCAGAATGGCGTTTGCACCGAAGTTAGATTTGTTTTCAGTACCGTCCAGATCGATCATGATCTTGTCGATGCCAGCCTGGTCTTTGGCATCTTTGCCAATGATTGCCTGAGCAATCGGACCGTTTACAGCGCCAACCGCTTTCAGTACGCCTTTACCCAGGAAGCGAGATTTGTCGCCATCGCGCAGTTCCAGCGCTTCGCGGGAACCGGTAGAAGCACCTGATGGAGCAGCGGCCATACCAACGAAACCACCTTCCAGGTGAACTTCGGCTTCAACGGTCGGGTTACCACGGGAGTCGATGATTTCACGACCGATGACTTTAACGATTTTGGACATTAGATTTTCCTCAGTACAAGTTAAACTAAAACTCCAGACAAACAACGCGTACCAAAGGTACGCGTTGCCGTTCTAACTTTTTTTACTTCGCCTGACGCTTCTGGTAGTCGCTGGCGGCTTTCACGAAGCCTGCAAACAGCGGATGCCCGTCGCGTGGCGTTGAAGTAAATTCCGGGTGGAACTGGCAGGCAACAAACCACGGATGATTTGGCACTTCGATGATCTCGACTAACTGATCATCCCCGGAGCGGCCCGCAACACGCAGACCCGCAGCTTCAATTTGTTTCAACAACATATTGTTGACTTCATAGCGGTGACGATGGCGCTCGGTGATGACCGGCTCGCCATACAGCTTGCGAACCACGCTATCGTCAGTCAGCTGGCACGCCTGTGCGCCAAGACGCATGGTGCCACCCAGATCGCTCTTCTCGGTACGGACTTCGACGTTACCTTCTTCGTCACGCCATTCAGTGATAAGCGCCACCACAGGGTACTTACAGTCTGGCACAAATTCCGTAGAGTTCGCGTTTTCCATTCCCGCTACGTTGCGCGCAAATTCGATCAGCGCAACCTGCATACCCAGACAGATGCCGAGGTATGGAATATTGTTTTCACGCGCATAGCGCGCGGTGGCGATCTTGCCTTCTACACCACGGTAGCCGAAGCCGCCAGGGATAAGGATAGCATCCAGATCTTTCAGGATTTCAACGCCACGCGTTTCAACATCCTGTGAATCAATCAGCTTGATGTTCACGGAGACACGGTTCTTCAGACCACCGTGTTTCAGCGCTTCAATCACTGACTTATAGGCATCCGGCAGTTCGATGTACTTGCCAACCATACCGATAGTCACTTCGCCTGCCGGATTGGCTTCTTCGTAAATAACCTGTTCCCATTCAGACAGGTTAGCTTCCGGACAGTTCAAGCTGAATCGTTTACAAATATAATCGTCCAGGCCCTGCGATTTCAACAGGCCCGGGATTTTATAAATGGAATCGACATCTTTCATTGAAATAACGGCTTTTTCTGGCACGTTACAGAACAATGCAATTTTCGCACGTTCGTTCGCCGGAACCGCACGGTCAGAACGGCAAACCAGGATGTCTGGCTGAATACCAATGGAGAGCAGCTCTTTGACAGAGTGCTGAGTCGGCTTGGTTTTCACTTCACCTGCAGCGGCCATGTAAGGCACCAGGGTCAGGTGCATGAACAGCGCGTGTTCACGGCCAATGTCTACCGCCAGCTGACGAATCGCTTCCAGGAACGGCAGGGATTCGATGTCACCCACGGTCCCGCCGATTTCAACCAGCACCACGTCGTGGCCTTCGCCACCCGCCACAATGCGTTCTTTGATAGCGTTAGTGATGTGCGGAATAACCTGAACGGTGGCACCCAGGTAGTCACCACGGCGCTCTTTACGCAGAACGTCGGAGTAAATACGGCCCGTCGTGAAGTTGTTACGACGGGTCATTTTGGTGCGGATGAAACGCTCGTAGTGGCCAAGATCCAGATCGGTTTCAGCGCCGTCTTCAGTAACGAACACTTCCCCGTGTTGGATTGGGCTCATGGTGCCCGGATCGACGTTGATGTACGGATCCAGTTTCATCATGGTCACATTGAGGCCACGGGCTTCAAGAATGGCTGCGAGGGAGGCTGCGGCAATGCCTTTACCCAGAGAGGATACGACCCCGCCGGTCACAAAAATATAGTTCGTTGTCATGCTGAACCTGAGAAGTTAGGGTGAAACGATGGAATAACCAGGACGGGAAAGTAGTATACCCGAACACGGCGAGCGCCACAAACTTTCATTCTCCGTCTCCATTCCAGGCAATGACAAACATAAGGAGTGAGAAAATAGCCACTTTTGGGTAAATGTTTTTGACGCAAATCAAGCGCTTGTCATTTAAAAAATCACACAAATTGCGCTTGATCGCAAAATCCGTTAGAGATCAGATTCCTGGCGTTTTACTTCCTGCCAGACTTCTTCCATGGCTTCGAGGTCAATTCCGCTCATTTCCAGGCCCCGCGAGGCCACAATCCGCTCGACTTCGCGAAAGCGTCGTTCGAATTTTATGTTCGCTTTTTGCAGGGCGGTTTCCGCTTTTACACCCAGGTGGCGCGAAAGGTTGACGGTCGCAAACAGCAGGTCGCCCATCTCCTCTTCGAGCTTTGCTTCATCCACCACCGCCTGCTGCGCTTCGTGCATCACTTCATCAATCTCTTCGTGCACTTTGTCCAGCACCGGGCCAAGCGAGGTCCAGTCAAAACCGACGGCGGAGCAGCGTTTTTGAATTTTATGCGCGCGCATCAGCGCGGGCAGGCTCATCGGGATGTCATCCAGCGCAGAGTGCTGGGATTTTTCTGCCCGTTCGGCGCTTTTGATTTGCTCCCAGCGGGCCAGGACTTCGCTGCTGTTCCCTGCCGTGGCGTCACCGAAAATATGGGGATGACGGCGCTCCAGCTTGTCGCTGATGGCGGCGCAGATATCGTCAAAGTTAAAGCGCCCTTCTTCCTGCGCCATTTGCGCATAGAACACCACCTGGAACAGCAGATCGCCCAGCTCGCCGCGCAGGTCGTCAAAATCTTCACGGGAAATGGCGTCCAGTACCTCGTAGGTCTCTTCAAGGGTGTACGGAGCGATGGTGGCGAAAGTCTGCTCTTTGTCCCACGGGCAGCCGTTTTCCGGGTCGCGCAGGCGTTTCATGATGCCGAGCAGGCGGTCGATTTGCGTCATAATCTGTTCCATTAAAAAACAAGCCGGGTGGCGGCAAAGCCTTACCCGGCCTACATAAGAAAGTGCAGTTAACCGCCGTGCAGACGACGCGCGTCAATCACATCCGGCACCTGGTTCAGTTTACCGAGCACGCGGCCCAACACCTGCAGGTTGTAGATTTCGATGGTCATATCAATGGTGGCAAGCTGCTCGCGTGTATCGCTGCGGCTGGCGACACCCAGCACGTTGACCTTCTCGTTGGCAAGAATGGTGGTAATGTCGCGCAACAGACCGCTGCGGTCGTTCGCGGTGACGCGAACCACCAGCGAGTAACCGGCGGAATAGCTCTCGCCCCAGACCGCTTCCACAATGCGCTCCGGTGCGTGAGACTGCAGTTCGGCAAGCTGATCGCAGTCGGAACGGTGAATCGAGATCCCGCGCCCCTGAGTGATAAAGCCGACGATGTCGTCACCCGGAATAGGCTGGCAGCAGCGGGCAATGTGGTGCATCAGATTGCCCACGCCCTCGACCACCACGCGACCGTTGTCTTTGCTGCGCTGCTGCGGCGCATAGGTTTTCTGCTGCAGCTGCTTCAGCGCCGCCGCGTCCTGCTCTTCCGCGCTTGGCTTATTAAACTGCGCCTGCAGGAAGTTCACCATCTGATTCAGACGGATATCACCGCCGCCAATGGCCGCTAACAGCTCATCAAGCTCGTTGAAGTTGTAGCGCGGCAGCAGGAATTTCTCCGCCTCTTTCAGGCTTATCCCGATGTGCTCCAGCTCGTCGTCAAGGATCTGGCGACCGGCAAGGATATTCTTGTCACGATCCTGTTTACGGAACCAGGCGTGAATCTTCGAGCGCCCGCGGCTGGTGGTGACATACCCCAGGTTTGGGTTAAGCCAGTCCCGGCTCGGGTTGGGCTGCTTCTGGGTAATGATTTCAATCTGATCACCCATCTGCAGCTGATAGGTGAACGGTACGATGCGTCCGCCAATTTTGGCCCCGATGCAGCGGTGCCCCACATCGCTGTGGATGTGGTAGGCAAAATCGAGCGGCGTAGAGCCGGCCGGCAGGTCGACAACGTCCCCTTTCGGGGTAAAGACATACACCCGGTCGTCAAAGACCTGGCTGCGCACTTCGTCGAGCATCTCGCCGGAGTCGGCCATCTCTTCCTGCCACGCAATCAGCTTACGCAACCAGGCAATGCGGTCTTCGTGACCAGAACGCGCCCCGCCGGAGGTGCCTTCTTTGTACTTCCAGTGCGCGGCGACGCCCAGCTCAGCGTCTTCGTGCATCTGTTTGGTGCGGATCTGAATCTCGACCGTTTTCCCACCCGGACCAAGCACAACAGTATGGATAGACTGGTAGCCGTTCGGTTTGGGGTTGGCGACGTAGTCATCGAACTCGTCCGGCAGATGGCGGAAGTGAGTGTGCACTATCCCCAGCGCGGCGTAGCAGTCCTGCAGACGCTCCGCCACGATACGTACGGCGCGCACGTCAAACAGCTCGTCAAAGGCGAGGTGTTTCTTCTGCATTTTGCGCCAGATGCTGTAGATGTGCTTAGGACGGCCGTAGACTTCGGCGCGCACGTTCTCTTCTTTCATCGCCTGGCGTAAACCGCCGACAAAATCCTCAATATAGTGCTCGCGGTCGATACGGCGCTCGTGCAGGAGTTTGGCAATGCGTTTGTATTCCGCTGGGTGCAGGTAACGGAAGCAGTAGTCTTCCAGCTCCCATTTGAGCTGACCAATCCCTAAGCGGTTCGCCAGCGGTGCATAGATGTTGGTACACTCTTTGGCCGCCAGCACGCGCTCGTCTTCAGGCGCATCCTTGACCTCGCGCAGGTGGGCAATACGCTCGGCGAGCTTGATGACCACGCAGCGGAAATCATCCACCATGGCCAGCAGCATCCGGCGGACGTTATCGACCTGTTCTGAGGAGACGGAGTCAGTATGTGCGGCTTTAAGCTGGCGGATGGCCGCCATATCGCGCACGCCGTGGATCAGCGCGACAACGGATTTTCCTACGCTGTCGCGCAGCACCTCTTCGGTGACCACGTCCGCATCGGCAAGGGGGAAGAGCAGCGCGGCCTGCAGCGTTTCGATGTCCATGTTCAACATGGACAAAATTTCAACCATCTCCACGCCGCGCCACAGCAGAAGATCGGCGTCAGGATGCCCCTGCGTGGTGCGCAGACAATAGGCCCAAGTTTCGGTTAAGCGTTCACACGACTGCTGGCTGGAAATTCCCAGACTTGCGATCCATTTTTGTGGGTCAAATTCCCCAGCTTTATTGAGATGTGCACTTCTTACCGCAACCATTGTCCTCTCCTTTAGGGACCTGGGCCTGTCGAAGTCGACAAGCCAAACTCATTATATATGCTCGAACAACACCATGGATTCCAGATGCCCAGTGTGCGGGAACATGTCCATCATTGCCAGACGCTGAATCTGGTAACCCGCGCTGACTAATGCCTCGCTATCTCGGGCAAGCGTTGCCGGGTTACAGGAAACATAGACCACACGCTTTGGCGCGAGTTTAATAATATGCTGCATTACGCCCGGCGCACCTGCACGCGCCGGGTCGAGAAGAATTTTATCAAAGCCCTGCTTAGCCCACGGCTGTTGAGTGACATCTTCCTCAAGATTTTGATGAAAGAATGTCACATTTTGCAAGCCGTTCTGTTGTGCGTTCTCCCGCCCTTTCGCCACCAGCGCGTCGACGCCTTCGACGCCCACGACGCTGGCCGCGTTGCGGGCCAGCGGCAGGGTGAAGTTGCCCATTCCGCAGAACAGGTCAAGCACCCGATCGCTTTTCTGAACATCCAGCCACGCCAGCGCTTTCTCGACCATCTGCTGGTTAACGCCATCATTCACCTGAATGAAATCCCGCGGACTGAACGTTAAGCGTAGCCCGTTTGACGCATACCAGGGTGCATCACCGGTAACCTGCTCAAGTATCTCGCTTTGTGGTGCAAGGAAAAGCGCCAGGTCGTGGGAATGCGAAAAGCGTTCCAGTTTTTCGCGGTCATTTTTCGACAACGGCGCCGTATGGCGCAGCACCATCAGCGGGCCATTGTTTGCCATAACCAGTTCAACATGCCCGAGGTGACGAACGCCGTCCAGCCCGGAGAGGCAGGTGCGCACTTCTGGCAGCAATGCCTCAAGTTGGGGCACCAAAATGGGGCACTGCTTCACATCAACGATGTCGCTGGAACCGGCCTTGCGAAACCCCATCTCCAGATGCGCCGTTTTCGGCTGATAGCTCAGACTCAGGCGTGCACGGCGGCGGTAGCCCCATGGCTCACCGGCAATGACCTCGTTCACTTCATGTTTAAGCAGACGCGCCAGGGCGTTGCTTTTACTTTTTTGCTGTAATTCTGTGCTCGCATGCTGTTGCTGGCAGCCGCCACAGACGCCAAAATGCGCACAGCGAGGCTTCACACGCTCGGGGCTGTCGTTGAGACGACGCTTAACCTGCCCCCGTGCGAACTGACGTTTGTCTTCCGTCAGCGTAATTTCTGCTCGTTCTGTTGGCAGTAAACCTGTTATAAACAGAGCCTTACCATTGTGACGCGCCACACCCTGGCCAAACGGATCCAGGTCCGTGGCTTCAACAGTGATGATTTGACGCGTCGTCACGCGTCGCTTTGCAGAGTAGAATTGCGCCATCGCCGAGATTTTTCTCACATAAACATAATTATCTTAATTGTCCCATAACGGAACGCCATGACCAACTACAGCCTGCGCGCGCGCATGATGATTTTGATCCTCGCCCCCACCGTTCTCATCGGTTTGCTGCTGAGTATCTTTTTCGTGGTGCACCGCTATAACGATTTGCAGCGACAACTGGAAGATGCAGGCGCCAGCATCATCGAACCGCTTGCCGTCTCCAGCGAGTACGGCATGAACCTGCAAAATCGCGAATCCATTGGTCAGTTAATCAGCGTACTCCACCGCCGGCACTCAGACATCGTACGCGCCATTTCCGTTTACGACGAACACAACCGGCTGTTTGTCACCTCGAATTTTCATCTTGATCCGGCGGCCCTGAAGATCCCGGACGGTACGCCCTTCCCGCGCCATCTCACCGTTTTGCGGCGCGGCGATATCATGATCCTGCGTACGCCCATCGTGTCGGAAAGCTATTCCCCGGATGAGTCCGCGCAATCCGATGCCAAATCCAGCGATAACATGCTGGGATATGTGGCGCTGGAGCTGGATCTCAAGTCGGTCCGGCTACAGCAGTACAAAGAAATTTTTATCTCTGGCGTGATGATGCTGTTCTGCATCGGCATTGCGCTGATCTTCGGCTGGCGCCTGATGCGCGATGTGACGGGACCTATCCGTAACATGGTCAACACGGTTGACCGCATCCGCCGGGGACAGCTCGACAGCCGGGTGGAAGGCTTTATGCTGGGCGAGCTGGATATGCTGAAAAACGGCATCAACTCAATGGCGATGTCACTGGCGGCGTATCACGAAGAGATGCAGCATAACGTGGATCAGGCCACGTCCGACCTGCGCGAAACGCTGGAGCAGATGGAGATCCAGAACGTTGAGCTGGATCTGGCGAAAAAGCGAGCTCAGGAAGCGGCACGTATTAAATCAGAATTCCTTGCCAATATGTCGCACGAACTGCGAACGCCGCTCAATGGCGTGATTGGCTTTACCCGCCTGACCCTGAAAAGCGAGCTGAATCCGACTCAGCGCGATCACCTGCACACCATTGAACGCTCGGCCAACAACCTGCTGGCAATCATCAACGACGTGCTGGACTTCTCCAAGCTGGAAGCGGGCAAGCTTATCCTGGAGAGTATTCCGTTCCCGCTGCGCAGTACGCTTGATGAAGTGGCGACGCTGCTCGCGCACTCATCCCACGATAAAGGCCTTGAGCTGACGCTGAACATTAAAAATGACGTGCCGGATAACGTCATTGGCGATCCGCTGCGCCTGCAGCAGGTCATTACCAACCTCGTCGGGAATGCCATTAAGTTCACTGAAAGCGGCAACATCGACATCCTGGTCGAAAAGCGCTCTATTAGCAGCAACAAGGTGCAGATTGAAGTTCAGATCCGCGATACGGGTATCGGTATTCCGGAGCGGGATCAGTCGCGTCTGTTCCAGGCGTTCCGACAGGCGGATGCCAGTATCTCCCGCCGTCATGGCGGTACTGGCCTGGGTCTGGTGATCACGCAACGACTGGTGAACGAGATGGGGGGCGATATCTCTTTCCACAGCCAGCCGAACCGCGGCTCAACCTTCTGGTTCCATATCAATCTGGATCTCAACCCGAATGTGCTGACCGATGGCCCGGTGACGGACTGCCTGAAAGGGAAGCGTCTGGCCTACGTTGAGCCGAACGCGGCGGCAGCGCAGTGTGCGCTCGATATTTTAAGCACCACGCCGCTGGAGGTGATCTACAGCCCGACCTTCTCCGCCCTTGCCGTTGAGCACTACGACATTCTGCTGATGGGCATCCCGGTCACTTTCACCGGCGAACTGACCATGCAGCAGGAGCGGCTGGCGAAAGCCGCGTCGATGACTGACTATCTGCTGCTGGCGCTGCCTTGCCATGCCCAGCTCAATGCCGAAGAGTTGAAAAATGACGGCGCTGCCGCGTGTCTGCTGAAGCCGCTCACCTCGACCCGCCTGCTGCCTGCGCTTACGGAGTATTGCCGTCTTAGCCAGCATGCCCTTCCGCTGATTGACGAAGAGCAAAAACTGCCGATGAGCGTGATGGCGGTAGATGATAATCCGGCCAACCTGAAGCTCATTGGCGCACTGCTTGAAGACCAGGTACAGCATGTTGAGCTGTGTACCAGCGGCGCGCAGGCGGTTGAACAGGCTAAGCAGATGCAGTTTGATTTAATCCTGATGGATATTCAGATGCCGGGCATGGATGGCATTCGTGCCTGCGAGCTGATCCACCAGCTGCCGCACCAGCAGCAAACCCCGGTGATTGCGGTCACCGCCCATGCGATGGCTGGCCAGAAAGAGAAGCTGCTGAGCGCCGGGATGAACGATTACCTGGCGAAGCCAATCGATGAAGAGAAACTTCACAACCTGCTGTTACGCTATCAGCCGGGTCATATTGGCGGAACGTACACGGTGTCCAGTGAGCCGGTTGAGCTCAGCGTCAATCAGAACGCGACGTTTGACTGGCAGCTTGCGCTGCGCCAGGCGGCAGGGAAACCCGATTTAGCCCGCGACATGCTGCAAATGCTGGTCGCGTTTCTGCCGGAAATTCGCAACAAGGTTGAAGAGCAACTGGTGGGTGAAAATCCGGAAGAGCTGCTGGAAGCGATCCACAAGCTGCACGGCAGCTGCGGCTACAGCGGCGTGCCGCGGCTGAAAAACCTCTGCCAGTTGCTGGAGCAGCAGCTGCGTGCAGGAACCCCGGAATCAGAGCTTGAACCGGAGTTCCTGGAGTTACTGGATGAAATGGATAATGTGACGCGGGAAGCGATGAAGGTGTTAGGGAACTGAGGTAAAAGCCCGGTGGCGCTGCGCTTACCGGGCCTACAGGTGCACTAACGTAGGCCGGGTAAGGCGAAGCCGCCACCCGGCAATTACAGCTAAAATGCCTGCCCCACTTTCAGCACCGCCGCGATATTCCTTGCGGCCATCCTGACGTTCTCGCTGGCATTTTCCAGCGCGTCTTCCAGCGAACAGATGCTGTAGATCACGCTGAACACCGCATCAATGCCATGATCGTGTACCACGCCAACGTCCGCCGTCAGGCTCCCTGCGATGCCGATGACGGGTTTGTTAAAGCGTTTCGCCACTTTCGCCACGCCCACCGGGACTTTGCCGTGGATCGTCTGGCTGTCAATACGCCCTTCCCCCGTGATCACCAGATCCGCATCGGCCACCTGATCGGCCAGATGTAGCGCATCGGTCACAATCTCAATACCCTGGCGCAACTGCGCGCCGCAAAAGGCGTACAGTGCGGCGCCCATGCCACCCGCCGCGCCACCACCTGCCAGGTTCAGCACGTCGATATCCAGATCCCGGGCAATGACTCGCGCATACTGAGCAAGCGCGTTGTCCAGGGTGACAATCATTTCGGGTGTGGCCCCCTTTTGCGGACCAAATATGGCTGACGCCCCCTCCTTTCCCGTCAGGGGATTGGTGACATCGCAGGCGACCTCAATCCGGCACTCCGCCAGACGTTGATCCAGACCACTCAGGTCGATTCGCGCGAGTTTTCCCAGCTCGCGCCCGCCCAGGCCAAGGGACTCTCCACTGGCGTCCAGCAGTTTCGCGCCCAGCGCCTGCACCATTCCGGCTCCGCCGTCGTTGGTCGCACTTCCCCCGATCCCGATGATGATATGCTTAACGCCTGCATCCAGAGCGTGGCGGATAAGTTCCCCCGTGCCCCAGGAGGTCGTTTTCAGCGGATCGCGCTGCGCAGGCGCAACCAGCTCCAGACCGCTTGCCGCCGCCATTTCAATAAAGGCGCTTTGCTCGTCACCGGAGATCCCGTAAAACCCTTCCACCCGCTCGCCCAGGGGACCGGTCACCGGAACATGCACCATTCGCCCCTGCGTTGCCGCGATCATCGCCTCAACCGTGCCTTCGCCACCGTCCGCAACCGGCAGTTTGACGTAAACCGCCTCGGGAAAGATCTCGCGGAAACCACGCTCTATCGCTGTCGCGACCTCGAGCGCACTTAAACTTTCCTTATACGAGTCCGGTGCGATAACAATTTTCATAAGCCATCCTTACGCATAGTCGTTACGTTAAGCATACACTACGTAAAGAACCGCTCATGGGAGCGGTCCCATTGCGTTTATCGTACCATGCACGGACGTTTATTGTCGAATGCCCAGTCTGGGATCAGGTACTGCATCGCCATCGCGTCGTCGCGGGCGCCCAGACCGTGTTTCTGATACAGCTCGTGGGCCTTCATGACCTGGTCCATATCCAGTTCAACGCCTAACCCCGGCGTGGAAGGCACCTGCACCATGCCACCTTTGATCTCAAACGGTGCTTTGGTCAGGCGCTGATTCCCTTCCTGCCAGATCCAGTGCGTATCGATAGCGGTGATCGTGCCCGGTGCGGCAGCGGCAACGTGGGTGAACATCGCCAGCGACACATCGAAGTGATTGTTGGAGTGCGAGCCCCAGGTCAGGCCAAACTCATGGCACATCTGCGCCACGCGTACCGACCCCTGCATTGTCCAGAAGTGCGGGTCCGCCAGTGGAATGTCGACAGACTGCAGTGACAGGGTGTGTCCCATCTGACGCCAGTCGGTGGCAATCATGTTGGTCGCGGTCGGCAGCCCCGTGGCACGACGGAACTCGGCCATCACTTCCCGGCCAGAGAAACCCTGTTCAGCCCCGCACGGATCCTCCGCATAGGCCAGCACGCCCTTCAGCTGCTTGCCGATGGCGATCGCTTCATTAAGCGACCAGGCACCATTCGGATCCAACGTCACGCGCGCCTGCGGGAAACGTTTTGCCAGCGCGGTGATGGCTTGCGCTTCTTCCTCCCCGGCCAGCACGCCGCCCTTCAGTTTGAAATCGTTGAAGCCATATTTTTCGTACGCGGCTTCCGCCAGACGCACCACCGCGTCCGGGGTCATCGCCTCGTCGTGGCGGAGCCGGTACCAGTCGCATTTGTCATCCGCCTGGCTCTGATAGGGCAGAGGCGTCAGCTTGCGGTCGCCGACAAAGAACAGATAGCCCAGCATTTCCACTTCGCTGCGCTGCTGACCCTCGCCCAACAGCGAGGCAACGTTAACCCCCAGATGCTGACCCAGCAGATCCAGCATCGCGGCTTCAATGCCGGTCACCACGTGAATGGTGGTGCGCAGATCGAACGTCTGCAGACCACGACCTCCGGCATCGCGGTCGGCAAAGGTGTTGCGCACGGTATTGAGAACATATTTGTACTCACCCAGCGTTTTGCCCACCACCAGCGGGATGGCCTCTTCCAGCGTTTTGCGGATCTTCTCCCCGCCCGGAATTTCCCCCACGCCGGTGTGGCCAGCATTGTCTTTGATAATCACAATATTGCGGGTAAAGAATGGCGCATGTGCGCCGCTCAGGTTCATCAACATGCTGTCATGGCCCGCAACCGGTATGATCTGCATGGCGGTGACGACAGGGGTAGAAAAAGTACTCATCGTTCAATCCTTTTATCAGTGACGTCCGAAAACAGGGCGCTTACGGTCAAATGTCCAGCCGGGAATAAGGTACTGCATTGGGCCCGCGTCGTTACGCGCGCCGCCCGGCAATTTTTTATACGCCTCATGAGCTTTGTGGATCTGATCCCAGTCAGGCTCCACGCCCAGGCCCGGCGCATCCGGTACGGCAATCTTGCCCTGTTTGATTTCCAGCGGATTTTTTGTCAGGCGGGCTTCACCCTCCTGCCAAATCCAGTGGGTGTCGATGGCGGTCGGGTTACCCGGCGCTGCCGCGCCAACGTGGGTAAACATCGCCAGCGAAATATCGAAGTGGTTGTTCGAGTGACAGCCCCAGGTCAGGCCCCACTCATCGCACAGCTGCGCCACGCGCACCGCGCCTGAAAGCGTCCAGAAGTGAGGGTCCGCCAGCGGAATATCGACGGCGTTCAGCATCACCGCATGCCCCATTTCACGCCAGTTGGTGGCGATCATATTGGTCGCCACCGGCAGCCCGGTGGCACGACGAAACTCGGCCATCACTTCACGGCCCGAGAAGCCCTGCTCCGCACCACAAGGATCTTCCGCATAGGTCAGAACATCCTGCAGCCCTTTGCACAGGCTAATCGCTCCCTCCAGCAGCCATGCGCCGTTCGGATCAACGGTAATGCGTGCCTCCGGAAAGCGCTTTTTCAACGCCCGGGCCGTTTCAATCTCCTGCTCGCCGGGCAGCACGCCGCCCTTCAGTTTGAAATCCTTAAAGCCGTAGCGATCCTGTGCGGCCTCGGCCAGACGAACTACCGCTGCACTGGAGAGCGCCTCCTGGTGGCGCAGGTGATACCAGTCGTGGTCACCCGTGGATCGCGCCAGGTAAGGGAGATCGGTTTTATTGCGATCGCCCACGTAGAACAGATAGCCCAGCACCGTCACCGCATCCCGCTGTTTGCCCGGCCCCAGCAGCTCGCAAACCGGGACATTCAGCGCCTGACCCAGCAGATCGAGCAGGGCGGCCTCCAGTGCGGCAACCGCGTTGACGCGCAGTTCAAACGTCCAGGCACCTTTCCCGAACGTGTCAAAGTCTGCCGACTGATTGCCCTTATGCACCCGGTGAACCAGCTTATTCAGACGGGCAATCTCCTGACCCACCACCTGCGGAATGGCATCGACCAGCGTCTGGTAAATGACCTCACCGCCAGGGGCTTCACCCACGCCGGTATGCCCTGCGCTGTCTTTCAGCACCACGATATTACGGGTAAACCAGGCGTTATGGGCGCCGCCAATATTGAGCAGCATGCTGTCCTGGCCAGCCACCGGGATAACTTTCATCTCCGTGACGATTGGGCTCGATTGCGTTGTCATCAGCCACGCTCCCCAACAGGTTTAAGCTCGACGCGTTTGATATCGCCTACCAGCACCAGATAGCTCAGCACCGCGACCAGCGCATGCACCCCCACATAAATCAGCGCACCGTTGAAAGATCCGGTCGTGCCGACGATGTAACCGATAGCGATTGGCGTAACAATCCCGGAGATATTGCCGAACATATTGAACAGACCGCCGCTCAGGCCGCTGATCTCCTTCGGTGCCGTATCCGCCATCACTGCCCAGCCGAGCGCGCCGATGCCTTTGCCGAAGAAGGCCATCGCCATAAAGCCGATAATCATCCATTCCGCATTCACATAGTTACAGAACACCATGGTCATGGAGAGCAGCATACCGAGCACAATCGGCGTTTTACGCGCGATGTTCAGTGAACCCGTGCGGCGCATCAGCCAGTCAGAGATCACCCCGCCGAGCACGCCCCCTACGAAGCCGCAGATTGCCGGGACCGAGGCAACAAATCCCGCCTTCAGAATCGACATGCCGCGGGCCTGCACCAGGTACACCGGGAACCAGGTGATGAAAAAGTAGGTTAAGGCGTTAATGCAGTACTGACCCAGATAGATCCCGATCATCATCCTGGAGCCAACGAGCTGTTTGATCTGCGCCCATTTCTGGCTGAACGGGACTTTCGCCGTCGCGGCTTTTTGATCCATATTGATCAGCGCGCCACCTTCTGCGATGTACTCCAGCTCTTTTTTATTCACGCCAGGGTGCTGGCTGGGTTCGTGGATCACTTTCAGCCAGACAAAGCTGATAATGATCCCCAGTCCGCCCATAAAGAAGAAGACGTGCGACCAGCCCACCTCATGCGTCAGCCAGCCCATAATGGGGGCAAAGATTACCGTGGCGAAGTACTGTGCAGAGTTAAAAATCGCCACCGCCGTTCCCCTCTCCTGCGCCGGGAACCAGGCGGCCACAATGCGGCTGTTGCCGGGGAAAGAAGGGGCTTCCGCTAAGCCCACCAAGAAGCGCAGCGTGAAGAGTGCGACGATGATGCCAAATCCGCTGAACACATCGACGAATCCCTGTAACAGGGTGAAGGCAGACCAGATGAAGATGGACCAGAAATAGACCCGTTTCGAGCCAAAACGGTCCAGAAGCCAGCCGCCTGGAATCTGCCCGATGACGTAGGCCCATGAGAACGCAGAGAAAACGTAACCCATGCCCACGGGATCAAGACCGATGTCTTTCGCCATTTCCGAGCCGGCAATCGACAGCGTGGCGCGGTCACCATAGTTAAAGGATGTGACGATAAACAGCATCACCACTATCCAGTAGCGGGCATTGGTGCGCTTTTCAGCGCGGCTCGCTGCGTGGCTTAATGTACTCATTGTTGCACTCCTGAAACATAGCTTTCGCCAGGTTCATTCTGTACAGCACCGGTAGGGTAATCAGAATGAGATTTATGTTTTGTCGTTTTGGTACGGCCTGCAGCCGTTTTATCGTGACCGGAAAAGTATATGAAGGAGTGACACGTTCTCTCACCGTGCAAAAACACAGTATTAAAGGGTGTGAGGGAGGTTGTTTAGGGCATAAGCCCAGAGGAGTGGAAGGTGGTTCACGGAAATGGCGTTTGGTGCGGGGTGTAATGCCGGGTGGCGGCTACGCCTGACCCGGCCAGGAAAACCCGTAGGCCCGCGCAAGCGAAGCGCCGCCGGGCAGAGTGTTATTTGAGAAGTGAGGCCCAGTTCTCCACCCACGGGTTTGATTCACTCTCGGGTTCTGGGTGTTCGCCCGCGTCAATCATCAGCATCTCGCCAACGCGCTGGGCGCTCTGCTCCTGGAGGAGCGCATCGAACTGCTTGCCGCCGCCGCAGAAGTTAGCGTACGAGCTGTCGCCGAGGGCAATGATGCCGTAGTGAACGTCAGGCTGATAGCCAAGCTGCTCTTTAATGCCCTGGAACAGCGGCACGATGCTGTCCGGCAGATCACCCTGCCCGGTGGTGGAGGTCACCAGCAGAATGTATTTATCTTTATATTTTTCCCAGTCCGCCAGCGCCGGGTCTTCATAGACCGTGGCTTTATGGCCCTTGCCTGCCAGAATCGCCTCAGCCTCTTCCGCAACCAGCAGCGAGTTGCCGTACATTGTGCCGACAAAAATGCCTACTTCAGCCATGATATTTTCCCTTTTTGAATACGCTTATTGTTCATCCTGAACGTTGCCTGATACAAACTCAACCCTTTCATTTTCGGGGAGTTGTCCCAGCCAGCCAAACTGTGACAGCGCCTGCATCCAGACGTCATCCAGCCCCGCGCGGATAGTCAGCGGTTCGCCGGTAAACGGGTGCGTCAGGCTGAGCTCGCTGGCGTGTAACATCAGACGGTTGCAGCCAAAATGTTCGGCCGCGCTGCGGTTCTGGCGCAAATCACCGTGTTTGCTATCGCCAATAATCGGATGACGCAGATGCTTCAGGTGTCGGCGAAGCTGGTGTTTACGCCCGGTTTTCGGCAAAAGCTCCACCAGACTGTAACGCGTGGTGGGAAATTTGCCGGTGGCGACCGGCATGTCGGTGGTCGCCATACCGCGATAATCCGTCACAGCAGGCTGCGGGCCCTTATCATCGCGGGCAAATTTATCGGCGATTTTGTCCAGTTCCTCCACCAGCGGATAGTCCAGGGTGGCGGAGTCGGTCAGCCAGCCACGTACGATGGCGTGGTAGCGTTTCTGGATCTGGTGCTGTTCGAACTGCTGCGCCAGCAGACGCCCTGCTTCGCTGGAAAGCCCCATCAGCAGCACGCCGGAGGTCGGCCTGTCGAGACGATGGGCAGTAAACACATGCTGACCAATCTGGTCGCGCACGGTTTGCATCACCACCACTTTCTCGTCGCGATCCAGCCAGCTTCGGTGCACCAGCCAGCCTGACGGTTTGTTCACCGCCACCAGCCATTCATCCTGATAGAGGATCTCAAGCGTCATGCATCTTCACCGGCAAACAGGGCATCCAGTTTTTCCAGTTCGACCAGCATCACGTCGCGCGCAGGGTGCGTCGCCTCCAGCGCCATTTCATAATAGGGAGAAACAGCAAACGCCTGCGGCAACGGGTGTCCGCCTTCAAGCAACGCGTGCATCCGCGGAAGCAAAACCCACTGGAGCCACTCGAAAGGTGCCAGCGTATCCAGGCAGAAGGGCTGGGTGCTCGCGAACGCTTCTGGCTGCGGCGCGGTCTCCTGCCACAGCTGATGTTGGCGCAAAAGGGCTTCGATGGCGTGCAACTGAGCACGAACGCTATCGTGATGCGTCATAGTAACCTCAACTGAAAAAGTGAACGGCGCGCAGCATAGCATTGCGAAAGGCAGAAATAAAAAAAGGGAGCACTGTAAAAACAGTGCTCCCGGTTCGTTTCGCAGCATTCCAGCTACAATTCGTGCTCCCTGCTCATCCGTGACAACTTTTCCTGAAGCCCGAAGGCCTGGTCATCCGTAAACCGATGCATCCTGCACACATCTTCCTGACGTGTCTGTTTCATCCTGAAACGTCCTGGCCTTCCTGACCCACCGACCATCCTGACCGGTTCTCGTTCTCCTTCCTGGAGGTGTCCCTTACGCTTCCTGCGTTATCCACTTGCTTCATCCTGAAGCCTTCCTGCAGCGCCATCCTGACGTGTCCTGTGTAAGAAACGTCATCATCCTGATGTTCGTTTCTTGTGTCGGCGTCCTGTCGACGGAGATAGAATCCGCTATTCCGCTTCGTCTTACAACCCACCCTGTCAGGCGTGTAAGCCGTAAGAAACCGCGAAATCCGAAGCGATGATCCAGTAATTCGTTGAAATACAGCGTGATATTAATCTTAATCGAATAAGGTAATACTGAATGATCCAGCGATCTCTCACAAACCTTGTAAGAGATCTCTCACACGCGGTGTAGCATCATGGATTACAGAAGCGGCTCAAGTCGGGTAAGGAAATCCGCAAGAAAGGGGGCGAGAGTCTCGCGATTGCGGGTGCCGATGGTCTCTTTAACCACTTCTCCGGACAGGTTACAGACGGAGATAACATCCAGTTCGCTGTCGAGTGTGGCGATAAAGAGCGTCGGAGAAAGCTTAAGGCGTTTTTGCGTGACCAGATGACCAATCAGGTTTTCCTGAACACGCTGCAGATCGTCTTCGCTCCAGGTCTGCAACAGCGTCAGCGTCATGTCCGCAAAGCGCGCAGGCATATCCCCTGCAAACTGCGTGGCATAAAACGCATGAACCGCTGGTTGTACCACAATGTCCATTGCCCGTTCAACCGCATTTACATTTTGCTCGCCGGTATTGGGCTTCGGCTGCCAGATCACGTAATCGTCGGGCGAAGAGATAATGCAGGGTGAGGGTACACCATATAAATCAGCGCTTTGCGGCCATGTACCGTGCTTTTCATGCCAGGCATCGCAATAGCGGGTGGTGAAGGTAGTCAGGGCATTTGCAGTTTCGATGTCCACCGATTTCTCTCTTCTTGTCAGACAGGATAAACTCAGGGCATAAGTGTACCTGTAAAGTGGCTATGAAACATGTCTTACGAAAATCATCAGGCGTTAACCGGCTTAACGCTGGGTAAATCGACCGACTACCGCGATACCTACGATGCCAGCCTGCTGCAGGGCGTACCGCGCAGCCTGAATCGCGATCCGCTGGGTCTGCATGCGGACGCGCTGCCGTTTGTCGGCGGGGATATCTGGACGCTGTACGAACTCTCATGGCTCAACGCCCGTGGGCTACCGCAGGTGGCGGTGGGCCACGTTGAGCTGGATCACGCCAGCCAGAATCTGGTGGAATCCAAAAGCTTCAAGCTCTATCTCAACAGTTTTAACCAGACCAGATTCAACAGCTGGGACGACGTTCAGCACACGCTGGAACGTGATTTAAGCGCCTGTGCGCAGGGCAAGGTAAGCGTTTCACTGTATCGCCTGCACGAGCTGGAAGGGCAGCCGATTGCCCACTTCAACGGGACCTGCATCGACGATCAGGACATCGAGGTGGATAACTATGAATTCAGCGCCGATTACCTCGAAAACGCGGCAAGCGGAAAGGTGGTCGACGAGACGCTGGTCAGCCATCTGCTGAAATCCAACTGCCTGATAACCCACCAGCCGGACTGGGGCTCGGTGCAGATCCAGTACCGCGGCCCGAAAATCGACCGTGAAAAGCTGCTGCGCTATCTGGTGTCGTTCCGCCATCACAACGAATTCCACGAGCAGTGCGTGGAGCGCATCTTCAGCGACATCCAGCGTTTCTGCCAGCCAGAGAAACTGAGCGTGTATGCGCGCTACACCCGCCGTGGTGGTCTGGACATTAACCCGTGGCGGACCAATACCGATTTTGTGCCTGCGACGGGCCGGCTGGTGCGTCAGTAAGATAATTATTTTCACAATATGCGCGGTTTGTTCCGCGCTTTAGGTTGTGAAACGTCACGCGCCAGGGCTATTGTAATCAACAGGGAAAGACGATAATCGTCCCGTAAGGAGCTCACTTGATTACACATATTAGCCCACTTGGCTCAATGGATATGTTGTCGCAGCTGGAAGTGGACATGCTTAAACGCACGGCCAGCAGCGATCTTTATCAACTGTTTCGTAACTGTTCACTTGCCGTACTGAACTCCGGAAGCCTGACAGATAACAGTAAAGAACTGCTGTCCCGCTTCGAAAGCTTTGATATCAACGTGCTGCGACGCGAGCGTGGCGTGAAACTTGAAGTCATCAACCCACCGGAAGAAGCCTTCGTCGACGGACGTATCATTCGTTCACTTCAGGCTAACCTGTTTGCCGTGCTGCGCGACATCCTGTTTGTTAACGGGCAGATCCACAACGCCGGCCGCTTCCAGCATCTCGACCTGGAAAGCTCAGTCCATATCACCAACCTGGTGTTCTCCATTTTGCGCAACGCCCGTGCCCTGCACGTTGGCGAAGCACCCAATATGGTCGTCTGCTGGGGCGGCCACTCAATTAACGAAACCGAATATCTCTACGCCCGTCGGGTGGGAACACAACTCGGCCTGCGTGAACTGAACATCTGTACCGGTTGCGGCCCGGGCGCCATGGAGGCGCCAATGAAAGGTGCCGCGGTGGGGCATGCTCAGCAGCGTTACAAAGAGGGACGCTTTATCGGCATGACCGAGCCGTCCATCATCGCCGCTGAACCACCTAACCCACTGGTTAACGAGCTGATTATCATGCCGGATATCGAGAAACGTCTTGAGGCGTTTGTCCGTATCGCCCACGGTATTATCATCTTCCCGGGCGGCGTAGGAACGGCGGAAGAGCTGCTCTATCTGCTGGGGATCCTGATGAACCCGGCGAACAAAGATCAGGTGCTGCCGCTGATCCTGACCGGGCCAAAAGAGAGCGCCGACTACTTCCGCGTGCTGGACGAGTTTATCGTGCATACGCTGGGCGAAACCGCGCGCCGCCACTATCGCATCATCATTGATGATGCCGCGGAAGTGGCGCGTCAGATGAAAAAAGCGATGCCGCTGGTGAAAGAAAACCGCCGTGATACCGGGGATGCCTACAGCTTTAACTGGTCAATCCGCATTGCGCCGGACCTGCAGATCCCGTTCGAGCCAACGCATGAGAATATGGCAAACCTGAAACTGTATCCGGATCAGCCGGTGGAAGTGCTGGCGGCCGACCTGCGTCGCGCCTTCTCCGGCATTGTGGCGGGTAACGTTAAAGAGGTAGGTATCCGCGCTATCGAGCAGCATGGTCCGTACAAGATCCACGGCGATCCGGAAATGATGCGCCGCATGGACGACATGCTGCAGGGCTTTGTTGCGCAACACCGCATGAAGCTGCCGGGCTCTGCCTATATTCCTTGCTACGAAATCTGCACATAACGCTTAGCAGCGTCTCACCAAAGCCGGGTCGCCCTGTCGCGTATCCCGGCTTTTTTATTACCAAAGCAATTCATATATATCCCTTATGTGATTTACAAAGTTTTCACATACGCAAACGATTACTTCGTTTTTGCGACCGTAAATTATCAGCCTTAATCAAAATTACCTGCCAGAAAATCCTAAAAACCTGCTTCTTTACAGCTAAAGACACCTATATCACGGACCAGTCTTTCAGCCCACATGTCGTTGGTGGTAGCCTTCGCGCCCGTAAATTCTCTTTGATGTTTTTTTAACAGATAAATGGTCTAAAGATGCCCACATCATAAGTGGATTATTGCATTTGGGATCAGGATCACTGATAGATTCATAACTAGAATGTATCTTTCCGCCCGCCAATAGTTACGGGTGAAAATTATTAAAAAACCGTCACTGAACGAATTTCATATTACCGTCAGGCACTTTTTCATCGGATTTGACTAAAAACCTGACAATTCGCTTCCTCCAGGAGATACAGATGGAAACCACTCAAACCAGCACCGTTGCTTCGATTGAATCCCGAAGTGGTTGGCGCAAAACGGATACCATGTGGATGCTTGGCCTTTACGGCACAGCAATCGGCGCTGGTGTACTGTTCCTTCCTATCAACGCAGGCGTCGGCGGTCTGATCCCGCTGATCATTATGGCAATCATTGCTTTCCCGATGACCTTCTTCGCACACCGCGGACTGACCCGCTTTGTGCTGTCCGGTAAAAATCCGGGTGAAGACATCACTGAAGTGGTTGAAGAACATTTCGGCGTGGGTGCAGGTAAACTGATTACCCTGCTCTACTTCTTCGCGATTTACCCTATCCTGCTGGTCTACAGCGTGGCGATCACCAACACCGTTGAAAGCTTCATGACGCACCAGCTGCACATGACGCCACCACCACGTGCGATTCTGTCTCTGATCCTGATTGTGGGCATGATGACCATTGTGCGCTTTGGTGAGCAGATGATTGTTAAAGCGATGAGCGTGCTGGTGTTCCCGTTTGTGGCTGCGCTGATGTTACTGGCCTGCTACCTGATCCCACAGTGGAACGGTGCCGCGCTGGAAACCCTGTCCCTGAGCAGCGCATCTGCAACCGGTAACGGTCTGCTGATGACCCTGTGGCTGGCAATCCCGGTCATGGTCTTCTCCTTCAACCACTCTCCAATCATCTCTTCTTTCGCCGTGGCGAAACGTGAAGAGTACGGTAATGGTGCTGAGAAGAAGTGCTCCAGCATTCTGGCACGCGCTCACATCATGATGGTGCTGACCGTTATGTTCTTCGTATTCAGCTGCGTACTGAGCCTCTCCCCGGCGGATCTGGCGGCAGCGAAAGAGCAGAACATCTCTATTCTGTCTTACCTGGCAAACCACTTTAACGCACCGCTGATTGCGTGGATGGCACCGATCATCGCGATGATCGCCATCACCAAATCCTTCCTCGGCCACTACCTGGGCGCACGTGAAGGCTTCAACGGTATGGTGATTAAATCTCTTCGCGGTAAAGGCAAGAGCATTGAAATCAGCAAGCTGAACAAAATCACTGCGCTGTTCATGCTGGTGACCACCTGGGCTGTTGCCACCCTGAACCCAAGCATCCTGGGCATGATTGAAACCCTGGGCGGCCCGGTTATCGCGATGATTCTGTTCCTGATGCCGATGTACGCGATTCAGAAAGTCCCTGCTATGCGTAAATACAGCGGTCATGTGAGCAACGTCTTTGTGGTTATCATGGGGCTTATCGCTATCTCTGCGATCTTCTACTCCCTGTACACCATGTTCTGATTATCACCCGCGCCGTCCCTGGACGGCGCACTCCTTCCTCTCTGACTGAAAGCAATGGACGCATCATGATTAGCGTATTCGATATCTTCAAAATCGGTATTGGTCCTTCCAGCTCTCACACCGTCGGACCGATGAAAGCCGGTAAGCAGTTCACGGATGACTTGATTGCACGCGGCATTCTGCACGACGTCACCCGCGTGGTTGTCGATGTGTACGGCTCGCTTTCCCTGACCGGGAAAGGTCACCATACCGATATCGCCATTATCATGGGCCTGGCGGGAAACCTGCCGGATACCGTTGATATTGATGCGATCCCTGGCTTCATCCAGGACGTTAATACCCACGGTCGCCTGCTGCTGGCAAACGGCGAACACGAAGTGGAATTCCCGGTTGATCGCTGCATGAATTTCCATGCCGACAACCTGTCGCTGCACGAAAACGGTATGCGTATTACCGCGCTGGCAGGCGATAACGCGGTATACAGCCAGACTTACTACTCTATCGGCGGCGGTTTTATCGTCGACGAAGACCACTTTGGTCAAACCTGCACCTCCTCTGTCGAGGTGCCGTATCCGTACAAAACGGCGGCGGATCTCCAGCGTCACTGCCAGGAGACGGGACTTTCCCTCTCCGGTCTGATGATGAAAAACGAGCTGGCCCTGCACAGTAAAGAAGAACTGGAACAGCACTTTGCAAACGTCTGGGAAGTGATGCGCGGCGGTATTGAGCGCGGGATCACCACCGAAGGCGTCCTGCCGGGCAAGCTTCGCGTACCGCGTCGTGCCGCCGCGCTGCGTCGTATGCTGGTGAGCACCGACAAAACGACAACGGACCCGATGGCCGTCGTGGACTGGATCAACATGTTCGCTCTGGCGGTAAACGAAGAGAACGCTGCCGGGGGCCGGGTGGTCACTGCGCCGACCAACGGTGCCTGCGGCATTGTTCCGGCGGTGCTGGCGTACTACGACAAGTTTATCCGTGAAGTGAACGCGAACTCTCTGGCGCGCTACCTGCTGGTCGCCAGTGCGATTGGTTCCCTGTACAAGATGAACGCCTCGATTTCCGGCGCGGAAGTGGGCTGCCAGGGTGAAGTTGGCGTGGCGTGCTCCATGGCTGCGGCAGGCCTGGCAGAGCTGCTGGGCGCAAGCCCGGCGCAGGTATGCATTGCGGCCGAAATCGGCATGGAACACAACCTGGGGCTGACCTGTGACCCGGTTGCCGGACAGGTACAGGTTCCGTGCATCGAGCGTAACGCGATCGCCTCCGTGAAGGCGGTTAACGCGGCGCGTATGGCGCTGCGCCGCACCAGCGAGCCGCGTGTCTGTCTCGATAAGGTTATCGAAACCATGTATGAAACCGGTAAAGATATGAACGCCAAATACCGCGAAACCTCGCGCGGGGGCCTGGCGATGAAGATCGTGACCTGCGATTAAGCCTCTCAGGAAGCCTCGTTTTGCGAGGCTTCTTCCTGTTTTCCCCACCATTCATAGTTTCATGCTGCTGACAGTGTTACCCTTCCTGCATTAGATAGAAGGGAGATTATCTGTGGCTGTTCATTTGCTCATCGTCGACGCGCTCAACCTGATTCGCCGGATCCACGCGGTGCAAGGCACGCCCTGTAAGGACACCTGTCTGCATGCGCTGGAGCAACTCATTCGCCACAGCGAACCGACGCATGTCGTGGCGGTGTTTGATGACGAAGCACGCAACAGCGGCTGGCGACACCAGCGTTTACCGGACTATAAAGCCGGACGCGCCCCCATGCCGGACGATTTGCATGCAGAAATGCCGATGATCCGCTCGGCATTCGAGCAGCGTGGCGTGCCCTGCTGGGGGGCTCAGGGCAATGAAGCTGACGATCTGGCGGCCACGCTGGCGGTGAAGGTTGCCAGCGCCGGACATCAGGCGACGATCGTCTCAACCGATAAAGGCTACTGCCAGCTGCTCTCTCCCACTATCCGCATCCGCGATTACTTCCAGAAACGCTGGCTCGACGCCCCGTTTATTGCCGGTGAATTTGGCGTCTCGCCAGAACAGTTGCCTGACTACTGGGGTCTGGCAGGGATAAGTAGCTCGAAGGTTCCGGGTGTGGCGGGCATAGGGCCGAAGAGTGCCGCCCAGCTGCTGACGGATTTTCAGAGTCTGGAAGGTATTTACGCCCGTCTGGACGAGGTGCCAGAAAAATGGCGCAAGAAGCTGGAAGCGCACAAAGAGATGGCGTTTATCTGCCGGGAGGTGGCAACGCTACAGACGGATTTGCAGCTGGACGGGAATTTGCAGCAGTTGAGGTTAGAGCGTTAACGCCCCCTCACCCTAACCCTCTCCCCATAGGGGAGAGGGGATCGCTCGGTGCTGTCTTTTCTCCCTCGCCCCTTCGGGG
>NZ_POVL01000025.1 GCF_002939185.1 Enterobacter sichuanensis | reverse complement strand
CCAATACCCTGTCGTATACAGAATTGCTGGCAATAAAAAAGAAGGAACACAGAATGAAGTATGTGAATCTGGGTCGTAGCGGTTTGCAAGTCTCCCGTCTTTGCCTCGGTTGTATGAGCTATGGTGAACCTGAACGCCTGCCTCAACCCTGGTCCCTGGATGAAAAGGCGTCACGGCCGCTCATTCGTCAGGCGCTTGAAGCGGGCATTAATTTTTTTGATACCGCGAATATCTACTCGGGCGGAAGTTCTGAAGAGATCACAGGAAAAGCGCTGAAAGAAATGGCCAGACGCGACGAGATCGTTGTGGCGACAAAGACCTTCTTTCCGTGGCGCAACTCACCCAATACCGGGTTTCTTTCCCGCAAGGCCATTTTTCAGTCTATTGACGATAGCCTGATTCGCTTAGGTATGGATTATGTGGATCTCTTTCAGATTCACCGCTTTGACCACTCCACGCCTGTAGAAGAGACCATGGAGGCTCTGCATGACCTCGTTAAATCAGGAAAAGTACGTTACATCGGCGCATCATCTATGGAAGCCTGGCGCTTTGCAAAAATGCAGCATACTGCTGAGCGTAACGGCTGGACCCGATTTATCACGATGCAACCGCAATACAACCTGCTTTACCGGGAAGAAGAGCGCGAGATGCTGCCCCTGTGTGAAGACCAGGGCGTTGGTGTGATCCCCTGGAGTCCGATGGCGCGCGGCAGGCTTACGCGCGACTGGAGTGTCACGTCCCGACGAACGCAAAACGATGCCTTTGCATTAAAAATGTACGAGAACGCAGCCCTTCTGGATAAGCCCGTTATTGATGTTGTTGCCAGAATTGCCGAAAAGCACGATGTGCCAAGAGCTCATGTCGCAATTGCATGGTTGTTATCAAAAACGGTCATCACTGCCCCGATCATTGGCGCGACGAAACCAGAACATCTTTCCACGGCTATCAGCGCACTGGACTTTTCACTTAGCGATGCTGAAATCACGGAACTCGAGGCACTCTATCTGCCGCACCCCGTCGACGGGATCATTCCCCCGCTTCCTGATACGCCCCCTTCACTCACGCCGCCTTCAGCAATACAGAACCGTTAACACCCTTCCCTGGCCCGGCGTTGCCGGGTCTCATAATTTCAAGAATAACGAAGCACACCGTTTTCAGTGAGAGGCGATGAGTGGATGGACTTGTGAAAAAAATTCAGCAACGGATTAGCGCTAATCGGTCTATGGTGTATATCATTTCCATATCAACGCAGTCGGGCGTTAAGGCACAAGGAAAAGGATTCTGTATGCAAATAAGCAGAGCTGATGTTGCCGATCTCATTTATTTCATGGCTATTGCACGTCATCGCAGTTTCAGCCGTGCGGCGATTGAATTAGGTGTCAGTGCATCAGCGCTTAGTCATGCCCTGAAGGGACTGGAAACCCGGCTCGGGGTTCGCCTGCTTAATCGCACGACCAAGAGCGTCACCCCTACGGCAGCAGGTGAAGAACTGGTTCAGTCTGTCCTTCAGCCTTTCGACACGATAGAAGGCGCACTTGAATCGCTTAACAAGTATCGTAATACCCCTGGCGGACGTATCCGCATCAATGCTGCCGTTGAAGCGGCCAATCTTTTGCTTGCGCCGGTTATGCCCGCATTTATGGATCGCTATCCCGATATTGAAATCGATATTGTGGCCAGCAACCGTATGGTTGACGTCACTGATGCGGGCTTCGATGCCGGTATCCGCTATGGTGGCACCGTCCCGGAAGACATGGTTGCCCGGCGTTTATCTGCCGATATTCGCTGGGTTATCGCAGCATCCCCCGACTACCTTGAACGCTACGGAACGCCTGAACATCCTGATGATTTATTACACCATCGCTGTATAAGCAATCGTCTCGGCAACGATCGGATTTATCGCTGGGAACTTGAGCGAGACGGCGAAACGTACCAAATCAGTGTGCCTGGCTCTGTGACGGTCAATCAGGCTGAAACGGGCCTTGTGGCCGTCTTAGGCGGGGCCGGCCTGATGTATTTTCCGGAGCCTCTTGTTGCGCCCTATGTGCAGGATGGACGGCTCCGCCTGGTGCTTACGGAATGGTCCCCGCTGGAGGAAGGTTTTTATATCTATTATTCAAGCCGCCGGCAACTGCCGACCGGGCTTCGCCTTCTGATTGAGTTCATACAGGAGGCCAGGCCGCTGGGGTTGTGAAATAGCGCTTCCATGCGGGACGATGCGATGTCGTCTTTATCGCCCCGTAGCGGATATCATAAAATCAATCAGGGCCTTCACTCTTTTAAAAGCCGTATAATCAAATGATTAAAATTTTATCCCTTCGCCTGAAACACTGTAACGCGCTGGCCAACAGTATGAGCAATACCTCCCCGACACAGCTGCAGCAGTTAAAGACACAATTGTCCGAACAGATGGGTAAGCCTGTGGGACTATATACCATGGGTATTCCGGCAGCGATCAGTACGCTCGGGGTGATTGTCAGTTTCGCCATTCCGCAGCTGTGGTTGGGCTATGGGGTACTCGCCGCACTCGGGCAGCCAGCTGAACGCGTATTCGTGTGGGTTGTGCTGGTCGCCCTGCTTTTCGCTGGCATCAACGGCGTGACGATGTTCATGATTGGCAAAGGCAGCATGCGCGCCGTACGGATACACCTTGCTCTGGCGGTGATAAGCCTGGTATTAACGGCAGCCTATCTGCTGGCCGCTCTGATCGGTAGCCCTTTTCCGGGCGTCAGTCTGACTGCGGCACTGGTGAGTATCGTCATGTTATTGCTTAGTGGTAGCGCTATCCTCTCCACAGCCTTTTATAAGATGCTGCTATTTACTCTGCATAATCGCGCCTGGCGCCAGTTGATCAGGCAGACTCGCGATGCACATATGCAACACTAAGCCTGCCCCTCGTAATCATCCCGCCCCATTATCCCAGACGCGATATCCTTGACCTCGCCTCGTCCAGATGGCTGCGCAACGCCGCAAGACATGGCGAGAAACTGGCAGAAAAACGGCGGCAATCACTGGCCAGAGCATAAAAACGCTCAGCCAGCTCCAGTGCTTCATGCCAGATTTCTCCTGCGACCGCGTCGATAAGCGTAACCGGACGCAGCGTATTCACCAGTGCGCCGCCTGATTTCGGTGCGAAGCCCATGGGCAGCATGTCATAGGCTGGCGCAAGATCGTAAGGCCGTCCATGGGAACTGATAAACGACAAATTACCGTGGTGCATGTCGGTATTGCCGATCAGCATGCCAAACGCCCAAAGCCTTGCCGTACTCGCGACCGCGTCCGGGTGAACACAGCCCTGCTTTGCCAGCTCGTTCACCAGTACCGGCCAGGTTTCTCTTGCCCGGCCGACAAACTCCGCCTCAAGCGCACGTAAAGAAAAGAGCCCTTTACGACCAAGTGGTCCCGTACGATCGAACCGCGGGATCTCAAGGAAGCGCTGTCCGCCAAAATCAAACACTGCTGTTTCGACGCCAAGCACCCTTAACGCCAGATGTTCCGCCAGCAGCAGGTCTCGCCAGCGTTCGCTTACAGGGTTATCGTCCGGTGCCGTGAATTTCACAATGACATGGCCACGCTCTGTGTAAGTGCAGAATTTTGGCTGCTCGCCGCCTGCAGAGGAGCCCGGTACATCGCCGGCGCTCACGGCCAGCGCCAGTGACGGATAAGCGGTTGCCCGGTCCACGGCAACAGGCAATGGCATCTCGACAAAATGATTCCGCGCCTGTTCTCCAATTAACAGGTTCCCCACCGCATCGTGCCCGTGAGCCAGCAAAGCCCGGATAACGTCAGTGTCACTCCAGTTCTCTGGATTCGGCGGCAGGCCCAGTTCGGATGAAAATCGGGATGCATACGCCCGGCCAAGGTATCCCTGAGGCCGCATGTCAAACAACCACCACGGCAATCCATCGCTATGGAGGCATATATTGTCCGTTTGCTCCATCACAAAGCCGTCAGGATAAACCGGAACGAGTTTACCCAGCGGTTTTACCGTACCCTCTTCCGTTATGCGATAAACGGGAGCCGAACTGAACCCGCGATGCGCATCACGTAGCACATAGTGAATAGATGGACCTGAGCCAATACGAACAACCTCATCGCCAAGCGCTTTAATCGATCGCGAAACGGTTGGCTGACTAATCCCCATAATATCAGTAAGTTGCCTTACCGATATGGGGCCTTGCCTCAGCAGTTGTCGTAGCGTTTCGGATCGATTTATCATGGCTTTGAATCGCTTTATGAATAGCTTATTGAATAGCTAATTTATCAGGTATTGACCCCTCTGTCATCTTCACGAACCGCCGTGGGTGTTTTCTGCCTGCGCAGCCAGATTAGCTTGTACGCCGCTGGAATAATAAACAGCGATAACAGCGGCGCCGTAATCATCCCGCCAATCATCGGCGCCGCTATACGGCTCATGACCTCTGACCCTGCGCCGCTCCCCCAGAGAATGGGCAGCAGGCCCGCAATGATCACCGCGACGGTCATCGCCTTTGGCCGCACGCGCAGCACGGCGCCATGGTAAAGGGCGTCATCAAGCCCCTGCTCTGTAAACGTCTCACGCTGTGCCAACGCCGGATGCGCTTCAATGGCATGACGCAAATACATCAGCATGACCACCCCAAACTCTGCCGCCACCCCGGCCAGGGCGATAAACCCGGTGCCGGTTGCTACAGACATATGGAAGCCCTGCCAGTACAGGAACCATATCCCGCCGACCAGCGCGAACGGCAGGCTCATCAGGATCAGCAACGCCTCATCCACGCGACGGAACGCCAGATAGAGCAGAATGAAGATGATCATCACCGTCATCGGCACCATTAGCTTCAGCTTCTTATTGGCATGCTCAAGCAGTTCAAACTGCCCGGAGAAGGACACGCTGGTTCCCGGCCTCAGTTTTACGTTCTGCGCGATGGCCGTCTTAATGTCGTTCACCACGGACACCATATCCCTGCCGCGGGCATCGATATAGATCCAGCTCGCAGGGCGGGCATTTTCCGTTTTCAGCATCGTTGGGCCTGAAACGACGTTAATCTCTGCAACATCACCCAGCGTAATCTGCTGTTTCATTGGCGTCAGGATCGGCATCTGCCTCAACGCGCCCGGGCTGTTCCGGTAGTCCTGAGGATAGCGAATATTAATTGGATACCGGGCAACGCCTTCCACCGTTTCACCCACCGTCGCACCGCCAATAGCGGATGAAACAAATAGCTGCACATCGCCCACCGTCATCCCGTAGCGGGAGGCTTTTTCCCGGTTAATATCGATATCAATGTAGCGCCCGCCTTCCAGACGCTCTGCCAGGGCAGACACCACCCCCGGCACCGTTCTGGCGACGGCTTCAATGCTCTGCGCCGTGGCGTCAATATCCGACAGCACGGTTCCTGACACCTTGATACCAATCGGACTTTTGATCCCGGTCGAGAGCATATCAATGCGGTTGCGAATAGGCGGAACCCAGAGGTTAGCCAGACCGGGCAAACGAACGGTCCGGTCGAGCTCCTCAACAATTTTGTCAATCGTCATGCCGGGCCGCCACTGATCTTCAGGTTTCAGCTGGATAGTGGTTTCCACCATTTCGAGCGGCGCCGAGTCCGTTGCCGTTTCTGCTTTTCCGGTCTTGCCAAAAACAGAAGCCACCTCAGGCACGGTTTTGATCAGTTTGTCCGTGGTCTGCAGGAGCGCCGCCGCTTCTGCCGGGGAGACGCCGGGCAACGTCGACGGCATATACAGCAGATCGCCCTCATTAATCTTCGGCAGGAACTCACCGCCCACCTGGCTCAACGGCCAGATAACCGTGAAGATGGACAAGGCCGCAACCAGCAGGGTTGTTTTTGGCCACTGGAGTACCTTAAGCAGCAGCGGATGATAGGCGTTAATCAGCAGCCGGTTCAGCGGGTTACTGTTCTCTGCGGGGATTTTCCCCCGGATCCAGAACCCCATCAGAATCGGAATGACGATAATAGCCAGCGCGGCCGCCCCCGCCATGGCGTAGGTTTTTGTGAAGGCCAGTGGACCAAACAATCGCCCTTCCTGCCCCTCAAGGGTAAAAATGGGAATGAAGGACAGGGTGATAATCAGCAGGCTGATAAACAGCGCGGGTCCCACTTCCACGGAGGCGTTGGTGATCACTTTCCAGCGTGTGGCGTTGTCAATGTCTACACCGGGATGCTGATGACCCCACTCTTCCAGCCGTTTATGCGCGTTTTCAATCATCACGATGGCGGCGTCCACCATCGCCCCCACGGCAATGGCAATGCCGCCCAGGGACATGATATTGGCATTCAGCCCCTGGAAGCGCATGACGATAAAGGCGATACACAGTCCAAGCGGCAGAGAAATAATCGCCACCAGCGCGGAACGGACGTGCCAGAGGAACAGCGCGCAGACGATGGCCACCACAATAAACTCTTCGAGAAGCTTGCCGCTCAGGTTATCAATGGCCCGGTCGATGAGCTGGCTGCGATCGTAAGTCGTCACAATCTCAACGCCTTCCGGCAGGCTGGCCTTCAGCGTCTCCAGTTTGTCTTTTACCGCCGAAATGACCTCACGCGCGTTTTTGCCAGAACGCAGGATCACCACCCCACCCGCCACTTCTCCCTGCCCGTTAAATTCGGCAATGCCGCGGCGCATTTCCGGCCCCGTTTGTACGCGGGCAACGTCGCGCAGATAAATCGGTACGCCGTTTTCGCCGCTTTTCAGGACGATGGTATTGAAATCCTCCATCGTCTGCAGATAGCCGCTGGCGCGGACCATATACTCCGCTTCCGCCATTTCAACTGACGACCCACCAGCCTCCTGGTTAGACGACTCAAGGGCCTGCTTAACTTCCGGCAGGCTGATGCCGTACTGGGCAAGTTTAAGCGGGTTGACCTGGATCTGATACTGCTTCACCACGCCGCCCACCGATGCCACCTCAGCAACGTTCGGGATAGTTTTCAGTTCAAACTTCAGGAACCAGTCCTGCAGTGAGCGCAACTCGGCGAGATCGTGCTTTCCGCTGTGATCCACCAGCGCATATTCAAAGATCCAGCCCACGCCCGTGGCATCCGGGCCGATTTCAGAGCTCACGCCAGCGGGCAGTTTGCCCTGAACCTGGTTCAGGTACTCCAGTACGCGAGAACGGGCCCAGTACAGATCGGTCCCGTCTTCAAAAATGACATACACATACGAATCACCAAACTGAGAAAAGCCGCGTACGGTCTTTGCGCCGGGAACCGACAGCATGGTGGTGGTGAGCGGATAAGTCACCTGGTTTTCCACAATCTGCGGGGCCTGGCCGGGGTAGCTCGTTTTGATAATCACCTGCACATCAGACAGATCGGGCAAGGCATCGACAGGCGTGTTGATGATAGTCCATGTTCCCCAGACGCTGAGAAACAGCGCGCCCATCATGACCAGGAAACGGTTGGCGACAGACCGCCGGATAATCCATTCAATCATCATCGTCTCCTTAATGGCCTGAATGCGTGTCGGCAGCGGATTCAGCGTGACGCATACGCTCCAGCGCGCCGGTAATATTGGCCTCCGAGTCAATCAGGAACAGACCACTGACCACCACTGACTCCCCTTCTTTAAGGCCAGAACCGATAGCGGACTGTTGCTGAGATTCATGCAGAACGTGGATCGGTTTCGGCACAAAGCGCCCCTCTGCATCAACGGTAATGACGCGCTGTTCCTTGCCGGTATCAATAACGGCCTGAGACGGGATCAGCAGCATCTCCTGACTTTGGGTCTTCAGCGTCAGGTACGCATTCATGCCCGGCTTCAGCAGTTCCTCTTTGTTTGAGACCTGCAGGCGCACCTGCAGCGTACGGGTGGTTTGGTCCACGCTCGGCAGAAGATTCCATTTTTCAACCGGGAAGGCGGTATCCGGCCAGGCCGGTACCGAAACGGCAAACTGCGAGGTGTCTTTCAGCAGATAAGCAATCGACTCAGGGACGGCCGCGCTGATCCAGACCGGATCCATCCCCTGAATCTGCGCCACCACCTTATCTTTCGAAATATTCATGCCGGTGCGCAGGTCAAAGGCGGTAATAACCCCGTCGATCGGCGCCTTGATGGTAAACCGGGTCTGGATAGTGTGGGTCGCACGCAGTCGCTGAATATCCTCATCCGGCATACCGGCCAGCCTGAGCCGTTCCAGTACCCCTTTTATCTGCGTGGGCGTACCGCCGGTGCCGGAGAGGAGCAGAAACTCGCTCTGGGCCTCGACCCAGTCCGGGATAGTAAGATCGATCAGCGGCGTGCCCTTTTTCACCTTATCGCCGAGGGTAAGCGGATACACTTTCTCAACGAACCCTTCCGCGCGCGCCTGAACAATGACAAACTGATAGTCGTTATAGCTGACGTTCGCCGGGATCGTCTGGGCATAATTCAGCGTTCCGCGCGTTACCTTTTGCGTTTTTAATCCCAGGTTCTGGACCTGGGTCGGATCAATACGGATCCCGGCACTGCTTTTATCATTCTCATCGGCATACTTCGGCACCAGATCCATATCCATAAACGGCGATTTACCGGGCTTATCGAATTTAACGTCGGGCTTCATCGGGTCATACCAGAAAAGCACCTTTCTTTCAGATGTGCTATTTTCTGGCGTTGCCGATGAGTGCATTGTCTGCCATGCCGTCACGGCTATCAGCCCTCCCGCAATAAGGCTGGTGATAATCGTGGCGGCATATTTTATTTTTAAAGAAGCCATGCCGTTTCTCGCTATTTAATGCTCTTGAGTACAGAGAGATTGCCCTGCTGAACAAACGAGAAATTCACGTGACTGCCGACTTTTAAGGCAGTAATACTCGCGTCGGCCTGCATAAAAGTAAAACGCATGGTCATCGCGGGCCAGCCAATTTCCGGGATGGCTTCATGAGAAATCGTCACTTTTTTGTTCGTCAGATCAATGTCCTTCACGATGCCGGTCCCGGTGATGACCTGCTCTGAGGCCCCTTCGCTGGCAGCGCTCATCTCCGCGTGCTGATGAACCTCAGCCTGAAGGCCGACAGAAAACAGAATAATTGCCCCAAATACAACGGCGTTAAGTGAATTGCGCATGTTTAATTTCCTTTTTAATTAAATGAGTTTATTCGACCCAACCGCCGCCCAGCGCGGTGAAGAGATTAATTTCATTAACCTGTCGGGCATAAATAAGGTCGAGAATGGTTTGCTGCGTGGAAAACAGCGAGCGTTCCGCGTCTAATACTTCGATATAGCTCACCGCACCGCTGGTATATAACCCTCTGGCACGCTGCAGGGTAATGTTTAGCGAATCAAGATACCGCTGCTGCGCTGCAAGCTGCTGGCTGAGGCTGTCCCGCAGCGCAAGCGCGTCGGCGACCTGTTTAAAGGCGGCCTGAATTTTTTGCTCGTAATTCACAACCGACTGCTGCTGGCGAATTTCGGCGAGCTTCAGGTTGGCTTTATTTCTGCCGGCATTAAAAATGGGAATGTCTATTTTGGGAATAACGTTCCACATGCCACTCCCGGCGGAAAAGAGACTGGATAATTCCGTGCTGCCTGTTGAAAGCCCGCTGGTCAGGGATATGGACGGGAAAAAGGCGGCGCGCGCCGCGCCGATATTCGCATCGGCCGCTTTAAGCTGATACTCCGCCTCCATAATATCCGGACGCTGTAGCAGGATTGCCGAAGAAAGATGGGGTGGCAGCTTTACCGGCGCAATGTCGCGGGCGTTCATCCCGCCGTCGCCCGGAGGCGTGCGATACGTGCCGAGAAGCAGCTGCAGGGCATTGTTGGCCTGCGCCAGCTCCCCCTCTCTTTTGGCAATATCTGCCTGAGTACTTTCAATCTGTCCCCGGGCCTGCTCCAGCGCCAGCACGTTGGTGCTGCCCGTAACCAGCTGTTGCTCAACGAAAGCATACGATTGCCGGTAATTGTTCAGCGTTTCCCGCGCAACACGCAGCTGTTTATACGCCAGCTGCTGGTTGAAATAGCTCTGCGACACGTTCGAGACAAGCAGAATATGCACCGCGCGGCGGGCTTCTTCGCTGGCGAAGAAGTTTTGTCGGTCGGCATCACTCAGGTTCTTCAGCTTTCCGAAAAAGTCGAGTTCGTAGCTAAGCGCCAGACCGGCGTCGTACTGCTGCGTGGCGGGTTTGTCACTTTTCAGCCCACCGCTGTAGGTGATTCCCGAGGAGGCGTTTAGCTGAGGATAACGATCCGCATCGGTCACGCTGAACTGCGCCCGGGCCTCTTCAACCTTCAGGGCGGCCATTTTTACATCGCGGTTATTTTTCAGGGCTTCTTCAATCAATCCTGATATCTGCGGGTCGACGAAGAAGTGGCGCCAGCCGGTGTCCTGATACCCGGCCGCCACGGTCGTCAGGCTGTTACGCGAGATCGAAAACTGCTGGGGTATCGGTGACGCCGGGCGCTGGTATTCAGGGGCCAGCGAAACGCAGCCTGCCAGGATAAATACCACACTGATGCTGAGTCGTTTTAACAGGAACATAATGGTTCATGAAGTCCAGAGTATTTTTAGGGTTACTCTACTGAACGCATCCTGTTTGACCGGTGACAGGATAATGACAATGCTGTCATTTTTGGCATAAGTCATTGTGAACGATCCCAGGCTCACTAGAATGTCTTCAGCAGCCAGTCTGGGGAGCAAGATGAAAATACTGATCGTTGAAGACGAAATGAAAACCGGGGAATACCTCAGCAAAGGGCTGACGGAAGCGGGGTTTATCGTGGACCACACGGATAATGGCCTGACCGGGTACCACCTCGCCATGACGGCGGAATATGACCTGCTGATTCTGGATATCATGCTGCCCGATGTAAACGGCTGGGATATCGTCCGCATGCTCCGTGCTGCCGGCAAAGGGATGCCCATACTGCTGCTGACCGCCCTCGGGACGATAGAACACCGGGTAAAAGGACTTGAGCTGGGCGCTGATGATTACCTGATTAAGCCTTTCGCCTTTGCGGAGCTGCTCGCCCGGGTCAGAACGCTGCTAAGGCGCGGGAATACGGTGATTGCAGAAAGCCAGCTTCAGGCGGCAGACCTGACGGTTGACCTCGTGTCGAGAAAAGTGAGCCGGGCCGGGAGTCGCATTCAGCTCACCAGCAAAGAGTTCAGCCTGCTGGAGTTTTTCCTGCGTCATCAGGGCGAGGTGCTTCCCCGCTCCCTGATTGCCTCCCAGGTGTGGGACATGAACTTTGACAGCGACACAAACGCAATAGATGTCGCGGTTAAGCGGCTGCGCGCAAAAATCGATAGCGATTTTGAACCCAAACTGATCCAGACGGTGCGCGGCGTGGGCTATATGCTGGAGGTGCCGGATGCCCGTTAAGCTTCCCGGGCGCCCTTTTTCTCTCGCCCTGCGGCTGACCTTTTTTATCAGCCTCTCCACGCTACTGGCCTTCTTCGCCTTTACCTGGTTTATGCTGCATTCCGTCGAAAAGCATTTCGCCGAGCAGGACGTCAGCGACCTGCAACAAATCAGCAGCGCGATGCACCGCATACTGCAGTCCCCGGCCGATCCCGATCAAAAGAAAATCAGCAAGCTCAAAGAGTCGCTTGCCGGCTACCGCAACGTTGCCGTCCTGCTTCTTGATCCGCAGGGCAATACCCTGTTTAGCTCGGCACAAGGCGCAGCATTACGCCCGGCGATGAATACGGCGAACTTTAGCCAACACCGTCAGGCACAGGATGTGTTTCTCTGGACGGTTGATGGCCCGGACATGGCCATGCATGCCGGGTCCGACATGAAGATGGAAACCTACCGGATTATCGCCTCTTCAGGAACGGCGACACTGCAGGGCAAAACGCAGAACTACGTTATGCTGATCGGGCTCTCCATTAATTTTCATCTTCACTATCTTGAGGCGCTGAAAAAGAACCTGTTCGCGATTGCCGCGGTGATTAGCGTGCTGATTGTGCTCATCATTCGCATCGCGGTTCGCCAGGGACATTTACCCCTGCGTAACGTCAGTAACGCCATTAAAAATATCACCTCGGAAAATCTGGACGCGCGTCTGGAGCCGTCTCGCGTGCCCGTTGAGCTGGAACAGCTGGTGATTTCGTTCAACCAGATGATGGGGAAAATTGAAGATGTCTTTACCCGGCAGGCCAATTTTTCCGCCGATATCGCGCATGAAATCAGAACCCCCATCACCAACCTGGTGACGCAAACGGAAATTGCGCTGAGTCAGCACCGGACGCAAAAGGAGCTGGAAGATGTTCTCTACTCCAGCCTGGAAGAGTACAACCGGATGACCCGGATGGTCAGCGATATGCTTTTTCTCGCGCAGGCAGACAACAACCAGCTGATCCCTGACCGGGTGCTGTTTGACCTCGGCGCGGAGGTGCGAAAAGTTTTCGAGTTCTTCGAGGCCTGGGCGGAAGAACGCCACATCACGCTCACCTATCACGGCGTGCCCTGCCTGATAGAAGGCGACCCGCAGATGTTCAGAAGAGCCATCAATAACCTGTTATCCAACGCCCTGCGCTATACCCCAACAGGGAAAACGGTGACGGTCTCCATCAGCAAACGGGGTAACGACGTTGAGCTGATCACAGAAAACCCCGGCACGCCGATCCCGCAGGTACATTTGTCGAAGCTTTTTGACCGCTTTTACCGCGTCGATCCGTCCAGGCAGCGTAAGGGGGAAGGCAGCGGGATTGGGCTTGCGATCGTGAAATCCATCGTCACCGCGCATCACGGAAAAGTCCACGTCGAATCGGACGCGGTGTCGACGCGCTTCATCCTCACCGTACCGGGAAAAGGGCTCTGAGCGTCAGCAAACCGTGCGGCACACCTCAAGGACCTTTTCCCTGAGCCAGCGATGCCCCGGATCCCGCTCCATACGCGGATGCCACATCTGTGAAACCGTAATGGTGCGGGTCTTAAACGGCAGCTCAAAGACGTGTACGCGCTCAGACATCGGCTGATTGAGCAGGTACAGCGCCGGTACCATGGCAATCAGATCGGACGCCAGCGCCACGGATAACGCCGTCGGAAAACCGGGCACTACGCTTGCGACCTTGCGTTTCATCCCCCGTTCCGCCAGCGCCTCATCGACAAAACCGCGTAACGAGCCGTCAGGCGAAGCCAGCACATGGCCCCAGGCAACGTAGTCACTCAGGGGGACCTCCGGCTGTAATGACAGCGGATGCCCCTTGCGCACCGCGCCAACGAACCGGTCCTGAAAGAGTCTTTGCAGACGTATTTCAGGCCCCATATTGCCCTGAACGCCAATCTCCAGATCGACAAGCCCCTCCCGCAAATAGCGCGACGTTTTTTCAGGTTTCGGCGAGAAACGAATACAGACCCCGGGCGCAACGCTCGCCACCGCGGCAATCAGCAGCGGTCCAAACGCCACCACAAAACCATCGTTCGCGCGGATGGTGAACAACCGCTCAAGGCTTTCCACCTTCAGCGTTTCAGTGGAGGGCTGGAGCACCGCCCTTGCCTCATACACGGCGCTTCTGGCGCGGTCCCGGGTGGCTTCTGCCCAGGGCGTCAGGGCCATATGACGCCCGGCCCGCACCAGAATAGGATCGCCGGTCACCTCCCGCAGCCGGCTAAGGGTACGGCTCATGGCGGAGGTGCTCAGGTTTAAACGTCGCGCCGCACCCGCCACGCTGGCTTCTGCCAGCAAAATATCGAGCGCAACCAGGAGGTTAAAATCAGGATCGGACACGGTGAATCCTCAGATATGGCGTTACATGCAATGATAAAGTGCAATTGCTGCGTCTTCCGCCCTGTATAGCGCATGAATATAGTTTCGTCATCAATATTCTTCTCTGGAGTGACGACGATGACGCTATTTTCAAACCATCCCGGCGATGAAGGTTTACCCGGACATGAACGCGCCCGGGTCCTGGCCGCCGTCATGACCACCACGCTGATGGGCGTGTTTGACGGGACCATGATCAACATTGCGCTCCCCTCGATGGCTGAGGCCATGGCGGTTCCCGCGAATATCGCGGTGTGGTTCGCCAACGGTTATCTGCTCTCCGCAGCGATGACGTTAGCCATCTTCGCGGCACTGGCTGCACGCGTGGGCTATCGACCGGTCTTTCTGGCCGGGCTTACCACCTTTACGCTCACCTCCCTCGGCTGCGCGCTGGCAACCACGCCGGAGATGTTAACCGGGATGCGAATTCTGCAGGGCGTCGGCGGCGCGGCCACCCTCAGTATCGCCCCGGCGATCCTGCGTTCCGTTTTCCCGGGTCGACTGCTTGGCCGTATTCTGGGGTTACACGCCCTGCTCATCGCCTCCAGTACGGCAATTGCCCCGGTTCTCGGCGGAACAATACTGGACGCCCTGAGCTGGCAGTGGCTGTTCGCCATCAACATTATTCCGGGCAGTATCGCTCTGCTGCTGGCATGGCGGGCCCTGCCGCGGGCTTCGGCGACTGACCGATCGCCCTTTGATGCACCGGGCGCCGTGCTTTCAGCCGTGCTGTTAGGTTCCGCGATCATGATGGCCGACAGCCTTCAGCACGTGACGCAACACCTTAACCGGGCCGCCGTGTGCTGGGGCGTACTTGCTCTGGTGAGTGCCCTCACCTTTATCTGGCATGTCCGTCGCGCGCGCAGTCCCATCCTGCCGCCCGTGATGTTCAAAAATGCACGTTTCACCCTCGCCGCGCTGACCTCGCTGGCGTCGTTTGTGAGCCAGGGGATCACGTTTGTCGCGCTGCCGTTCCTGTTTCAGAGCGTCTATGGCTACAGCCCGATGGTTTCCGCGCTGCTGTTCACCCCGTGGCCGATTGGCATTGTCCTCATCGCGCCGCATGCGGGGCGCTGGGCAGATACGATTTCCGCACCGCTGATCTCGACCCTCGGGCTGATGATTTTTATCGGTGGATTGGTCCTGCTGGCGACGTTGCCAGACAGCCCTTCCGCATGGAATATCTGCCTGCGCAGTCTGGTTTGCGGGATTGGGTTTGGCTGCTTCCAGAGCCCCAATAACCGGGAGATGCTCTCTAACGTGGCGCGGGAATATGCCAGCTATGCCTCAGGGGTGTTGTCTATCGTCAGGACGTTTGGCCAGTGTCTCGGCGCCGCCGCGGTGGGCGTACTGCTGGCCGCGACGGCGGGATGGGACCATCAACATGCCATCCAGGTTGCACTGTGGATAGCCGTCATCGCCTCGACGGGATCGGTGTTGTTTAGCCTGAGCAGGCTGCGCCCGGCGGTGAGGGCATCAGCCTGATTCGCCCTGCGGCGCTATGCTTGCACGGACCTACGGGTTTTATAGGCCGGGTAAGCGCAGCGCCACCCGGCAAGAAAGACGGCGCAATGGTTTACTCCAGCGCCAGCAGCGCAAAGCTCGCCAGCCAGTGTCCCCCGCTGTAGTGGCTGCCCACCACATGTCCGACGCTCGCCGTCAGGTGTTTCGCCACCGCATCACGCAGCGCCGATTGCGCCGGGTGGCTGGCAGGAAGCGCTTTCGCAATGTGCTTCATGCACCACGCGCGGCTGAGGTTTAACCCGTCAAGATGGGCAATTTTCGGGTCGGTACGATCGCTCACCTCTGCCGGGTTCATCAGTGCCGCAACGGAGCCAACATCCGGCAGAAACGCGTCAAACCACGCCGGGAAGTCCTTTGACACCTTGCTCATCAGCAGCGCTTCCGTCAGCGCACCGGAAATATACTCATCACCGCCGGGTTCGTAGTGGGCCGGATAGCGTGTGTCGGCAAGATAAAACCGCTCGGCCGAGGACAGAATAGCCTGCTCAAGCGCGCTGTCTTCTACGGCTCGGGCATAATCGAGCGCCAGCGCGAGCGCAAATGCAGTGTTGTAGTGCGTCCCGACGCGGATCGGATAGGTGAGCTTAGCAAGATAATCCACCAGCCGGTTGCGAATATCCTGGGTGAGCGGCGCCAGCGTCTGATACCAGCCTGCGGCCTGTGGCAACGACGACTGTTTCAGCTCCTGGGCCAGCGCCAGCAGCCAGCCGTAGCCATACGGTCGCTCAAACGAGGCGCGGAACGGCGCGGTAAAATAGGCCAGCTCCTTCGCCACGTTCTCTTCGGTCATGTGCTCGTCAAAAAGCGCGACGATCGCGTCCCGGCACGGTAATTCTGGATAGAGGCGTACGCAGCGCAGCAGCAGCCAGTAACCGTGCACCGCCGAATGCCAGTCAAAACAGCCGTAGAAAATCGGGTGCAGTTCACGCGGCGGCAGAACGTCACCATCATCATTAAGCAGGTGCATGATGTGGTTCGGGTATTCCTGGCGCAAATAGGTCAAAGGCATGCGGGCAAACGCGTCGGCCTGATGTTGCGTTAATTCCATGACAGCTCCTTAGCGAAACACGAGGAAATACATTAAGAACACGTTCACCACCAGCAGGGTTAACGCGGTCGGGATCTGGATCTTGATCACCTGATATTTGTCTTTCAGCTCCAGCAGCGCGGCGGGAACGATATTGAAGTTCGCGGCCATCGGCGTCATCAACGTGCCGCAGTAGCCTGCATACATGCCAATCGCCAGCAGCGGCGCAGGGTTGCCGTGATGCACGTTGATCAAAAACGGCAAGGCGATACCGGCACTTAATACCGGGAAGGCCGCAAAGGCATTACCCATAATCATGGTAAACAGCGCCATACCCACGCAGTAAATGACTACCAGCATAAAGCGGTTATCCGGGTTCACAAACAGGCTCACCACCTTTTGCACCGAGTCACCCGTGTTCGCCACCACAAAGACCCCGCCAAGCATGGCCAGCATCTGCGGCAGGATCACCGCCCAGCCAATGGTATCGACAAGGCGACGAGACTGGCGAACCGCATGCAGCGGCGTGCCTTTGGTCAGCCACCAGCCGGTAAGGATCGCCGCAACGCAGGCCACACAGAGCGCCGCCAGGGTAAGCTGTTTCTGATCGAGCAGGAACACGCCGCCAACCGACACCCCTTTCAGGAACAGGGTGCCGATCACCGTCACCACCGGGATCATCAGGGCGGGCAGGAACAGCCAGTTCTTGAGTCTGTTCGAAGAGGCGACGCGCTCCTCCTCGGTGGACATTTTATAGTGCCCTTTCCCGACCAGGCCAAAGCCCGCCAGCAGCGCGATAACAATGACGCCGCCGCCGATAATCCGGTACGCCAGGGATTTACCCAGCTCCTGCACCATCAGGTCGCCAAACAGGAAGATCCCGCCAAACAAGAACCAGAACAGCGCGGTGGTAAAACGCTTTGGATTGGCGCGATCGCGAAGGGTCATCACGACCAGCAGCATCACGACAAAGCCAATCAGGTAATACACGCGATTAATGGAGATAAGTGTCATCATTGCGCGGTCTCCTGCGTACCCTGTTCGGCGCGCCAGGCCATGACGTCGCGACGGATACTGGCATCGAGGCGCAGCAGACGCGTCATATGAATAATCAATGCCGCAATGGCGGTTGGAATGGCCCACAGGCCGATGTGCAGCGGTTCGATGCCCTCAATGCCGTTTTCCTTCAGGAACGCGTCAATCAGCAGCACCGCGCCAAAGGCAATAAAGATATCTTCCCCGAAGAAGACCGCAATGTTGTCACACGCGGCGGCATGGGCTTTGATTTTGTCTCGGATGTGCTGCGGGAGTTCGCCGTATTCGTTCAGCGCCGCCCCTTCGGCCATCGGCGCCAGCAGCGGACGGACCGTCTGAGCATGACCGCCCAGCGACATCAGCCCCAGCGCGGCGGTGCCTTCACGCGCCACAAAGTAAAGCATCAGAATGCGCGCCGAGGTGGCGCTGGCGATCTTCGCCACCCAGGCCTGGGCGCGCTCCTTAAGCCCGTAATATTCCAGCAGACCAATTACCGGCAGGATCAGAATGAAGGTGGCCAGCGAGCGGCTGTTCACGAACTTCTCGCCGAAGGTCTCCAGCAGCATGCCGAAATCCATACCGACCAGCAGACCCGTCGCCAGCCCCGCGACCACGACCACCAGCAGCGGGTTGAAGCGCAGTGCAAAACCAATGACCACGATCGGTATCCCGATCAGCGGCAACAGCGTAGTACCGTCCATAACGTTTACCCTATCGAAAGTGAGCGTTGCGCGCCGACGGCTATTTTTTTAATTTGCGGCGAGCGATGTTGTGTTTTTCGTCAGGTTTGGCAAACCTGCGCTAAAAAGCTATATCTGAACCTCAAAAACATGTAAACAATTTATCAATAAAATGTTCTTATTTTATCGATGAGTTTACATTTCTGGCTAAGGAACGTTATGACTTCAGAAAAGAGTGCTAGCCCCCATCACGACGATATCAACGACGGCCGGATCGTCTCCTCCCGCCATCTGGTGTCCGAGCGCTGCGCGGAGCTGTCAGAGCTGGAATACGCGCTGATCATGACCAGCAACGCCTTCAACAAATGGATGGTGCGCTGCATGACCGCAGCGGGCGAGCCCGACATGGGCGCCTTTGACGTCTCGCTGCTGCATCACGTGAACCACCGCGATCGCAAGAAAAAGCTGGCCGATATCTGTTTCGTTCTCAACGTGGAAGATACCCACGTGGTGACCTACGCTCTGAAAAAGCTGGTCAAAGCGGGCTACGTGACGAGTGAAAAAGCGGGCAAAGAACTCTTTTTCTCCACCACCGAGGAGGGGAAAGCGTTGTGCATGAAGTACCGGGACGTTCGGGAAGCGTGTTTAATTGCGATCCACGCGGAGAGCGGAATTGCCGGGAAATCGATTGGGGAAACCGCGCAGCTGTTACGCACGATCTCCTCCCTGTATGACACCGCCGCCCGCGCGGCGGCATCACTCTGAGGCTAAGGGCGTCTGAACAGGGTAATGCTGCGTCCGGCCAGTGCGTACTCGACGGTTTCGGTGATCGCTGTCCCCGTGGCGTCATCCGCCGTGGAGAGTTCCAGCACCCATCCCCCTTCGCCAAACTGTGGGATCTGGAACGGCACGGTGCCTTCAAACGGATTGAACAGCATCAGCACGTCGTGCCAGATGCCCTCCTCCTGCTGAAGATCCGGCCTGCTGATGGAGACCCCGAGCGTCGAGCCTTCATCCCACTGCTCTGCCTGCTGCGGACCGCCGCCGGCATTGAACCAGCGGATCTCCAGCCCGTCGCGCCAGCTTTCGCGACGCAGCAGCGGCTGCAGCGCGCGCAGGGCGATCAGCCTTTGGGTAAACTCGCGCAGCGCGGTGTCGTTTTCAGAGAGTCCCTTCCAGTTGATCCATGAGATCTCACTGTCCTGACAGTACCCGTTATTATTGCCCTTTTGCGACCGGCCAAACTCGTCCCCGGCCAGCAGCATCGGCGTACCGTGAGACAGCAGCAGCGTGGCCAGGAAATTACGCTTCTGCCGCTCCCGGGTGGCGATGATGTCCGGGTTACCGGTTGGCCCTTCCTCGCCGTAGTTGTACGAGCGGTTATCGTTGTGGCCGTCGTTATTGTCCTCACCGTTGTCGGCATTATGCTTCTCGTTGTACGAGACCAGATCGTTCAGCGTAAAGCCGTCATGGGCGGTGATGAAATTGACGCTGGCCCACGGGCGACGCCCGCGCAGATCGTACAGGTCGCCGGAGCCGAGCAGACGCGCGGCAAAGTCGGTAGAGACGTTATCTCCCTTCCAGTACTCGCGCACGGTGTCGCGGTATTTGTCGTTCCACTCCCCCCAGCCCGGCGGGAAACCGCCGACCTGATACCCGCCAGGACCGATATCCCAGGGCTCACCAATCAGCTTCAGTCGGGATAACACCGGATCCTGGGTCATGGCGTCAAAAAACCCGCCGCGCGGATCAAACCCTTCGGGCTCGCGACCCAGAATTGTCCCGAGGTCAAAACGAAAACCGTCGATATGCATCGATTCCGCCCAGTAGCGCAGGGAATCCATCACCATCTGCAACACGCGCGGGTGCGAGGTATTCACCGTATTCCCGGTACCGGTGTCGTTGATGTAATACCGGTGCTGGTCCGGCAGCGTGCGGTAATAGCTGTAGTTATCAATCCCTTTAAACGAGAGCGTGGGGCCAAGTTCGTTGCCTTCCGCCGTGTGGTTATACACCACGTCCAGAATCACCTCGATGCCCGCGTCATGGTACGCGCGCACCATATCGCGAAAGCCCTGGATCCCCGCGGGTCCGTAATAACGTGACGCCGGGGCAAAAAAGCCCAGCGTGTTGTAGCCCCAGAAGTTCTTCAGGCCACGGTCAAGCAGGTGTTGATCGTCCGGGAACCAGTGAACCGGCAGCAGCTCTACCGCGGTGATGCCCAGGCTCTTGATGTAGTCGACCGAGGCTTTATGCCCCATCCCCTCAAACGTGCCGCGCTGTTCGGGCGGTATGGCCGGGTTGAGCTGGGTAAAGCCTTTTACATGGCTCTCATAAACGACGGTATGCGGCCAGGGGACGTTTGGTCGGTTAGTGTCCTGCCAGTCAAAGGCATTGGGGTCGATGACCCGGCATTTCGGCGTAAACGGCGCGCTGTCGCGCGTGTCAAAGCTCAAATCTAACTCGTCGTGCCCCAGCTCATAGCCGAAATGGGCGTCGTTCCAGTCGATATCGCCCACCAGTTCACGGGCATAAGGGTCAATAAGCAGCTTATGCGGGTTAAAGCGATGACCGTTTTCCGGATCGTAAGGGCCGTAGACGCGATAGCCGTACAGCGCGCCGGGCTTCAGATCCGGTACGTAACCGTGCCAGATCTCGTGGGTATACTCCGGGAGTTCCAGCCGGGCGATTTCTGTTTTCCCGGACGGATCAAACAGACAGAGTTCCACCCGCTCGGCGTGAGCGGAGAACAGCGCGAAGTTGACCCCCTTCCCGTCATAATTCGCCCCCAACTGCTGGCCATGACCGGCCCGAATTTCAAACGTTGTATCCTTAGCCATTTTCGTTCTCCACGATTATTCGCAGGTAAGCAGAACCAGTACACATCCCTTTTCTGACGTTAAATCCAGCGTCTCTTGCAGAATGCGGCTTTCACCGCTGAACAGATCCCGATAGCGCTTCCCGGCCAGTTCTGCAGGGATTGCTACCGTGGTATTCACCCACAGCCTGTCGTGACAGGTGATGTCAAACACCAGACGCGGCACGGCAACGATCAGCGCCTCATCGTCCTTAACGCGGGCATAAACAATCAGATTCTCCTCACGCTCACCGGTCACCTTAAGCGGCAGCCAGTCACCGTAATGGAAAAGTGAGGCGTAATGCGGTCGAAGCCGTAACAGCGTGGCGGTAACGAACTGTTTTACCCTTCCGTCCCGCCAGCAGGCCGGGTCGTTAAACACGCGGGCATCCGCCGCGCTGAGGTGTCTTTCCAGGGCCGGGAAGTCCGGCTCCCGGCGGTTATCCGGGTCGACAAGGCTAAAGTTAAGCGCCTCGCTGCCCTGATAGATATCCGGCACACCGGGTGCCGTCAGCTTGATCACCGTCTGGCTGAGGCTGTTCATCAGCCCGGCGCGGATAAAGGGCTGCATCGCCTTGCTGAAATCCTCCAGAAACGGGCTGTTGTCCGGGGAAAGCAGGTGCCGCGAGTAGCTCAGCACCACGCTCTCATAGCTCTCGTTGCTGTCGATCCAGTCGGTGCGCTGTTTCGCCTCGCGCAGCGCTTTCTCCAGGAAACCGAGGAAACGCGATTCCAGTGATTTAAGCCCGTCCACGTCGTCGGGAGACAGCGTGGCAGGCCAGACACCCGCCAGCGCCTGATAGATCATCCAGGTGTCAGCGGCGTTCGGCGCGGTACCGTCATTAAGGAAACGCACCTGGGTCTGGTTCATCTGTCGCCAGCGGGCCAGGTTTTCCCCCCACTGGTCCGGGGCTTCCGTCAGGGTGTAAAGACGCGCCCGGGCATCTTCCCCGCGCTTGGTGTCGTGCGTGGAGGTGCCGAGCAGAGCGTCGGGCTGACGGGCAAGACGAATGCGCATCTCCTGGTGAAAGCGGGATAGCGAGAACGCGCGCGGCGTCGGGTCGGCGCCCACTTCATTCAGCGCCAGCTCCAGGTTGTGGCGAAAGAACAGCGTGTCTTCAACCGACTTCGCCATCAGCGGCCCGGTAAGCTGCTGGAAGCGGGTTCTGAACAGCGCGGCGCTCTCGCGGCAATCCTCCGGCAGGTCGCCGGTAAGAATGCGCACAATCAGGCTGAGCGCCGCTTCAGAGGTCTCCACGCTGGCGACCACGCGGTTGAGCAGCGCCACGTCCGGCGTGGTTAACCCCTCGCGAGTGCCATAGGTGCGGTACACCGGAAAAGCGATAAGCAGTTCGCGCAGCGCGTGGCGGATATCGTCACGCGGCAGCGCAACGTCATTGCGCTTGGCCAGGTCAGCCGCAATCGTGAGCAGCGTGGTGAATTCACCCTCAAAATTGCGATCGGTCATCAGGCCCTTAGCGTCCCGCAGTTCAGCGTGGCGATCGACCGTGCCCCCCAGCGTCTCGTCGTGGATTTTTTCCAGGCGCGGCAGGTTAGCGTCGTCGACCAGCACCTCCGCCAGCGAGGCGATAAACTCATAGCCGGTAGTGCCGGAGACCGGCCAGTCTGTGGGGAGCTGTTCTCCCTTCGCGAGAATTTTTTCGACCGTAATGTAGCAGTCGGGGCCGGTTGCCTGCCGCAGGCGCTGCAGATAGCCCAGCGGATCGGCCAGGCCGTCGATATGGTCAATGCGCAGGCCATCCACCACGCCCGCATGGACCAGTTCAAGAATAAGCCGGTGCGTGTCGTCGAAGACCGCCTCATCTTCAACCCGAACGCCAACCAGCCCGGTGATTTCAAAGAAGCGTCGCCATGAGAGCTGTTTTGGCGCTTCCCGCCAGGACATAAGCCGCCAGCTTTGTGCGTCGTGCAGCTCGGCAATGCTCTTCTCCTCGCTGTACGTGCCCGGGTTGAGCGGGTATGCGGCGTCATAGTAGACCAGGGCGGCTTTTTTTGTGACAGGGTCACGTTTTAGCGTGATGGCTCCCTTCTCCAGCTCCACCTCAAAGGTATCGCCAAGAAACGGCAGCGTGAGCGGTCGCGACCAGTCGATATCAAAATAGCGCGCGTAGCGGCTCTGCGGGCCGTATTCAATCACATCCCGCCACCAGGCGTTTTCCAGCGAGGTGGACATATGGTTTGGGACAATATCCAGAATCAGCCCCATGCCGGCCTGCTTAAGCGCCGCGGTCATGCGGTCAAACCCTTCTCGTCCGCCGATGGCGGGGTCAATTTCATTCGGGTTGGTCACGTCATAGCCGTGGGTAGAGTCTTTTGTTGCGGTAAACACCGGCGAGGCGTAGAGGTGGCTGATACCGAGATCTTTCAGGTATGGCACCAGCGCGACGACGCGGTCAAAGGTCATTCCGTTACGGAACTGAATACGGTATGCGGCGGAAGGGATCATAACGATGCTTCTCCATCAGCAAAGCGAACAACAATACTGTTCGGCGGTAAAACGTCGTCTACGTCCGGCCAGGCAAAGCGCGTCTCCCCCGCGAGCGCGGGCAGCCCGACGGGTCGGGTTCCGATATTCAACGCCAGAGAGAGTGTCCCCGACGGGAAGCGCCAGCTCACCGCCACCATGCCGGGGGCCGTCACGACCACCTTGCCTTCAACGGCGCCCCCCTGTTGCAGCAGCGGAACAATATAGCGATGACGCAGCGTGAGCAGGTGGCGCGTAAAACGCAGCCAGGTTTTGCCCTCGTCGGTGGCGATTTTATGCCAGTCGAGTTTTGAGCGGAGAAAGGTGTTCAGGTCATTCGGATCGGGTACGGCGTCATCGTGCCCCGCGTGGCCGGTAAACTCTTTCGCGCGCCCTTCCCGCACCGCCTTTGCCAGTTCGCCGTGAAAATCGGTGAAGAACAGGAACGGGTGCGTTTCACCGTACTCCTCGCCCATAAACAGCAGCGGGATATGGGGGGAAAGCAGCAGCGCGGCCAGCAGTACCCGCGTCTTGTCAGCGCCCGCCAGGGAGATGAGCCGCTCGCCCTGGGCGCGATTCCCGGTCTGATCGTGGTTTTGAATAAAATCGACAAAGAACTGCGGCGGCTGCGAGTGGCACTCCACCCCGCGGGATTCACCGGTTTGCAGGGACACTTCGCCCTGGTAGACAAACCCTTCGGCCAGCGCCCGGGCGAATTTTTTCTCCGGTTCAAAGGCAAAATCCTGGTAGTAAGCATGGGTTTCGCCGGTGGCAAACACGTGGGCAGCGTTGTGAAAATCATCGTTCCACTCGGCGGTAAACAGGGGCGTGTGGCCCTGTTCATCGCGCGGATGCAGGAAAATCACGTTGCGGCTGTCTTCCGTGGTCAGATGAACGTGCCGGTGCGGGATCGCCTCACGGATCTTCCCGGCTATCTCCACCAGAACATGCGTATCCGAGGCGTCTTTAATCTGGTCGATGGCATCAAACCGCAGGCCATCCAGATGATATTCCGTCAGCCAGTAGAGCGGCGCGTCGGTAATATATTGCCTGACCGGCTCCAGCTCATAGGCGATGCCGTTACCCCAGGGCGTCGTGCGCTGTGCATCGAAAAACGCTGGTGACAGCAGGGGCAGATAATTCCCTTCCGGGCCGAAGTGGTTGAGCACGATATCCAGCACCACGGAAAGCCCCAGCCCATGCGCGGCATCAATAAACGCGTGGAAATCCTCCGGTGTGCCGTAGGCGGCGTGCGGAGCATACAGCAGTACGCCGTCGTACCCCCAGCCGCGGGAACCGCCGGACTGGGAGACGGGCATCACTTCAAGCTGGGTGATCCCGAGCTCTGCCAGGTAAGGCAGCTTGTCGATGGCCGCCCGGAAGGTGCCCTCCGGGGTAAAAGTGCCGATGTGCAGTTCGTAGATGACCGTCTCTTCCCATGGCCGTCCGGACCATTCCGGGTTAACGGGCTGCCAGCGCCGGGGATCGATAACCACGGAAGGTCCCCTAACATCCCCCTTTTGCGCGCGCGACGCGGGATCGGGCACCGTCATCCCGTCCTGCAGGACAAACTGATATTCTGTCCCGTGTGTGACGCCGGGTACGTCTGCCTGGAACCAGCCACACCCCGTTGCCGTCATTGGCACGTCGGCGTTGGCCAGACGAAGCGTAAGTTTTTTCTGTCCTTCTGCCCAGACGCGAAAACGTACAACGTCATCGGAAATAAACTCAGCACCCCACTGCTTTTGAAATGTCCTGAATTCCATTCATTGTCCTCGAATGACCCACATTTTACGCGGAATGAAGTACAAGCTTAGTTCAGGATTAAAAGTGCGTGAGCTCAGCGGATTTATCCGCTTCGTCTATTCTTTATGAAATAACTCACTACAGAGAATACTATGCAGATTCGAAAAGGATTAAATACCGACCTCGTTCGTCTTGAATGTTGTGACTTTTCTTTCACCATAAGCCACATTGCCCGAGAGCCGTTTATCCACTGTGATTTGCATATCGAAGCCGTTGCCGAGCCCTGGATAAAAACCTACGAGCTCGACATACAAACCCTTGAAAATCACTGCGTTAATCCGGACGCCATATTTCTTATCGCGGAAACGGACGACGGTGAAATAGCCGGATTTATTACCGCGTCAGTCGGCTGGAATAAATTTATTTCAGTGGATTATATTGCCGTTGAGCGCACCAAACGCAGAACCGGCGCTGCGCATAAATTAATGGCCGCTGCGCACGTGTGGGCCCGCAGCGTAAACGCGCCGGGATTACGGCTTGAAACACAAAATGTGAACGTCTCTGCCTGCCTGTTTTACCGTCACTACGGATTTACCCTGGGCGGATACGATCGTTATCTCTACAACGCCCTACCGGAAAAAGACGAGGTCGCTCTGTTCTGGTATTACATGCTGGTATAGCGGCGCGGCATTCATCAATCTGTCATTAAATTTCACTACCCTTTCCGGATTTTAAACAAGGCGTTGAGGAAAGAAGTGTGAATTTTATGGCGAAGGCAGTACTGCTGGCATTACCTGTTCTGAGTGCGACGGCAACGGCCGCTGAGAGCAATCTGTGTGAACCCAAAGCGTACGAAATGGCGCTGCGCTATCAGCAGAAATCGGCTGAGATTATGGCCCTGCAGCTACAGACATATCGGTTTGCCACCGAGCGTTTCAATGAAAAATTAAAAAATCTGCAAACGCCCGAAAATTACGCCGTGGTGATGGATCTGGACGAAACGGTACTGGACAACACGCCTCTGCTGGTGCGCGACACAGAGCAGTGCCACGACTATACAAAATGGGACACCTGGAGCGACTGGGAGAAACAGGGGAAACCCGGTTTGATCCCGGGGGCGAAAGCGTTTCTTGACCACGTGAATCAAAGTAAGGTCCGTATCTACTATGTCTCGGATCGCATGCAGGAAAACAAAGCCGATACGCTCAATACCTTAAAAGCCCTCGGACTTCCGCAGGTCTCCGACGAAAGCGTGCTGCTGGATACCGTCAGCAAGGAAGAGCGTCGCCAGAGCATTCTCAAAAAGCAGCAGATCGTGATGCTGTTCGGCGACAGCCTGCCGGATTTCGCGGTGCAGTTTAAAAACAAAAAACCGAGCGAGCAGCAGCGTGAACTGGTTGAGGCCAGCGCGGAACACTTCGGCAATGACTGGATTGTGCTGCCTAATACCGCTTATGGCTCATGGTCCAAAGCCACGCCGGACAGATGGAACGCACCGCTGGAAAAATAATGTCTTACGGGCCGGGAAAGCTATCGTGCGCCTTCCCGGCCCTTCGGTTTCCTATCCATCCCGTTTATAGGTCCTATCATTTCTGGGCAGCTTCTTATAATTTTACGGAGCAGTAAGATGAGCACTTTCAAAGGAGACTCGTATGCTTACCGTGAAAAAACTTGCTCTTTCCACGCTGATTTCCAGTTCACTGCTTTTTTACCCTCTGCTACAGGCCTCTGCAGAAACGCCGCAGCACGTCGTTAAACAACCGGCGGGCGGTTACAGCGTGCAGGTCGGCGATGTTCTGGTCACCTCGTTTACTGACGGAACCGTCGCGCAGGATCTGCACACGCTGCTGCGCCGGACAACGCCGCAAAACATTGATGCGCTGCTCGCGAAAAACTTTCAGACCAACCCGGCTGAGGTGTCCATCAACGCTTTTCTGATTGCGATACCCGGACATAAAATCCTGGTGGATACCGGCTCGGGCCAGCTCTTTGGTCCTGATACCGGTGGACGTCTGGTTGAGAGCCTCGCCACGCAGGGAATAAAACCCGAGGACATCACTGAAGTCCTGCTGACCCACGCCCACTCCGATCATGCGGGCGGCCTGGTGAAAGACGGCAAGGTAGTGTTCAGCAACGCGCGCGTTTTCGTTGGCAAACCGGACATCGACTTTTTCTTTAACGACGACAATCAGAAGAAAACCGGCTACGGCAAGAACTACTTCGATGTCGCGCAGAAGACCTTAAAACCCTACCTTGACGCGGGTAAAGTGGTGCCGTTTAGCGGCACATCGGAGATTCTTCCGGGGCTTACCGGCACGGTTCATCCCGGGCATACGCCGGGTTCAGCCTTCTACACCCTGGAAAGTAAAGGCGAGAAGATCACCTTCGTGGGCGACATCATTCACGCCGCGGCGGTCCAGTTCCCGCAGCCTGCGGTGACCATCACCTACGATGAAGATGAGAACAAAGCGGCAAGCGTACGCGAGCAGGCGTTCGCTGACTTTGTGAAAAACAAGGACCTCATTGCCGCGCCTCATCTGCCGTTCCCGGGCATCGGCTATGTGACGAAAGGCGAGAAAGGCGGCTATGCCTGGGTCCCTGTGACCTATACCAACCGGGACGCCAGCAGCGCGAAATAAGATGACGCGGATATCTGACATGGATATAGACCTGCTCCTGACGCTGGACGCCCTGCTTCAGGACAGGAACATCACCCATGCGGCCGCGCGGCTGGGCATCAGCCAGCCCGCGTTGTCCGCTCGTCTCGCGCGTCTGCGCACGCTGTTTGGCGAACCGCTGTTTATCCCCTCCCCGCATGGACGCGGGGTGTTACCCACGCCGCGCGCGGAAGCGCTTAAGCCCCAGGTGACAGGCGTACTGCGCGGCATCAGCGCGATGTTTGCGCCCACCGCGTTTGACGCGCAAACCAGCAGCCGGACATTTGTCATCGCGCTGCATGAAAACCCGGCGCTGATGCTCGGCACCGGGCTGCTTAACCAGGTGGTTACCGATGCTCCCGGTATTCGCCTGCGCTTCGCCCTGCCCGAGATGGCCGAACTGCCGCAGCAACTGGAGAACGGCGATGTGGATCTCTACATCGGCGTAAGCGCGGGCGCCCATGACGGGTGGGTGAGGCGCAAACTCCTCGACGACGCGTTTGCCACCGCCCAGCGAAAAGGCCATCCGCGCGGAACGGGTCCGCTGGATCTGGAAAGCTACTGCGCGCTTTCTCATCTGGTGGTGTCGTCGGCGGGGGATCCGTTCACCGGCTTTGTCGATCAAACCCTCGCCGGGCTGGGCCATCAGCGGCACGTCGCCATGTCCACGCAGAGCTACGCCGTGGCGCCTGCGCTGGTTGCCGGTACCGACCTGGTATGCACCCTGCCGGAACGAATGCTGAAGCAGTTTGCCAGCACGCTGGATCTCTTTGCGCCGCCGCTGCCGCTACAGCCGATTACCATCAACATGTACTGGCACCCGAAAAACAGCCATGACCCGGCGAACGCCTGGCTGCGCGAGCAGTTGCTGCGGGCGGCTGGACGTCAGGTGTGATCGAGCGTAACCAGAAACTTTTTAAGCACCTCTGAGCGAATAATCCGGTGGCAAACCAGGGTGAGCTCGCTCTCCCGTAGTCGGTCGAGGATGTCCACGTAGACGACGTTCTCAACGCTCACCGCCTTTGCCGACGCGGGAAGCAGCGCCAGCCCAAACCCCGCCGAAACCAGGCTTATCACCGTGGGCACGTCGGTCGCATTTTGCACCACGTCCGGCTGAAAGCCCGCTCCGCTGCAGGCGTCATAGAAGTACTGCTCCAGCCCCATTCCCTCCGGGTCGCGCAGGGAGATCCATTTTTCGTCTTTCACCGACGAGAGCGTCAGCGCGGAGGACCCGGCCAGCGGATGCTGACGATAAAGCGCCAGCACCGTTTTCTCCGAGGTGAACGACCGGCTTTGCAGATCGTCCGGCAGCGACGGCAGCGGCGCGCGGATGATGGCCACATCCAGCTGGTTGCTCTGCACGGCGGCGTAGAGCGTCTGCACATTTCCCGTTATCAGCGACATGGTAATGGCGGGCCAGCGGCGGTGCATCTGGCGCAGCGCAGCGGGTAGCCTGCCGTCAAACATCGCGCTCGACACGCACCCGAGGTTTAACACACCTTGCTCGCCCCGTGCCGTTTGTCTGGCGTCCAGCACCGCCTGTTCGGTCAGCGAGATGGCAAGCCGGGCTTTCACAAGAAATGCTTCGCCCGCGGGCGTCAGGGTCAAGCGGCGGTTCGCCCTGCTGAAAAGCGTGACGCCTAAACGTTCCTCCAGGGCCTTTATCTGCTGGCTAAGCGCCGGTTGCGCCATGTTCAGACGCTCGGCGGCCCGGTGCATATGGAGCTCTTCGGCCACGACGATGAAGTGGCGCATCTGACGAAACTGCACGAGACGACTTCCTTTATTGATATAAATTTACTTATCAATTTAACAGTAATGATGCAATTGATGGTATTGGTCATTGCCATAAAAATGGAGGTATTCAACCGAGGGAGGAAAATATGGAAAACCAGATTAACGATCTCCGCAGCGCCATCGCCTTACTACAACGCCACGAAGGGCAGTACATTGAAACCGATCATCCGGTCGACCCCAACGCGGAACTGGCGGGCGTCTACCGCCATATCGGCGCAGGCGGCACGGTCAAACGTCCGACCCGCACGGGCCCGGCCATGATGTTCAACAGCGTAAAGGGCTATCCGCACTCCCGCATCCTGGTGGGCATGCACGCCAGTCGCGAGCGTGCGGCGCTGCTGTTGGGCTGTGAGCCTTCGGAACTGGCAAAGCACGTCGGCCAGGCGGTGAAAAAGCCGGTTGCGCCGGTTGTCGTTCCGGCCTCGCAGGCCCCCTGCCAGGAGCAGGTCTTTTATGCTGACGATCCTGACTTCGATCTGCGCAAGCTGCTTCCGGCTCCAACCAACACGCCGATTGATGCGGGTCCGTTTTTCTGTCTGGGGCTGGTGCTGGCAAGCGATCCGGAAGATAGCTCGCTGACGGATGTCACCATCCACCGCCTCTGCATTCAGGAGCGTGACGAGCTTTCCATGTTTCTTGCCGCCGGGCGCCATATCGAAGTCTTCCGCAAAAAGGCGGAAGAGGCCGGAAAACCGCTGCCGGTGACGATCAACATGGGTCTCGACCCCGCCATCTACATCGGCGCGTGCTTTGAGGCCCCTACCACGCCGTTTGGCTACAATGAGCTGGGTGTCGCTGGGGCGCTGCGCCAGCAGCCGGTTGAGCTGGTGCAGGGCGTGGCGGTCAAAGAGAAAGCCATCGCGCGGGCGGAAATAATCATCGAAGGTGAACTGCTTCCAGGCGTGCGCGTGAGAGAGGATCAGCACACCAACACCGGCCACGCGATGCCGGAGTTCCCGGGCTACTGCGGCGAGGCGAATCCCTCCCTGCCGGTGATCAAAGTGAAAGCCGTGACCATGCGAAACCACGCCATCCTGCAGACGCTGGTGGGACCGGGGGAAGAACATACCACGCTGGCCGGGTTGCCAACCGAGGCCAGCATCCGTAATGCGGTTGAAGAGGCAATTCCCGGATTCCTGCAAAACATCTATGCCCATACCGCGGGCGGCGGCAAGTTCCTCGGGATATTGCAGGTGAAAAAACGCCAGCCGTCAGACGAAGGACGTCAGGGCCAGGCGGCGCTTATCGCCTTAGCCACCTATTCGGAGCTGAAGAACATTATTCTGGTCGACGAAGACGTGGATATTTTCGACAGCGACGACATCCTGTGGGCGATGACCACCCGCATGCAGGGCGATGTCAGCATCACCAATATTCCTGGGATCCGCGGCCACCAGCTGGATCCGTCCCAGTCGCCGGATTACAGCACCTCAATTCGCGGCAACGGCATTTCCTGCAAGACGATCTTCGACTGCACGGTGCCGTGGGCGCTGAAGGATCGCTTCGAACGGGCACCATTTATGGAGGTTGACCCACTCCCGTGGGCGCCAGAGCTGTTTGCTGACAACACGAAATAGAAACAGCACGCGTATGGCCCGCAGGTCATACGCTGATTTTCTTTTCAAGCGTGGCAATATTTTCACCCGCCGCTCGCTCCACCGAGAAACGATCGACGCTCAGCAAAATGAGCATCAGCCCCCTGCCGCTCTCCAGCAGCGGCGAGATTTCACAAAAACGGTCTCGCCTGGCGGCCTCAAGCCGCGCCAGCGGAAACGCGTCACCCGCGTCGGTAAAAACAATGCAGACGTCGCTGTCGCGGATATCGAAACGTACGCTGAATGTGCGCGAGGCATCCTCATGCAGCGCGTGCCGGATGATATTCGTCGCCACCTCACAAACGGCGAGATCGAGCGCGAAACGCCACTCATCATCTACGGGAAGCGCGCTCAGCCGCGCTTCCAGCCAGCCGGCCAGCGGCGTCAGGGAACCGAGCACCGCCGGAAATTCTGCCTGCACCGGCGTCTGCATCTACTGCCCCAGCTGCGCAAGCGCGCTGCTTTTGTCCGGATAGATGCGGAATATGCGGTCCATGCGGGTCAGGGTGAACATATTCATGATCCCAGGGTTCAGAGAGCACAGCGCCATGTCGCCTTTCCCGTTCATCAGCTTAAACAACGACACCAGCATTCCCAGCCCGCTGCTGTCGATAAAATCCACTTTGCTGAAGTCGACAATCAAAGCCTTGCGATCGTCGCCAATTTCTTCCGTCACGGACGCTTTAAACGTCGCGGCAACGGAGGCATCCAGCCGCCGGACTGCGGGCGTGAGAATGTTGGCATGCGGTAGTCGTTCAGTGTGAATAATCATTCTGTTCTCCCTGACGCTCGATCACGAGCAGTGAAACGTCATCGGTTAAGGCGGTCGGTTCATCACGATTTGCGTTGCGCCAGCCGGTCAGGTGGTCACCGAACCGCGCCAGGAGCTGGTCAACCGGAAGTCGGGCATGGTCATGAAGCCAGCGTTCGAGACGCTGCGGGCCAAACTGCTCGCCGCTGACGTTCTCACACTCCGTAATACCGTCACTGAATAAGCATAAGCGATCCCCCGGATTGAGGGTAAACGCGACATCCTCCCAGCTCAGGTCTGGGATCAGGCCGACCGGCGGGCCGCCATCGCCCACGGACGTGACGGCGCTGTCTGCGTTCACAATGACGGGAGTAGGATGCCCGGCCTGACACAACACCCCTCGTCCGCTCTCGGGGTCGATCACCCCGTAGATAATGGTGAAATAGCTGGTAATGTCGCTCTCTTCACTGCAAAAGCGGCTGTTCAGGATTCCGATCACCTCCGCAGGCGACTGAATGCCGCCCTGATCGGTAAACAAAAAACGGTCTACCACCCGGCCATGTAAGAACTGACGCGCCACCGCGAGGGACATCATCGCGGCCCCCACGCCGTGACCGGACACATCCACGCAATAGAACCCAATGTGAGAATCGAGTGGAAAAATATTGAACACATCGCCTGAGACCCACGCAGACGGCATGAAAAGCCAGTCGGAAAAGTAGTTCCCAAAGCGTAAGCGGTGCGAAGGCAGCACAGAGTGCTGAACGCGCGCCGCGAGTTCAAGATCCTGTTCAATCTGATGCAACGCTTCACTCAGGCGTTTGTTGTGCGCCGCGAGGGTCGCTTCCAGCGTTAAAATACGGACCCCGGCGTGCAGACGCGCCCGCAGTTCATCCTGCTCGACCGGCTTGCTTAAAAAATCATCGGCTCCGGCATCAAAGCCCTGCGTTAAATCCCCGGCATTTTCGCGTGCCGTGAGCAGAATGACATAGACGTAGTGGCCAAACTGACGGTTGCGGATGGTCTGACAGAGCGTGAGTCCGTCCATTTCCGGCATGTCCCAGTCGCTTATCACCATGCTGATCGGCTGGCTGGACAGTATTTCCAGCGCGGCGACGCCATTTTCCGCCTCGCTCACGATATACCCCCACTGGGTGAGCATTCGGGAGAGTAACCGACGATAAATCAGCGAATCTTCAACGATTAACACGTGCAGCGCCGACATACATCCCTCCTAAAGCGGTAAGAACCAGATGAGGCTCACGGTCCCTTCCCTGAATTTTGCATTCCCGTTGCCGTGCCCCGGATAGCGCGTTCCCGCATAGTTCGCGTACTGGATGGAGAACGAACCCGGCGTATAGCCGGCATAACCGAAGCTGTAGCTGTAATCGCCGTTCCAGGGCTGCTGCTGGCTGCTGTCCGGGAACCAGAATGCCGTCGCGCGAACGAAGAAATGTTGTTTGAAGGTGTAGCCGCAGCCGCCGAGCATGACGTTTTTATTTTTGCGGATGTCATCGCTGCTGAGGTCGTAGTAGCGTGGCACCCAGCTGTACCCGACCTGGCAAATGATGGAATCCCCTTTATTAATCAGGAGCGTGTTTTCGACCGGTTTCGGTAGCGAAAACTTATAGGCCAGTGTGAAGGCGCCCTGTTCAAAATAGGTGTGTCGTCGGCTGCCCGATGTCCAGAAATGGTTATCGCCGTAGTTGCTGTAAACCAGACTGACGGTGTTGGCGTGCCAGTCATCGTAGCCGAAGCTGTATCGAAAATCGGCGGTGTAGCGGCTGGTGTCTCTGACCGGCAGTCGGGACGTAATGTTGGCAAACCAGAAGCTGTAGGGGGAATACTGAAGGCTGAGATTCAGCGTCTGGTTAATCTTTTTCTTTTCCGTGGCGGTGTCTGAACTGTTAGGAATGCTCATCCACTGCTCTTTCAGTCCCGAGCTAAAGCTCAGCGCACCTGAGAATTTCTTATCGTTACCCGAGAACAGGCGCCCCCAGCGGCTGGTAAAGACGCCAGCCTGAACAGGTTCACCGTTCTTATCGCGCAGGGATTCATTTTCACTGCTTTTCGCCGCCTCTGCGGCGGGGATCGCGGCGAGCAGCACGCCCGCCAGAAGCCATTTTTCGCGCATAACCGCCATCCTTAGTTAGGTATCCAGCGTGCGCCGACGTCGTATTTTGCCATCAGCCACAAAATACCCAGTGCCGCCGCATGCACTAACGTGTTCTCTATCCAGGCATGTCGCCATAAGTCGAAGGTGATGAACTGGCTCACCAGCAGCACCACGTACACATGCAAAATAAAGGTATAAAGCGAGTGCTGGCCGAGCGGGATCAGGAACCATCCCAGCAGGCGATTGAGCGGCGTCCAGCAATACGTCAGCACCAGGTAGACGGTGACCATCAGGGCGATATCGTTTAACACCCTCACCGGGCCCAGCCCGTTCTTCGCCGCCCAGGTGTGATAAAACGAATTGAAGCTGTCAGGCGGGATGACGTGCATCAGCAGCGCGGGCGGCATAAACGGGTTGGTATGGTTCTGGGCGACAAATCCCAGCACCAGCGACACCATGACCAGCGCCACTACCACCCCTTTCCCCGGAGGCGTCCGGGCGAAAGAGAGCAGTTCGGCTTTATACCAGCCGCTGGCCATGCCCAGCACAAAGATGAACTGCCAGGCGAGCAGCGGGAAGGCAAATTCGAATTCCGACGGCGTCAGCCGAAGCGGCCAGCGCTGCCACAGGCTGTACACCAGCAGCGACAGCCCCAGCAGCCACCAGACTTTTCCTTTCTGCAGCATCCCCAAAAATAGCGGGCTGAGTAGCAGTAAAAAGATATACAGCCCCAGAATTTGCGTCTGATGAGGGCCAATCTGCAAATAGAGGATAATGTTGAACCAGGTCTCTTTTATTTGCGGCGTAACCGGATAAAGCGACCAGCTTTCACCCGAAAAACGGTCGGTAAAATGGGTGACCTCGAAAACGTTAATATGTGGAATATAGGCCAGGAGAATAAAGGACACTATGATAATGATATTTACACGATATATTTTCCATGCCCTGAGATAAAGCCCCCAGGAAACCGTGAGCAAAACCACTTTTTGCAGACGCGCGCGGTTCAGCATGCCAAGCATAAACCCTGAGAGAATAACAAAACCTTCTGCACCGGTTGTTAACCCAAAACGCTCCCAGGAGAATATATTAAATACCGACATCACCTCCGTATGCGCCACGACCATCATGACGAGGGCAATGCCGCGCATAAAGTCGATTCTCAGGTCCCTGGCACCTGCAACGGCATACCGCCATGCTGTTGATTTAGCGTCATCTTCTTGCGCTACCGACGGCGCAACATGGCTCATAGGGTGTCCTTTGCCTGAAAACGAAAATTAAGGTCTAAATAAAGTAGATAGCCTAAAGGAATAGTAACCGCAATTTATCGACGGCCGATGAAACATCATTAAGCAGAATTTAAGCTGAATTAACCACCGCTAAATATTAATAAAAACGTGGCTGGACACTTTTATTCGGCGTTCTACACTTATCTTAAATCTTGTTTAATCGCTATTTTCTTTCGCTTTTGGGCAACTGTCTGCGCAGCAGAATGGGTCTGCATTTTCACGGAATCAGGAACGCCGGAACTATGGATTTTTATTTTTCCCGTTTTGAACATCGTCGTCCTCCGGAACCGTTAACAACACCGCGCTGGGTCATGTTCACCTGGCAGGTGTTAGCGGTCGCGGCGCTTATTCTGGGTGCCAATTATATTTACTGGCGCTGGACCGCCTCCCTGAATACTGACGCATTATGGTATGCCATTCCGCTGGTCCTCGCCGAAACCCTGGCGTGGATTGGCACCGTGCTGTTTACCATCAATTTGTGGAAAGAACAGGATCCTCCTCAGAGTCCGCCGCCCGGCGAAATTAACGAATGCCTGTCGCCTGAGGAGGCCGTAGAGCCCCGTCCCGTCAAGGTGGATCTGTTCATTGCCACCTACTCGGAAGACACCGAGCTGGTCAGGCTGTCCATTCGCGATGCCCTGAAGATGACGTACCCGTTCCCGATTGACTACCGCATCCACGTGCTTGATGACGGCCGCCGCCCGGAGATGAAAGCCGTTTGTGAAGAGGAAGGCGTTAACTATATCACTCGCCAGACCAACATCGGCTTTAAGGCCGGCAACCTGCGCAACGGCCTTGAGCAAACCGACGGCGATTTTATTGTTATCTGCGACGCCGACACCCGGGTATTTCCCACCCTGCTCAGCCATACGCTGGGCTACTTCCGCGACCCGGACGTGGCCTGGGTGCAGACGCCGCAGTGGTTCTTCGATCTTCCGGAAGGGGAAAATCTGTCGCGCTGGGGCCAGCGAAAGGCCGGAAAAGTGGGCTACGGTCTGGGCTGGCTGATTCAAAAGTGTGTTGGCCCGATCACGATTGGCCGCGACCCGTTTTTTAACGATCCGCGCATGTTCTATGACGTGATCCTGCGGCGGCGCAACTGGGCGAACGCGGCTTTCTGCTGCGGCGCAGCGTCCATTCACCGTCGCGAGGCGGTCATGCAGGCCGCGCTGAGAAGCTATGTCTGGTCCGTCGAAGAGGAGATCCATCGTCATACGCGCGACATTCGCGATGAGGAGACCCGGGACGCGCTGCAGAATGCAATGCGTCCGCACGTGGCGTTTGACACCGAGCTTACCCCCTACAAATTCCACGTCTCGGAAGATATTTACACCTCGGTGCTGCTGCACGGCGACGCCGCACGACGCTGGCGCTCGGTTATGCATCCGCGGGTTGAGTCGAAGATGCTCTCTCCGCAGGATATGCTCACCTGGATGATCCAGCGCTTTAAGTACGCCGCCGGCTCGCTGGATATTTTGTTCCATGACAACATCTTCAGCCGTCGCCGCTTCAGGCTTTCACTCCCCCAGACGCTGATGTATGCCACCACCTTCTGGTCTTACATGGCCTGCGTGTGGAACACGGTGTTTTTGATTTCACCCATTATCTATCTATTCACCGGCATTCCGCCGGTGTCCGCCTGGTCGACGCCGTTCTATCTCCACTTTCTCCCGTTTTTTATCTTCTCTGAACTGGCGTTTATGTTCGGCACCTGGGGGATCTCGGCCTGGGATGGCAGAGCCTCATACCTCTCCTTCTTTTCCATGAACCTGCGCGCGCTCAATACGGTGCTGCGGGGCGAACAGATCAAATTTCACGTCACGCCAAAAGAGCGGCAGACGGGCCGTTTTCTCTACCTGGTGAAGCCGCAGATTGCCATCGTGGTGCTGACCCTCGCAGGGCTTATCTGGGGCGGTATTCAGGTGGCGCGTGGACAGGTGGACGACCCCTCCGGCTACGTCATCAATATTTTCTGGGGAGGAGTGAACATCGCCGCCATGCTGCCGCTGATTTTCGCGGCCATGTGGACGCCCGCTGAAGAGGACGAGGTCACCCAATGAGGATACGTGACGCCCTGCTGCCCGCGCGCAGCTACCTCACCATTTTGCTCGGCTTCCTGATCGGCTTTGCCATTGTGGTCTGGGTGGAGAAACAGATGCCCACGCGCGTGGAAAGCAGCGGCGGCATCGCGCTCAGTAAAGACTTCCCGCCGCTGCCCACAAAACGGGCGCTGACCTATGACGAAGCCATCTGGGCGCGGGTCGCCTGGCAATACTACGTGAACAATACCCAGCCAAACGGCCTGGCGAATGCCAGCGACGGTGAACCCTGGCTGAGCCTCTGGAGCGTGGGAAGCTACCTGTTTGCGACCGCTGCCGCAGAGCAGCTCAATATCATTTCCGCCGATGAGTTTGATGAGAGGGTCAGCACCGCCGTGTTCACGCTGGGGCAACTGCCGCTCAATGACAAAGGTCTCCCCGCCGCCTATTACCATGCGGACACGCTCAAGATCCTTGGCAAACCTGACGCCTCCGCAATTGGTCTTAGCCGGCTGCTGTCGGCATTACAGACCCTGCTCTGGCGCTATCCCCAGCACACGGCGGCCATCCGCGATTTGTTGAGCGTGTGGCGCACCGCGGCGCTGATTGAAAATAGCACCCAAAGCCAGGCGGCGGTGCCGCTCCACCACTGGACGCTGGCCGACGATGAACAGCGGGACACTTTTGGCTACCGTCTCTATGCCAGCCATACGCTGCGTCTGATAGACAGCGCGGCAGGCCTCGCGGTGACCAATCCCCCTGAAGGGCAAAAGATGATCGATCTGGATGGCGTAATGGTGCCCGATGAAGGGCTTCGCACGCCCTGGGGCAAGCAAACCTCGCTGATCAGTCTCCCCTATCTGTTAACCGGGCTTGAGCTGGGCTTTGATGCGCAGAGCGCTGAAATTGCGTGGCGGATTATGCAGATCCAGCAGCGGCGTCATGGCCTGCGCACGCCAAAACCCCCCGTCAGCACGGATTATGCCGAACCCGCGCCGGATTACGTTAACGATCTGCCGGACAGGCAGCCGGTACAGGCCCGCAACTTGCGCGACGAGGTGCCGGAGAAAGTGGCGATTACCTCCACCCGCACCGCGTTTGCCTGGTATGCCCTTTTCCGCAACAGCTGGAGCGAAGCGCTGCGCCAGCAGGTTCTGGCGCTTCAGGTGCCGGGTAAAGGCTGGCAGCGCGGGTTAAATCTCAACAACAGCGTCAATGACGTCGTGGACGCCGATACCAACGCCATTGTGCTGGAAAGTCTGTCTTACATCGCGCATGGCCAGATGCTCTGTCTGGCCTGCCTCTACACATACCCCTCAGCAGGAGCAACGCCATGAAGCCACGATTCCCGATCCTTTTCCACCTGCTCACGGGAATAACGATCTGCTGGCTGGCGCTATCGACCGTGCGTGCGGATACCGAGCTCCCTGCATCAGGTTACTCCCCGCGCAGCGGCGAGCTGACCGCCCGAGAGATGACCATCGCGAAAAACGCCTGGCAGTATTTCGTCACCAACTATCAGCCCACGACGGGTCTGGTGAATGCGGTCAACAAATATCCCTCCACCACCATGTGGGACAGCGCCTCCTATCTGGCCGCCCTTACGGCGGCGCGCGAGCTGGGGATCATTGATAAAGCGGAATTTGACCGCCGGATGCTGAAGTTTCTCGCCACGTTAAACACCCTGGTACTGTTTCGCAACGAGCTGCCCAACAAGGCCTATAACACCATCAGCGGCCAGAAGGTGGACTACACCAACAAGCCCGGCGAAATTGGCTTCTCGGCACTGGATATCGGGCGAATGCTGGTCTGGCTGAAAATCATCAAGGAGCGTTACCCGGAATACGGCAACAGCATTGATAACGTGGTGCTCGGCTGGGATTTCAGTCACGCGATCGACCCCTGCGGCACGCTGTACGGGGCCTATCTGGAGAACGGCCAGCCGAAGTACGTTCAGGAAGGTCGACTGGGCTATGAAGAGTACGGCGCGGCCGGTTTCCAGCTGTGGGGGTTCAATACCTGCAAAGCCAGCAGTCCGCAGCCTTACGAGCTGGCCGAGATCTACTGCGTGCTGGTTCCGTACGATACGCGCGACCCGCGCAACACGTCGCAGCATAACTACGTGGTGACGGAATCCTACCTGCTCTATGGGCTGGAGTTCGGCTTTGATAAACCGACCGACCGGGATAACGCCCCGCGTGACTACTCCCTGACGTGGATGAAAAACTTTGCCGACCGCGTTTATCAGGCTCAGGAGAACCGCTATACCATTACCGGCGTCCTGACCGCGCGCTCCGAGCACCAGCTCGATAAGGCCCCTTACTTCGTCTATGACACCGTCTTCAGCGACGGGTACAACTGGAACACCATTACCGATAAAGGCCAGTTCGTCCCTAACGCTGCCGCGATTTCGCTGAAGGCGGCGCTGGGCATGTGGGTGCTGTGGAACTCCCCCTATACCGACCGCCTGCTGAACACCATTGAGAATGCCAACGAAGAGGGAAAAGGCTACTACGAAGGGCTGTATGAAAACGGCGACGGGCCGATCAAAGAGTTCACCGCGAACAATAACGGCATCATGCTGGAGGCCCTGTTGTTCAAAAAAGAGGGAAAACTGCTGGCCTTCAACACCGACAACCCGAAGAGCAAGGATTTTGCCCCGTCGCTGTGGGATCGAAAGCTGCTCGATCAGTTTGAAGAGAACAACGCGCTGCGCAGCCGCCCGTTCCTTGCCAGCACCCCGGCCGTAAAAAGCTGGTGCGACCGGACCGGCGTCACGCAGCGCACCAAACCCGCCTGCCAGGCCTGTCAGTGCGCGTCATGCAGCGTGGACGAGCCCGTTAAACTGCCTCCGGTGACTGCGCAATGCTTAAAACCATAGCCAGAGGTCTTGCGGGATTACTCCTTGCAGGCGCGATCGTCTTTGCGCTGTTTGCCCATCAGGGCGCAGGCTGGCGCTGGCTCATCAGTGGCGGCTGGCACTCGAGCGCGCGTATTGCCGCCCTGACGCCGGAAGAGCAGACGTGGGCGGCGATCGCCTGGCGCTATTTCGTCAATAACACCCAGCCGCAAACCGGGCTGGTCAACGGCAGCGACAAACAGCCCCGCGTCACGCTCTGGCAAATGGGCGATACGCTTATCGCCCTGCTGGCGGCCAAAGAGCTGGGGCTGATTGAGGAGGTCGAGTATGACGCTCGCCTGACGCGGCTGATGGGCACCCTCAACCGCCTGATGCTGACCGAGGCCCGGACGCCCGGGCGACTCTATTCCAGCCAGACGGCGACGCCGATCGACTTTAGCGGCAAGCCCGTTAAAAATGGCTGGTCCGCGCGCGACATGGCGCGTCTGATGCTCGCCCTGCGCCTTACCGCAGAGCGGGAACCGCAGTACAGCGAATACCTCGATAAAATCATCCTGCGCTGGAATTTCTGTCCGGTCATCGACGGCGCAGGCGAACTGTGGTCATCTTCCCTGCAAAACGGCCAGCCGGTGGTGCGCGAGGAGCTGCGCCTGGGCGAGAGCGAATATGCCGCAACGGCGTTTCAGCTGTGGGGGTTTTCCCCGGAGAAAGCGTTTACGCCCCCGGCGCACCACGTCATCATCGCCCAACGGCGTCTGGCTGTTGATGCCCGGGATCCGCGCACCACGTGGCAGCCCTCCCTGATCACCACCCTTCCCTATATGCTGCCGGGCCTGGAGTTTGGCTGGGAGCCCGAAGGCGTTGCGGCCGATCGGCAAAAGCACCTGCGCAAGCAGGCCGAAAACGTCTGGCTGAGCCAGAAGAGCCGCTGGGAGACCGATAAGATCCTGACGGCCAGGGCAGATTTCTCGCTCCCGCAGGCGCCCTGGCATATCCAGGATACGGTCTGGGGAAATGGCTATGCCTGGAACTCTGTCGGTGACGATGGCCGGGACTACACCCGTTTCGCACAGGTGTCGACCAAAGCGGTCTTTGCCCTGTGGGCCCTGTGGGACACCCCGTACACCGAAGTGCTGATGTCGGTGACAAAGCATCTTAACGATCCGCAAAAAGGCTGGTACGAAGGCCGCCAGGAAGCCACGGGCGATACTAACGCTGCGCTCACCCTTTCCACCAATGCCACGGTGCTGGAAGCCCTGTTCTTTAAACACAACGCGGGCCCCCTGTTTGACGCCCGCCGGGCTAAAAAAGAGAGCTACTTTACGCGCCGTGTGGCAGATGACTATACGCCCGTCGGGCACTGTATACCGGGCGAAAATGCCGTAAGGAGGACGCCGTGAAATTTTACCGCGATCTGTTTGAATCCAGTCTTAACCGCGTCTTTCCGGATAATGATAAAACGGCGTTTTTTCAGACGTTCTATGACGCCTTCGTCCATATGTCACCCGAGACGGAGCAGCATTTTTCTCGCCTGCCGGATAGCGAGGGTCAGCAGACTCTGTTTAAGAGTTTCTTCGCCATGCTTGCGGTAGACGGCGCGTTAATCGTGCCTGATTTTCTCGAGTGCCTGGCGCGGGAGCAAAGTGACGACGGTCTTCACCTCCCGCCGCGTTTTTTCGCCCTGTGGCGCGAAGCGATGTTGAACGCGGTGAGCCTGCGCGATCCGCAGTGCGACGATGAGATCCTGACGGCCTGGGCCATGGCGATCGCGCCCGGGCTGGAATACCTGCGCCGACAGGCAGAACTGCACTACCGCGCGTAGGAGGATCACGATGAGCGCATTCACGTACGATCTTAACGCGCTGCCGGCCGCCGTCATGATTTATGACCGCGAGGAACGCCTGCAGGCCTGGAATCACAACGTGGCCCTTTTTTATCCGGTCATTACCCCGTGGCTGAAGGTGGGTACAACGCTGGAGTCGCTGGCGGAACGCTTTATCGACGCCGTTTACAACGTAGATCCCGGCCTTCGCCTGACGCTGCGCGAGTCGATCGTGCGCAACTGTCGGCAGGATAAACACTGCGAAGTGCGGCAGGCAGGCCAGCGGCGGATCTTCGTCCAGCACCAGCGCCTTGCGGACGGTGGCATTGTCAGCCTGCACAGCGATGTCACGGAGCTGGATGAAGCACAGCGGGCACGTCATCAACTGCATGACGATTTTCTGCTGACGGCGGAATCCATCCATATCGGGATCTGGGACTGGCAGGTTTCTGGAGACACGCTCCAGGTCAACGATACCCTGCTTGCCATGCTGGGCCAGTCGCGCACCCAGTGGCGATATCCGGTGCGTTTTTTGCTCAATCAGGTCCACGAGAACGATCGCGCTGCGCTGCGCAAGGCGCTGCACGCGTCGAAGCAGGATCATCGTCCGGTCTTTGAATGTGAAATTCGCGTGCATCACCCTACCGAAGGTCTGCGCTGGATGCTGCTCTCCGGCCAGGTGGTCACGCTCTCCATTGAGGGAAACGCCGAGCGCGTGATTGGCACGCTGCAGGATATTACGCGCCGTAAGGAGGCTGAAATTCAGGCGTTCGCCTCAGCCATTGAGGCACAAAAAGCCAATGAGGCAAAAAGCGCATTCCTGGCGAATATGAGCCATGAAATTCGCACCCCCATGAACGGCATTATTGGCATGACCCAACTGTGCCTGGATACAGCGCTCAGCGCCGATCAGCGCGATTACCTGACGCTGGTGATGAGTTCTGCCCAGTCTTTGCTGCATATCATCAACGACATTCTCGACTTTTCCCGGATTGAAGCCGGTAAAGTGGAGCTGGAGGCGGAGCCCGTCCCGGTCCGCCCCTTCATTCAGTCGCTTATTCGCCCCCACATGCCGGGGGCGAGCGAAAAAGGCATTGAGCTGCTGGTCGATATTGCGCCCGACGTTCCCGACGTGCTGCTTGTCGACGGCGCGCGGCTGCGCCAGATCCTGACCAATCTGCTGGGTAACGCGCTGAAGTTTACCCATCAGGGTGAAGTTATCCTGATTGTTGAGCCCGCGGATAACACGGATCGATGGCGTTTCCGGGTGTGCGACAGCGGCATTGGCATTCCGGCAGATAAGCAGAAAGCCATTTTTGAAGCCTTCAGCCAGGCGGATAACTCTACCACCCGCCGCTATGGCGGTACGGGGCTCGGGCTAACCATCTCTGCGCGACTGGTCGCGGCGATGGGCGGCGAATTAACGGTCTCCAGCGAGCCGGGGAAAGGCAGCGAATTTTCCTTCGTGCTACCGCTTGCGGCCCAGGCGCCTGGCCCGGAGGAACGCCCTCATAGCCATCGCTTTAACGGGGAGCCCGTGCTGGTGGTTGATGATAACGCGACCAACCTGCGGCTATTGGCCGCCATGCTCAGCCAGATGGGGTTGAAACCCACCTGCGTTAATAACGCCAGCGAGGCCATCAACCGGGTTAAAACGGGAACGGCATGGCCCCTGATCCTGCTGGACGCGCAGATGCCGGATATGGACGGCGTGTCGCTGGCTCTCGAACTTTCGGTGCTGCCGCAGGTTGCTGAGAGCCATATCATCATGCTGAGCTCCATGAGCCGACATTTTGATATCAATATGCTGAAGCGGATCGGTATCCAGAACTACCTGCATAAACCTATCGCCCAGAATGAATTGCATCAGGCGATTGCCGCGGCGTTTGAACGTGCGCCAAAGACGGTGAGTGAAAGCGCGCCCGCAGCCACCGTCGCGCCGGACACCGCCGGGCTCAGGGTCCTCCTTGCGGAAGATAATCTGGTCAACCAGAAGGTCGCCGCGCGCCTGCTTGAGCGGCTCGGGCACACCTGTCAGATCGTCGATAATGGCGTCGCACTGCTGGAACGCTGGCGCGCGGGCGTGTGGGACGTTTTGCTGATCGATCTTCAGATGCCAGAGATGGACGGTGAGACCGCCATTCGCCTGCTGCGTGAAGAAGAACGCGCCCGGCCCGGCCCGGCTCAGCCCACCGTCGCCATGACCGCACACGCCATGCAGGGGGATAAAGAGCGCTGTTTTCAGATGGGTTTCGACGGCTACATTGCCAAACCCATCAGCCAGGAGCGTCTCGCTGAGGAGATTGCTCGCGTGCTCCCGCGCCACGATGACCCTTCCGCCTTCCCGGATGAAGCACGTCTGCTGAAGCAGTGTGCTGACGACCCTGCTCTGGTCCAGGAGCTGCTGGCCCTGTTTGGCGAAGGGCTGGAGGAGGCCATGAAGGCCATCACCCTGGCTATCGACAGCGACGATCGTGAAGCGCTGCGCCGCGGCGCCCACAAGCTGCGAGGAGAAGCCGTCACGCTGGATTTCGGGCGACTCGCCCGTCAGCTGCAGGCGCTGGAGAGCGAGGCGCACACGCTGGAGGGGCAACAGCTTGCGGCGCTAAACCAGCAGCTTCATAAGGAATCGCTGCGCCTGATGGCGTGGCTCAACGCGCGCGGGGTAAACGCATGATCGCTCGCAACTGCGCGCTGCTCATTGCCCTGTTGACCACCCATACGGTGGCGAACTCTGCGCCGGTCAGCTGGTCTCTGGCCGGAGAATGGCAGGTTCAGGACGCCAATGATAGCGCGCGTCCTGCCGCATCAGGCTGGCGCCCGCTTCAGGTCCCCGCCAACTGGTACAGCGCCGGGTACGATCACCAGGGCGCGCTGTGGTACAAGCACGCGTTTTCCCTGCCCGTGCAGCCGCCCGATGTAATGAGCACTCTGGTGTTTGACGGCGTCGACTACCTGGCCGAGGTCACCCTGAACGGCCAGCCGCTCGGCCAGCATGAGGGCTATTTTCAGCGCTTTTCGCTGGATGCCAGTCAAGCGTTACAACGTCACAACCGACTGGTGGTCAGGGTGGACAGCCCTTACGAAGATCCCAATAAGATCTGGCCGCTGCATAAAACGGTCATGAAGGGGATCCTTAACCAGCATGACACGCGTCCCGGCGGGGCCTGGTCGCCGCAAGGACAGGACGCCAACTCGGGCGGCATCTGGGCGCCGGTGAGGCTGCATCTTAGCCGAGGCGCTACCCTGGATGAGACCATCCTGCGGCCAGACTGGTCACAGGGGCTGATGCACCCCGCGCTGAAAGCAGACATTCGCTATCGCGCGCTCGGTCAGGGCCCGGCGACCGTGCGTCTCACCGCCACGCCCGCCAACTTCAGCGGCAGGCCCTATCAGGCTGACTTTCCGGTTACCCTCGAAAGCGGCGCCCATTCCGTGCAGCTGACGCTGCCCATGCCGAAGGCAAAACTGTGGTGGCCCGTCGGTACCGGAAAACCCCACCTGTATACCATTCGCGTGGCATTGCGGGATGAAAACGGCCTGATGGATACGGCGGTCACCCGCACCGGGCTGCGCAAGATCGTCGAGCAGCCCGACAATAAGGGCTGGCTCATTAACGACAAACGCCTTTTCATTAAGGGCAGTAATTACATCGGATCCCCCTGGCTCAGCACCATGACGCGAGAAAAATACCGTCGCGATCTTCGTCTGGTGGAAGCCATGAACGCCAACGCCATACGCGTGCACGGACACGTTGCCGGACGTGCGTTGTATGACGTGGCCGATGAGATGGGCATGATGATCTGGCAGGATGTTCCGCTGCAGTGGGGCTACAACAACAGTGCGGCTTTCACGGAAAATGCGGTTCGCCAGACGCGGGAGATGATCGAACAGTTCGGTAATTCCCCCGCCATCATCGTCTGGGGCGGGCATAACGAACCGCCGTGGAACTCGCCGTGGATGGAAAAACGCTTCCCGGACTGGAATAAAGATCTGAATCGCGAGCTCACGCAAAAGGTGGCGGATACGCTTGCCGAAGATACCTCGCGCATCGTGCACCGCTTCTCCGCCGTTGAGGAGCATTACTGGGCGGGCTGGTACTTTGGTACCGTACGGAACCTGCTTGCTCCGGCCAAAACGGGGATCATCACCGAGTTCGGCGCGCAGGCGCTTCCCCGCTTGTCGACGCTAAAAACCATCATCCCGGCGGCGTCACTCTGGCCCAAAACGACCGCCGCTGACGATCCCGGCTGGACCGTCTGGAAATACCATAATTTTCAGCCCTTCCAGACCTTTAAGTTTGCCGGTATTTCGCGTGGGGACAACATTCAGGCGATGATCCGCAATACTCAGGCGTACCAGTCGCAGCTGGTGGCCACGGCGGCAGAGAGCTATCGTCGACAGCGCTACCAGCCGGTGACGGCCCTGTTCCACTTCATGTTTGTAGAAACCTGGCCCTCCATCAACTGGGGCGTAGTGGACTACCTGCGTAAGCCTAAAGCCGGGTTCTACGCCTTAAAACGCGCCTACCAGCCTGTTTTGCCGTCTATTGAACCCGTCACGGCGCAGTGGCAATCCGGCGCGGCGGCGACCGTGCGTCTGTGGGCCATCAACGACACCTGGAAACCGTGCCGCGAATGTCGTCTGAGCTGGCACATCACCCAGCGCGACAAGCTGCTGGCAAAAGGCACGACGACGATGACGATCGCAGCAGACTCAGGAACGATGGTAAAAGCGGTCACTGCCACGCCCGTGGGCCAGGACGACGTGTCGATTCGGTTTAAGATTGAAAACAGCGCGGGAAAAATTGTCGGCGAAAATCAGCGCACGGAGTCCGTCATAAAGTGAGCGAGGGGAAAAGGAAAATTGCCGCTTCCCCTCCTTTCTTGTACCCTTTCAGCGTTTACCCCAATCCCCTAAAAATCGAGACATCCGGACGCCTATGACTGCACATATTTCCAAAGATCCTTTGCATGGCGTAACGCTGGAGATGATGGTCAACGCCCTGGTGGCGAAATATGGCTGGCACGAACTGGGCGACCGAATCAAAATTAACTGTTTCAGAAAAGACCCCAGCGTTAAATCGAGCCTGAAATTTCTGCGTCGTACCCCGTGGGCGCGCGCGGAGGTTGAAGCCCTGTATCTGGACTCTCTCAACGATGAGGGACACGCAGAACAGGAAGCGCCCGCCTTTAATCCCTGGGCCAACAGTCGGATTATCAAGAGCTAATACGCAAATGACGCGACACGTAAAACGGACTGGTGCGCTGGTTGCCTGCGCACTTTTACTTGTAAGTTGCTCCTCAAAACCGCCAAAGTCACTGGTTACCCCCCTTCCCACCGTCAGCAAACCGACGCAGCAGGCAAACGTGCCGATGCGCGGGATCTGGCTGGCGACCGTCTCGCGTCTCGACTGGCCCCCGGTGGCCTCGGTGAACGGCCGCAGCGCGGACCAACGCATCGCGATGCAAAAGCAGGCGCTGATCGCAAAGCTCGACAACCTTAAGCACCTCGGCATTAATACGGTGTTTTTCCAGGTGAAACCCGACAGCACGGCCCTCTGGTCATCAAAGATTTTGCCGTGGTCAGATACGTTAACGGGCAATATCGGTGAGTATCCGGGATACGATCCGCTGCAGTTTATGCTCGATGAAGCGCACAAGCGCGGCATGAAGGTCCATGCCTGGTTCAACCCTTACCGCGTGTCGACCAATACTAAACCGTCCACCATCGCCGCCCTGAACCGGACGGCCTATCAGACCCCGTCCAGCGTCTATGTCCAGCATCCGGAGTGGGTGCGCATCTCGGGCGACCGCTTTGTGCTCGACCCGGGCATTCCCGACGTGCGGGACTGGATCACCAAAGTGGTCACCGAAGTGGTGGCGAACTACCCGGTAGATGGCGTGCAGTTCGATGATTACTTTTATGCAGAATCGCCGGGATCCGCGCTCAATGATTCCCAGACCTGGCGGCAGTACGGCCAGGGGTTTACCTCCAAAGCCGACTGGCGAAGACACAACACGCAGCAGCTGATTGTCCAGGTCTCCCGGGCGATTAAACAGACAAAGCCCGACGTGGAGTTCGGCGTCAGCCCGGCGGGCGTGTGGCGTAACCGTTCGTTTGACCCGGCAGGCTCCGACACCCGCGGCGCCGCGGCCTATGATGAATCCTACGCCGATACGCGTCAGTGGGTTCAGCAGGGCCTGCTGGACTACATCGCCCCGCAAATTTACTGGCCCTTCTCGCGGGATGCTGCGCGCTACGACGTGCTGACCAGATGGTGGGCCGACGTGGTGAAGCCGACCCACACGCGCCTGTACATTGGCATTGCGTTCTACAAGGTGGGTGAGCCGTCGAAAAATGAGCCAGACTGGACGGTTCAGGGCGGCGTGCCGGAGCTGAAAAAACAGCTCGATCTCAACGATTCGCTGCCTAACGTTAACGGCACCATCCTGTTCCGGGAAGATTACCTCAACCGCCCGCAGACGCAGCAGGCGGTGAATTACCTGAAGGGACGCTGGGGTGGCTGAATGACAACCAGGCAGAAACGCCCTGTTTCTGCCTGGCTATTTACGGCTTCGGCCCGAACATCGCCTCAAGCTGCTGCGCATCCGGCATACCGACCACCTGCTGCAGCTCATTTTCCGCATTCAGATAATAAATGGCTGGCGTGGCGTTAGCGCCCAGGCTGTCCATCAGCGCCTGGTGCTTCTGCAGTATCGCTACCGTTTCGCGGGAAGCCTCACCCTCTGGCTTCGGCAACTTTTTCCCACCGGAAAGCTCGTATTCGCGCCAGGCCGCCACCGGATCTTTCGCATTGAGGATCGCGGCGGCGTTACGTCCGCTGTTGGGGTTGAGGAACGCCACCAGCAGCGTGTTGAGCTGAACCTTGCCCGCCTTCACCCACGGCTGCGCCTCGGACCAGAACTGCTTGCAGTACGGACAGAACGGATCGGCAAAGACAAAGACCTTACGCGGGGCGCTATCCGCCCCTTCCTTCAGGGGATGTGCCGCGTTGAGTTTTTTCCACATCTCGCGCCCCATCGGGGCGTAGATCTCTTTCTGGAAGTAGCCTTCGCTAAGGTTCTTCCCCTTGTCGTCATAAAGATAACCTGAGATCACGTGCTTGCCGTCCGGCGTTATAAACAGCGTGACGCCCATGTCCTGATACTGCCCCAGCCAGGCTGGCGCCCCGCCGGGTGCATCCAGCTTCTTGATGATTTTAATGTTCTGCTGCTCGCTGAAGTGCTTCACCACATCCGGTATGGCTTCAGCCGCCTGTACCAGCCCTGACGTCGCCAGCGCCGAAAGTAACAGTAATTTTTTCATTTCCCTCTCCGGTTTGTCGGGGGCATTCCGCCCCCTTCAGGTTAGCGGTTTTTCAGTGCGTCACTGACCATTTCATCGAACTGTTCGAACGGCACCCAGCCGGGAAGCAGTCCCTCGCCGATAAGGGTGGCGGGCGTGCCCTGGATCCCCATTTTTTCCGCGACGATCAGGCTGCGCTTGATCGTCAGCAGGCTCTCGTCATCCGGCGTCGTCACGTTCACGCCCGCCCGCTTCTGCGCCTCCTGAATGCTGGCCTCATCGTGGTACCCCTTTTTCGCCATCAGGGTATGGTTGAGTTTCATAAACTGCTCAGGATGCGCACGCCAGACGGTTAATGCGTCTCGCGCGGCGGTGAGCGAACTTTCCGAGCGGAAAGGTAAAAACTTAAAGACTACCGCCACGTCCGGATGTTTTTCGACAATGTTCTCCAGATACGGATCGAATTTTTTACAGTACGGACAGTTGTAGTCGGTAAACACCACGAGGGTGAGCTTTGGATTTTTCGCGCCGATGCGCGGGGAGTTCGGGTCGTTAAACAGGAAATCAGCGATCATCTGCTGCGCGCGCTGCTCCTGGTCCGGCGTCAGCGGCTGGGCCGCGAACACCTGAACCGGGGCCAGCAGAAACAGAAGCGTAATAAGGAGTGTTTTCATCGTACAGTTAGCCTTTTGCGTTGTTCAGGGTGGTGAACAGGGTGCGTTTGTCCAGCAGCGGCGAGAGGATTTCGCCATCAGGCAGGCCGGGGCCATACACCGCGTTAAACGGGATGGCGTAGCGGTTTCGCTTCGCCAGAAACGCCGCGATGAGCGCGGACGGCTGGCTCCAGTCTCCGCGCAGGGCCACCACGTCCGGCTGGCGCAGTTCGGCAACGATCTCCGGCTGATTGAGCACCCGATGTTCGTTCACCTTACAGGTCACGCACCAGTCGGCAGAGATATCCACAAACACCCGTTTCCCCTGCGCCAGCGCCTGCCCGATGGCCTCTTCGCTGAGCGGCTGCCACGGTATGGCCTGCGCGGTATTTTGCGCCGACGCGTCAGGCGGCGCGTTAAGCAGCCCGCGCACCTGATATCCGCCGAACGCCGACAGCGCGATAACCACGAGCCAGAACAGCGGCGAGGCCGTTTGCCGCTTCATTGCGAACAGCGCCAGCGTGACGGCGACCAGCATCAGCAACACCACCTGAGTGACCCTGTCGCCCAGATGCAGGCTCAGCAGCGTCGCCAGCCAGAGGCTGGAGGCCAGCATCATCAGGCCGAGAACGACTTTCAGCGTGTTCATCCAGCGGCCGGGTTTTGGCAGCAGCAGGGCCGTTTTCGGCACCAGGGCGACAAACAGCCACGGCAGGCTCATACCCACGCCGAGCATCAGGAAGATGAGCCACAGAGCATGCAGCGGCGCGCCAAGGGCAAAGGCAACCGCGGTACCGAGGAACGGCGCGGAGCACGGGGTCGCCAGCAGCGTGGCGAACATCCCTTCACAGAAGCTGCCGCCAATCCCCGTCCCTCCTGCCGTTGCCAGCCGCCCGGCGACGGCAGAAGGCAGCAGCATTTCAAAGACCCCAAACAGGTTCAGCGCAAACAGGAAGGTGACGGCGACCATCAGACCGATAAACCACGGGTTCTGGAACTGAATGCCCCACCCCAGTGATGCGCCGGCCAGCTTAAGCGCGGTGACCATCGCGGCCAGCAGCATAAAAGAGGTCACGATCCCGGCGCTGGTGGCCAGAAAGCGCAGCCTGATCGTGCGGCCGTCCGAGCCCGCGTGCAGGATGCTGTTGAGCTTCATGCCCATCACCGGCAGTACACAGGGCATCAGGTTCAGGATCAGCCCGCCCAATAGCGCAAACAGCACCATTTTGCCGATCCCGTCCACCACTGAAGTCTCTTCGGGCGTTGTCCCAACGGTCATGGTGGTTTGCTGCGCGCGATCGCCATTGGTCAGCACAAACGACAGCGCTTTGCCCTTCAGCGAGGCGGGCTTATCGCCCCATTCATCGGTGACGGGGACCGTTACCCGAAGCGTATTGCCGTCGTGTTTAATGACCGGCTCGCCGGGCAGAATGTCACCCTCCAGTGGGTCAAAGTAGATCCCTGGATTATCCCATTTCCCGTCCGTCGTCCCCGTCACCACCAGGTTGCCGTCAGAAAGCCAGGCCGACAAATCGGCGGAAACGCCGGAGGTGTCCGGCACGGCGCGCATCGCTTGCCCGAAGGCGCTTCGGAAACCCTCATCCGCAGCCTGGGTAAAATCGAGGTGCAACGGGTAGTCCGTCAGCAGACAGACGTTGCTGCACGTAGAGAGCGTGAGCGTCCCGTCGAGCGTGTCGCCCCTTACCCCGTCGAGCGTAATCGGGATAGTGACCTTGTCGTGATAGCCCTGCGTGGTCATGCCGGAGATATCGAAGCGCGACGGAACCGGCCAGGACCAGCTATCCGTTACGCCGTCCGGCCAGCTGATTTTCGGCGCCACACCGCCCTCGCCCGGCGATCGCCAGTAGGTTTTCCAGCCGGGTTTTAGCTCAACGGTGAGCAGGCCCTTAATGTGCGTTTGTTCCCTCTCCGCCTGAAAGCGGATGCGGGCGTGATCGTTTTGGGGGGAAACCAGCCAGCCGGTGTCCGCCGCATGGGCAATGCCGATGCAGGACAGCCACAGGAAGACGAATCCCCTGAAGAGGTTAACCATGTTTTACTCCGTGAACAGTGAAAAATTATCGTGCGGTGACGATGATTTTCACTCACGGAAAACGCAGTTTTTCAGGTGTATTCGGGGAGGCGGTGCCTGAACGGGCTGTTCGACGGGCGCAAACGCCCGCCCTTGCGTAACCAGCTGCAGCAGCGCGAAGAAGATAATAATGGCCGGTAGCGCACCGTCGAAGAACAGCGGCTGCGCGCAAAGCAGCGAGTGCGCGCCCAGCTGACAGGGCGACGGGCCGGGCTGTTCCGTATCGCTGTTTTGCGCCGGGGCGTCAGCTACCAGAGAAATTTGCGGATCCAGTCCCTGTAAAAAATGGTTGAGCATCACCGCACGCTGCACGAGGCAAAGCGCCATCGCCAGACAGGTGATAATCAAAAGCCATTTTCCGAGGAGCTGACGGTTGCGCATAACATTCCAGAGTAAGAAGACGCCCCGATCATAAACCATAGTGATGAATCTACAAGTACCGGAAGTGTAAGGTTTTGTCTGTCGCCGCTATTCGCCCGTTAGCGCGTCATAGACGTCCCGCAGCCGGGTGCGCAGAAACAGTACCGCCTTATGCTTGCGGGATAACAGCGCCTGTTCGCTGGCGCCGGTCTCCTCTGCCAGCATTTTAATGCTGTAGCCGTGGAGCTCGGTCTTTTCAAACACCTCCCGCTGCGGCGGCGGCAGTTCAGACAGTGCCTGCCCCAGCTCTTCCCACAGCAGCGTTTTGAGGTACTCCTCCTCCGGCGTGTGCGGTACGCCAAACAGGGTTTCGGCCAGCTCGTCCTCCGGGAAACCCTCGTCGTCATCGCCCGTAAAATAGCCGGAGAGCGAGACCTCGCGCTTTTTACGCGCCCGGTCGGTCATCTCGTTACGCGCCGCGCGGAACAGCCAGGCGGCGACGTTTTCGACCGGCTGTTCCACTTTCATCAGCTGATACGTCACTTCCTGCAGAATGTCGTCGGCATCATCACGGACGGACGTCCGTCCGCGAATGAAGGCTCTCAGCCGGGCGCGGCAGGCATTGAGCGCCGACATCAGCATGGATCCGCCCGCCTCCCCGGCTTTCATTTCGCTCACTCTGCTTCCGGCGCTTTTGGCGTGGCGTCGTCGCGCTTATCGTCACGATGCCCGTGCCAGCCGCAGTGACCGCGTCCGTGGCGACCAAACCCTTCGCGACGCTGCTGAATAAACGCCTCACGCTGTTCGGGCGTCATGTTCATCCAGCGCTCGTGCATGCGGCGGTGCGCGCCAAACATCCCCGGGCGGAACCCCAGTCCACCGAACAGAATGCGGCTCAGCACCAGAATGCCCAGCGCCTGCCAGAATCCGATGGCCTTCACGCCAAGGATCGCCGGAAGCAAGGCGTTCCACAGGGACATCACCAGCAGGCCGAGCACGATGAAAATCACTGCGCCAATGACTAAGCCCTTGCCCATACGGTGGCGACCAAATCCGCGCCCGTGACCTCTGCCGTGCATTTCAAAATCTCTCATGGTGTTTACCTCGTTTACCGAAACTGATTATGGCTTGTGATGAGGTAGACGGATGAGGGAGGGAAATATTGCTGGGGTGAATGAAAATTTTTTGTGCTGTCGGATTTGGAGTCATAGCGGTTAGGGGGAATCAATCCCCCCAATTAATGATCTCGTCCAGTCCAGAAAGCAGTGCCGGAAAGTAACTCTCATTAATATGCAAACTGTCACTTACCACTACACTTTCGGCAGGGTTTTCCGGTCTGAGCGTTAATGTTAACAACACGCCCCGCCCAAAAGATGATGGCGAAAATATAAGGTTTAATTGGTTTTCCGTGCTATCAAAGACGACCTCCTGAGGTTCGCCACCTTTCACTAAACTTATATGTAAAGCTGTGAGTTTATCTTTAAGTGCACTAAGCTCGCCGACATTAAAAGATGCCCGATACTGAGCCTGCAGTTCAGGGAGGTTGTACTCCACATAAGTCTGGATCCAGTCATACTGCGGTACGTCAGGGGTATTCTCTCGTTCAAAGGGAGTGACCCGTAAAGTTTTCCTGTCGTTAACAATTTCAATCATATCCACCCCCATTACTTGTATAAAAAATGAGTTATTGTCCAGTCTTTCTCGCGTACCAGGACCTCTATCATATATTTTTTATAGAAATAGGTTCCTTTTTTTGCCCGATTTTCCACAAGCTTATAAATCTCAGATTCATATCGGAAAAGCCCTGAAGCCTTCTGCGGATCGGGTGTTCTTTTACCGTATCGAATCACTTTTTCCTGGAGTTGTAAGGGGACGTAGCGCCCCGGATTCAGCATATGTTTAGCGGGGGTTGCTGTCATCTTAAGGGCTCGTGCAGATAAGCCCATTTTTAAGCGCCCACGCAAGAGACTGACCGTAGCCTCACTGAGTTTAACGGTTAAGGCGGTTTTGACACCACTTTCCAATATTGCTTTACCTGTACGAAAAAGACGAAATGCACCAAAGGCGATTAAAGCCAGATCAGTTGGGTCAAACAAAGGGGCTTCTAATGGCGCCTCTTCTAACCTGATAAACACCCCATCAGCATCATAAATCTGCCATAAACCGGGTGCCTGAGCGACGGAAAAGCCGATACACATTCCACTTTCATCATCTACGATGGGTTGCGAGTTCAGTGGAGGATTACGGGGGCGAAATTGAAAGTACTCACCCGACGGTAGAATTGAACGAAACTCGTAATAGCGTCCGGGCTCATCTGTAATTAATCCAATATCCATTTCCAATTTTCCTTTTGGGTTAATGCTGCGGTCATCTTAATGGACGTTATCGCTTCATTCCACTTTTCATGACGTTAACTTTATTTGCACAGAAAATGAACGATTCGTTGGGCTTACTGAGAGGATGTGTACACCACAATTGGTGTAGTCCTGACTGGTAGGCCTACTCCATTACACCCGCAACTAAAAAGGCTATTCCAAATCTTTTGAACCACTTCAACATAATGAAATAAAAGGGTTTATTTCCTGAAGCGCCCACACATTGACCACAGCACTACATATAGCCCCGCTTAAGCGGGGCTTATGCCTTGAGTGGGCAAAAGTATGATTAGCACATTTAGCAAACAAAGCATATAATTTAGAACTTGTGCTTAGAATGAAAACTGGCACTGAAGTCGCTTATACGCACAGCTTCGATTTTACGGTGCAATAGTAGTTAGAGACTAGCACCGCAAATACTTTTGTTAAGTTTTAGTCAAGTGGAACATACTCTAACTCATTTACACTAAGGCCCTGATCTCCAGCCTCAGCACCGCTTTCTAAGATGTCTATTTTCATAATAAATTTAGGAAGGCCAAATTTTTTCAAAAAACCAGTGGCAATACCTTTCGCTGTTTCATCAAACTCTAAATCTAATCCTTGAAAATATCGAGTTGATAACATCGTAGATAGAGGAAGTCCATGACGATAAAGAAGTGTATCTTTATGACTAGTTACCACTGCAAGGTTAAGAGGAACACATACCGCTCTTGTAACTTCAGAAAAAGGAATGTAAGAACCTCTACGATAAAAATAATGTTCCATCTCTACTGAACATAATGACCCCTTAAGAAAGTTTGTTATTTCTTCATAGTCATAAAGTAGATATTGTGAGCGTGGTGCATTTTTAAGTATTTTTTTTGCTTGAGTTACTTTCATTGCGCTGAAAGTGGTTTTCCTCCAGTCACGTTTCTTTGCTTCTAAAAAAGCAACCCCGTTGATCGATGTACCGTCCTTATAGCATATGTTTACTACTAATGCTATGTCCCCGAAGTTATTCTCAAAAGTACCTTTAAGTTTATATGCTTGCCAGTTAATATTACTTTTCAGATCCCTACCTATCAAATTAAAACGATGGAACTCAGTCCTAAAATCACTAAGCAAGCTTCGTGTAATAAAATCCTCATCCCATTCATGGCCAGAGTGGTTACTAATAGATTTTCTTATTACTTCCTCTATTCTACCAGTAAACTCATTTAATCTACACTCCATAAAAACCCCTTTTTTAAGTTATAAGATCTAGATGATTACATTTAGTAGTTTCTTACACTGTTTATTTTAGTCACGAATTCCTCTTCCTAGGTTTTTCTTCAAGTTCATTTAGGAATTCAAAGAAAAAATTAAGATCAATTTCAACCTCTTTTACACTAGTGTAAGGATCTCCAATTGCAGCAGCACTGTCATGCCCTCTAAAATAAGTACTGCATTTGGACATGGCATAATCAACTCTATCTATATCAGACTGACAAATATCAATTAATCTTGCTAGTCGTTGCGTAGAGACACCACGTTCAAAACGAGTAACCACCTTATTGAGTAATTTCTCCTCAACCAATCTTTCCCACGCCTCGCGTAAATAGCTATAAAACTGACAGCAAGCATCACGCAGTTCGGTTGTTGTTGTTTCCTCCTTTTTCTCTAACCGTTTTATATCTTGCAACTTTACTCTTAAAAAACCATATCTTGCCCGAGTAGTCATAGCTTCCCAAGGAGCTGAGTTTTTAACTATTCCGGCGAATTTACGAGACCGCTCAAGTGCTATAGTCGAGTATTCAGTTGCAGTCCCTTCAGCCACCTCTAACAATAATTTGTAGAAAACTATATTGTGCGTTAATATCACGACCTGACGTTTTTGCGATTCTAATACTAATCGCTTAGCCACCCGACTGCTCCATTCATGACTTAGTGAGTTAACTGGATCGTCAAATATAACCGCTGATTTTCTAGAATCAGCTTTCATTTCGGCTAAGAAGCTTGCGATAGCAATACATCGTTGTTCTCCCTCACTAGCAACTGAAAGTGCGCCAATAACGTTATTATTCTCATCTGCCAAAGATAATTTAAATTGTTGAACACCTGAGCGATTGCGAGATTCAACTTTGACTCTAAAACGATCAAATCCGAAACTCTGTAGTTCATCATTGAATGCAGAAACGAGCGGCTCAACGACACCTGTTCTATAGATACTTGATGAAAGTGTTGAAATTGTGGTAGTACCACATTGAGAAAGAATGGAGTTGAGTTTTTTAATATATTTATGACGTCTCAAATTCCCCACAATGATTTCGCGACAATCAAATATATATTTTCTATCTTCCAGATTAATCAGCTCAATTTCCTTAATTTGAATGAAATTATTCAATTCCTCATCCGACTCAATAACCAATAGCTTTGCATTAATATCTTCAATTATATTTTTTATCTTTGCAATAATGTCTAACATTAATGGAAGATGTGGTAAATTCAACTTTCCAACTAAGATATCTCTTCTTTGTTCAAGTTTTGAAATCATACTAATGACTTGATCTCCCAAACTTTGAAACTCATTATTTAAAAGAGAAATCGCTGCACCGTAGGGAGTAAGTTCAAAAGAGAGGGATGAAATATTATTTACAGCATCATCATATTCACCTTTAGCCAACATCGCTTCTCGCTCCGATTGATCATTTAGGTATTTGTATAACGCCTCCATTTTGCTTTCGCTTTCATCACTTATTTCCTGAAAACATATGGGGCAATGCTCCCCTGTAGCCATCGGAAAATGTTTTTTTTCATCATGCTGAATAAAATGCTGTGTTGCCTGCCATATTTTTTGCCAACTTACACCAGCAATATTATTAAAAGGTAAATTTTGAAGTGTGGTTTTACGTAACTCGTCACATATATTCGCAGTTTTTTCTTTCTCTGCTTTTAATTTCCCGAGCAACTCTATAGCTTTATCACCTAGTGACCTTGCAAGCTTATCGCAAAATAACACAAGAGGTTCTAGCGTTGCTTTCGTTTGCTGCAAATTTTTTCTTAATGTTTGTGGGGTTTGCGACCTGAAATGGTAAATTTCCTTTTTTAAAGGTTCTATCATTTCTAACTCTTCAAGCGTGATACAATGTTCGTTTATTTCATCTTCAAGTGTATCAGCAGAAAGACCACTTAAAAAATTAGCTGCAGCACTAGATGATTTTAAACCGTCCAACTTGATAAAACCATTGCTTCCCATTGTATCTTCTTCAAGATAGGCTCTGACACTATTTACGGCCTTAACTAACTCGGCCAATAAATTTAAACCTATTGGTTTAAATCCAAGCGCATCTTCCTTATTGATATAATGATTAGCTGAAGAACCATCAAACACCCTTATTGACTTAAGGGCTTCAATACTGGAACTATTATTATCCCATAAAAAAACCTCATCTAATCCATTGACTGTTACACAAATCTCTGCTTGCGGTGGAATTTGTTCCTTTGAAAAAACATTACCCAATATTTGAGGGCTGTCCCCTCTGGTTAGACATGTATTTTTTAAGATGCTTGAATAGCTGGATTTACCGGCTCCATTATCACCATAAACAATAAACAACCCTTGCCCTGGAAAATTTATAGTTTGGTTGTCAGCCAGCAACCCAACACCTTTAACATTACATAGAGTTTTAAGTGAAACTTCATTTTGCTCTGAAGTAAACCCTGTAAAGTCCAAAGGTTGTATAGCCCTTTCATAGACTTCATCTCTTTCAAGAAGTCCATGCTCAATTTTTGCTATTTTCAAAATAATACTCAAGCATTCTTGATCTAATGTACCATGAGTCAACGATAATCTTATAGCGTGTCTCCACCAAACAGGTTTTCTTTGAGACCATTCAGCGATACTCTCGATAGGTGTCATACAAATTCCTTTTGTGTTCTATTTTGTAAACTAAAACTATTGTAGTACGACGACTATAAAGCAATACGACAGATTAATTAATGATTCCCATCTAAAAAACGAGTTAAGTATGATGTATAGCAAATTTTTGGCATCACCTTTTCAATAGCAAACTTATAATAATCACCATTAACAAAAAACAGGATTTTATAAGATAAAAACGACGATTGACTTTTTAGCGATTAGCCTGTCTTGTCGACCAATGCCTAACCACTGACGCTCTGGGTATTACACTGCATGCTGATGGCCGTTTGGCTGGTCTTTATCCCTCATGGCTGCGTCGTAGACAAAAAAGGCCCCCTCAGGAGCCTTACATCATCAATCAAGCCTGCACCGGCAAACTAAAACTCGAAATACTCCGCGATAGCTGCTGCGCCTGCTCTTCCAGCGAAGCCGCTGCCGCGGCGGACTGCTGCACCAGCGCGGCGTTCTGCTGGGTCACGCCGTCCATCTCGGTCACCGCCTGCCCGACCTGGCTAATCCCCCGGCTCTGCTCTTCCGAGGCGACAGAGATCTGCTCCATCAGCGTATTCACCTTATTGACCGACGAAATAATCGCGTCAATCACCGCACCTGAACGGCTCACCAGCTCCGCACCGTTTTTCACGCTGGAAACCTACTGGGCAATCAGGCTCTCAATGTCCTTGGCGGCCACCGCGCTTTTCTGCGCCAGGGTGCGCACTTCGCTGGCCACGACCGCAAAGCCACGGCCCTGCGTGCCGGCGCGCGCCGCTTCAACCGCCGCGTTCAGCGCCAGGATGTTGGTCTGGAAGGCGATGCTGTTAATCACGCTGGTGATGTCTTCGATGCGCTTCGAGTTCGCGGCGATGGTATTCATCGTGTCGATGACTTCGCGGGTCACCGCTTCACCGGTGTGGGCATTTTTCACCGCGTCCTGCACCAGTTTTCCGGCCTGGAACACATTGTCGGTGTTGTTCGCCACCGTCGCGCTCAGCTCTTCCATGCTGGCCGCTGTCTGGGTTAATGCGGAAGCCTGCTGTTCGGTACGTGACGCCAGGTCAATATTCCCGGAGGCAATCTCCTGAGCTGCGTGCGTCACGGTATGGCTCGCATCGCGCACCTGGGCGATGGTCGCAAGCAGTGCCTGACGCATCTGCTCCATCGAGCTCATCAGATGATCGATTTCATTATGTGCGCTCCCCTTCACCGGCACCGGAATGTCCAGCTTACCTGCCGCAATCTGGCTGCAGTGCTCGCGCGCGAGGTTGACCGGCGCGAAGACAAAGCGCTTCATCAGCAGACTAACGGCGATGATCACCACCACAAACAGACTGGCGATTGCGGCAATGATCGCCAGGCCAGAGACGAAGTTACTGCTCGCATCTTCATTCAGGCTTTTGGCATATTTCTGGTGCACGGAAAGGACCTGGTCGAGAACGATCTCGTACTGGCGATCGAGGCGGGACACTTCCGGGATCAGCGCGTCAAATTTGGCGACATCGTGTGCCGCAGCGGCATCAATCAGCGGCGCAAGCCCCTGGTTGCGGTAGTTCTGCCAGGCATCCTGATAGGCACTCACCAGCGGCGCTTCATCGCTCAGGCGCGGTGACGCCATAAAGGCCGCAAACGCGTGGTCCGCTTTGGTCAGCGCCTCTTTCACAGCGGTCAGCTTTGCTGCTCCGTCCGCCGCGTTGCCCGCTTCCACCATCTTCACATACTCCATCACCCGAACGCGCAACGTACGGCTGTGGTTGATGGGGTCAATAATAGACAGCACCACCTGAATCTCTTTGTTGACGTTATCCAGGGAATTATTACTTTTAATGATGAGGCCAACGCTGGTGACAGTGCTGACAACAAAGAAGAAAAGCAGCGAGAACAGGACAATCAGGGACGACTTTTTCAACGACATAAACCAATACCTCAAGGAGAATTATTCCTTATGGTTATCGGCGCTTCCAAAACTTAAATTAATTAAAGTTATTGAAGTATCGAACCGGGCTATTTCGCTGACTTATAGCGTCGCTGCAGGGTGGCATTGAGCTTGCGCTGCAACGGCTGCGGCGTCTCCCCTTCGATTAATTTGCTAATCAAATCAAAGCAGTGCCACGCCAGCTGGCGGTTATCCTGGCGAATGGTATCCACGGGGATCGTCAGCGAATCATAGAGATAGTGATCGTCAAAACTGGCTAACCTGATATCGCTTTGCAACAGGTTATGTTGGCCCATATAGCGCAACACCCCTTCCAGCAGCCCGCAGGCGGCAGCGAACAACGCTTTCGGCGGACGTCCCAGCCGGGCGCAGAGTTCGGCAAACATCTCGTAACCGGAGCTCGGGTGATAGTTGCCGTGAATGATCCACTCCGGACGCAGTTCCACACCGGCATCACGCAGACCTTGTTTGAACCCTTCCAGGCGGTCGCGCGTCGGGGATAAGCGGGGCTGGCCGCCGAGGAAGTAGAACTCATCAGGATGCTGGCGCGCTATATCTGACACCAGTTCCGTCGTCGGGGTAATAGAGTCGGTGATCACCAGCGGCAGCGCGCTGTCGTTGATGTGGCGGTCAAACAGGACCACCGGCAACTGCTCGCTCAGCTTATGGTAGTCCGCGTCGTTAAGCATGCTGGAGGCCACGATCAGCCCGTCCACCTGCCGCGCCACCATGTTGTTCACCACCACCGTCTCCTGCCCCGGGTTTTCATCGCTGCAGGAGATCAGCAGCTGAACGCCTGCCTCGCGGCACAGCGTTTCCAGCTCGTGAGAAAAGACGGCAAAACCGTAGTTGGTAATCTCCGGAACCACCAGACCAATGGTGTGGCTGCGGTTATCCCGCAGCGAACGGGCGTGAATGCTGGGCTGATAGTGGTGCTCTTTTGCAATCGCCAGCACGCGCTCGCGCGTCTCTTCCGCCACGCGAAGCTCTTTGCTGCGACCGTTCAGGACCAGGCTGGCGGTGGCTTTGGACACCCCCGCCAGCTCCGCGATGTCTTTGATGGTGACGCGTTTTGTTTTTCTCACAACGACTTAGATCCGGCTGCCAAAACCCTCATTCTATCATGCAGGTGCGCAACGACCAGTAGCGTAATGTGATGTCGGACGCACCTTCGAATCGCACCCGGGCCGGATGGACAGGAAAATAGCGGCTGCTCATCACCCCTTCGCCGTGGTTGATGAAAACTTCAACGCTGGAGCGGTCGCACAGAACGCGTAAATGACGGACGTCGCCCTGCCAGTAGCGGGTCAGCGTTTCACCGGTTTCCAGGCTCGCGCGTTCCAGACGCAGGCCCTGCCCATCGACGCTGAGGCGCAGCGTGCCGGCAAAATCGACAATCACCTGCGAAGTGCTCAGCTCAAACTCCAGGCGCGTCGCGTCAAGTACGGGCGCGGCGCTGGCGCGCCCCTGCCAGTTGTGTTCATCTTCGCGCAGCGCCTCCAGCTCACGCACCGGGGTCTGCCAGAGCCTGCCGTCGCGATACTCTAATTCTCGCGGACAGGTCATCTGGTGCATCCAGCCGTGCGCCCGCGTGGGCTGCAGCATCTCTTCCCCGTCCGGTACGCCCATCCAGCCGATCAGAATACGGCGACCGTCTTCCGCCAGCGTGGTTTGCGGGGCGTAGAACTCAAAACCCGCATCCAGTTCGTGCAACTCGCCGTGATCGAACGTCGCGCGGACATAGTCAAACTCCCCGTTCATCCAGGTTGCCGGATAGGTATTGAGATAGCGATGCGGCTCGCGCGCCAGCCCCTGCGGGCAGCAGATCAGGACGTGCGTCCCGTCGAGGGCAAACAGGTCCGGGCACTCCCACATATACCCCGCATCCGACAGGCCGTTGACGCCGTGACCGGCGATCTCCCCACAGGATTGCCAGGCGTGCAAATCAGCTGACTTAAACAGCAGCACCTTGCCGCGCTTTTGCACATCCTGTGCGCCAAGCACCATGTACCACATCCCGTCGTGCTGCCACACCTTAGGGTCGCGCACGTGGCCGGTGTAGCCTTCCGGCAGCGCCAGCACCGGTCCCAGCTTCCTGAAGGTTCCATCCAGCTGTTCCACGGCCAGGCACTGCCAGGCCGTGCGGCTGCCGTCATCAAACTTGACGTTGCCGGTGTAGCACAGGGTCAGGACGCCCGCGTTATCCACGGCGCTACCGGAATAGCAGCCGTTGCGGTCATACTCTTCATCCGGCATGAGCGCCAGCGGCTCGTGCTGCCAGTGCACCAGATCCACAGAGCTCCAGTGCCCCCAGCACTTAAAGCGGTGCTCGCAGTCCAGCGGGTTCCACTGATAAAACAGATGGTAGCGGCCAGCAAACCAGATAAACCCGTTCGGGTCGTTCATCAGCCCCGTCACCGGCGCGGGGTGCCATTGCGGATAATGGCTGTCCGCGAGCGCCCGCGGCTGACCTTGCATAACGGCCTGCAGGATCGCAGGCCAGCGGGAAGGTAACGTCATTATTCAGAGTCCGTTTTATATTTCAGCAGCAGTGAGACGGTAAACGCCACGCCGAAGGCAATCACCATGCCGATAATATAGTTCAGCAGCGAGCTGGCCTGCACAATGGCCATACCCGGAATGGCAGTCAACCCGACGGCGGTCATGTAGACATGCACCGACACCACCCAGGCACCGCCCACCGCGCCGCCAATCAGCGCGGCGATAAACGGCTTAACGAAGCGCAGGTTGATACCAAAAATAGCCGCTTCGGTGATGCCCAGCATCGCAGAAAACGCCGACGGCAACGTAATGGCTTTGATTTTGGCGTCATTGGTTTTGAACCACACCGCCAGACATGCACCGCCCTGCGCCACGTTCGCCATGGCCCAGATAGGCAGCAGGAAATTAACGCCAATCGATGGATTGCCCAGCAGCCCGGCTTCGATGGCGTGGAAGCTATGGTGAATACCGGTGATCACAATCACCGAGTAAAGTCCGCCAAACAGCAGTCCCGCCAGCCAGCCCGCGTGGGCGATAAGGGTGCTGAGAATAAAGGAGATGCCGTCCCCCAGGGCGCGCCCTGCCGGACCGATAATCAGCAACGCGATAAAGCCGGAGATCACCACGGTGAGGAACGGCGTCAGGATCAGGTCTAAGGCGTCCGGAATCACGCGGCGCAGGTTTTTCTCCACGATGCTCATAAACCAGACGGCCAGCAGCACCGGGAATACCGTGCCCTGATAGCCAATCATCGCGATCTCAAGGCCAAAGAAATTCATGGTGTGGAAACCCGACGCCACGCCCCAGGCGTTGGTCAGCGCCGGATGGGTCAGAATGCCGCCCAGCGTTGCGCCAAGATACGGGTTACCGCCAAATTCCCGCGCGGCGGTAAAGCCGATCAGAATAGGCAGAATGATAAACGCCGCGGAGCTGCACATGTCCAGCATGATGTAGATAGCGTTATCCGCATTGACCCAGCCGTAGGTTTTCACCATCCCGAGCAGGCCCATCAGCAGACCGGACGCCACAATCGCGGGAATGATCGGCACAAAAATGTTGGAGAGCAGACGGGCAATGCGCTGGAACGGGTTAAGCTTGCGCGCCGCCAGATCCGCAGCCTCAGATTTACTGGATTCGCTGATCCCCGCCGCCCGGATAAACGCGGCGTACACTTTGTTAACCACGCCCGTACCAAAAATCACCTGCATCTGCCCGGCATTACGAAAACAGCCTTTTACGCCGTCGACCTTGCCGATAGCCTGCTGATCGGCAAGCGCGTCATCGACCAGCACCAGACGAAGACGCGTAGCGCAGTGCGCCGCGCTGGCGATGTTCTCTTTGCCACCGAGCAGCGGAATAAGCGCGCGGGCGATATTATCAAAATCCATAGATACCTCTGCCTGACTTCATTTTTATGATGTTTAAACCGCTCCCGCCAGGCGGGAGCGGGATGGGTTAAAACCAGGTTTCCATCTGGACCCCAAAGTTCCATTCCCCGCCGGCGTTGAAGCCGCTGCTGCCAAAGGCATCATCGCTGGCGTAATTGTCCAGTTTGCTGCTCCAGTCCATCCAGGTGGCAAACAGGCGCAGCTCAGGACGGCTAAAGAAGTCGCCGATCTTGCTCGCTTTTAACGTCGGTGCAAAGGTCAGCTTGTAGAAACTGCCGTTGACGGCGTTACGGTCCTTATAGCCTTGCGGATCTAAATCCATGTACTGATAGCTGCCCTCAAACGCCAGCGCGAAATTCTGCGTCACCTCTTTAATCAGACGGGTGTTGAGCGTTACCCACTCATAGCTATCGCCTTTGACGTAGCGGTCTTTACTGCTTTGCGCCAGCACGGCAGGCGCAATGCTCCAGCCACCACCGATGGGCGTGACACCGTAACTTGCAAAGCGCCAGGTATCCGCTTCAGACAGCAAAGCGCCGTCAGAGCCGATGCTTTTCACCTCTGCACCCAGCCCGTGACCATACAGCAGCGCCGTTTTGGCCGTCCCTTCACGCAGGCCATAGAAGCTCTCATTATGTAACCCCACCAGGGCATGCACGCCGGTATTGGCGGCGTCCGTCTTGATTAGATCACCGTTGGTGTCTTTGCGGTCGTCGTTATCTTTCGCCCGCAGGCCGCTCACCATCAGCTGGAACGGGCCGGCGAAGTGGTTCATGCTGAGGATATAGTTCTGAACGTTGTTGTCGGTCTGCTCCACGCTGCCGAAGTTGCGGCCATAGATGGAGAAGTTGCTACGCAGCGAATCGTTCCATTTCACGTCGTAGACGCCGCCACCGGTACCGGCCAGGAACACCACGTCGGAATCCAGCCAGTGGATGTCAAAGTTGTCGCGGTCAAAGCGTTTACCCGCCCAGAAGGTACTGCCCTTCAGCGCGCCGGTAAAATCAGGCAGGTTGCCCAGCTCCGCGAAGGCCTGACGAATATTGAGATCGCTGGTATCGGCAGACCAGTCGTTATAGGTTCGCTGACCGTCGGCCAGCATCGCTTTGAAGCGCGTGGTCGCCCCGTTATCCAGGGTTTGTTTATGTTCCAGGTTCAGTTCAACGTAGGTATCGGCTTCGTTACCCAGACGCCCTACTGCGCCGCCGGTTTCGCCGGCTGGCGTCAGGTAAGGACCACTTTTGCTGCTGGAGGCGGCATCGTTCATCAGCAGGCCCGAACGGGCATAGCCGTGAAACTCAAACCCGCCGCTTTGATCCGCCTTCTTCTCCAGCGCGGTAGTGCGCTGCGCCACCTCCTGGGTTGTCGTTTGCGCCTGCTGCTGAGCGGCCACCAGCTGCTGTGTTTTTTGTTCTGCCGCCGTGGCGCGTTTCTCCGCCACCTGGGCACGCGTTTCCGCGTCCTGGAGGCGCTGCTCCATTGCGGCAAGGCGCGCTTCGATACTGGACATATCGGTCTGGGCAAAAACAGAGGTACTGCCGGCCAGCATGCCTATCATCACGGCAAGTCTGCGTTTTTTATACATTTTGTCGCATCCCTAAAAGAAGTCATTAAACGTGCTAAATTGCTAAACCGGTTTAGGTTGTTGATACTAAACCTGTGAATTTTGGATCGGCAATCTTTTTTGCTAAACCGTTTTAGTAAGTGTGATCGAGGCGACAATTCAGGCCGCCGACTGGCGGCCAGTGAAGGGAGGAATTACAGCTCGTGCTGCCAGGGCAATGCAGTCATTGCCCCTTTGGCGGTAGTGGCTAACGCGCCGCAGCGCTGGGCCAGGGCGATAACCGGCGTCAGGTCCTGCCCGTCGGACAGGCCGTAGAGAAGGCCCGCCACGAAGGCGTCCCCCGCGCCGGTTGTATCGACGCACTGAACGGGCGTGGCCGGATAGTGTTTTACGGTACCTTCATGCCAGGCCGTCACGCCCATTTTACCCTGGGTGACCAGCACCAGCCGCGCCGGGCAGCGCTGCATCAACGCCTCCAGACCGTCGTTTACCTGCGCGCAGCCGGTGAAAAAGGCCAGCTCTTCTACCGAGAGTTTTACCACGTCGGCGCGTTGCAGGGCTTGCTCCAGGCAGCCATGCAGGGCGTTCTCATCCGGCCAGAGATCCGGGCGAATATTGGGGTCGAAACTGACGTAACCGCCCGCCTCGCGGATGGCGGCCATTGCCTGAAACGTCGCAGTACGGCTCGGCTCTGCGCTGAGCGCGATGGAACAGACGTGCAGCCACTCCCCGGCGCTGAACGCTGGCAGATCGGCGGGTTCCAGAAACAGATCGGCGCTCGGGCGCACCATGAAGGTAAACGAACGCTCGCCGTGGTCGTCCAGATCGACCACCACCGTCGAGGTGCGGTGTGCCGGGTCAAGGCGCATCTGCTTAACATCGACCCGCTCCTTCGCCAGCGTCTGATACATAAAACGCCCGAAAGGATCGTCGCCAACCCGGCCGATAAAGGCGCTCTGGCCGCCCAGTCGGGCAATCCCGACTGCAACGTTTGCCGGTGCCCCGCCAGGACATTGCAGTAGCCGGCCTTCTCCATCCGGCAGCAGATCCACTACCGCATCGCCAAGTACCCAGATTTTTTTCATGTGACCCTCTAAGCTAAACATTATTAAACCGTTTTAGCTATTTAAGCACAGGCCAGGCAAAGGGGAAATAACGGGAAGGAAATTTGGCTTAACGCATCAGATGCGGCCAGTGAATATCACCGACGCCATTCAGCTGCGGACGGGCAAACAGAAAGCCCTGGAATCGGCGGATCCCGGCAGATTCGAGCCAGCACCACTCCTCTATCTTCTCGATCCCTTCGGCCACCAGGGTAATTTCAAGGTCGGAGCAACAGCTGATAATGGAGCGCACAATCGCCTGCTTCACGCCGCTGAGGTGGATATCGCTGACGATTTCCCGGTCGATTTTAATTTTATCCGGCTGAAAACGGGTCAGCAGAGAAAGACCGGCATAGCCGGAACCGAAATCATCGATCGCCAGGCCAACCCCCTCACCGCGAAGCTGCTTAATGGCGCTGTTGAACTGGTTGAAACCGGAGATCATCTCGTTCTCAGTGACTTCAATAACCACCTGCTCCGGCTGCAACCCGTGTTGTTTGATCTGATTGACCAGAAACTCGACGGCACCAGGCACATTCACCAGCGACATGGGCAGCAGGTTGACCGCAATTTTATGGCTGCCAATGCCCAGTTTTTCCGCCAGCGCAAAGGCATACGCCTTTGTCTGGAGATCAACTTCGTAGATTTTGTCCGGGTCGAGGGTGCTGAAGAAATGCTCCGGGCTGCCGCCGTCGTTGCCGCGTATCAGGGCCTCGAGGGAGCTGATCTTTCCTTCCGATGGCTCGACAATGGGCTGAAGCGCAAACTGACAAGGCTGACCGGCAATCAGGCCCAGGCTCTCACCAAAGGGTAAGGTTTCGGGGGCGAGTGTCCATTTTTCTGGGACGTAGCGTGTTCCCGACGAAGACGGGCGTTTGCCGGTGATAAACGTCTGGATAAATTTGAACACCCGATCGTCAGAGGTCAGATAGCTGTCCAGCTTGCTGTAATGCAGAACCGACTGCAGCACCTCTTTCGGCGACTGGGTTTGCAGATCGAACAACAGCATGCCGACATTTTCGAAGCGCCTGCGCGGACCATAGTCCCGCATCAGTTCAACCACCCCGCTGTGACGCGGGTCCTGACGGATGGTATGGAACAGCCTGACCACGCTCTCTTCGGAACCTTCGAGAATTTGCAGGACATCGCTCCCTTTAGACAGGAGTACACCGGTAATATTCAGCTTTGCGTTGCGGCCCCTGGCGCGCTCGACCAGCTCCCGCAGTTCGGTGGACGGGTGAGATAAATTTAACTGGCTTCGGTAGATTAGCGTCGTCAGCACAAAAGGGGTTCCGATGAGAAAGGTGCCTTGAAGCTACTGTTTAACATACTTAATCAATGCGACCTAACATATTCACGCCACAAGAGGTGTGTTTGGATATCGAAAATGATAGTTCGTTAAAGTTACCTGGCTTTGTCTGGTCTAAGGCAACGTAACTTACCGAAAACCTCGAGCCGGTTACTTTGCCAGGTATATACTCACCAGTGCCGGCAGGTTGAAGGGATAGAAAAAATTAAACTGTCGGCGATCGTGGCAA